>NZ_QNVJ01000078.1 GCF_003350345.1 Alkalilacustris brevis
GAAACGGCGATGATCGGCAGGTTCGATACGATTTCGCGCAGCTTTCCTGCCAGATCGGCCCCACTCATCAGCGGCATGTCGAAATCTGTCACCACGGCATTCCAGAGGCCCGGCGCCTCGCCCACCGCCTCAAGTGCCTCGCCCGGGTCGCTCAATGCCATGGCGATGGCGCCCTCGACCTCAAGCATGCTCGAGAGTATTTCGGCCACATCGAGCACATCATCGACCACGAGCACATGAAGCCCCTGCAAATCGGTCAGCCCTGTCTCGCCCAACGTCTTGGAACGCGTCTGCGGCGGCGCGCCCTCGGCCGGCCAGAGAATCGTGACCGTGGTGCCTTCACCGGGCTGGCTGTCGAACCACATTGCCGCACCGTTGCGACGCAAGATCCCGGCAACGATCGACAAACCAAGGCCCGTGCCCGCCACGCCCTTGGTGGTGAAGTGGCGTTGGAAGATGCGGTTGCGCACCTCCTCGGGCACACCTTTTCCGGTGTCCTTGATCCGGATGAGCATATGATCGCTCGTCGTGCGGTAGCTGCCGATATCCGGCTCGCGCGGGGGGTGAAACTCGCGCGCGGACCCTGCTTCAAGGGTGATCGTGGCCGCCCCTTCGCCCAACGCGTCGCGCGCATTGGTCAGCAGGTTCAGCACAACCTGCGTGATCTCGCTGCGATTAGCGTAAAAGGCCGGCAGCGCATGATCAAGCTCCAGAACCAGGTGCTGCTCGGGCAACAGACGATTTGTCAGCATCTGCCCGGCCTCGGACAAGATCTCCTGCAGGTCACAGAGTGACTGGCGGCTCTCGGTTTCACGCAAGGCGCCGAGGCCGTCGAAAAGATCCGTGGCGGCCTGCAAGGCGCTGCCGAGGCGTTTCACATCTTCGCTGACCGCATCTTCGCCGGAAAGGCGATCTTCCAGCATCGACAGGCTGCCCAAGGCTATCGCCATCAGGTTGTTGAAATCATGCGTCAAATCCGACAGAACCTGCGAAATGGCCCCCTTGCGCAAGGCAAGCTGCAACTCGTCGCGCAGGCGCGCGCGTTCGCGCTGCAGGCGGTTCTGCTCGGTATTGTCACGCGTGATGCAGATGATCCCGCCATCCTCGTTCAGCGTCAGCGAGACCTCCTGCTCGATCGCACGACCGTCACGGCGATATGCCATGAGCGGGCCACGCCAACTGCCCTTTTCAAGCAGCACCGGCAGGACATTCCGGACAACCCAGTCCAGCTTGTCCTCGGGGTAGAGGTCCTGCCAGCTCAGGCCGGTCACATCCTCGTCGGCGCCGATGCCGAAGGTGCGGCGATGCGAGGCATTCATGTAGAGATAGCGCCCCTCGGAATCGGTGATGGCAATGCCGTCATGGGTGGCTTCCATCGCCATCGCCCTGTCGCGAACCGCGCGTTGCTCGGCCTCCTTTCTGAGCGTTATGTCTTCCTTGAGCACCACATGCCCGCCATCGGGGATCGCGACATCGACGACGCGCAGCCAGCGGCCATCGCGCAGCTCTTCCTCGAAACTCAGCGGCCCGTCGCTGCCACGGGTCAGGCGCTCTGCCAGCCAGTCCTCTTCGCGACCATGGGCACGCAGATAGATGCCCCGGCTTAGCCGGCACCGCAGGATTTCTTCATAGGTCATGCCCGGCTCGATCTTGGGGCCGACATCCCCGTGGCATTCCTCGAAATGCCGGTTGCACAGCACCAGCCGATCATCGGCATCGAAGACCGCAAAGCCATGATTCAGCGCCTCTACCGCACCGAACAGGCGCTGCCGCGCGGCTTCGGCCTCGGCGGCGGCCGCCTTCAGCCGCCTGGCATCCTCGCGCTGTCGGGTGATGTCGGTTTGCACCGCAATGAACCCATAGAGCCGCCCCTGCTCATCCTTCAGGGGCTGGATATCGGCACTGATCCAGTATTCCGCACCGTCGCGGCTACGGTTGAGCAGTTCCGCCCTGACCGGCGTGCCCGATTTGATGGCCGCGCGGATTCTGGCCCGCTCGGACGCGTCCACGTCGCTGACGGCAAGGAACTCTCCCGGGCGCTTGCCCGCCACCTCGTCCAATGTCCAGCCGCTGCGCGCCTCGAAAGCCGGGTTGATCCACTCGATCCGGTCGTCGCGGTCGGTCACGATCACCAGGTTCGAGGTGCGTTTCGAAACCTCGCCAAGCCTGCGCAACAGCTTCTGCTGCTGGCGGGCTTCGGTGATCTCGCGGATCACGAAGACATAGCCTCGCTCCTCTCCCTCTCCCTGACGCGGCGCTGCGGAAAGCTGGTACCAGCGCCGCACGCCATCCAGTTCGAGCGGGTATTCGGTATGCACGCTGCGGCGCGAGCGATCGACCTCGGCCATCACCTCGCGGGCCTTTCCGGCCAGTTCTGGGGAAAAGACCTCTTCAGGGGTGCGCGAAAGAAAGACCTCGGGTGGCATAGCCAGATCGTGCAGCGCCCCGACGTGATAGCCGGTGAAGCGCCCCGCGGCGTCAAGCTCCAGAACTAGGTCGGGCATGGCCGCAAGCGTGGCCTGAAGGCGATTGCGTTCCTCGTGCAGGCGGGCGTTGGCCGCCTCGGCAGCCAGTTCAGCGTCGCGGCGTTCAAGCACCACGCCGATCACATTGGCCACCGACCGGACAAGCTCGATCTCGGCGGGCAGAAACGCGCGGTGTTCCCGCACCGCGTCATACCCGACAAAGCCCGCGACCTGGCCCTCCCGCATCATCGGAACGGCAAGCAACGAGCGAATCCCCTGCATCGCCAGCACGTCCTTGACAACCGAGTCCGCCGGCAGCGCATCCACATCGGGGATGTAAACCGGATGATCGCGCTCGAAATCGGGCATCCAGTCATCCATCAGGTCGGCCGGCATGTCCTGCAGGTGCGCGATCATCGGCTCGATCCCGTCAGCGACCCATTCATGGGTGTTGTCCAGCCGGTCGGGCGGGCGCAAACGGAAGACATAGGTGCGATCCGAGCCCGCCATCTGCCCGGTGCGCGCCAGCGCGCGGTCGATCGCGGCGTCGAGCATGCCGCGCGGGCTGCGCAGCAACGAGTTATTGATCTCGACCACCATGCGCTGCGCCTCGACCAGCCGGTCGAAATCCCGGCTCAGCGCGGCGAGCCCTGCGCCGCCGCCATCCGCCCGCGGGGGCAAATCATCCGGATGCGTCGTGATCCGGCCGGAAATGTCGTGGTCATTCATCTGGGGGATATCCGTGATGCCGCGGCTCGTGCGGCGCTCAAATGATCTGGCGGCGAACCAGGGGCAATAATGGCGGGCTCAACAAAGCCCTTCCTTGTGCGCCATGATGACCGCTTCGGTTCGGTTGCGCACATTCAGTTTGCGGCAGATCGACTTCACGTCCATCTTCACTATGGTTTCCTCAAGGTCCAGCTCGCGCCCGATTTCCTTGTTCTGCAGGCCCTGGCCAAGAAAGGCGAGCACGCGCGCCTCGCGCGGCTTGAGGCCGAAGGGGTTGTCGCCACCGTTCATCGCGCGGCGCATGTATTCGGCGGGCAGATACACATCCCCGTCAGCAATGAACCGGATCGCATGGAGCATCGACTTGAGCGGCATGGTCTTCGGCAAGAACCCGGCCGCCCCGATCTCCATGGCGCGATCGACCACGCTCCAGCCGACGACCCCGGAAAACAGCGCAACGCCCCGGCCGTTGGCTTCGATCAGCCGCCGCAACCCGTTGAGCGCATCCATTCCCGGCACGTCATAATCAAGCAGCACGACATCGAAAGGGCCACGCTCCGCGATCCGCGCGTGCGCGGCCTCGACATCAGGCGCGGCCTCGACCTCGAAGCCCTCAGCCCCCGACAGGGCGGAAACAACCATTTCCGCAAGAAGCACGTGGTCGTCCACGACAAGAACCTTCAGCGCAGCACTCGGAGCCCGAGGCCCCTTCTCAATCTCTGCCATGATCACTCGTTATGCTCTCATTGTCCGCATTATGCCGTTCCACGCACGCGGTATTGCGTCTCTAGTGTACAATATAGGCCAAAACCGACTACAGAACAGATTGCGTAACTTTCGAGAGCGCCAGCGCCCCAATGCTCAAACGGCGTGGCGCGCGTACGCGTATCCGCTTCAACACCGTCTTCCTCCAAGTGATCCGCGGGCGTTCGAGACGGCAGCGCGCGAGGTGGGGTTTCCAGGCCCATTACTGCATATGAGATACCGCTTGGTGCTGCATTCTCGACATGAGTTCCGCAGGAAACACTCCAAGGTGCACAATTGTGCCCATTTCCGGGTGGGACGGGGCGTTGTTGCATAACTCTGTCTGTAGAGGATTCACATCACGAATCCATGCGGTTAGACGGGGGGCATGAGCAAGCCAAAGCCCGCCCGCTACCGCACGACGAACTGGTCCGCTTACAACTCTGCGCTCCGCAAGCGCGGGTCGTTGCTGATCTGGCTGGACAAGGAGATGGCCTGGCACGCGCCGCATGAGGGCCGTCCGGGGCGCCCGCCGGTCTTCTCGAATGCGGCAGTCCAGTTCTGCTTGTCGATAAAAGTGCTATTCAAGCTGCCGCTCAGGCAGACCGCCGGGATGGTCGCGAGCCTCCTGCGCCTGGCTGGGCTGGACTGGCCCGTTCCGGACTACTCGACCCTGTGCCGCAGGCAGAAGACTCTGAAGGTGCAAATCCCTTATCGCCGTGCTGGCGGGCCGCTGAACCTGCTGGTGGACAGCACTGGCATCAAGTTCCTGGGCGATGGCGAGTGGCAAGCCCGCAAGCATGGCGTTCAGGGCCGGCGCCAATGGCGCAAGGTGCATCTGGCCATGGACACCGCCACCTCCGACATTCGCGCGGTCGAGTTCACCCCCAGCCGGGAAGGAGACAGCCCCGTCCTGCCCGACCTGCTCGACCAGATCCCCCACGAGGAAGATATCGCCACCGTGACCGCAGATGGCGCCTACGACACCCGCCGCTGCCACAGCGCCATCATCGCGCGCGGTGGCACCCCAATCATCCCGATCCGTAAGAACGCCCGGCCGTGGAAGGAGGACTGCCCAGCCGCCCGGATGCGCAACGAAACCCTGCGCGCCACGCGCCACTATGGCCGTGCGTTCTGGAAACGTTTGACCGGATACCACGCCCGCAGCCGCGCCGAGGCCAAGATGCGCTGCCTCAAGTCCTTCGGCGAGCGCATCGCCGCAAGAGACCCCGACCGCCAAACCGCCGAAATCCACATCCGCGTCATTCGCAGGCTCTCTCGAACGCATGGCGTTCGCCTGCTCATTCATGAACCGCTTCAACGCACTCGGCACCGCCGAGATCGTCCGCGTGGCCTGAACCTGAAGGGGAAAGGGGGAGGCACGCATCACGCCGCCTTTCTGCAACAACGCCGTGCCCACCTTTGAGCGTCCAGATCAAGATAAACGCCCCGGCGTCCCTGATCGCGTGAGAAAATACTTGAAAAAAGACATCAGAGCGTGTCCTGAGCCTCACCTTAAAACCTTTGTCCTGAACTGCGATTTCCCGCCCGATTGAAATCGGGATGGAGTTTCGCGATGGCGACTATGGTGGAGTTTCTCCGCGACTAAGGGGTGGGTATTCGTTCAAATGGTCAGCGGCGTTGGCCGGATGAGGTGAAAGCGCGGATTGTGGCGGAGACGAGGAGCCAGGTGCTACGGTGAACGACGTTGCGCGGCGATATGCGTCCGTTACCGTGATCTGTTCGTCATGTTCGATACCATGCGAAGTGGGTCAGTAGGTGACCGTCACCACGATCGTGTCGCTGTAGGTTCCTGCCGGTGGTGTGTTTTGCGGCGGAACGCGGCCATAGACTGGAAAGTTCTGGGTGCTGCCTGATCCCGTCCCGGGGCGCGCCGCACCTTCGGCCAGGGTGCCCCAGGGCAAGCTGCGCGCGGCGTCCTGATACAGGCCATAGCGAACCGAACTGCCCGCGCCGCTGCGCATGAAACGGTCAAGCGGGCCGGTTCCGTAGAAGCCGTGATCGAGTCCGACATGGTAATCGGTATGGGCAGTGCAGGTGACGCTGACCTCGCTTGCGGCATCGATGGGGGAGGTCAGCACGCCGACCGATCCGAAATCGAGATTGGTCGCAGAGACGAGGCAGTTGTCTTCGACCTCGGCCAGCACGTCGAAGCTGAATGTCGCCGTGCGATTGGTGCAGAGAAAAAGCAGGGTGCAGGTGCGGTAATTGACGCGCACATCGGTTATATCGCGGAAGAAGTTTGACTGGTAGCTGCCCGGCGCGACCGCCTGCTGTGCACCGAAAACGCGACCGTTGAAAGGGATGTTGGCGCTACCGCTTCCGATAATCAAGACCGCAAAGGCTGAAAGGTCGATGCTTTCGCCATGGCCCCAGTAATCGCCGCCCAGCACCACGGTTCGCGCGCTGTCCTTGTAGAGCTGATAGTTCAGATCCGTGGCGGTTGTCGCGCTGGTCATTTGCCGCGCGCTGCCGTCGCCGCCACCGCTTCCTTCGCCGATATGGATGCGGCCGTTGAACGATGACAGCAAGCCCAGAAGTGCCGAACAGCTGACTGTGATGGTCCCGGAAATGTCGGTGGCGCCGCTGCCCAGGGTGTCAACGGTTCCGAAATCCACATTCGTGGCGCTGAACGAACAGCCTTGTGCCCGCGCGGCGCCCGGATTGCTGGCCATCAGGACCGCCGCGCAGAAAAACCCGCAGAACGCCTTCAGGATCATTCGCATACCACCCCCTCAATGCTGCTGATCGCGCCCGGCTCGCGCGTGTAGGCGAACGCGGCGCGGCAGGTGCTCATATCCGGGAAATGCACCACAAGCTCGTTTTGGGGCTGAAGCCCGCGAAGATAGACCTGCCCATCATACCCCACAAGGAAGCTTTCGGCGCTACCCGAATGAATCGCCGTCAGCCCCACCTCGAGCGGATCGCCGGCAAGGTCGACCAACTCGACCAGAGCGGTGGCGGGGCTCGGGTCGATGCCGAAATCGAGCGTGACCCCGCTGCGCTGGGCCGGGCGCACCACCTCGCGGGTCTGGGGCACATCGGCGTCCAGCGGCAGGGCGGCCGGGTCGATGGCAACGACATTGCGCTGATACGAGCGCAGGCCAGGCACCAGTAGCCGCCCTGTGCGCCCGGTGGTGCCGACGGGGCGGTTTTCGAACTGCACCGCGATGCCTGGCGCGCCTGCATTCACAACCGCGAAGGCATCCTCTATGCGGTCGGACAGGAAAATCCCGCCGCCCGCGACAACCACCGCCCCTTGCGCCCTGAGCCCCGCAGCCTGACGTGTGCCGGAATGCCTTGCGGCCAGTTCGATGCGGCCATGCTGATGCCGAAGCCGGGCAGAGGCGGCAAGCTCGGAACGGGTGTCATGGTCGGCCCGGGCATTCCAGTGCCAGCCCCGATCCCGATCCTCGGGCGTTCCCGACAGGTTCAACGAAGCCCGCATCTGCCCGTTCCGGCTACCAAGGCGTGCGCCGGCGCTCCTGTTCTGGCCCAGAGGAAGCTGCATTCCGATGCCGACCATTGCATTGGAGGTTGAGCCGCGAGTCGCCATGGCCGAAAGGTTGAGGGTGCCGCGCTCGAACACCTGGGTCGAATAGGATACGCCCAGGCTGCGTTCGTGCGTGTCATCAGCCCGCCTTGTATCGGCATAGAAAATGCTGCCTCCGTCCTGCCTTTCGGGCAGCACCGGCATCGTGACTGAAATCTGGTTCAGGGCGGTGAGTGGAGCAGGCGTGGCGCTACCCGGCGCGGGCTCTGCGGCCGTGGTCCGGGCAATATCCGAAAAATCCCCCCGGCTGCGCATGACGCGGGCCGAAAGGCGCAGCTGCCCGAATGCCAGTTTCGTGGACAGTTCGCCCTTGGCGCCGGTGCCGATTTCCGAGCGGCTATGGGCGGCGCTTGCGCTCACCGTGCCCACCATGCCGACGCGGAAGGTACCGCCAAGCCCGGCCATGCGCAGGTTCTCGCCGACCTCGGTATGGGCCGTGACCGTCAGCGCCGGGGTCACCCCGAAGCGCAAGCTTCCGACACCATGAACGCCACCGGCATAGCGATCGGTGTCGGTGCCGATGCCCAGGCGCGGCACACCGATGGCGAGGGAATAATCGACCAGACCGGGGCGCATCAGATCGGACGATACAAAGAATGGCTGGCTAACCCGCGTCTCGCGGCCGGTCACGTCGCGCACAACGAACTCGGCCTCGGTCGTGCCGGTCGAAAAGGGAAGATCGGTCAGCATGAACGGGCCGTAAGGCACGTCGGTGGTGAACCGGCGGATTGAATCGGCATAGACATCGACAGTGGACGGAATTTCTGCGCTGCCCTCGTAGCTGGGCAATGCGATGGTGATCAGATCGGGGCGCAACTCGAAGTTGCGCTCCACAAGAACGCCCCCCATCCGCACCGGACGCGACCAGGATGGCCCCCGCGACGCTATGTCGCCGAATTGAACCTGCGTTGTCCGGCCGGGGATGGGCGTGCGCCAATAGCTGTTCAGCCGTCGGTAGAGCGCCCTCCCTCCTTGCTGGTAGGACAGCGCGAAACCATGGTTCAGCGTTCCCAGGGGGGTGAACATGCGTGCGTCGAAATCCCCGGCAAGGCTGTGGGAAAACCCGGAGGAACGCGTCAGTTCCGTGTCCAGGTTGTAGTTCAGAACGAAACCGAAACCACTATCGACTTCGTCTGGCAGCAGGTCACGCGGCTGCGGGGTGGCCGCGATCACGCGCGGCGAACAGCTTTCCATCGCCGCCGTGAAATGCAGCGTCTGGGCCGCCTGATCCAGGTCGAAGGTGACGCCGTCGATCCGGTCCAGCCGGATGTCGCCGCTGCCGCGCCGCCCGTCGATAATGGGCCTGATCCCGGTTCTGCAAAGTTCGTCCGCATCGGCCAGCAGGCCGCCGCCACCCGGATCGACAAAGCGGGTGATGAACCCGGTGGGCCATCCGTTGATGAACACCTCCAGGTGCAGCGTTTGCCCCGGCTCGGCATCGGCCTCTTCGGCGCGGACTTCGGAGATGGCAGTCAGAACAAGCAGGCAAAGACCGATGACGGAAAGTGCAAGACCGGGCCGGTTATCGCGCTGCAACCGGGGCATTCAATATCCCTCGGCTTGTTGTGGATGTCAGTTCTGCGCTAGCTGTTCCGATCCGGGCAGCCGGCCCCAACGGCCAGCGCATCGTCGCACCGCCCAGAACATACCCGAAAAGCCCGTCGCGCCGAACGACAGCGGAACCGCCCCGCGTCAGCCGGACATTCGCCAGGCGCAGACGCACATCGCCTGCATTGCGTGCCTCAAGATACGCCATGCCGCCGCTTTGGGTCAGTGCGAAGCTGACCTGCGGCAAGCGGGCGCCCGCCTCGGTGAAGAAAACCGGAATCCGCAGCCGGGTGGCAAAGGCAACCTGGCCTGCCTGAAGCCGCGAGCGGTCGGGCACCTCGTCTATGTAGATGCGATAGGCTTCTTCCCCTTGCACCGGCGACGTGCCCGTGCGGACCACGCGCACTGTCTGCTCGGCGCCCGGTCGCAGCTGTGTCATCGGCGGGCTGACAACAACCGCATTGGTGGGTTCGAACCGCTCCTGCCCGTTTTGCTGCACCCATCGGAAAATCCGTGCCTGAACGGTCATCGGTTCGCGCCCGGTGTTGCGCAAGGTCAGCGTTGTCGTGGCACCCGGAGCGGTCACCTCCAGCGTCACCGGCGATACGCGCAGACCATCGGCCAGCGCTGCCACCGGCGCCAGCATGGCAAGCGCGGCGGCACAGGCAAGGGCGCGAAGTGTGGCGTTGATCAGTTTCATGTCTCGCCCTCCGCTCAAAATGTCACTGTTACGGTGATCGTGTCGGTATAGGTTGCCGGCGCCGGAGTCGCCTGCGGCGGAACGCGCCCATATACCGTGTGGGTCACGGCCGTGCCGGTGCCTGTACCGGGAACAGTATCCGTCGGCGGGGTATTTCCCCAGTTCACACTGCGTGCGGAATCCTGATAAAGGCCATAATCGATCGTCGCGCCGGCGGCTTCCATCTGGCGGACGGCAATCGTGCCGCCGGGACCGGCGCCCTCGTTCAGGCCAACATCATAATCGGTTCCCGGCGTGCAGGTGACCTCGATATCTGCCTGCTCATCGACATTGCTGGTCAACACGCCGACGGTGCCGAAATTCAGCGTTTGCGTCGACGTGATCTCGCAATCCGCCTGAATGGTGATGGTGACATCAAATGTATCGGTTGCTGTCTGTGCCTGTGCTGCGTTCACACCAGCCACCGATGCGGCGGCCATAACAGCAAGAACATGCGGTAACGCGGTTCGTTTCATCTGACTTTTCTCCGGAATACTGCCGAAAAATCGGCACCTGCTCATTTTTCTCATTCGCTTGACGGAATGCTGGGGATTATCCTAATCTAATATCAGGGAAATTCCAACCGACATTCCCCAAGTGGCCTGCCGCTTGACGGCAAGGTCGCCTGAATATGCCCGCTGGACAGGTGTTTTCCGCCCGAGCGGTGTTTGCGGTCGCGTAAACGCCCGGAGGCGGGCGGATCAAGCCGTGAACCCGTTTCATCCCAGCCCGGCAATCCCGTTTTTCAGCGCGTCGGACAGACCTGCCTTGCCGTTTTCGTTCAGTTTGGGTCTGGATCGCGGTCACGTGCATGGCGGTGGCGCTCGCAATCGGCGGATCGCGGCGCGGATGGCGCGCACCACCGGGCCGGTGACTGCCCGGGAGCCACTCGATCTTGGCGATCACCCGGCGCTCGTCCTCCCAGCCTTGCGCCTGATACTCGAAGTCCTCGAAGAACCGCTTGACCTTGGTCAGCGATGGCCGCCCCACGGGCCGCGTCAGCCGGTGCGCGATCTTCTCGCGCAGGACGCTGTTGGCGGGCAGCCGGATGGCGTAGAAATAGCCCGCCTCTTCCAGCCGCGAATAGATCGCGGGGATCGCATAGGCGTCGCCATTGTCGCTCGGACCATGTATGCGGACATGTATGGATGGCTCCCGCGGGGCAAGGCGCGCAAACCTGCAGGAGAATTGGCGAATTGCGCCGCCTCACCCGAGTTAAAACGGTGGGCGTCAAGAGTGGCTTGTCCGTCGTCGAATGATTTGGGATAGTCGGCGTGATTTTGGTCTGGAGGGCTCCGGCTCT
>NZ_QNVJ01000047.1 GCF_003350345.1 Alkalilacustris brevis
CCCCCCCCCCTCGGCCCGGCGCAAATGCGCCACGCGCAGGGTTTCGGAAACACAATGTTCTCAGATGGATAACGGCGCGGGCGGTGGCCAGACTTTCACACCTGCAGATCGTTCCCCAGCGGGTCGCGGACCCGCCCGCCTGCCGCGCGGGCGTCTTCGGGGTCATGGGTGACAAGCACCACCGGCAGCCCATGTGCCTCTGCGCAGTGCAGAACGAAGCTGCGTAGCCGTGCGCGACGTTCGGCATCGAGACGCGAGAAGGGCTCATCAAGCAGCAGGGCGCGTGGCCGGGCCAGAAGGGTGCGCATCAGCGCCACGCGCGTGCGCTGCCCACCTGACAGCGTGGCGGGATCGCGCGCCTCAAACCCTTCAAGCCCGGCCTCGGCCAAGGCCCCGGCGATGCGCGCGGCCCGCTCGGCCTGCGGGATCGCGGCGGGTAAGGCAAAGCCCAGGTTCCCGGCAACCGAAAGATGCGGAAACAGGATGTCATCCTGAAACAGCAGTCCCACCCGCCTTTCGGCAGTGGGCAACGCGGTAATGTCGCGCCCGTTCAGCCAGATGCGCCCCGACATGCGAAAGGCCGGGGCAAGATCGCCGACCAATGCCGACAGAAGCGTGGACTTGCCGCTGCCCGAAGGGCCCATGATCGTGAGCACCTCGCCCGGTGCGACATGGGCGTCCAGCCGCACCAGCGCCCTGCCGTCCTGTGTGATTTCGAGATTCTCGAGGTGCAGGCCCTCGCTCATGCCCAGACCCCCTTGCGATTGCGAAACACAAGCGCGGGCAGACCCAGCGCCAGCAGAAAGCCCAGCATGGGCAGGAGCATCTGCGCCACTGCGAAAACGCCGATCACCCGGCGGTTGGCGCCCGATGCCAGCGCGACGGCCTCGGTTGTCAGGGTCTCGATCCGCCCGCCGCCCAACACCAGCGTTGGCAGATACTGGGCGACCGATACGGCAAACCCCACGGCCGCCGCCACCAGCGCCGCGCGCAGCAGCATTGGCAGCCGCACCGCCCACAGAACGCGCGAAGGCCGCGCGCCCAATGTTGCGGCGGCAACGGCGTGGCGCCGGTCCCAGGCGCGCCACGGGTCGGAAAGCGACAGGAAGACATAGGGCAGCACAAACACCAGATGCGCGGCGATCACCACCACGCGCCCGCTGTCCATCCCGGCCATTAGCGCGAAGGTCTGCAGCCCCGGCAGAAAGGCGATCTGCGGCACGAGCAGAGGCAGATAGATCATTGGCAGCAGCCAACTCGCGCCGCGCCTCAGGCGGCCCCGGCGGTGGTCGGCTTCGAGGCAGGCGATTACCAGCGTGATGGCAAGCAACGTGGTGACAAGGCCGATCAGCAGGGTTTCGCCCGTGGCGCGCCCGAGTGCGGGCACCTGCCCGGCCCATGTCCGCAGGTTCACGTTCCGGGGCAGCGGATCGGGAAACTGCCACAGCCCGGCCACCGACCAGAGCGCCAGCGCAGCCAGCCCCGCCAGCACGGCCAGTGCGGTCGTTCCGGCTGCGAACAGCGCAAGCGGACGCAGCACCGTGTCGGCACGCAGATGGCGCGCGCCGCCTTCGGCCCAGCGCCGGCCCAGTCTGGCGGCGACGCGCTCGCCCAGCCACCAGAACACCAGTGCCCCTGCCACAAGAAGCGCCTGCAGCAGCGCGCCGGCGGCGGCATTGAAGCGGTTTGCAAGGTCCGGGCTGGTTATCCACTCCAGAACCTGCACCGCCAGCGTGGGTGGCCGTGTCGGGCCGAGGATCAGCGCCATGTCCACCACCGACATGGAATAGGCCAGCACCGCATAGACCGGCAGCCGGATCTGGCGATAGACCGCAGGCAGCACCGTCTTGGCCCAGCCGGCAACGCGGCCATAGCCCATGCTGCGCGCCACCCGCAGGCTGCGCTGGCTGTCGATCTGGGCCAGCGCGGCCAGGGTCATCAACAGCAGGAACGGCACTTCCTTGGCGATCAGCCCCAGTGTGAGCGCCACGCCTGCGGGATCATTCACCAGCAGCAGATCGGGCGGGCGCTCCCAGCCGGTGGCCCAAGGCGAGATGATCCGCGCGATCCATCCTGACGGCGCGATGAGAAAGGCCAGGCCGAAAGCGGCCGCAGCGTGCGGCACCGACAAGAGCGGCGACAAAAGGCGCATCAGCGCGTCGAAGGTGCGGGTGCCATGCCAGGCGGCGGTCAGCAGCAGAGTGATGGCCAGCGAAACAGCCGTTGCGGCAAAGCCGGTGCTCAGGCTCAGCCAGATCGCGCGGGGCAGTCCCGGCCAGTCTGCCAGCGTGCGCCACGGATCAAGTGTAAGCGCCCGACCGCCCAACACCGGCTGCCAACCAAAGGCCGGCAGCACCACGCCGGCCAGCCCGGCCAGAACCGGCGCCGCCAGCAGCAGCACTGTCACACCCGGCGCAAACGCCACCGGCCCGACAGGGGAATGCGTGGCAGCGCGCAATTCCGGCGCCGGGCTCACTCGGCCAGGCCGAAGCGTTGCCGCCAGTCGGCGGCCAGCCGCGTTTCCCAGCTTGGGTGGGGTTCAAGCAGGGCGGGGCCCATCTCGTCAGGCGGCAGCGTGGCGATGCCGAGATCGAGCGCGGCGAAACGCGCGCGGTCTTCGGGCGCCAACAGGTCCATTCCCAGCACGGTCTGAAAGCCCAGCACATCGGGGTTTTGCGCGCGCGCCTGCACGGCCGGCTCGAGGATCAGGTTCGCCAGCACCAGCGCACCGGCCTTGTTGGCCGCGTTGTAGGGGATCGAGAGGAAGCTGGAATTGCCCAGCGTGCCGTTCTCGAAGACGAAGGTGCGCGCGGTGTCGGGCAGTTCGGCCCCCGCGATCGCCGCCGACACTCGCCCCGGGTTGTAGGAAAATCCGATATCCACCTCGCCATCGGCCAGCAGCTGCCCCAGGCCCGGCTCGTTTTGCGGATAGGCCCGTCCGGCGCGCCACAGATGCGGCGTGACCTGATCGAGCCACCCCCAAAGCGGCGCGGTGACGGCGTCGTAATCGGCTTCATCGACCGGGCGTTGCAGGGCCTCCGGCGCGTCGGTCAGTTCGATCAGCAGCTGCTTGAGAAACCCCATGCCGGCAAAATCTGGGGGCTGAGGATAGGTGAAACGGCCGGGGCTGGCCCTGACCCACTCGGCCAGCGCGGCGGCGTTTCGCGGCGGCTCGGGCACGCGGGCGCTGTCGTATTCGAACACCTTGCGAAACATCGCCCAGGGCGCGCCCAGCCCCTCGACGGGGGTGGTGTAGTCGATCTCGACCGTCGGGTTGGCTTGGGTGTCCACGAACACCCAGTTGGGCAGATCCTGCGCGAAGGGGCCATAGAGCAGCCCCTGTTCCTTCATCGAAAGGAAATTGGTGCCATTGATCCAGATCGCATCGACAGCGCCGCCCTCGTCACGGCCTGCGCTGGCCTCGGCGATCACGCGGGTGACCGCATCGGCGGTATCCGCAAGTTTGACATGCACCAGCCGGACACCGTGGCGGGCGTCGAGCTCTCGCCCCACCCAGCCGATGAAATCGTTGATCCGTGGGTCGCCGCCCCAGGCGTGCCAGTAGACGGTCTGCCCCTCAGCCTCGGCCAGAACGGCGGGCCAATCGGCAGGGTCGGGCGGCTCTGCCCCGGCAGTATGGGCAAGACTTGCAAGCAAGGCGCCTGCGGCGAGTAGAGGTATGCGCATCTGCTATCCTGTGGGATTGGGTATGTTGCTTCATGTCCTACGACAGAAATGATGCGGATGTTGCGGCCATCAACGAAAAATTGAACCCGAGCGCAACAGGCTTGCATGCTGCGGCGAGCCACGGCACATCGGCCAGACTTCTTAAAAGGCGATGCCATGCTCGACCGTCACCTGCGTCCGCTGATCGATCCGTCACTTGACCGTATGGGGGGGGGAATTGCCCGGCTAGGCGTCGGCGCGAATGTCGTGACCCTGGCGGGGCTTGCGCTGGGCCTGGCCGCGGCGGTGGCGATCGCGCTGGGGGCGTTCTGGACGGGGCTTGCCCTGATCCTTGTCTCGCGGCTGGCCGACGGGTTGGATGGGGCAGTGGCACGGGCGCGCGGTGGCAGCGATTTCGGCGGGTATCTCGATATCACTTCGGATTTCCTGTTCTACGGCGCGATTCCGTTGGCCTTTGTGCTGCATGATCCGGCAGCGAATGGTGCGGCGGGGGCGTTCCTGCTGGCCAGCTTCTACTACAATGGCGCGACCTTCCTGGGCTTTGCGGTGCTGGCCGAAAAGCGCGGGCTGACGACGCAGAGCCATGGCAGCAAGGCGCTCTATTTCACCGGCGGGATGCTTGAGGGCAGCGAGACGATCCTGTTCTTCGTGCTGCTGTGCCTGCTGCCGCAGCATTTCGTGCCGATGGCCTGGGTGTTTGGCGCGCTTTGCCTGGTGACGGCTACGGCGCGGGTGCTGCTGGCGCGCAAGGTTTTTCGCGGCTGACGCGCAACGCTGGCTTTTCAACCGGGCCGGATGGCATAAGTCACCGGCAATGCGACAGGGGCGGGCCGCGATGCTGCTTGAGGTAAAAGATCTGCGCAAGAGCTTCGCAACAAGCGAAGGCCCGCTAAGCGTGCTGCGCGGCGTGTCGTTTGAACTCGATCATGGGGAAAGCCTTGCATTGACGGGCGAGTCGGGCAGCGGCAAGAGCACGCTCCTGCACCTGATCGCCGGGCTGGACGCACCCGATTCTGGCCAGATCCGCGTGGCTGGGCAGGATATGGCCGGTGCTGGTGACGCGGCCCGCGCGCGGCTGCGGCGCGAGGTGGTCGGGCTGGTGTTTCAGCAGTTCAATCTGATCGGATCGCTTACCGTGGCGGGCAATCTGGCGTTTCAGGCGCGGTTGGCGGGCCGACACGATCCGGCGCTGGTGGACGACCTGGCCGCGCGGTTGGGGCTGTCCGGCCTGATGACGCGCTACCCCGAGCAGCTTTCGGGCGGGCAGCAACAGCGCGTTGCCATCGGCCGCGCGCTGGCCGTCCGGCCCGTGCTGGTGCTGGCCGATGAACCCACCGGCAACCTTGACGAGGCGACGGGTGATGCAGTCCTTGACCTGCTGCTTGACGGAGTGGCGCAGGCGGGGGCGGGGCTGGTTCTTGTCACTCATTCGCCGCGCCTTGCCGCTCGCTGTGCGCGGCGGGTGCATCTCGGTTCCGGGCGGCTCGCGGCATGAAGCCGGGGGTGGCCCTGGTTGCGCTGCTGTCGTGGTGGCGGCGCACACCGCTGCAACTGGCGATGCTGTTGCTGGGGCTGGCGCTGGCCACGGCGCTTTGGTCGGGGGTGCAGGCGATCAACGCCGAGGCGCGCGCAAGCTATGCGCGCGCGGCCCAGATGCTGGGGCAGGGCGATCTGACCCGGCTGGTCGATCCGACGGGCGGGCGCATTTCGCAGCAGGTATTCGCTGAACTGCGCGCCGCCGGTTGGGCGGTCAGCCCCATTCTCGAGGGGCATCTGCGGCTGGGCGACCAGCGTTTCAGGCTGATCGGGGTCGACCCGCCAAGCCTGCCGCCCGAGGCCGGCTTTGGCGAATTTCCAACCGGCGGGGCGGCCATGCTCATGGCGATGGCCCCGCCCGAAGTGCTGTTCGGCGCGCCCGACACGCTGGGGCAGGTTCCGCCTGATCTGGAGGTGCCGCTGGGGCTGGAGTTGCGCGAAGCACCCGCTTTGGCGCCGGGCGTTCTGGTGGCCGATATCCGCATCGCGCGGCAATTGCTGGGCGCGCCGGGAGAGATCTCGTATTTCCTGCTCGCGCCCGAACAGCCCGAGGGGCGCGCCCCGCTGGATGAGGCCGCGCCGAGGCTGCGCGAGGCCGCGCCCGAGGGCGGCGCCGAACTCGCGCGGCTGACCGACAGCTTTCACCTCAACCTCACGGCCTTTGGCCTGCTGGCCTTTGCAGTGGGGCTGTTCATCGTGCATGCGGCGATCGGGCTAGCTTTCGAGCAGCGGCGCAGCATGTTTCGCACCTTGCGTGCATTGGGGCTGACGGCGGGGGCGCTGATCGCGCTACTGATGGCCGAGTTGCTGGTGCTGGCGCTGGTGGCCGGTGTCGTGGGCGTGGCGCTGGGCTATGTGATCGCGGCGGCGCTGATGCCCGATGTGGCCGCAACCCTGAGCGGGCTTTACGGCGCGACGCTGCCCGGCACACTGGCTCTGCGGCCCGAGTGGTGGCTTTCGGGCATGGCGATCGCGCTTCTGGGCACGCTGGCGGCGGGGGCGCGGGGGCTCTGGCGCATCTACCGGCTGCCATTGCTGGCCCCTGCGCAGCCGCGCGCCTGGGCACGCGCGTCCGAACGCGCGTTGATGGCGCAGGGGGCCGTGGCGCTGGCGCTTCTGGCGCTGGCCGTGATGCTGGGCGTCTGGGGCGGCGGGCTGGTGGCGGGTTTTGCTATGCTGGCGGCGTTCCTGCTGGCAGCGGCGCTGGCGCTGCCGGTGGTGCTGAGCGGGGCGCTGGCGCTTGCCGCGCGCCGGGTGCGCGGAGTCATGGGTGAATGGTTCCTGGCCGATACCCGCCAGCAACTGCCGGGGCTGTCGCTGGCGCTGATGGCGCTGATGCTGGCGCTGGCGGCCAATATCGGGGTGAGCACCATGGTTTCCAGCTTCCGGCTGACCTTCACCGGCTGGCTCGACCAGCGGCTCGCGGCTGAACTTTACGTCACCGCCCGCAGCGAGGCCGAAGCCGAAGACCTGCGCGCCTGGCTGGCCCCGCGCGCTGACGCGGTGCTGCCGGTCTGGCGTTTCGACACCGATGTCGCGGGCGAGCCCACCACGCTTTACGGTGTGGCCGATCATGCCACCTATCGCGACCACTGGCCGTTGCTTCAGACCCTGCCCGAGGCCTGGGATGCCGTCGCCGCGGGCGAGGCCGTGATGATCAACGAGCAGCTATCGCGCCGGGCCGGGCTGCGCCCCGGCGATGCGGTCGAACTGCCCGGCGGATGGCGGGGCCAGGTGGCGGGCGTCTATTCAGATTATGGCAACCCCACGGGGCAGGTGATGCTGGGGATAGATGATTTCCTGGCGCTCTACCCCGAGGTGCCCCGGCGCGAACATGCCGTGCGCGTAGCACCCGAGCGCGCCGCCGATCTGGCCCGCGATCTGCAAGACACATTCAGCCTGCCGGATCAGAATGTCACCGATCAGGCCGAGGCCAAGGCCGCCTCGCTGCGGATATTCGAGCGGACATTTGCCGTGACCGGCGCGCTCAATCTGCTGACCCTGGGCGTGGCGACGGTGGCCCTGCTGGCAAGCCTGGTCACTCTGTCGGGGATGCGGCTACCGCAGCTGGCGCCGGTCTGGGCGATGGGGCTGACGCGGGCGCGGCTGGCGCAGCTAGAGTTGGCGCGAATGCTGATGCTGGCGGCGCTGACGGCGATAGCCGCGCTGCCGGTGGGGCTGGGGCTGGCCTGGGTGCTGCTGGCGGTGATCAATGTCGATGCGTTTGGCTGGCGGCTGCCGATGCATCTGTTCCCCGCCGACTGGCTACGGCTGGGGCTGATGGCGCTGCTGGCGGCGGGGCTGGCCGCGGCCTGGCCAGTGCGGCGGCTGGCGCGCATGGCGCCGGGCGATCTTCTGCGCGTATTTGCCAGCGAGCGGTGAGTGGGAGAAGTGTGGGCTACGAGATGAGGGCCGCGGCCCGGACCCTCCCCCGCGCCGGCAGAGGCACGCCCAAACCAATCTGCCGGAGGCGGGCCTAAACCAGGGCGTGCCCGCGTTTGATTGGTTTCACCCCGCCCGGGCCGCTTGCGGCCCGGGCATGCGCCCGCCCGCCCCACAGGCGGGCGCATTCGCGCCCCCCCTCGGGCGGTCGCATGCCCTGCGGTTGGGAACTGGACGAAACCGAACAAACGCGGGCACGCCCTGGGCGCATCTGGCGCAGCCGCGCCTCCGGCCCAAGCGCGGATCAGTCCAGCCAGCCCTTGAGATTGTCTTCGATCACCGCCGACAGCGCGTCGATATGCGCAGGTTCATCATTGAGGCAGGGAATATAGGTGAAGCTTTCGCCGCCGGCATGCTCGAAGCTTTCCTTGATCTCTTCGTTGATCTCTTCCAGCGTCTCGATGCAATCGGCGGAAAAGGCCGGGGCGATCACTGCAATGCGCTTCTTGCCCGCCTTGGCCAGTTCGGCGACATGCTCGACAGTGTAGGGGCGCAGCCATTCCTCGGTGCCGAAGACCGACTGAAAAGTGGTGATGATGCGGTCTTCGGGCCAGCCGAGGCGTTCGCGCAGCAGGCGCGTCGTCTTCTGGCACTGGCAGTGATAGGGGTCGCCTTCAAGCAGATAGCGCTTGGGCATCCCGTGGTAGGAGGCCACCAGCAGGTCGGGCTTTTCCTCCATCGCGTCCCAGGCGCGCTGCACCGATTGCGCCAGCGCCTCGATATAAAGCGGCTGGTCGAAATAGGCCGGCACAGTGCGCGCGGCGGGCTGCCATTTTTCCTGCGCCAGCGCGCTGAAGAACTTGTCGTTCGCAGTGGCGGTGGTCGCACCCGCCGATTGCGGATAGAGCGGGAAGAACAGGATGCGTTCGCAGCCCGCCTCAACCATCGCGCGCACCTTGGAGGGCGTCGAGGGGTTGCCGTAGCGCATGCAGAAATCGACCATCACCTGATCGCCATAGCGCGTCTGCATCCGCTCGCGGATGGCGGCGGTCTGCTGCTTGGTGATCGTCATCAGCGGGCTTTCATTGGCCTCGTTGTTCCAGATCGAACGATAGGCCGCGCCCGAGGTGAAGGGCCGCTTGGTCAGAATGACAAGTTGCAGAAGCGGCTGCCATTTCCAGGCCGGGTAGTCGATCACGCGCTTGTCAGAAAGGAACTCGTTCAGATAGCGCCGCATGGACCAGTAGTCGTGATTGTCCGGCGTGCCCAGGTTGGCCAGCAACACGCCGGTGCGCGCCTTCGGCACGCTCGGGTGATCGGCTGGTGCGTGGGCCAGCCGCCCTTCGCCCGGGCGCACGTGATGCGCTGGGCACGCGGCGCTGGCAGTGGCGGTTGCGTGGGTTTGGGCTGCGTCGTTTTTTCCATCCGGCATGTCGGCTTGATCCTGTTGCTCTGGAAAACTGCTGTGCGATCCGTTGCGAACGGACTTAACCGCTTTTGCCCGCAGGTCAATCGCTGCACCGGTGCCATCGACTGTCGGGATCGGCAGGGCGTCCGGAAGCGGCGTCTCCTGCGTTCCCAGTGCATCGGCGAGCCGCGCCTTGGCGGAGCCGGGGCGCAGGGGGCGGGGCTGGTTCTCGGCGGGGGCCCAGCCGGTCAGCCAGACCATTTCAAAACTGGCTTTGATCCGGCCGTCTTCGGCGGGATAGCGCGCGGCGTAATGTTCGGCGGCGGTGTCAAACAGGGCGCGCGGAGCGAATTGGCGCGGGCGCGCGGTCATGGCGTTGGTTTCGCCCATGGCTCGCAGGTCGTGCATCAGCGCGCTCAGGTCACGGTAACTGATGTTGAAGGGCACCGCATCGGCCACCGGCAGCGCAAACCCCGCCCGTTGCATCAGTGCGCCCAGATCGCGAATCTCGGCCATCGGCAGCACGCGGGGCGACAGGCCGCCGCGCTGGGCGACTTCGGCCTCGGCCAGGCAGGCACGCAACTCGGCCAGGGTCTGCCCGCCGAACAGCACCGCCAGGAAAAGCCCGTCGGGGCGCAGCGCGCGGCGGCACTGGATCAACTGGCCCACCGGATCCGAGGCCCAATGCAGGCAGAGTGCATGGACCACCAGATCATGCCCGCCCGGCGTCAGCGCAAGCGTTTCATCATCCTGAACGACCACGGCATCCGGCAGGGCGCTCCGCCACGGTTCGGCAAACGGTGCGATAAGTGCGGGTGCCGTAAAGGTTCTGTTAACCTCGGCGAGTCTCTCCTGAAGCTCTGCGGCCGCGGCCTCGTGCAGAAACAGCGCCGGGTTGCGGGCCGCGCGGTTGCGCTGGCGCGAAAGCGCGGCGCGGTCGGTCAGCTCGGGCGCCTGGCGGGTAAGGGGCATGGGGGCTCCTGTCTGCGATGGGCATGACTTAGGGGGTCTGGATGCGATTGCAAAGCGCCCTGCGCCTGATTTACCCGCCGCAATGTATCAGTTGCGGGGAAAGGGTGGAAAGCGACCACGCGCTTTGCGGCGCCTGCTGGCGCGACACGCCGTTCATCGCAGGTGGCCGTGTGTGTGACGCCTGCGGTGTGCCGCTTCCGCAAGGGGATGAAGGCGCAGACGCGGCGGTGCATTGCGATGACTGCCTCGCCCTTGCGCGGCCCTGGGCCTCAGGGCGCGCCGCGATGTTGTACGAGGGCAACGCACGCCGCATGGTGCTGGCGTTCAAGCATGGCGACCGGCTCGACCTGGCGCGCGCGGCGGGCGGGTGGCTCAGACGGGCGGCGGCGCCGATCCTGCGGCCTGACATGCTGATTGCGCCGGTGCCGCTGCACTGGACGCGTCTGCTCGCGCGGCGCTACAATCAGGCGGCTGTGCTGGGCGCAGCACTGGCGCGCGAGACCGGGCTGCCGCATTGCCCCGACCTGCTGATCCGGCACCAGCGCACGGCCAGTCAGGAAGGGCGCGACCGGCAGGCGCGTTTTGCCAATGTCGAAGCGGCCTTTGCGCCGCACCCCAAACGTGCCGGCCGCGCCCGTGGGCGCCACATCCTTCTGGTCGATGATGTGATGACCTCGGGTGCCACGCTGGGCGCTGCTGCCGATGTTTGCCTGGGCGCCGGGGCCAGCGCGGTTTCGGTGCTTGTTCTCGCACGCGTTGCGAAGCGGCCCTAAATCCGTATAGTCGCGCCGAAAGTGAAGGACGCGCGAATGCAACCCGTTGAAATCTATACTTCGCCGCTGTGCGGCTATTGCCATGCGGCGAAACGGCTGCTCACCCAGAAAGGTGTGAGCTTTACCGAACATGATGTGCTGACCGACCCGTCGCTGAAAGCCGAGATGATCAATCGGGCCAAGGGCGCGCGCACGGTTCCTCAGATCTTTGTTGGAGATACCCATGTGGGCGGCTGTGACGAGCTTTACGGCCTTGAGCGCGCGGGCAAGCTGGATGCGCTGCTTGCCGGATAGAGGGGCCGCGTGGCTGTCCGGGAGGCCTCTGGATCGGGAGGGAGGTCGATGAACAGTCGCACCGATGACCTGGCCGTCGCGTTGTTCAACGAATTGTTCATGGCCGATCAGCTGGCGCGCAACCGGCTGTCGAAAGTGCTGCCCAAGGGGATGGAACTTTCGCATTTCGGGGTGCTCAACCATCTCGCGCGGGTCAACGATGAACGCACGCCCGCGCAGCTTGCCAAGGCCTTTCACGTCACCCGTGGTGCGATGAGCAACACGCTTGGCAAGCTGGAATGGGCCGGGCACATCCATATCCGCCCCGATTGGGACGACGCGCGCCGCAAGTTCGTTTCGATCAGCCCCTCGGGCCGGCGCGCGCGCGAGGTGGCGCTGGCGGCGATCACCCCGCTGATCAACGAAGTGGTCGAGGCGCTGGGCGGCGCCCGCGTGCGCGCCACCCTGCCGGTGCTGCGCGAAATCCGCATCCGTTTCGAAGGCGAGGTCTGAGCCATGGCGCGGGGTGGCCCATTTGGCACCACTGTTCGGGCCGCCCCTGCGGCCTGGCGATTTGTTGATGCAGGCGCATCGCTCCAGGGTCATTCGGGCTTGCAGGGATAAACCGCTGCTGCTTCGCCGTCCGGAACACCAGCCCGCGGCCTGCCGATGGCGAGGCTTCTTGCTCCCGTCGCGGCCTGATCCTCGAATCTCTCAGCCCTCGGTGGGCCGGATGCTGGCGGTGACATAGTTCACCGACAGATCGCGCGTCGAGAGCGACCATCTCCACGACACCGGATTGAAAACAAACCCCTTGCGGTCCACCGGCTCAAGCCCGGCATTGCGCAGCAGCTCGTAAAGCTCGTCGGGGGTGATGAACTTTTGCCATTCATGTGTGCCCTTGGGCAGCCAGCGCATGACATATTCCGCGCCGACAATCGCCATGACGAAACTTTTCGCATTGCGGTTTATGGTCGAGCAGATCATCAGCCCGCCGGGTTTCAAAAGCGCGCGGCAGGCGTCCAGATAGCCTTGCGGGTCGGGCACATGCTCGACCACTTCCATGTTGAGCACGACATCGAACTGTTCGCCCGCTTCGGCCAGCGCCTCGGCGGTGGTGACGCGATAGTCGATTTCGAGCCCTTGTTGCGCGGCGTGGATGCGCGCGACGGGAATGTTGCGTTCGGCCGGATCGGCGCCCACGACATCGGCCCCCAGCCGCGCCATCGGCTCCGCGAGCAGCCCGCCGCCGCAGCCGATATCGAGGATGCGCAGTCCCGCGAAGGGCGCGGGGGTGTTCAGGTCGCGGTCGAACTCTTCGGCGATCTGGGCGGTGATGTAATCCAGCCGGCAGGGATTGAGCATGTGCAGCGGCTTGAACTTGCCGTGCGGATCCCACCATTCGGCGGCCATCGCTTCGAACTTTGCAATCTCTGACGGGTCTGTCCTTTGACTGCTTGTCATGGCCTCTCCTTGGTATCATCCTGTGCGCCGGACCTCGCGCTGGCGCGAGGTGCCGAAATTCTTGCGTGCCTCCGGTGGTGGAGGTGCTTCGCGCCATATATAGAACGATTATGGACAGGACCGCAGGCCAAAAGAGCATAATCTCGCATCTCTATCCGCCGATCGAGCCATTCGATCAGCGGATGCTGGATGTGGGCGACGGCCACACGATCTATGTCGAACAATGCGGAAACCCGCAGGGAATGCCCGTGGTCGTGCTGCATGGCGGCCCCGGCGGCGGGTGCAGCCCGGCGATGCGCCGCTATTTCGATCCGCGCCATTATCGCGTGATATTGTTCGACCAGCGCGGTTGCGGCCGCTCGCGCCCGCATGCCAGCGTGGAGGCCAACACCACCTGGCATCTGGTCGCGGATATCGAACTGATCCGCGAGACGCTGGGCATCTCGCGCTGGATCGTATTCGGCGGCAGCTGGGGTGCGACGCTGGCACTGATTTATGCGCAGACCCATCCCGAGCGCGCTGCCTTTCTGGTGTTGCGCGGCGTGTTCCTGATGACACAGGCCGAGCTTGACTGGTTCTATGGCGGCGGCGCGGGCCGGTTCTTTCCCGATCTGTGGGAGCGCTTTGTCGCGCCGATCCCCGAAAACGAGCGCGACGACATGATCGCCGCCTATCACCGGCGGCTGTTCTCGGGTGACACCGGGGAAGAGGTCCGCCACGCCCGCCTCTGGGCCGGATGGGAGAACGCGCTGGCCTCGATCGAATTTCGCGGCGGCGAAAGCCCGGGTGAGTACGCCCGTGCCTTTGCACGGTTGGAGAACCATTATTTCACGAACCGCGGGTTTCTCGACCATGACGGGCAGATCATGGCGAATATCTGCCGGCTGGCCGAGGTTCCGGGCAGGGTCGTGCAGGGCCGGTTCGACATGATCTGCCCGCCGGTTGCGGCCTATCGGCTGACCGAAAGCTGGGAGGCGGGCGAGCTTGCAATGATCCCGCTGGCGGGACATGCGCTGTCGGAGGCGGGTATCACCGCCGAGTTGCGGCGCATCACCGACGACCTGCGCGGGCGGGCGCGGATGCTGGGGCTTTAATCGGATGTCGGCAACGCGGGCTGGCCATCTTGTGCCCGGTAGGGGAGCACGCCTATAGTCGCGCCCCAGCCGCCTGAAGCAATTTCGGAAAAAGTTGATAGACTTTTTCTGTTCGAAATTGCGACAAAACAGAAGGTTGAAGCGTTACGGCGATTCAACGAATAGCCGTAACGCTTTAGATGCCTGCCTTGCCACGGGAACGCCTGCGCCTTGCCCCATCAGCCGCCCCGAACGCCTGCGCCAGATTCTGCCAGACAGCCGCGACCGGGGGTGCCTGCTGGCGGCGCCCTTCTGGTAGGGTATCGGCTGGCGATGCGCGCGCTTGCCCCTGTCGCGCCCTGGGTGCTGCGCCGCCGCCTTGCGCGCGGCAAGGAAGACCCCGAGCGCATGGGTGAAAAACTGGGCCGGCCATCGCTGCCCCGGCCCGAAGGGCCGCTGGTCTGGATGCATGCGGTGGGGGTGGGCGAAGTGCTCGCGCTGCCCGCGCTGGCGGAGGCCCTGCGTGCCCGGCGGCCCGAATTGGAAGTGCTGATCACCTCGACATCGCTGACCTCGGCCAGGGCGCTGGCCGCGAACATGCCCGAGGGCGCGCGCCATCAGTTCCTGCCGCTCGACTGCCCGCGGTTCGCCCGCGCTTTTCTCGATCACTGGCGCCCCGATCTTTCGGTCTGGGCCGAGCGCGATGTCTGGCCCGTGCTGATCGGAGAAACCCGCGCACGCGGCATTCCGCTGGCGCTGATAAACGGGCGGATGAATGCGGCGTCGCTGCGTGCCAAGGCGCCCGCGCGGCGCTTCTTTGCGGCGGTCTATGGGCAGTTCGACCACATCGGTGTGCAGGATGCGGGCACGGCGGCGCATTTTGCGGCGCTGGGCGTTCGGGCGCAGGTGACGGGCGCGCTCAAGACCGCGGCGCGCCCGCTGGCCGATTTTCCGCAGGCGCGCGCGATCAATGTGGCGGCGCTGGCGGGGCGGCGGCTGTGGCTGGCGGCCTCGACCCACCCCGGCGATGAAGCGGTGGTGATCGCGGCACACAAGGCACTTTTGCAGCATGATCCCGAGGCCTGTCTGATCGTGGCCCCGCGCCTTCCCGCGCGTGCGCCGGAGGTGCTGGACGCGCTGAAGGCTGCCGGGATTGCGGCGACGCTTTTGTCCGAAGATGGCCGCCTGCCCCGGCCGCCCGGCCCGGCGCATGTGGTGGGACGCGTGGGGCAGATGGGGCTGTGGTATCGGCTGGCCGATGCGGCCTTTGTCGGCGGCTCGCTCGCGCCGGTGGGCGGGCACAACCCCAACGAGCCTGCGCTTCTGGACTGCGCGATCCTGCATGGGCCGAATGTTGCCAATTTCGCCGAGGATTACGCCGCGCTCCATGCTGCCGGGGCCGCGCGCGAGGTGCGCGATGCCGAAAGCCTGGCCGAGGCCCTGCGCGATTCGTCGCTGGCCGCGCAGATCGCCCCGGCGCGCGCGGTGGCCGGGCGCGGTGCGCAGGCCTTGCAGGCCGAGGCCGCGCGGCTGCTGGCGATGCTGGAGGCCCGGGCATGAGCGCGCCGCAGGAGTCGCTGCCGCGGGCTCCCCGGCCCGGTGTCGTGCTGGCGCTGTTGGCCGGACTCTACCGTCTGGCCTGGTATCCATTGCTGCCGTTGGTGCTGGCCTATTTTTACTGGCGCGGGCGGCGCGACCGGGCCTATCGCCAGCACATGGGCGAACGCTTCGGCGCGGGGGCCGGACCGCAGGGTGCGGTCTGGGTGCATGCGGTGTCGCTGGGCGAGATGCGCTCGGCCGTGCCGCTGGTGCGGGCGCTGCTGGAGCACGGCGAAAGCGTCGTGACCACGCATCTGACACCCGCCGGGCGGCGCGCCTGTGAAACCGCCTTTGCCCCCGAGATCGCGCAGGGCCGGGTGCAGGCGCGTTATCTGCCGCTGGAATTCGGCTGGGCTTGGCGGCGGTTCTTTCGCAGCTTGCGGCCAAAGCTGGGCCTCGCACTGGAAATCGAGGTCTGGCCGGTGATGATAGCCGAGGCCGCGCGCGCGGAAGTGCCGCTCTATCTGGCCAACAGCCAGTATCCCGCGCGCAGCTTTGCCCGCGACATGCGGTTTGCCCGCCGGTTTGGCCATCCGGTTGCCGGCGTGACCGGGGTACTTGCGAAATCCGAGGGGCAGGCAGCGCGGTTTCGCGCGATGGGGGCGCCCGGCGTGCAGGCCTGTGGCGAGTTGCGCTTCGATCAACCGATCCCGCCTGAGCAGCTTGCCGCCGCCGCCGCGCTGCGCCGCATGATCGGTGCGCGCCCGGTGGTGACGCTGGCCAGCGTGGTCGATGGCGAGGACGAGATCTATCTCGGCGCGATCCGGGCCGCGCAGGCGGCGGCGCGGGCGCAGGGCCGGGCTGCGCCGCTGTTTGTGTATGTGCCCCGCGCGCCGGAACGGTTCGCCCATAGCGGCGA
Organism: Alkalilacustris brevis; assembly: GCF_003350345.1. GTDB lineage: Bacteria > Pseudomonadota > Alphaproteobacteria > Rhodobacterales > Rhodobacteraceae > Alkalilacustris > Alkalilacustris brevis. The sequence continues at coordinate 16,027 of NZ_QNVJ01000047.1, forward strand.
CTGGCTTGAGGCACAGGGCCAGCGCGTGCTGCGCCGCAGCCGGGCGCTGGATGCGCAACTGGCGCTTTTGTCGGGGCAGGGACTGGACGAGGCAGACATCCTGCTGGGCGACAGCATGGGCGAGATGTATTTCTATCTTGGCCTTTGCGATCTTGCGCTGGTGGGCGGCGGGTTTGTACCCAAGGGCGCGCATAACGTGATCGAGCCGCTGGCGCTGCGCCGGCCCGTGCTGGTCGGCCCGCATGTCTGGACGATCGAATATCCGGGGCAGGAGGCCATTGCGGCGGGCGTGGTGTTGCGTTGCGACACGCCGCAGGCGCTGGACGAGACGCTTGCGCGCCTGCTTGGGGCGCCCGAGGCGGTCGCCGAACATGCCGCCCGGGCCGAGGCGTTCTTTGCCGCGCATTCCGGCGCGACGGCGCGTATCATGGCCGCCATCGGCCCGCATCTGGGGCCGGCCGGGCAGAAGGAGCCGTCGCGATGACAGCACAAACCGGGGCAATGCGGCTGGTGGCGCTGGTGCCGCTGCGCGCGGGGTCAAAGGGGCTGCCAGGCAAGAACACGCGCCTGCTGGCAGGCAAGCCGCTTTACTGCCACGCCGTCGATCAGGCATTGGCTGCCGGCGCTGACGAGGTGGTCCTGAGCACCGACATTGCCGAATTGCTGGCTGCCGATCACGGTGCCCGCGTGCGCGCGGTTCGGCGCCCCGCCGAGCTGGCGGGCGACGCGGTGCCGATGGACCCGGTGATCGCCCATGTCCTGCGCGCGCACCTGGCCGGGCCGGCGCGGGTGGTGTTGTTGCAGGCGACCTCGCCGCTGCGCCTGCCCGAGGATATCCTTGCCGCCATCGATCAGCACGCGGCGGGGGGGCATGATCTGGTCATGTCGGTCTGCCCGGCGGATTCCGGGGTGCTGAAATGGGGCTTTGTCGAGGGCGGTCGCTTTCGCGCGCTGGTCAGGCCCGAACATCCGTTCATGAACCGGCAGGCACTGCCGCCAGTCTGGCGCCCCAACGGCGCGGTCTATGTCTTCGATGCCGACTGGTTCCGCGCAAGCGGCACCCTGGCCACGGCAAGCGTGGGCGCGGTGGAGATGCCACCCGAAAGATCGGCCGATATCGATACGCAGGCCGATTTCGAACAGGTCGCCCGGCTGCTTGCCGCCCGAGGCCGGGAAAAGGGCTGATAGGGGGGCAGCGGTTTACCCCGGGATTTCGCTGATCCGCCGTGCCATGTCGAGCAGCGCGGCCAGCACCGGTGTGTGCGGCTCGCGGTGGGCGGCGATCAGGCCGACGGGTTCGCCCGCATCTGTCTCGGGGCAAATGGGGATGGCGCGCAGTCTGGGGTCGCGTGCGAAGATGCGCGCCATCTTGAGCGGCACGATGCTGGCCCAATGGCCGGTCATCACATGGGCGACCAGGGCAACCAGCGAATTCGATTCGATCCTGGGTGATGCGGCTTCGCCGACCCGCTGCATCCGGGCATTGACGATGCGCCGGTTCTGCATGTCGCCCGTCAGCAGGCAAAGGGGCTGTGCGGCGGCCTCGGCCCAGCCGATGGCCTCGGCCCCGGCAACGGGTGCCCCGGCATGGACCAGCAGGCAGTAGCTTTCGTTGAACAGCGGCATGGCCGTAACCCGGCCCAGAGGCTCGTTCGCCAGATAGGACAGCCCGGCGTCGAGTTCGAGGGTCTCGATCTGCGAAAGGATCTCGACCGAGCTGCGCGAGAGAATTATCACCCGCACATTCGGGTGCCGGCGGGCGAAGGGATCGACCAGGTCGGCCACCATTGGCAGAGCGGTCGGAATGACCCCGATGCGCAGGTTGCCCGAAAGCCCTGTGCGCGCCGCGCGCATTTCCTCGCGCATGGTGCGGGCGTCAGAAACGATCCGCCGGGCCCATTCCAGCACGCGCTGCCCTTCGGGGGTCAGCCCCTGAAATCGCGATCCGCGGCGGACAAGCTGCACGCCAAGCTGGTCTTCAAGCTGCTTGATTCCCGATGAAAGGCTGGGCTGCGTGATGCCGATGGCCAGGGCTGCGCGTCCGAAATGCCGCTCGTTCGCCAGCACGATGAACATTTCAAGCTTGTCGATCATGCCGCCGCCGCCGTCCGTTGCCCTTGCCGGTCCTGCCGCGCATCAAAGCATGACAGGCCGGAGCGGTCCACGGGCAGCGCGGCAACAGCGTCAGAAAACCCGCACAGCGTGCCTTGTTGCAAGGGGGGCAACGGATTACATGGCGCGGGATGAAACGCTTCATTCCTTTCGTGAAATCCGATCCGGTGGTTTCGGTCGTGCGGCTCAGTGGCACCATCGCCTCGGGCGGGCGCGTGGGAGGTGTGCTGAACGATGCCGCGCTTGAGCCGGTGATCGAGCGCGCCTTTTCCCGCAGGCGGCCGCGGGCGGTGGCACTACTGATCAACTCGCCGGGCGGATCGCCGGTGCAATCGGCGCTGATCGCGGCGCGCATCCGGCGACTGGCGGGTGAAAAAACGCTGCCCGTGCACGCCTTTGTCGAGGATGTCGCGGCCTCGGGCGGCTACTGGCTGGCCTCCGCGGCCGATCACATCTGGCTCGATCAAAGCTCGATCGTGGGTTCGATCGGCGTGATCTCGGCCGGTTTCGGGTTTCAGGAGCTTATCTCGCGCTACGGGATAGAACGGCGGCTTTACACGGCAGGGCGCTCCAAGGCGCTGCTCGATCCTTTCAGCCCGCAAAAGCGCGAGGATGTTAAGCGGCTGAACGAATTGCTGGAACAGATCCATGACAGTTTCATCGCCCAGGTCAAGGAACGCCGCGGCACCCGTCTGAATGGCGGTGATGACCTGTTTAACGGCGACATCTGGATCGGGCAGAAGGCTGTCGATCTGGGCCTGGCCGACGGGCTGGCGCATCTGGTGCCGAAGATGAAGGAAATCTACGGCGACAAGGTGAAGCTGGTGCCCTACGGGCTGCGCCGGCCGTTCTTCCAGCGGCTGGGCGCGCAGGTGGTCAATGATGCAATCGATGCCGTGGAAGAGCGCGCGCTCTGGTCGCGCTACGGGCTGTAGGCCATGATACTGAAGATCGTCAGCCTGTTCCTGATCGTAATGCTGGTGCTGGGCATGTTCGGCAAGCTGCGCCTTCCCCGCATCGGCCGCCCGCGAGATCAGGGCCGGCTGGGCCGGCCCGGCAAGTGCCCCCGTTGCGGAAAGTTTCTTCTTGGCGGGGCTAAATGCACCTGCTCCGGGCGGGGTTAGGGCGGAATGCTGATCGATCTGGCGTTTGTCGGGCTGGGGCTGGTGATCCTGCTGCTGGCCGGTGATGCGCTGGTCAAGGGCGCGGTCAATATCAGCCTGCGGCTGGGTATTCCCGCCGTGCTGGTGGGGTTGACGGTGGTGGCCTTCGGCACCTCGGCGCCCGAACTTCTGGTGTCGGTGCAGGCGGTGCTGCGCGACGCGCCGGGGCTGGCGCTGGGCAATGTGGTGGGCTCGAACATCGCCAATATCCTGCTGGTGCTTGGCATCCCCGCGCTGATCGCCGCCGTGCCGGTGGAGCGCGATGAATCTTTGCGCGGCTATGCCATCATGATGTGGGCAAGCGTGCTGTTCATCGGGCTGGCGCTGCTGGGGCCGTTTACCTGGTGGCACGGGGTGATCCTGCTGGCCGCACTGGCGCTGATGCTGGCCGACACCTGGCGACGGGCGCAGAACCATCGCGCGGCCAACGGCAATGGTGCGTTTGCAGCGGTCGGCCCCGAGGCCGGGCCGGAGGCCGAGGCCCTCGAAGGGGCCGATCCGCATATGTCCTGGCTCAAGGTCGGGCTCTACACGGTGCTCGGACTGATCGGTCTGCCGCTTGGGGCAGATCTGCTGGTCGATGGCGCGGTTTCGATCGCAGCGACGCTGGGGGTGAGCGATGCGATAATCGGCCTGACGCTGGTGGCAGTGGGGACCTCGTTGCCCGAACTCGCCACCACGGTCATGGCCGCGATCCGGCGCGAGGCAGGCGTGGCGATGGGCAATGTCATCGGCTCGAACATCTTCAACCTGCTGGGTATAATCGGGGTCGCGGCGCTTGTGGGGCCTCTGCCGGTTCCGCCGCAGATGCTGGGCTTCGACCTGTGGGTGATGCTTGGGGTGTCGATCATGCTGGCGCCTTTCGTGCTGCGCAGCCGTTCCATCGGGTCCGGCATGGGGCTGGGTTTTCTTGCGTTGTATCTGATCTATCTGACTGCACTGATACTCAATGCAGGGGGTTAGACGATGACAGTAAAGGGCCGGGCACTGGTGACGGGGGCCGCGCACCGCCTGGGGCGCGAGATGGCGGTTTATCTGGCGCAGCGCGGCCTTGACGTGGCGGTGCATTACGCCAGCTCGCGCCAGGCGGCCGAGGCGCTGGCCGAGGAACTGCGCGACCACGGTGTGCAGGCGGCGGCCGTGGCTGCCGATCTGACCCGCGAGGATGAGACCCAGGCCCTTGTTCCACAAGCCGCCGAGGCGCTGGGCGGCCCGCTTTCGCTGCTGGTCAACAACGCCTCGATCTTTGAATACGACACCCTTGCCACGGCGACGCGCGAAAGCTGGGACAGGCACATGGAATCGAACCTGCGCGCGCCCTTTGTGCTGACCCAGGCCTTCGCCGGGCAGGCGCCCGACGCCCTGAACGATGCTGCGGGCGAGCCGGTCGCACAGGCGTTGGTGGTCAACATGATCGACCAGCGCGTGCGCAAGCCGACGCCCGAGTTCATGACCTACACGATTGCCAAGATGGGGCTTTGGGCCTTCACCCGGACTGCGGCGCAGGCGCTTGCCCCGCGCATCCGGGTCAACGCCATCGGTCCCGGCCCCACTCTGCGCGGCGCCCGTCAGAGCGACGTGCATTTCACCCGCCAGCGCGCCGCCACGATCCTGCAGCGCGGGGCGGATCCCGGTGATGTCACGGCCGCGCTGGGCTACTTCCTCGACGCGCCGGCAGTGACCGGGCAGTTGCTGTGCGTTGATGGCGGCCAGCATCTTGCCTGGCGGACGCCCGATGTGCTCGGGGTCGAGTGAGAACAGCGGTGTTCCGCGCCTGTTCCGCGCCAAGTTGTCCACCTTGTCGCAAACTGTCACGGACCTGTCACGATTTTGCGAGTGTTCTCAATTCATTGCAGAGTGTAATATAATTTCTTTATGAAAAACAGGCACTTCCAGAGCTGCCTAAAAAATAGGCACTCTAACGAAGCCGCCTTGATTCAACGAAAATTTCCGGCTGGTCCAAAGTTGCCACCAGAGTTATCCACAGAAACCGTGGACAGGTTTTCACTTGCGTCAGGGGGTTTAGAATTGCAGCCGCGGAAAGGAATCGATCAGGGCCATCATGTCCAGTCGCAATGAGGCAGAAATCGGGTCGGACGGCGTGCGCCAAACTGGGCACGCGCTGATACAGAACCTGCTGCGCACGCTCGACAGTTCGCCGGGCGTTTACCGGATGCTCAATGCGCAGTCCGAGGTGCTGTATGTCGGCAAGGCCCGCAACCTGCGCGCGCGGGTCAGCAATTATGCGCGCCCCTCGGGGCATTCGCCGCGCATCGCGCGGATGATCCGCGAAACCGCCTCGATGATGTTCCTGACCACGCGCACCGAAACCGAGGCGCTGCTGCTAGAACAGAACCTGATCAAACAGCTCAAGCCGCGCTACAACGTGCTGCTGCGCGACGACAAGAGCTTTCCCTACATTCTGATCGCGCGCGATCATCCCTTTCCAAAGATCGCCAAGCATCGCGGGCGGCGCAATGTGCCGGGGGCTTATTTCGGCCCGTTTGCCTCGGCCTCGGCGGTCAATCGCACGCTCAACCAGTTGCAAAAGGTGTTCTTGCTGCGCAATTGTCCGGATTCCGTCTTTTCCGGGCGCTCGCGCCCCTGCCTGCAATATCAGATCAAGCGCTGCGCCGGTCCCTGTGTGGGTCTGATAAGCGAAGCCGATTACGCCGCGCTGGCGGCTGACGCCGAAAGGTTCCTCTCGGGGCGCTCGACGCGCATTCAGGCCGAACTGGCCGAACAGATGCAGGCGGCATCGGATGCGATGGAATTCGAGCGCGCCGCCGCCCTGCGCGACCGCATCCGCGCTCTGACCCAGGTGCAGCAGAGCCAGGGCATCAACCCGCGCGGCGTCGCCGAAGCCGATGTCATCGCCCTGCATCAGGAGGGGGGGCAGGCCTGCGTGCAGGTGTTCTTCATCCGGGCGCATCAGAACTGGGGCAACCGCGATTTCTACCCCCGCACCGGCGCCGGCGCCGACGAGGCCGAGATACTCGAGGCCTTCCTCACCCAGTTCTATGACGGCAAGACCCCGCCGCGCCTTATCCTGCTGTCGCATGAGGTGGAGAATCCCGACCTGGTGGCGGGGGTGCTGTCAGAGCGCGCGGGCCGAAAGGTGCGCCTGGGCGTGCCGCAGCGTGGTGAAAAGGCCGAACTTGTCGAAAACGCCGCCCGCAATGCGCGCGAAAGCCTCGGGCGCCGCATGGCCGAGTCCGCGGCGCAATCGCGGCTGCTCGAAGGCCTGGCCGAGGCCTTCGAACTGGGCGCGCCGCCGCGGCGGATCGAGGTTTATGACAACAGCCATATCCAGGGCACCAATGCCGTGGGGGCGATGATCGTGGCTGGTCCGGAAGGCTTTGTGAAAAGCCAGTATCGCAAGTTCGGCCTGCGCGATGCCAAGGTGACGCCGGGCGATGATTTCGGCATGATGAAAGCTGTGCTGACCCGCCGTTTCGCGCGGCTTCTCAAGGAAGACCCGGACCGCCAGGCCGAAACCTGGCCCGACCTGTTGCTGATCGACGGCGGAGCGGGGCAGGTTTCGGCGGTGGCCGGGGTGATGGCCGATCTGGGGCTCGCCGACATTCCGGTGGTCGGCGTGGCCAAGGGCATCGACCGTGACGCCGGCAACGAGGAGTTCCACCGCCCCGACAAACCGCCCTTTGCCCTGCGGCGCAACGACCCGGTGCTCTACTTCATCCAGCGGCTGCGTGACGAGGCGCATCGTTTCGCCATCGGCGCGCACCGGGCGAAACGGGCCAGGGCGATGGGGGAATCACCGCTCGATCAGATCCCCGGCGTGGGCGCGGCGCGCAAACGTGCACTGCTGGCGCATTTCGGCAGCGCCAAGGCGGTGTCGCGCGCCGGGCTTTCCGATCTGCGCGCGGTCGAGGGGATATCGGGTTCGCTCGCGCAGAAGGTGCATGATTTTTTCAACCCGCGCGATTGAGACGCTGCCGGCACGGCCGGCGACACGCCTCCAGAACCGGCGCCGCGCAACGGCTGCGGCGGCGCAGACACAAGCCTCGCATCCGGGCGCCGGGCAGCCGATGCGGGGCACGGTGCCTGTCTTGGCTCTTTCCCGCGGCAGGCAAGGGGGCTATACAACCGCAATGATATGGACCATCCCCAACGTTCTGACCACCTTGCGTCTGCTGGCCGCGCCCGGCGTTGCGGTAATGTTTCTTTACTTCAACCGGCCCTGGGCCGACTGGTTCGCTCTGGTGCTGTTCATCGGCGCAGCGATCACCGATTATTTTGACGGCTATCTCGCACGGCTCTGGAAACAGGAAAGCCGCATCGGCGCCATGCTCGACCCGATCGCCGACAAGGCCATGGTGGTGATCGCGCTGCTGGTGATCACCGGCTATTCGGGCATGAACCCCTGGCTGATCCTGCCCGCGACCTTCATCATGTTCCGCGAAATCTTCGTCTCGGGCCTGCGTGAATATCTGGGCGACCGCTCGCGCCTGCTGGCCGTGACGCAGCTGGCGAAATGGAAAACCAGCGCACAGATGGTCGCCATCGGCATCCTGTTCCTGGCGCTTGGCCTCGATCATGTGCACCAGACCAACTACGACACGCTTTCGGCCGCCGCGCTCGAGGCGCATCTCGACGCCGATGCCGAAATCAACGAGGTCTGGCTTGCCGCCACAGGGGCGTGGTATGCCGGCACCATCGGGCTGGTGTTGATCTGGGTGGCGGCATTGCTCACGATGATCACCGGCTGGGATTACTTTCGCAAGGCGCTGCCCTTTCTGAAAGACGAGGTTGGACGATGATACAGGTGATGTATTTTGCATGGGTGCGTGAACGCATCGGACTGCCGCGCGAGAAGGTCGAGACTTCGGCAGGAACCGTGCGCGACCTTGTCGAGGAACTCGCCGCACGCGAGGCGCGCTATGCCGCCGCCTTTGCCGATCTTTCCGCGCTGCGGGTGGCGCTCGATCAGGAACTCGCGGATTTCGACGCACCCCTTGACGGCGTGCGCGAGGTGGCCTTTTTCCCTCCCATGACGGGCGGCTGACAGGGGGGCGCGCGCATGACGGTCCGGGTGCAGGAAGAAACCTTCGACATCGGCGCCGAGGCGGGCGCTTTTGCCGTGCGGGCAGGCGGGCAGGCGGGCGCTGTCGTCACCTTCACCGGCGTGGTGCGCGACCGGCCCGGCGGCGGCCTGCGTGAAATGGTGATCGAACATTACCCCGGCATGACCGAGCGCGCCCTTTCCAGCATCGAGGCCGAGGCCGTGTCGCGCTGGGCGCTGACCGACTCGCTGATCATCCACCGTTTCGGGCCGTTGGCGCCGGGCGATCAGATCATGATGGTCGCCACCGCCGCCCCCCACCGCGCCGATGCCTTCGCCGCCGCCGAGTACCTGATGGACTATCTCAAGTCGCGCGCGCCCTTCTGGAAGAAGGAAATCGCCGCCGACGGCGCCGAATGGGTCGCCGCCAGGGACGAGGACGAGGCCGCCCTGCACCGCTGGTAACAGGCACCCCCGGCTGCCTTTCTCGCGTGCCGTTCCTCTTCTTCTTGGAGAAAAATATCCGCGCCGCAGGCCCCCGCCGGCAAAGGGCGCACCACTGGCCGCGCCGGGCGCGGCGGCGTGGTTATAGACCTGTAGGGGCTTGATTCTGCCCGCACCACGGATTACTTGGGCGCGTCGCCTGCACCTGAGTCCTGCTCTGGGCGGCCAAGTCTCCGCAACCTTGTAAAAACGGACCATATCCATGACCCGTGCCCATCTTCCCGGCATCATTGCCATGGCCGCCATCGTGCTGGCCTCGAATATCCTTGTGCAGTTCCTGTTCGGCCAGTGGCTGACCTGGGGCGCCTTTACCTATCCGCTTGCCTTTCTGGTCAACGACCTGATGAACCGCCTCTATGGCCCTGCCGCCGCGCGCAAGGTGGTCTGGGTCGGGTTTGCCACCGGAGTCGCCTGTTCGCTGATCGGCACCCAGATCGTGGGCGAGTATGGCCCGCTGGTCACGCTGCGCATCGCCATGGGGTCGGGCATCGCCTTCCTGACTGCGCAACTGCTCGACGTGGCGATTTTCGACCGGCTGCGCGAAGGGCGCTGGTGGCGCGCGCCTCTGGCCTCGACGCTGGTGGGCTCAAGTGTCGACACGGCGCTGTTCTTCACCATTGCCTTCTCGGCCACGCTGACCTTCCTTGAGCCGGGCAACGATGTCTCCTGGGCGGGCGAGGTTCTGCCGCTTCTGGGTTTTGGCCCCGAGGTGCCGCTCTGGGTCAGCCTGGCCATCGCCGACTGGGGCGTGAAACTGACGCTCGCGCTGATCGCGCTTGTGCCATTCCGGATTATCGTGAGGCGAATGACGCAACAGGTCGCATAATTTGTTTTGACAAACACAAAATCTGTGCCACCATTCTAAACAACAGCAACCAGTGAAAGGAGGTGGTCCAGTGTCGAGAGTGATGTTGGAGAGAGGTGTCGGGACAGTCGAAAGGTATGCCGCCTGAGGGCAGCCCCGAAGGGCGCATTTTCCGGCTGGGTCCAGCCCTAACTGACCCATCTCCTTGAATACTCGTGAGGGCCGTCCTGCATGTTCAGGGCGGCCCTTTCGTATCGGGGCGTATGAAGAAGCCGCCGGGCGCGGCAGGTTTGCGGCGCGGTCGTTTGATGGGGCGGCTTGCCATGTTGCGCCGGCCGTTTCCATCCGGGCGGATCGTGCCGTAAAGTGTTTCCATGCTGCAGATCAATGACGACATCACCATCGCCGATTGGGAGATCACCGAGCAGTTCGTGCGGTCCTCGGGGCCGGGCGGGCAGAACGTGAACAAGGTCGCCTCGGCGGTCGAGTTGCGCTTCGAGGCCGCGCGCAGCCCGAACCTGAGCGCGCCGGTCAAATCCCGGCTGCGCCGGATCGCAGGGCGGCGCTGGACCCTTGAGGGCGCCATCGTGATCCGGGCCGAGGACACACGCAGCCAGGCCCGCAACCGCGAGATCGCGCGCGAACGGCTGGTGCAGATGATCCGCGCCGCGTTGGAGCGCCCGCGCCGGCGCATTCCCACGCGGCCCGGTCTTGCGGCCAAGCGCCGCCGTGTCGAATCCAAGGTCCAGCGCGGCAAGGTCAAGACGCTGCGCGGAAAGGTGACAGGAGAGGAACCATGATCCGTCGCCCCGCCGCATTCGCCGGCGCGCGCTACCATGATGATGAATCAGGCCCGCAGGCGGTCGGCATTCGGTCGACCGCCTGCCGCCGTCTGCCTGAGGTGTTCAGGCCGTGCCCATGCTGACATCACGGCTTGCCGCGGCCCTGAAGCATTATGTCGCGCCGCTCTTGCGGCGCCCGTCAGAATTGCAGGTGGCGGCGCTTTGCATCCGTATGCGCGACGGCCGCCGCGAGGTGCTTCTGATCACCAGTCGCGGATCGGGGCGCTGGATCTTGCCCAAGGGCTGGCCCATGGCGGGCAAGACCCTTGCCGAGGCCGCCGCCGAGGAAGCCTGGGAAGAGGCGGGTGTGCGCGGCCGGGTCGAGGCCAGCGCGCTGGGCGGCTACAGCGCACGCAAGTTCGGCCCGGGCGGGTTGGGCCGACAGTCAAAGGTGTATGTCTTTCGCCTTGAGGTCGCGCGCCAGGAAGACGATTATCCAGAGGCCGGCCAGCGCAAGCGCAAATGGGTCACACCCAAGCGCGCGGCCGGGATGGTCCGCGAAGCCGGGCTGCGGCAATTGTTGTTGAAGCTGTGATGCAACAGCGCATCGTGAGCCGCTCGCCTGGCCCGGATACGGTTGCCTCGGCGCGCGATCATCGGTATTGCGGCCACCATGACAGTATTGTGACGGCCTTGGCCCGCATTGCCGCGCCAGTCATCGCCAGCAGGAAACGGACACCCTCCCCGTGAAACGCAAGCCCTCTGCGCCGCAATCGATCAAGACTCTCGATAAAGACCTGGGCCGTATCGGCACTCTTGAACTGGCGACACAAACCGTATCGCGGCCACTGATCGCGCCGGGCATCGCCCTTGCTTTCATGGTGCTGGTGGGGATCGGGGCGTCAGTCTTCACCGGGGGGCAGCCCATGGGGCTGGTCGTGGTGGCGGCTTCGGTGTTCGGGGCCTACATGGCGCTCAATATCGGTGCCAACGATGTGGCCAACAACATGGGGCCTGCGGTGGGCGCGCGAGCGCTGACGCTGGGCGGTGCGCTGATCATCGCGGCGGTATGCGAAACCGCCGGCGCGCTCTTGGCGGGGGGCGATGTGGTTGGCACCGTCTCGCGCGGGATCATCGCCCCCGAAAGCGTGGCCGAGCCGCAGATATTCATCTGGGCGATGATGGCGGCGCTGATTTCGGCCGCGCTGTGGATCAACCTGGCCACGATCATCGGCGCGCCGGTCTCGACGACGCATTCGGTGGTTGGTGGCGTGATGGGGGCGGGGATCGCCTCGGCCGGGTTTGCCGCCGTCAACTGGCCGGTGATGGGGGCGATCGCGGCAAGCTGGGTGATTTCGCCGATCATGGGCGGGGTGATCGCGGCGGCGTTTCTGGCCTTCATCAACGCGCGCATCATCTATGTGCCCGACAAGATCGCCGCGGCGCGTGTCTGGGTGCCGGTTCTGATCGGGGTGATGGCGGGCACCTTTACCGTCTATATGGGCATCAAGGGGATCACGCGCATCTACAAGCCGGGTCTGGGCCTTTCGATGCTGGCAGGGATTGTCGCGGCCGTCTTGATCTGGTGGATCATGCGCCCCGTCATCCGCCATCAGTCCGAGGGGCTGGAAAACCGAAACAAGTCGCTCAAGACGCTGTTCTCGATCCCGCTGGTTTTCTCGGCGGCGCTGCTGTCCTTTGCACATGGCGCCAATGACGTGGCCAATGCGGTGGGGCCGCTGGCCGCCATCGTTCATGCGGTGGGCGAGGGCGGCGCAAGCGATGCGGCAGTCGAGATCCCGATTTGGGTGATGCTGATCGGTGCGGTGGGGCTTTCGGTGGGGCTTATCCTGTTCGGCCCCAAGCTGATCCGCATGGTGGGTAGCGAAATTACCAAGCTCAACGCCATGCGCGCCTGGTGCGTCGCACTGGCGGCTGCGATCACGGTGATCATCGCCTCGTGGCTGGGCCTGCCGGTGAGTTCGACGCATATCGCGATTGGCGGTATTTTCGGCGTGGGCTTCTTTCGCGAATGGTATGCCGAGAATGTCCTGCGCAAGGAACGCAACAACGGCACACTCCCGCCCGAAGAGCGTATTCGCCGCAAGCTGGTCCGGCGCTCGCATTTCCTGACGATCATCGCGGCATGGGTCATTACCGTTCCGGCGGCGGCGCTGCTGTCGGCCGGCGTGTTCCGGCTGCTCAACCTGATTACGCTGTAGGGGGCGGTGCCGGGGCCGGACGCGGAATCAAGGGCCGCAGGGCCGCGCGCGATCGCCCAGGCCGCCCCTCCGGCCTGGCGATTTGGTAAACGCAGGCGCGTCGCGCAAGCTCATCCGGACTTTGCCGGCATAAAGCGCGATCATTCTGCCGCGAGGCTCGCCAGCCTGCGGCCTGTCGCCGTCGGGTTTCATTGTTCGGGGTGCATAGGCCCGGTGTCTTGATGGTGGCGGGCGCCGTCTCAGACGATCACGTCCAGCGCCTCCTGCGCGCCCACCCCGAAAACCCGGCGGTAGCGTTTGATTTCCTCGGCAGGCCCCATCGCCTTGTTCGGGTTGTCCGACAGTTTGACCGTGGGGCGCCCGTTGGCCGCCGCGGCCTTGCAGACCAGGCTGAAAGGCGCGAGGGCGTCGCCCGGCACCAGCCCCCGGAAATCATTGGTCAGGAGCGTGCCCCAGCCGAAGCTGACCTTGACGCGCCCGGAAAACTGCTTGTGGAGTTCCTCGATCTTGCCGGCATCCAGCCCGTCGGAAAAGATGATCAGCTTTTCGCGCGGGTCTTCGCCATGTGATTTCCACCAGTCGATGGCAATCTCGGCGCCTTTTGCCGGATCACCCGAGTCGACGCGGATGCCCGTCCAGCCAGCCAGCCAGCCAGGCGCGTGCGCCAGGAAGGATTCCGTGCCAAATGTGTCCGGCAGGATCACCCGCAGATTGCCTTCGTGTTCCTCGTGCCAGTCGGCAAGTACCTTGTAGGGGGCCTCGGCCAGCTCCTCGTCCGTGTCGGCAAGGGCCGCGTAGACCATCGGCAGCTCATGGGCATTGGTGCCGATGGCCTCGACCTCGCGGCGCATGGCGATCAGACAGTTGGATGTGCCGATGAACTTGTCGCCCATCGCCTCCATCAGCGCCTGCACGCACCAGTCCTGCCACAGGAACGAATGCCGCCGCCTTGTGCCGAAATCGGCCAGTTTCAGGCCAGCCAGATCACGCAGCGGCGCGAGCTTTTCCCAGACCCGGGTCATCGCGCGGGCATAGAGCACCTGCAGTTCGAACCGGCCCATGCTGTTGAGCACCGCGCGCGAGCGCAGTTCCATCAACACCGCGAGCGCGGGAATCTCCCACAGCATGACCTCGGGCCAGGGACCCTCGAATGTCAGCTCATACTGATCGCCACGGCGTTCCAGGTGATAGGGTGGTAGGCGCAGGTTCTCGAACCATTCCATGAATTCGGGGCGGAACATCTGCCGCTTGCCGTAAAAGGTATTGCCGCGCAGGAAGGTCGACTCGCCCCGGCTGAGCGACAGCGTGCGGATATGGTCGAGCTGTTCGCGCAGCTCGCCCTCATCCACCAGATCGGCCAGCGGCACATGCGTGCTGCGGTTGATCAGGCGAAAGGTCACCACCGTATCCGGATGGTTGCGGAACACCGACTGACACATCAGCAGCTTGTAGAAATCGGTGTCTATCAGCGACCGAACGATCGGGTCGATCTTCCATTTGTGGTTATAGACCCGTGTGGCGATATCGACCATTTCACGCCCCTTTGCCGCGCCTGTGTTCAGGCGCTGATTTCCACTCCGGCCGCGCGCATGGCGTGTCGCGCCGCGTCAAGCGATCCGTCCAGATCGATCCCGCGGCACAGGTCGTCACGCAGTGTGACGGCAAAGCCCAGCCGCGCGGCATCCAGTGCGGAATACTGCACGCAGAAATCCGTGGCCAGCCCCACCAGCGTGAGCCGCGTGACGCCCCGGCTGCGCAAATACCCGTCAAGCCCGGTCGGGGTGGTCTGGTCGTTCTCGAAAAAGGCCGAATAGCTGTCGATGCCGGCGCGGAACCCCTTGCGGATGATCAACTGCCCCGCGTCGATCCGCAGGTCACGATGAAAGGTAGCGCCTTCGCTGCCCTGCACGCAATGGTCGGGCCAGAGAACCTGCGTGCCATAGGGCATTTCCACCGTCTCGAACGGGGCCTTGCCCGCGTGCTGTGACGCGAACGAGGAGTGCCCGGCCGGGTGCCAGTCCTGGGTGAGGACGACACAGGTGAAATCGTCCATCAGCGCATTGATGCCGGGCACGATGGCGTCGCCGTCCTCCACCGCCAGCGCGCCGCCGGGGCAGAAATCGTTCTGCATGTCGATCACGATCAGGGCTTCGTTATCCGGATGCATGGGCCTGTTCCTTGCGGTTTGCCTGCTTGTCCTCGGTAAGGGGCGGGCAGGCATAGGTCAACGCCGGGGCTTGCGCGCGCGCCGCATCGCGGCTTAGGAAGCGCCATGTTCACGGTTGCCGCGCTTTATCATTTCGCAAGGCTCGACGACCCGGCCGCGCTGGCCGGACCGCTGCGTGCCTTGTGTGCGCAGGCGGGTGTGCGCGGCACGCTGCTGCTTGCGCGCGAAGGCGTCAATGGCACGATTGCCGGGCCGCGCGCCGGGGTCGATGCCGTGCTGGACCATATTCGTTCCTGGCCCGGCTGTGCGGCCCTTGAATGGAAGGAAAGCACTGCGCCGGAGTGGCCCTTTGGCCGCATGAAGGTGCGACTCAAGCGCGAGATCGTCACCATGGGCTGCCCCGAGGCCGACCCGACGCAGGCCGTGGGCCAGTATGTTGCGCCGCAGGACTGGAACGCGCTGATCTCTGCGCCCGATGTGGCGGTGATCGACACCCGCAACGCTTATGAGGTGGCGATCGGCAGCTTCGACGGCGCGGTTGATCCGGGCACCGAAAGCTTTCGCGATTTTCCCGCCTGGTGGGAGGCCAACCGCGAGCGTTTCCACAACAAGCGCATCGCCATGTTCTGCACTGGCGGTATCCGCTGCGAAAAGGCGACCAGCTATCTGATGGCGCAGGGGGTGGACGAGGTCTATCACCTCAAGGGCGGTATCTTGCAGTATCTGGAAGACGTGCCCGAGTCCGAAAGCCAGTGGCAGGGGGAATGCTTCGTTTTTGACGGGCGCGTGGCGCTGGGCCACGGGCTGCGGCAAGGGCGGCATCAGCTATGCCACGCCTGCCGCCAGCCGCTTGCGCCCGAGGACCGCACGCACCCGCACTATGAGCCGGGCGTGTCCTGCCACCGCTGCCATGACCGTTTCACCGAGGCCGACCGCGCCCGTTTCCGCGAGCGTGAGCGACAGGTGCGTCTGGCCGAGGCCCGCGGCGAACGGCACCTGGGAGCTGAATAGGGCGACACTCGGATCAGCCCTGGGTCTCCAGCAGAAGCAACACCGCCTGCCAGAAATCCGCATCACCGCCGGGAGCCTGGCCTGCGCGGTCGCGCGCGGTGGCAACGGCCTCGTCACCATGCAGGCGCAGCAGGTCTTCGACCACGCGCAATTCCTCAAGCCCGCAACCATCGTCGCGCAGCAGCCATAGCGAGGCCGCCTCGCCGGGCAGGGTGCTGCAGCGCTCGGGCGGCGGCCGGTTCAACCGCACCATGCCCAAGATATCGGCCAGCACCGGCGGGGCCATCCCGAAATAGCTGTGCCCCAGCATGTCCGCCTGCATGCCGCTGGCGTCGATCGTGTCGAGCCCGGCCAGACCAAGCGGGGCGCCCGCCATGTCGCCCGCGCGCGGGCGACCGTTCACCCGCTGCGAGGCCATGAGCGCCCGATCCCCCGATGAGGCATAGAGCGTCACGCGCTCGGCGCGGTCACGCAGGATGGGCAGGCGCACCTGCAATTCGCTCTGGTCGACATCGGGCGCGCCGAGGATCAACTGCCCGATCCGGCGGTCGGGGTGGTCGCGCAGGAAGATCTCGAGCGCCTCCAGCAGGTATCGGTTGCCCATCGAATGGGCGATGATGTGAAGCTGCCCCTCGCCCCGTGTTGCCAGTTCCAGAAACTCGACCAGCGCCGGGCGGCTGGCGAACACCCCGTTGGCGTCGGTCAGATACCCCAGGACGGTGCCCTGCGACGGCCAGGAGAAATACATTGGAGTGCCGCGAAATTCGAGGTCGAAGGCCAGTTGCGCGGCACGCAGCGCGCCGGCTTCGAAACTGACGTTGAACCCGTGCACGAAAAGCAGCCTGTCCTCGGCGCCGCAGCAGCCGGCGGCGAAGGCGTCGCGCGTCAGCACCTCGAGCTCGGCAAGCACGACATGCGATCGCGGGTCAGGCCGTCCGGTGAAGGACCAGGCGGCCGGGCGCTCTATCACCCCGGTGCGGTGGCCGGGCGGGATGGTCACGACCAGCCGGCCTGTCTCCAGCGGCCCCACATCGCTGCCATAGGCCCGCGCTGGGTCGGCCGCGCCGGTCGCGGCGCGGCTGGTGCCATACCAGACGGTCACGGCGTGCGGGTCGTCGGGCGTGGGCAGGCTGCGCGGCTGGGCTGACAGGCGCGCGCGTTCTTCTGCGATCAGCGGCGGTGCGGTCAGGCCGTTTTCAGCGGCCAGCGCGGCCAGTGCATCAAGCTCGGCGCCCAGCGCGGGGCTGTAATCGCCCAGCCGTGCGCGCACGGATTTGTAGCGCATTTCGGCCCGGGCCATTGCGCGCGCGGCATCGCCCAAAGCCAGATGCGCGGCTATCTCAAGCGCCATGGCCTGGGTATGTCGGGCGTCTTGAGGGGGAAGTCGCGCGGCCACATTCTGCAGACACGCCAGCGCCTGCGCGGGATGCCCGGCTCCAAGCGCCGCTTCGGCCAGCGCCAGCCGCAGATCTGCGGTATCCGACATGGCCAGAACATGCTCGGCCAGCGCGAAGGCCGATTCGGGGGCCTCCGGTAACAGGGCAAGGAAACGGTCAAAGGCGAGAAATGCCTCTCCGGGGGGCAGCGCTGCTGTGCTGTGCGGTTCCGCAGACAGCGGCAGGGTCGGCGACTGGGCATGGGTCGCCTGTGGTGAGGCAAGGGAGGCTGCCATCGCAACGAGGGCTGTGGCGGCCCGCTTCCCGAGCGCCTTTCTGCAAAAAGCGTGAAAGCCGATCATGCGCGTTTCTCTCGTTCGTTGACAGCCATGCGCTGTACCGGCGCCCTGATACGCCGCAGCATCCGGAAGGATTGCGCGGCTCATGCCGCCTCGTCAAGCGCGCCCTTTGCGACGCGGAACGCTGCGGCAAATGCCGATGGACAGGCCTCGGTGGCTGGCCTAGGCTCAGGCCGTGCGCAGGAATTCGCCAAGAACGACAAGGCGTAGAGCAAGGAGCAAGACAAACATGGCGCTGCCTGTCATTCCGATTGCCGGTATCGGCGTGGTCGCGCTGGCCGGGTATCTGGCGGCACGGAGTGTGGTGTGCGGACGCATCGACCAGCGCACCGAGGATGCGATGGACGAGTTGCCAGAGGGGCTGAGCGGTGTCCATGCCCCTGAACGCGAACAGGCCAACGGGGCATGGCGGTATCGCCGGGTGATCCGCTGGGGGGCCGAGGGCCGCGGGGTGGAGGTCGACCTGGCCCTGCTCGGGCGGTTGCGGCTGCGGCGGGTGCCGGGCGCATGAGCCTGAGGCTGTATCACAACGACGCGTCGCCCTTCGTGCGCAAGGTCATGGTCGTGCTGCACGAGACCGGCCAGCTTGCCGATGTGGAACTGGTTCATGCCAAGGGTTCGGCGCTGTCGCCCGGCTCGCTGCCAACCACGCGCAACCCGCTGGGCAAGATCCCCGCGCTCGACCGGCCCGAGGGGGCAACCCTTTATGACAGCCGGGTGATCTGCCGGTATCTGGATGCGCGCGCCGGCGCACGGCTTTACCCCGCGCCGGGCCATTCGGGCGAATGGGAAGTGCTGACCCTTGAGGCGACCGCCGATGGCATGATGGATGCGGCGGTGCTCATGGTTTACGAAACCCGGCTGCGCCCGGCCGACAAGGTGATTCCCGAGATTCTGGAGGCCCAGTGGCGCAAGATAGAACGCAGCCTCGATGCGTTGGAGACACGCTGGATGTCGCATCTGTCCGGGCCGCTGAACATCGCGCATGTCGCAATGGGCTGTGCGCTGGACTATCTCGATTTTCGCCACGGCACGCGCGACTGGCGCGCGGGGCATCCTGAGCTTGCCGCCTGGCATGTCGGTTTCACGGCGCGCGAAAGCATGGTGGCTACCATGCCACGCCAGATTTGAGCACCAGCGCGGCGCCCGTGCCCTGCCGGGCGCATCAATTTCCTCAGGGTGATTCACGGCTGCCCTGGCCCCGGTCGAGACAGCGAAAGATGGCGGGTGGAACCCCCGGCCTTGCCGTGTCGTGCGGGACACGGAGCCGGGAAAGGCGCGGAATATCTGCCCACTGCGGCAAGATAGCCCGAATTGGTGGCTGGACTGACCCTCACATGCCCGCTAAAACCCGCGCCAAAGGGCTGCAGGCAACTGCAGTCTCTGCGCGTTCACGGCCCCGCGAAATGGCCAACTGAGGGAGAATGCACGTGTCCCACGCTGATGATACCGCAGGCAGCCGCCGCGATTTCCTGTATTACGCCACCGCCGGGGCCGGCGCCGTGACCGCCGGTGCGGTAATCTGGCCGCTCATCAACCAGATGAACCCGGCCGCCGATGTTCAGGCGCTTTCGCAGATATTCGTCGATGTGAGCGGCGTGGAGCCCGGCAGCCAGCTTACGGTCAACTTCCTTGGCAAGCCGGTGTTCATCCGCCGCCGCACCGAGGCCGAGATCGAGGAGGCGCGCGCGGTGCCGCTGAGCGATCTGATGGACACCAGTTCGCAAAACCCCAACCGCCCGGGCACCGATGCCTCGGACGAAAACCGCACCCTCGACGACGCGGGCGAGTGGCTGGTGATGATCGGGGTCTGCACGCATCTGGGCTGCGTGCCCGTGGGCAATGGCGCGGGTGATTTCAACGCCTGGTTCTGCCCCTGCCACGGCTCCCATTACGATACTGCAGGGCGTATCCGCCGTGGCCCCGCGCCCGAGAACATGTGGATTCCAGTCGCGGAATTCGTTGACGATACGACGCTCAGGCTGGGCTAAGGGAGACAAGCATGTCCGGAATTCCCCACGATCATTACGAGCCGAAAACCAGCGGCGAAAAATGGCTGCATCGTCGTCTGCCGATTGTCGGCCTGATCTACGACACGCTCATGATCCCGACGCCAAGGAACCTCAACTGGATGTGGATCTGGGGCGTGGTTCTGGTGTTCTGCCTGGTGTTGCAGATCGTCACCGGCATCGTGCTTGCGATGCACTATACCCCGCATGTGGATTTCGCCTTTGCCAGCGTCGAGCACATCATGCGCAACGTCAATGGCGGGCACATGATGCGCTATCTGCATCAGAACGGGGCGATGCTGTTCTTTGCCGCCGTTTACCTGCACATCTTCCGCGGGCTCTATTACGGCTCGTACAAGGCGCCGCGCGAGGTGACCTGGATTATCGGCATGCTGATCTACCTGCTGATGATGGCCACGGCGTTCATGGGCTATGTGCTGCCCTGGGGGCAGATGTCGTTCTGGGGCGCCACAGTGATCACCGGCCTGTTCGGCGCGATCCCCGGTATCGGCGATGCGCTGCAGACCTGGCTTCTGGGCGGGCCGGCGGTGGGCAATGCCACGCTCAACCGTTTCTTCTCGCTGCACTATCTGCTGCCCTTTGTGATTCTCGGGCTGGTCATCGTGCATGTCTGGGCCTTCCACACGACCGGCAACAACAACCCCACCGGGGTCGAGGTGCGCCGCAAGTCCAAGGAAGAGGCCGAGCGCGACACGCTGCCCTTCTGGCCCTACTTCGTGATGAAGGACCTCTTCGCGCTGGGTGTGGTGATGATCGTCTTCTGGCTGATCGTGGCCTACATGCCCAACTATCTCGGACACCCCGACAACTACATCGAGGCCGACCCGCTGGTGACGCCATCGCATATCGTGCCGGAATGGTACTTCCTGCCATTCTACGCGATCCTGCGCGCCTTCACCTCGGATGTCTGGATCGTCATCTTCGCCAACTGGATCAGCTTCGGCATCATCGACGCGGCCTTCTTCGGCGTGCTGGCGATGTTCGCCTCGATCTTCGTGATGGTGCTGGTGCCCTGGCTCGACACCTCGCGGGTGCGCTCGGGCAAGTATCGCCCGATGTTCAAGTGGTGGTTCTGGCTTCTGGTGGTGGACTTCTTCGTGCTGATGTGGGCAGGGGCCATGCCGGCCGAGGGCATCTACACCAACATTGCGCTGATCGGGACGGCTTACTGGTTTGGCTACTTCCTGGTGATCCTGCCGCTCTTGGGCGTGATCGAGAAGCCGCAGCCAGAGCCGGCGACCATCGAGGATGATTTCAATGCTAAGGTCAAGAAATCCTCGGGTGGTGACAAGGGTGGCCCTTCGCCCGAACGCGTTCCGGCCGAATGAGATGGGCATGAAAGAAAGGATGACAGCTGTGAAACTGAAAACCCTCACGCTTTCTGCCCTCACCGCGCTTGGCCTTTCGGCCGGTGCCGCCATGGCGGCAGGTGCGGGCGGCGAGGTGCAGACCTTCGACTTCTCGTTCAAGGGCCCCTTCGGCACGTATGATCGCAATCAGCTTCAGCGCGGGCTGCAGGTCTATACCGAGGTATGCTCGGCCTGCCACGGGCTGGAATATGTGCCCTTCCGCACGCTCTCTGACCCGGACGGCCCCGGCATCCCCGAGGACCAGGTTCGGGCCTTTGCTGCGGAGTTCCAGGTGTGGGATCCCGAGCTGCGCGAGTTCCGCACCGCCGAGGTGACCGATCACTTCCCGGCCTCGAATCTGGAAACGGCGCCTGACCTCAGCCTGATGACCAAGGCGCGCGCCGGGTTCGAGGGCCCCTACGGGCTGGGCCTGAACCAGCTGTTCAAGGGCATCGGCGGGCCTGAATACCTGGCCTCGCTTTTGCTGGGCTATACTGGCGAGGAAGAGATGCAGGCCGGCACGATGTTCTACGAGAATTCGGCGTTCGGCGGGCTGATCTCGATGGCGCCGGTGCTGCAGGAAGGCATGGTTACCTATGCCGACGGCACCCCGGCGACCGAGGAACAGATGGCCAAGGATGTCGCGGCCTTCCTGACCTGGACGGCGGAACCCAAGATGCACGCCCGCAAGCGCGCGGGCCTGACCGGGTTCATCCTGCTGACGCTGTTGACCGCGCTGCTCTATCTGACCAACAAGAAAATCTGGGCGCCGGTCAAGAAACGCGCGAAAGAGGCCTGAGGCCGCGCGGCGCGGTTGATCCCGGCATCTCGATCGCCAATGTCCACGGTCGGCAGACCGGGATTCTGAATTTGGCGCTGACTCGCTGAGCGGGTCAGCCGAAAACAAGAAAGGGGGCCTTCCTGCGTGGAAGGCTCCCTTTTTCAAATCATGCCGCCGGTGCGCCCGCCGGTTCAGATCACGGCTGTTTCAAAGGTGGTGGGGTGGAACAGCTCTTCGGGTTTCAGGCGACGGGGCGAGAGGCCTTGCTCGTGGTGCAGACGCAGGAACTCTTCAATGACATGGCGGTTCTCGTGGAAGCCGTATGACCAGTAATCGTCGCCCATCAGGCGCTGCGCCTCGAGAATCTGTTCCTCAAGAAAGGGCAGCGTGACCTTGGTGGTGGCCGTGTCGGCCAGATGGGCGGCATTGACCGCCTTGGCCTGTACGAAGGCCTTGAGTGCTGTGGCCGGCAGCCAGGGATGCGCCGTGACCAGTTCGCGCCTGATACCCAGAATGTGCATGATCGGGAAGATGCGCGTGCGTTGGAAATAGTCTATGGCGGCGGCGCGGGGATCGGGGAACAGCCAGCCGACATTGTGTTCGGGGCCAAAGCACGAGGGCATCCGCGGGCCGATCAGCGCGTCGATCTCGCCGCGTGCCAGCATCCCGGACAGGGTTTCGCCTTCGGGTGCGTCTTCCAGCTTGACCCCTTCGGGCAGTTTGACCGCGATCTTTTCGATCCGCCCCGGCGCCTCGATCCCGCCGCGCACCCAGGTCACATCCTCGGCGCTGACGCCGAAGTCGTCTTGCAGAAACCCGCGCGCCCAGACATTGGCGGTCAGTTGGTATTCGGCAAGGCCCACGCGGCGGCCTGTCAGGTCGGCGGGGCTTTCGATGCCGCGGTCGGTGCGAATATAGACCGAGGTGTGCCGGAACATTCGCGAGGGAAAGACCGGCACGCCGACATAGGGGCAATCGCCCGCCGCTGTCTTGACCGAGAACGAACTGAGCGAAAGCTCGCAAATGTCGAACTCGGCATGACGAAAGGCGCGGAAGAAGATTTCTTCCGGATCGAGCTTGAGCGGCACGATCTCGACCCCGTCCATGCGCACGTCCCCGTCCAGAAGCGGTCGCGCGCGGTCATAATCCCCGATGGCCAGCGAAAGTTGCAGATGCGGCATGTTTTCCTCGTTGTTCGTAATGATGTCTTGTCCGCCCACGGTCATGCGCCTGCGGCAAAGTAGAGAACGGGGATGACGCCGGGTTGCTGCGAGGTCTGCGCCGCCGGCCGTGAGTGGTGACGCGCACCGCCTTGTTGCGCCTTCGTCATCCCCGCCGGCGTTGGCGACGCCGGCGATCATGTCAGAACTAGCACCGGACAGGGCACAGGCGCAGGAAAAAAGGGAGCCTGCTCAATTCAAAATAGCTACATCGCAGGCAGCATGATCCGCTGGAAGAACGCCGCAAGGCCCGCGTTATCATCGAGTGGCAGGATATTGGCCACATATTGATCGGGGCGCACCACAACCATGCAGCCGCGTGCCCGGTCTATGCCGCGCATGTCAAAGATGTCCTGTCCCGGATTCAGATCAGGGCAGTAGATCTTTTCATAGTCGCGCAGGGCATGGCGGCCCTTTGTGGGCAGGAGCAGGGCGGGCATCTTATCGAGCCGCAGGTCGCGGTGATACTTCTGGAACACGACCCTCAGGTCGATGACCGAATCCAGGTCGGCGCCTTTGGGCGTTGCGCGCCGAATGGGCGAGTCGGTGCCATTTTCGAGCCAGTCGCACAGCTGCGCGATCTTGCCGTCAGGACCCCCCTGATCGTCGCTGGCGGCAAACGCAAAGACGCGCCAGCGCCCGTCGGCCTTTACGGTATGGCCCAGGTGAATCGGTTTGGCATCGGCCAGCCGGATCACAGGAGCCGAGTGAAAGCGCATCCCGGTGGTCAGGCCCGCAGCGAGGTGCTGGTTATCGTGCCCGCCGCAGATATCGGACGCCGCATAGTGAATTGCCGTGCCTGCGGTGAAGCGCCCGTGCTGGACAAAATATTTCTGGAACTCGGCCGGATCGACGCCCTCGGTATCATCGGGGCCGGTCTTTGGGCGGGCGCTGAACATGCGCGCCAACTCGCGGTCGAAATCGATCAGCTGTTTGGCGATGGTCTGGCGTTCGCCGGAATAGCTGTGCAACAGCTCCGGCGCACTGCGCCCCTGAAGCACGGCGGCAAGCTTCCAGCCCAGGTTGAAGCCATCGCCCATCGAGACATTCATGCCCTGCCCTGCCTTGGGGCTGTGGGTATGGCAGGCATCGCCGGTGATGAAGACATGCGGGAGTCGCGTGGCGATCTGATCCTCGGGCACGTCGTCGAACTTGTCGCACAGGCGCTGGCCGATCTCGTAGACCGACCACCAGGGCACTTCCTTTACCTCAAGGCTATAGGGGCGGAAGATGCGCTGCGCGGCGGCGATGATGTGGTCAACCGTGATGTTCTTGTTGGCCACGCGCTCATTCTCGTTCAGCTTGTCCAGTTCGATATAGAGCCGGACAAGAAAGCCACCCTCGCGCGGGATCAGGATGGCATTGCCCTCATTGGCCGAGTGGATGGCAGCCTTCATCCGGAAATCCGGGAAATCCGACACCGCCAGCACATCCATCACGCCCCAGGCCTGATTGGCGGAGTCGCCGACCAGCTTGCGCCCGATTTCGTGCCGCACGACGCTGCGCGCGCCATCACAGCCCACCACATAACGGGCGCGGATGGTTTCCACGTCGCCCTCATGGCCGGCGTCCGAACGCTCGATCCGGGCAGTGACAGGGTGGGACGAAGCCCTGGCGCCGGTGCCCGCATTGGGGTCGACTTCGAGATCGAGAAGCCTGCGCGAGTAATAGGGCACGATATGGCCCGGCCCGTTGCGCATGACGTCGAGATAGAAATCATGCACCCGCGCCTGATTGAGTACCACATGGGGAAACTCGGACAGCCCGTCCTCGGTGTCCTGGATGCGGCCGCTGCGGTAGATGTGATCGGGGGTTTCCGGATCGGGCCGCCAGAACGAGGTTTCATTGATCCAGCAGGCTTCCTTGAGCACGCGCTCGGCGAAGTCAAAGGCCTCGAACATCTCGACGGTGCGGCAGGCGATACCGTCGGCCTGGCCCAGCGTGATGCGGTCATCCTTCTGTTCGATGATGCAGGTCTTGATATCGGCAAAGGCCGCCAGCTGCGCCGCCAGGGTCAGCCCCGCCGGGCCGCAGCCCACGATCAGCACATCGCACTCCTCAGGCAGCGGATCGCGGCGGGGGCGTGTATCCTCCGGGTTGCCGATGCGTGCTGTGGTAGGGTCGCCGGGGGTGAACCCGTTGTAGTGGAACTGCATGGTTTCCTCTCCCTGAGGTGATAGCGGCGATGCTGTTGGTTGCTGCCAGCATAAGCGGTATTGTTATTGTATGTATACCGATCATGTGCGCGGAGGGCAAATGATTTGTATACATATCAAGCCTGCGCGGTTAACCTGACACCCGACCCGCGCGAGGGGCGAAAATCTGAACAGGGAGGAAAAAGTGAGCGAGATCTTCGAACTGCCCGGTCATTTCATACGGCGGTTGCATCAGATCTCGGTCCAGGCCTTTCATGCCCGTGCCCGCGCCGCGGGCCACGATCTGACCCCGGTGCAATTTGTCGCGCTCGAGGCCGTGCGGACGACACCGGGGATCGATCAGGCCAGCGTGGCGGCGATGATCGCCTATGACCGCACGACCATTGGCGGCGTCATCGACCGGCTTGTGGAAAAAGGCTACCTCAAACGCGAGATTAGCCCGCGGGACCGCCGTGCGCGCGTTCTGACGCTAAGCGCCGCAGGTAAGCGCATTCTCGATGAGTTCACGCCTGCCGTTCTGGCATTGCAGGCCGATATCCTGTGTGGCCTGACCGAGGAGGAGCGCCGGACCTTCCTTGCTCTCGCTCGCAAGGCGACCCGCGCGCTGCATCCCGAGGAGGTGGCGTCCGATTAGCGGTTTCTTTACCGCAAATGCGCTGTCTTGTGCTGCATGGTGTCGCCCGCGTTTTTCTGGCAGGTTGCGTCCAGCTTGAGTGATGGAGTGCCATGCAACTGGATCCCACGACATTGCCCGAGGTTCTGATCCTCACCCCACGCCGGTTCAGTGATGCGCGGGGCTGGTTCTCGGAAACCTGGAACAGGCGCACATTGGAGCAGGCGGGCGCGTCACTGCCCGATTTCGTGCAGGACAATCATTCCTGTTCGCGGCAGGCGGGCACGCTGCGCGGGCTGCATTACCAGACGCCGCCCCATGCCCAGGGCAAGCTGGTGCGTTGCGTGCGCGGCGCGATCCTTGACGTGGCGGTGGATGCGCGGCGCGGCTCGCCCCGTTACGGGCAATGGGTGGGGGTCGATCTGAGCGCGGCGAATGGCCGGCAGCTCTGGGTGCCGCCGGGGTTCCTGCATGGCTTTGTTACCCGCGCGCGCGATACCGAAGTCATCTACAAATGCACCGATTACTATGCGCCCGAATGCGACGGCGCGGTTTTGTGGAGCAGCCTTGGCATCGACTGGGGCGTGACAGCGCCGGTGCTGTCCGGGAAGGATGCCGCCGCCGTGCCCTTTGCCGATTTCGACACGCCTTTCACCTATGCGGGGTAAGCGATGAAACTACTGGTGACGGGCGGCGCAGGGTTCATCGGCTCGGCCGTGGTGCGGCTGGCGGTGGCGCGGGGGCATCATGTCGTCAACCTCGATGCGCTGACCTATGCCGCCTGCCTCGATAATGTCGCCACGGTGGCCGACAGCCCGCTTTACGCCTTTGAACATGCCGATATCCGCGACCCGGCGGCGCTGGCGCGCATTTTCGCCCGGCACCGGCCCGATGCGGTGATGCACCTCGCTGCCGAAAGCCATGTTGACCGCTCTATCGACGGGCCCGGCGCCTTTATCGAAACCAACGTAACCGGCACCTGCAACCTGCTCGAAGCTGCGCGCCGCTATTGGGAGGGGGCCGAGCGCCCCGCGGGGTTTCGGTTCCACCATATCTCGACCGACGAGGTTTATGGCAGCCTTGGCGCGCAAGGGCGGTTCAACGAGGATACGCCCTACGACCCGCGCTCGCCCTATTCGGCCAGCAAGGCGGCGAGCGACCATCTGGTGCGCGCCTGGGGCGAGACCTATGGCCTGCCGGTGGTGCTGAGCAATTGCTCGAACAATTACGGGCCCTTTCACTTTCCCGAAAAGCTGATCCCGGTGATCATTCTCAACGCGCTGGCGGGGCAGCCATTGCCGATCTACGGCGACGGCTCGAACGTGCGCGACTGGCTGTATGTCGAAGATCACGCCGAGGCGCTGCTTCGGGTGCTGGAAAGCGGCCAGATCGGGCGCAGCTACAATATCGGCGGCGAGAGCGAGCGCAGCAATCTCGAGCTGGTGCGGATGATTTGCGCCATACTTGACCGCAAGCGCCCCTGGCCGGAAGGCCCTCATGCCGATTTGATCACCTTCGTGCCCGACCGCCCCGGCCATGACGCGCGCTATGCCATCGACCCGGCCCGCATCCGCGATGAACTGGGCTGGCGGCCCTCGGTCACGCTGGAGAAGGGCCTGGAGCGCACGGTTGACTGGTATCTCGCCAACGAAGCCTGGTGGCGCCCGCTTCAGGCGCGCGCGGGTGTCGGGCAAAGGCTGGGGTTGGGGGCATGACGCTTCTGGTGTTCGGCAAGGGCGGGCAGGTCTCCAACGAACTGGCGCGGCAGGTGCCGCAAGCGCGGTTCCTTGGCCGTGACGAGGCTGACCTGAGCCAGCCGGAAACCTGCGCCGACTGGATTGCCCGGCTTGCCCCGCAGGCCGTGATCAACGCGGCCGCCTTCACCGAAGTGGACCGCGCCGAAAGCGAGGAGGCCCTGGCAACACGCATCAATGGTGCGGCCCCTGCAGCCATGGCACGGGCCTGTGCTGCGCTGGGCGTGCCGATGGTGCAGATCTCGACCGATTATGTCTTTGACGGCAGCGGCACGGCCCCCGTCTCCTCCGATCACCCGCCCGCACCGCTGGGGGCCTACGGGCGCTCGAAACTGGCGGGCGAGAAAGGCGTGCGCGCCGCGGGCGGGGTACATGCGATCCTTCGAACATCATGGGTGTTTTCGGCGCATGGCGCGAATTTCGTGCGCACCATGCTGCGGTTGGGGGCCGAGCGCGACAGCCTGCGCGTCGTGGCCGACCAGACCGGCGGGCCGACCCCGGCCAGCGCCATCGCGGCGGCCTGTGTGCGGATCGCCGCCGCGCTGCGCGCCGATCCGGCCAGGGGCGGCACCTATCACCTTTCGGGCCAGCCCGACACGACCTGGGCCGATTTCGCGCGCGCCATCATGGCCGAGGCCGGGCTATCGTGCCGGATCGAGGACACCCCCACCTCCGCATGGCCGACCCCGGCGCAAAGGCCGCTGAATTCGCGGCTGGATTGCGCAAGCCTGAAGGCGGAGTTCGGCATTTCCCGGCCAGACTGGCAGGCGGCCTTGGCCGGCGTCGTGAAAGATCTGAAAGGCAAGCCATGAACACGCCAAGCATATTACTCCGGCAGGCGGTAACGGGCGGCCATGGGGGATGTGCGCCGTGAGCAGCAGCCCCAAGACCACTGGCGCCTCTCCGGCCTCGGCTGCTCTGGCGCGGCCGCCTTACGGCAATGGCCGCGTCTGGGGGTGGTATTTCTTCGACTGGGCCAATCAGCCCTACAATACGCTGTTGCTGACTTTCATCTTCGCACCTTATTTCGCCTCGGCGGTCGCGCCCGATCCGGTGACGGGCCAGAAGCTCTGGGGCTGGATGCTGACGGTGACGGGCATCTGCATCGCGCTGCTTGCGCCGCTGCTCGGCGCCATAGCCGACAGCGCCGGGCCAAAGCGGCCCTGGATATATTTCTGGTCGCTGTTCTATGTGGTGGGCAGTTTCGCGCTGTGGTGGGCGGTGCCCGAGGCCGAGAACCTGCTTTTCGTGCTGGTCGTTTTCGGCATCGGCATGGTCGGGCTGGAATTTGGCATCATCTTCACCAATGCCATCCTGCCCAGTCTCGGCCCGCGCCAAGAGATCGGGCGCATATCGGGCACAGGCTGGGCCTTTGGCTACGCGGGCGGGGTGATCGCGCTGGCGGTGATGCTGCTGTTTCTGGCCGAGGATGACACGGGGCGCACGCTGATCGGGCTTGAGCCTGCCTTCGGCCTCGACCCGGAGACGCGCGAGGGCACGCGCGCGGTCGGCCCGTTCTCGGCGCTGTGGTATGTTGTTTTCGTGATCCCGTTCTTTCTGCTGGTGCCCGAAACCGGAACGCGCAGGGCGGGCGGCACCGCGCTTGCGCCGATCGTGCGCAAGGGGCTGCGTGACCTGTGGCGCACCCTGCGGGGGCTGCCGCGCCATCCCAGCCTGCTGGCCTATCTCGGGTCGTCGATGTTCTACCGCGATGCGTTGAACGGGATCTATGCCTTCGGCGGCATCTATGCGGCCGGGGTGCTGGGATGGTCGATCGTGCAGATCGGTGTCTTCGGCGTGGTGGCGGCCATTGCCGGGGCGATCTTCTGCTGGATCGGAGGGCGGGCCGACCGCGCCTTCGGCCCCAAGCCGGTGATCGTGACCTGTATCGTGGCGCTGATCGGGGTGTGCATGGTTGTTGTCAGCACCGACCGCACCATGCTGTTGGGTGTGCCGCTGACGGCCGGCTCCGGCCTGCCGGACATTGCCTTTTTCATCTGCGGCGGGGCCATCGGGGCGGCGGGCGGTGCGCTTCAGGCGGCCTCACGCACGATGATGGTGCGGCAGGCCAACCCCGCGCGGATGACCGAGGCTTTCGGGCTTTACGCGCTGTCCGGCAAGGCGACCTCGTTCCTGGCGCCCGCGCTGATTGCCATGTCGACGCAAGCGTTCGACAGCCAGCGCCTCGGGGTAAGCCCCTTGATCGGGTTGTTGCTGCTTGGGCTGATCCTGTTAATCTGGGTCAAACCGGAGGGGGAAAGCGAAAGCTCATGGGCGGCGACGATGCAACCGGACAGAGACGCCTGAGCCCCGGCATGGTGCTTGGCCTGATGCTTGGCGCGGTGGCTGGCGGTGTGCAGGGCGCATCAGCCGGCGAACTTGCCAACCAGCTTTTCGGCGCGCACCGCGCGCCTTCGGCGCAACCGCCCGCCGTGGTCGGGGCTTATGCCCGGGGCTGCGCGGCAGGCCTGGTGGAATTGGCTGAAACCGGGCCGGGCTGGCAGGCCATGCGGCTTGGCCGCAACCGCAACTGGGGCCACCCGCAAACCATCGCCTTTATCAAGGATCTTGCGGGTGCCGCGCAGAGCATCGGCTGGCGCGGCATCTATGTGGGCGATATCAGCCAGCCGCGCGGCGGGCCGATGACCTCGGGCCATACCAGCCATCAGACGGGGCTGGACGTGGATATCTGGATGCTGCCGCCTGCACGGTTGAACCTAAGCCGGGCGGAGCGCGAAAGCATCAGCTCGATCTCGGTGCGCACCGCCGATCAGCGCAGCGTCAATGCCAACTGGACGGCGCAGCACCACGCATTGCTCAGGGCGGCGGCGCTTGATGTGCGGGTCGATCGCATCTTTGTCGCCGCCGCAGTCAAGATCGAGATGTGCCGAACCGCGGCGCGGGCCGACCGCGCATGGTTGCAGAAGATCCGCCCCTTCTCGGGCCATAACACGCACTTCCATGTGCGGATGCGCTGCCCGGCTGATTCGCCCCTTTGCGAGACCCAGACACCCACGGTGGCCGATCTGTCGAACGGCGGCGACGGCTGCGACGAAACGCTCATGTGGTGGGTGACCGATTATCTCGATCCGCCGCCGCCCGACCCGGATGCACCCGCGCCCCCTCCGCGGCGGCATCCGCGCAGCTTCACCATGGCCGATCTGCCGGCACAATGCGGGGCGGTGCTGACGGCCCGGTGACACAACGGGAACGCAGTGTGAACGAAAATAGCCAAATTTGTGGAATTTTCCCTCTTTCCAGACAAGGATGCTGGTCAGAGGGCGTTCGTTAACCTAGAAATATCGCAAATGTCGTGCCGGGTGCCTAGGTGGTTACGACAAGTGGTGGTTGAGGGTGAGGAGTGATCCATGCGGCCGACCGTTCTGGTTCTTGATGACGAGCCGGAGATCACGATTCTGATCGAGCGTGACCTGGAAGAAGACGGGTACAACGTGCTTGTCGCGCATAGCGAGGCAGAGTTTCGCGATCTGATCCGTGAACACCCCATCGACATCTTTCTGCTCGACCTCAATCTGCCGGATTCCAGCGGGCTGACCCTGCTCAAGGAAATTCGCCGCGTTTCGGATGTGGCGATCGTCATACTTACCGGGCGCACCGATTCGACGGATGAGATTGTCGGTCTGGAAATCGGCGCTGACGATTACATTACCAAACCCTTTCGCCCGCGCGAACTGCGCGCGCGGCTCAATTCGGTTTACCGCCGGACGAAAGGCAAGCGCTATCTGCCCTCCGACAGCGGGCCGCCCGCAGCCGGTGCAGAGGCGACGGCTTCCGGCGGGGGGCAGGCCCGCGAGGGTGACATCCTGTTTGACGGTTACGCGTTGAGCCCCGGGCGGCGGCAGATATTCGGCCCCGATGGCCAGGAGATCGACCTGACCGTAGCCGAGTTCGACCTTCTGCATGCGCTGGTGTCGCGGCGTGGCCAGGTGCTGACCCGCGACCAGATCATGAATGCAATCAAGGGCCGCAACTGGGAAAGCTACGACCGCGCCGTTGACAGCATGATCAGCCGCCTGCGCAAGAAAATCCCGGCGCCCGAGGGGCAAAGCCACTATATCCGCACGGTTTACGGCGTGGGTTACACATTTCGCGGCTGATTTTTGAAAAGCTTGCAATTTATTGAAATTATTATTCAAGGCTTGAGCAAACTCTCGCAACAATCCCGGCCTAGCGTTCAGGGTGGTGTCCGTATGATGGAATTTCGACAGGCGGACAGTTTTTCGGGCGAGGCAGTGACAGATGAGTATCCAGTTTTTCGGCACATTGGGGCGGGACGGTACGCGAATTAGGCTCCCCGGCAATTACCGCGGTTCTTCGCGCTGGACGCCGCATATCGGCGATGTCTTTCCTGATTTCACGGCAATGACCACGCACGGCCCGCTGGATTTTCGAAGCTTTGCCCAGGGGCAGTGGGTCTATCTGTTCTCGCATCCGGCCGCTTTCACCCCTGTCTGCACGACCGAGGTTGCCGAGGTTGCGCGCTGCGTGAACGCGTTCGAGCGGCGCGGGGTCAAGGTGCTTTCGATTTCGCGTGATACGTTGGAACAGTTGGAAAACTGGTCGAACGAGATCAGCGATGACTTTGGCCATGATATCGGTTTCCCGATGGCGGCTGATCCCGATGGAATCCTGATCCGCGCCTGCAACATGCTGCACCCGGGCGAGCATGACAGCCAGCCGATCCGCAAATCCTTCATCATCGACGCCGAACGTCGCGTGAGGATGATCTTCGAATACCCGGTTCAGGTGGGTCGCAGCGTTGAAGAAAGCCTGCGCGTGATTGACGCCTTGCGCGAAAGCGACCGGCGCAACGTCGCGATCCCGTGCGAATGGCGGCCGGGTGATCCGGTTCTTTTGCCCGCCGAGATGCGCGACGCCGAGGCGAACCTGCGCTTTGGCAGCGGTTCGTGGACCCGGATGCGCAGCTATCTGCGGGTGCTCAACCGCTGAGGCATGGCCGTGTGCGTAGTCCGGTGACCAAAGGCCGCAGGGCCGCGATCAGGATTTTCTTGCCGTTTTTCCGCGAATCGCCATACTTCGTATTCAGTAGAAATACATAGCGATGGCGGATCAACCGCCACGCACCGAGGCATAACCGAGGCAGACAGATGAGAAAAACCCTGATTCTGGCAGCGCTTGCTGCCTTTACGCTTCCGATTGCCCCCGCCGTGCTTCAGGCCGGCCCGATCGAGACGGCCTGCAACCGATCGGACCGTTCGGCAGCCAATCCGGCCCTGTGCCGCTGCATCCAGTCAATCGCCAACCAGACACTTACGCGGGCCGATCAGCGGCAGGCGGCGCGGTTTTTCCGCGATCCGCAGCGCGCGCAGGATGCGCGCATGTCGCGTTCTTCCCGCGATAACGAGTTCTGGGCACGCTATCGTGCCTTCGGCACTGCGGCCGAGGCTCGTTGCCGGTCCTGAGGCGCGATTACCGAAGCCAGCGCGCGGCCAGCCCCCGGCTGGCCCGTTCGATCATGTCCAGCACGTCATCGAAGCGGTCGTCAAAATACGGGTCCGGCAGGTCGAGGAGGCCTCCGCCCTGCGCGTCATAGCTGAGAAACATCTCGACCGGCGTGGCAACGCCGCCGGGGCGCAGGCGCTCAAGGTCGGCACGGTTGCGGCTGTCCATCGCCAGGATCAGGTCGAAGCGGGAGAAATCCGCTGGCGTGACCTGCCGCGCCCGCTGGCTGGATATGTCATAGCCCCGCGCGGCAGCTGCGGCGATGGCCCGCCGGTCGGGCGGCGCGCCCACATGCCAGTTCCCTGTGCCTGCGCTGTCGATCTCAAGCGGCAATCCGGCCTCGCGGGCGATGGCGCCGAACACGCCTTCCGCCGTGGGCGAGCGGCAGATATTTCCCAGGCAGACGAACAGCAGCCGTTTGGCCCGCAACGGGGTTGCATTGTCGGGCGTTGAAAGAGGGGTGTCGGGCAACTCGGTTCACTCCGGCAATCATGGCCTTCGGATGGCGGCGGGCTTGGCGCACGATGTCTTCATCGCTAGCTTGAGAGGCACGACAGGGCAAGTGCCGGGTGAGGGTTCGGAAATGGCCGACAATATCGTCATCCTGACCGGGGCCGGGATCTCGGCCGAAAGCGGGCTGGGCACCTTTCGCGATGCCGGTGGCCTATGGTCGCAATACGATCTGGAGGATGTGGCAACGCCCGAGGGGTTCGCCCGTGATCCGGGCCTGGTGCATGAGTTCTACAATGCCCGGCGCGCGAACATGCTGGCGGCCCGGCCCCATGCGGGCCACGAGGCGCTGGCGCGGTTGCAGCGGCATTGGCCCGGCCGGGTCACACTGATCACACAAAACATCGACGACCTGCATGAGCGCGCGGGCGCGCGCGATGTCATTCACATGCACGGCGAGCTTTCCCGCGCGCTTTGCGCGGCCTGCGAACACC
This sequence comes from Alkalilacustris brevis, assembly GCF_003350345.1. Taxonomy (GTDB): domain Bacteria; phylum Pseudomonadota; class Alphaproteobacteria; order Rhodobacterales; family Rhodobacteraceae; genus Alkalilacustris; species Alkalilacustris brevis. The sequence goes on from NZ_QNVJ01000047.1 coordinate 49,882, forward strand.
GCTGGGATGCACCGGCCGAAATGCAGCCCGATGCGCCATGCCCGCAATGCGCCGCCCCGCAAACCCGGCCCGATGTCGTCTGGTTCGGCGAAATCCCCTACCATATGGAGCGGATCGGCAAGGCCCTGTCAGAGGCGCAGCTGTTCGTGGCCATCGGCACCAGCGGCGCGGTCTATCCGGCGGCGGGCTTCGTGGCCGAGGCCGCCCAGGCAGGTGCTCGGACGATCGAGATCAACCTGGAGCGTTCGGAGGTTGCGGGCCTGTTCGACGAACACATCCTCGGCCCGGCCAGCCAGTTGGTGCCGGAATGGGCTGATCGGATGCTCGAGCCCCGGCGCTGAACATGCGCCAGGCGAAGCGCAGGCCGGCGAGGCCGCCCGCGTGTTACCGCAGCAGCCCGCCCAGCACATCGCGCAGGATGCGCTCGCCCAGGCTTTCTTCGGCTTCAGGGGGCTGCGCGGTCCAGGAGCCGGGGGGCTGGTATGGTTCGTATTCCGCCGGCGGCGTGTGCGGCGGGTCCATTGGCAGGGGGCTTGCAGGCAGCCCTTCATGGGCGCGCTTCATGGTTTCGCGCCATATCTCGGCGGGCAAGCTGCTGCCGGTGACGCCCGTCAGGGGGGTGTTGTCATCATAGCCCATCCAGACCCCGGCGACGTAATCGGCGCTGAAGCCGATGAACCAGGCATCACGCGCGGCCTGTGTCGTGCCCGTCTTGCCGGCCAGTTCACGGCCCTCGATCCGGGCGCGCCGCCCTGTGCCGCTTTCCACCACTTCGTGCATCATCCAGGTCAGTTTGCGCGCGGCCTCCTGGCGGATCACGCGCTTGCCGATGCCGCCGCCCTTGCCCATGAGTGGCTCGCCATCGCCGGCAAGCGTGAGTTCCTCCAGCCCGTAGGGGCTGACGCTGGAGCCGCCGTTGAGGATGCCCGCATAGGCGGCGGTCATTTCAAGAAGCGTCGACTCGGATGCCCCCAGCGCCAGTGCCGGACCATCGGCGAGGCTGCTGCGCACCCCGAACAGGTTTGCCACCGTGCGCACATTGTCCCGGCCCAGGGCTTCGCTGATGCGCACGGCGGGGATATTGAGCGACTGCGCAAACGCCTCGGTCAACGTGACCATGCCCTGAAACTCGCCGGTATAGTTGCGCGGGCTCCACGGCCCCGAGCCGGGGATGTCCAGCGTCAGCGGCGCATCCTCTACGATGTCGGTGGGCTCGTATCCCATGTCCATCGCAACTGCGTAGACAAAGGGTTTGAACGCCGAGCCGGTCTGCCGCAGCGCCTGTGTGGCGCGATTGAACGCACCCGATACCTGGGTGTTGCGCCCGCCCACCATCGCACGCACCGCGCCATCGGCCGACATCACCACGATCGCGGCCTGCGCCTCGGAGCCTTCGCGCACGCGGGTTTCGAACACATGGGCAAGCGCCTCTTCGGCGGCGCTCTGGATGCGCTGGTCATAGGTTGTGCGGATGATCACGTCCTCGGTGGTCTGCCGGGTCAGGAAAGACGGCCCCGTCTCCATCACCCAGTCGGCGAAATAGCCGCCCGCGCGGGCCTCGGCCGCGGCGGAAAGGCGCGCGGGGCTGGCACGCGCCACTGCCAGTTCCGTGCCGGAAAGCTGGCCCTGATCGGCCATCAGCCCCAGGATGACATTGGCCCGGTCCTGCGCGCGGCTCAGGTTGCGCGTTGGCGCGAAATAGGACGGCGCCACCAGCAGCCCGGCCAGCATCGCGGCCTCGGCCGGGTCGACCTGATTTGCGGATTTTCCGAAATAGCGCTGCGCCGCAGCCTCGAAGCCGCGCGCACCGGCGCCCAGATAGGCGCGGTTCAGATAGATGCTGAGGATATCGTCCTTGGGGTATTTGATCTCCATCGCCAGGGCGAAGGGCACTTCCTGGATCTTGCGCCAGACGGTCGAGCGGCGGCATTCGCGCTCGTAGGCGGCTTCGCTTTCCCATTGGGAGGGGTCGAACGGCACGCCCAGACACAGCAGCTTGGCCACCTGCTGCGTGATGGTCGAGCCGCCATGCCCCGAGAACGGCCCGCGCCCCTGGCTGAGGTTGATGCGCACCGCGCTGGCGATCCCGCGCGGGCTGATCCCGAAATGCTGGTAGAAGCGCCGGTCCTCGGTGGCGATGATGGCGTTGCGCAGATGAGGTGAGATGTTCTCGGCGGTGATCTGGCCGCCGAAGGTTTCGCCCCGCCAGGCATAGACCCGGCCCTCGTGGTCGAGCATCGTGACCGAACCACGCGCGCGCCCGTCCAGAAGCTCGGACATCGGCGGCAACGTCGAATAAAAATAGAAGGTCGCCGCCCCGAGCAGCACCGCGACGCCGGCGCCCACACGCCAGGTCAAGCCCCAGACCAGCCGCGTGACAAGCCGCAGCAAACCGCCCAAGGCGCGCCTGACCGGCCCGCCGCGCCGTTGTCCGCGCTTGCCGCTGCCCGCGGCGGCCTTGCGCCGGGGCGGCGTGGCTTTCTGCCGCGCCGGGCGCCGCTGGGCTGTCAGCGGCGGGCGGTTCTTTCTGTCGGGTGCCATGCTGCGGCTGCTCGCTGCTCATGTTATCGTTGGGGGCAGGATACGGGTTTATGCCCCGAATGTGGAGCCGCCATTCCCCAGTGATTCTGCTTTTTGATCTGCATATTTTTTAATCACCAATCGCAGTATGCGCAAAAAATGTGCGCTTGCGACGTCTGCACGGCCCTGTTTCAGGCGCGTTCAATTGTGTCGGCGGCCCCAATTGCCCCTTCTTTCGACATTCGACGTCCGAATGGCGACCTGACAAGCGGAAGGGGAACGACGTGAAACTCATCATCGCAGCAATCAAGCCGTTCAAGCTGGAGGAGGTGCGCGAAGCGCTCACCGACATCGGCGTGCGCGGCATGATGGTGACCGAGATCAAGGGCTTCGGCTCGCAGTCCGGTCACACGGAAATCTATCGCGGCGCGGAATACGCCGTGAACTTCGTGCCGAAGATCAAGCTCGAGATCGCCGTGAGCGACAGCATGGCCGAACAGGTGGTCGAGACAATCGGCAAGACCGCCCGCACCGACAAGATCGGCGATGGCAAGGTCTTTGTGCTCGACCTGCAAAGCGCGCTTCGGGTGCGCACCGGCGAAATCAACGATGACGCGCTCTGATCCGGGCCGGAAACCTCAGGAAAGGTATGATCGGATGAAACTGACAAAACTTCTTCCCCTTGCAGCCGCCGTGGCACTGGTGCCCGCGCTCGGGCTTGCGCAGGAGGCTGAGGCCGTCGAGGAGGCCGCGGGTCTGACGGTCGAAATGCTGAATACCGAGATGGTGTTCATCTTCAACTCGCTGCTGTTTCTGATCGGCGGCATCCTGGTGTTCTGGATGGCTGCGGGCTTTGCCATGCTCGAGGCGGGCTTCGTGCGTTCCAAGAACACGACAATGCAGCTGACCAAGAACGTGGGCCTGTTCTCGCTGGCGGCGTTCTTCTACTACCTGATCGGCTTCAACCTGATGTATCCGGGGGATGGCTGGATCATCGACGGATGGCTGGGCGCCTTCGGCCCGGCGGTTCTCGAGGCTGTCGGCGTCGGCATGGATGAGGCCGATGACATCGAATATGCCTCGGTTGGCTCGGACTTCTTCTTCCAGTTGATGTTCTGCGCGACCACCGCCTCGATCGTTTCGGGCGCGCTGGCCGAACGGATCAAGCTGAACGCCTTTCTTGTCTTCGTGGTGGTGCTGACCGCGCTGATCTACCCGATCCAGGCGTCCTGGAGCTGGGGCGAAGGCTGGCTCGATGCGATGGGCTTCAGCGATTTCGCCGGGTCCACGATCGTGCACTCGGTGGGCGGCTGGGCCGCGCTGACCGGCGCGATCATCCTGGGCGCGCGCAAGGGCAAGTATGGCCCCGATGGCAAGGTCAACCCGATCCCAGGTTCGAACCTCGCGCTGGCGACGCTGGGCATGTTCATCCTGTGGATGGGCTGGTTCGGCTTCAACGGCGGGTCCGAGCTGGCGATGGGCTCGGTCGATGCCGTGGCTAATGTCAGCCGCATCTTCGCCAACACCAACGCCGCTGCGGCCGGTGGTGCAATCGCCGCGCTGCTGCTGACCCAGATCCTGTTCAAGAAAGCCGACCTGACGCTGATGCTCAACGGTGCGCTTGCGGGTCTGGTGGCGATCACGGCGGAACCGCTTGAGCCGGGTCTCGGGCTGGCCACCATCATCGGCGCCATCGGTGGTGTGATCGTGGTCTTCACCGTGCCGCTGCTCGACAAGCTGAAGATCGACGATGTGGTCGGTGCGATCCCGGTTCACCTGTTCGCCGGTATCTGGGGCACGCTTGCGGTGGTTCTGTCGAACGGTGACGCGAACATCGGCACTCAGGTCGTCGGTATCGTGGCCATCGGCGCCTTTGCCATCGTCACTTCGGCGATCGTCTGGGCCATCATCAAGGGTGTGATGGGCATCCGCGTTTCGGAAGAGGCCGAGATCAACGGTCTCGACAAATCCGAACTGGGCATGGAGGCCTATCCCGACTTTGCCAAGGGCTGATCTCCTCCCTCCCGATAGTCCTTGAAACTGCCCGGGCCGCTTGTCGGCCCGGGTTTTTTGCTGCCGGCGGCTCATGCAAAACCGCGAGCCGGTCGCGGCAGGGTCAGTCGGGGATGCGGCTGAGGTCGCGGGCGCGTCTGAGCACTCGGGTCCGGTGCTCCTGCGCGACCACCTCAAACCCGTTCTTCTGGTAATTTGCCAGTGCCCGCGGGTGATCGAGTGAGCAGGTGTTGACCTTGAGAACCTTCAGCCCAGGTCGCTCCCACGCGGTCAGGATCGCGGTGCGCATCAGGAAACTGCCCAGACCCCGCCCCACCGCCTGCGGCACAAGGCCGAAATAGGCCAGGTCGGTTTCCCCATCGCGGCGCGCATCGAGCAGAAAGAATCCGTGCGGCCAGCCAGCGCGCATCAATGTCCATAGCTCGACAGCCGGGTCGGCCAGCCAGGCTGCCAGCTCTGCCTCGGGCTCGTCGTGCATGTCTTCCCATGCGTAATCGCGCCCGACGGCATCGTAGAGCGACAGAAAATACCACACGGGCGGCTCTTCGGCGCGCAGCAGCGAGGCGGGCATGTCGATCGGCAACGCCGGGTAGTCGAACCCTGGCCGTTCGGTCATCTCCAGATAGGTGACACGATAGTTGAGCGTGGTGCCGACCGGTTGCAGCGTCATGCCGATGTGCCCAGCTTCAGATCCTGATACATCCCCCACTCGGCCCAGGACCCATCGTAAAGCCCGTGGTCATGGTGTCCGATCCGTTCCAGCGCCAGGCTGAGGATCGCGGCAGTGATGCCGGATCCGCAGGTGGTGATCGCGGGTTTCGACAGGTCCACCCCGGCGTCCTGAAACGCTGCTCGCAGCGCCTCGGGGTCTTTCATGGTGCCGTCTCGATTGAGCAGAAGCCGGTAATGCAGGTTCTTCGAGCCGGGGATGTGGCCTGCGCGCAGGCCGGGGCGTGGCTCGGGTTCCTGCCCGGTGAAACGGCCGGGGCTGCGCGCGTCGATGATTTCATGATCGCCCAGCTTGGCGGCAGCGGCAACCTGTGTGACATCGCGCAGCAGGCGCGCCTGCCGTTGCACGGTGATGTGCCGATCGCGCATCACCGGCGGCATGTCTTCGACGGGGCGCCCTTCGGCCCGCCATTTGCGAAAGCCACCGTCCAGAACGGCGACATCCCGCTTGCCCATCAGCCGGAACAGCCACCAGACGCGCGGCGCCGAAAGTATCCCCGCGCCATCATAGACCACGACCTGATGCCCGTCGCCGACGCCCATCGCCCGCATCCGCGAGATGAACTTTTCAGGCGGCGGCGCCATGTGCGGCAGGTCCGAGCGCAGGTCGGAGATTTCGTCGATGTCGAAAAACCGCGCCCCGGGGATATGCGCCGCGTCATATTCGGCGCGCCCGTCGCGGCCCACGTCCGGCAGATACCAGGAGGCATCGAGCACCCGCAAATCGGGGTCGGACAGATGTTCGGCCAGCCAGCCGGTGGATACGAGCGTTCTGGGATCGTCCTGCATGATCTTGCCAAGCCTCCTTCGCCGTCGTTCCGGCTTAGCCGGAGCGAGGGATTCAGGCAAGTCCGGCGGCGGGAGGCGAAGCGGCGCAGGCAGGGGTGACGCTTACGGTGCGCGGTAAAAGGCCCGGCTAGCGGCTCTGTTGCTTGAGCAGGCGTTGCTTCTGGCGGTTCCAGTCGCGCTTGGCCTCGGTGGCGCGCTTGTCGGCCAGCTTCTTGCCCTTGGCGACGCCGATCTTGATCTTGGCGATGCCGCGATGGTTGAAATACAGCACCAGCGGCACCAGCGTCATGCCCTTGCGCGCCGTTTCTGACCACAGGCGCGACAGTTCGCGCCGCGATACCAGCAACTTGCGCTTGCGCCGCTCGTCATGCCCGAAGGTCTTGGCCTGCTTGTAGGGCGCGATATAGCTGTTGATCAGCCATAGCTCGCCGTTCTCGACCGAGGCATAGCTTTCGGCGATATTCGCCCCGCCCTCGCGCAGTGACTTGACCTCGGACCCTTCCAGCATGATGCCGCATTCGAGATCGTCCTCGATGGCATATTCGCGCCGGGCGCGGCGGTTTTCGGCCACGACCTTGTAGTTTGGATTGTCGGGTTTCGCGCTCATGCGTCGCAGATAGGCGAAGGGCCGGGCCGAGTCCAGCGGGCGCGACGCTTGCGCCCAAACGCTGAAGAGGCAAGAGTGCCCGTCACGGGGCACCGGCAGGTGCATGCATTGGCAAGGGAGAGAGTCATGGGCCTGGAAAGCATCATCGTGATCTTGATCGTCGGCGCGCTGGCGGGCTGGCTTGCGGGGCTGATCGTGGCCGGGCGCGGCTTCGGGCTGCTGACCAATATCGTGGTCGGGGTGCTGGGTGCCTTCATCGCCGCCGTGATCCTGCCGGTGATCGGGTTGAGCGCGGGCGGCGGGCTGGGTGCATCGATCCTGCACGCGACGCTGGGCGCGGTGATCCTGCTTGCGGTGATCCAGCTGGTCAAACGGGTGTGACGGGTCGGCCGGTCACGGCCCCTTGCGCGCGCTCCTTCCCTTGTGCTTGACGCCGCCGCGCTGCCCTGGCCGCCCGGCGGTCGAGCGGCCCTTGGCGGTGTTTGCCGCTTCCACTGCCTCCTGCACCGCCGACTGACGCGCCAGCGGATCGTCGGATATTGCCAGTTCGACCGCCTCGAGCCGCTTGATCTCGTCGCGCAGGCGGGCGGCTTCTTCGAACTCCAGGTTCTCGGCGGCCTTGCGCATGGTCACGCGCAGGCCCTCCAGATGGGCCTGAAGGTTGGCGCCCACCAGCGGCTTTTCCACCTGCGCGGTGACGCGGGCCATGTCGGTATCGCCTTTCCACAGGCCGGCCAGAACATCCTCGACATTCTTGCGGATGGTCTGCGGTGTGATGCCGTGTTCCTCGTTATAGGCGATCTGCTTGGCGCGGCGGCGGTCGGTCTCGCCGATGGCCCGTTCCATCGAGCCGGTGATGCGGTCGCCATACATGATGACGCGTCCATCGGCGTTGCGTGCGGCACGGCCGATGGTCTGGATCAGCGAGGTTTCCGACCGCAGGAAGCCTTCCTTGTCGGCGTCCAGAATGGCCACCAGCCCGCATTCGGGAATGTCCAGCCCCTCGCGCAGCAGGTTGATGCCGATCAGCACGTCGAAGGCCCCCAGCCGCAGGTCGCGCAGGATCTCGATACGCTCGATCGTGTCGATGTCGGAATGCATGTAGCGCACGCGAATGCCCTGTTCGTGCAGGTACTCGGTCAGATCCTCGGCCATGCGCTTGGTCAGCACGGTGCACAGCACGCGCAGGTCGCGCGCGGCCACCTGGCGGATTTCATCGAGCAGGTCATCGACCTGCATGGCCACTGGCCGCACCTCGACCGGCGGGTCCAAGAGGCCGGTGGGGCGGATCACCTGTTCGGTAAAGATGCCGCCGGTCTGCTCAAGCTCCCAGCCGGCGGGGGTGGCGCTGACAAAGACCGATTGCGGGCGCATCGCGTCCCATTCCTCGAACTTGAGCGGGCGGTTGTCCATGCAGGACGGCAGGCGGAAGCCGTGTTCGGCCAGCGTGAACTTGCGCCGGTAGTCGCCGCGATACATGCCGCCGATCTGCGGCACGCTGACATGGCTTTCGTCGGCGAAGACGATGGCGTGATCGGGGATGAACTCGAAGAGCGTGGGCGGCGGCTCGCCCGGTGCGCGGCCGGTCAGATAGCGCGAATAATTCTCGATGCCGTTGCATACACCTGTGGCCTCCAGCATCTCCAGGTCGAATTTCGTGCGCTGCTCCAACCGCTGCGCTTCCAGCAGCTTGCCCTCGGCCACCAACTGGTCGAGACGCTGACGCAGTTCTTCGCGGATGCCCTTTACCGCCTGCTGCATGGTCGGGCGTGGGGTCACGTAATGGCTGTTGGCATAGATGCGGATCTTCTCGAGATCATCGGTTTTCGCCCCTGTCAGGGGGTCGAACTCGGTGATTTCCTCCAGGTCATCGCCAAAGAACGACATCCGCCAGGCGCGGTCTTCCATGTGGGCGGGCCAGACCTCGATCACATCGCCGCGTACGCGGAAACTGCCGCGCTGAAAGGCCGTGTCGTTGCGCCGGTATTGCTGGGCGACCAACTCGGCGATGATCTGGCGCGGGTCATAGGATTCGCCTGCAACCAGATCCTGCGTCATCGCCGAATAGGTCTCGACCGAGCCGATGCCGTAGATGCAACTGACCGAGGCCACGATGATCACATCGTCGCGCTCAAGCAGCGCGCGGGTGGCCGAGTGGCGCATCCGGTCGATCTGTTCGTTGATCTGGGATTCCTTCTCGATATAGGTGTCCGAGCGCGGCACATAGGCTTCGGGCTGGTAGTAATCGTAATAGCTGACGAAATACTCGACCGCGTTCTCGGGAAAGAAGCTTTTGAACTCGCCGTAAAGCTGCGCGGCCAGGGTCTTGTTCGGCGCAAGGATGATCGCGGGGCGCTGCGTCGCCTCGATCACCTTGGCCATGGTGAAGGTCTTGCCGGTTCCCGTCGCGCCCAGCAGCACCTGGTTGCGCTCGCCCGCGGCAATTCCCTCGACCAACTCGGCAATCGCGGTGGGCTGGTCGCCGGCCGGCTCGAAATTGCTGGCCATGACGAAACGCCGCCCGCCTTCGAGCTTTTCGCGCCCTTTGGCGGCAGCGGGATTGGGGGCCGAGGTCAGCGGCATCTGTTCGGGCATGGCGCAAACTCCTTGTCTGCCTAACATGCGGGTCTGATCGTCAGGTTCAAGGTGCATCGGTGCGGCGGGCTGGCCCTTGCATGGCGCGGGCGGTTGCGGGATAAAGGCCGCACGCACAAGGGAGCCTTGCGAATGCGCGCACGAATCTATCGCCCCGCCCGTTCGGCCACGCAATCCGGCACCGCCCGGAGCAGGCACTGGGTTCTCGAATTCTCGCCCGCCGCCCCGCGCGAGGTGGACCCGCTGATGGGCTGGACCAGCTCGGGCGACATGGACAGTCAGGTGCGCCTGTGCTTCGACAGCCGCGAAGCCGCCGAAGCCTATGCCCGCGAGCGCGGGATAGATTATGTGGTGCTGCGGCCCAAGACCCGCAAGCTCAACATCCGCCCGCGCGGCTATGGCGAGAATTTCGCGACCGACCGCCGCCAGGTCTGGACGCACTGACTGCATCTGCCCGTGTCTTGCCAAGGGCCTGCCGGCGGCTGCTGGTGTTGCCGCATATCGGCGACACGCTGATCGTCATATGGCCGGGTGCGCAGGCCTACCCGGTCAGTGTCTGGTAAACCAGCATCAGCGCCGCCAGGATCAGGATGCCCTGATAGAGGCGGAAGAACAGTGCGTTGGGAATGTGGCTTACCAGCTTTATGCCAATATGAGAGGCCATGAAGCAGATCGGGGCCAGGATCGCAGCCTCCATCAGCACGGGAATACCGATGATCCCACCAACGAGCAGCACGCTGAAGCGCCAGACAATGAAGATCGTGCCGACAAGGATCATGGTGCCGCGAAACAGCATCTTCTCGGCGCAGAGCATGCGCACATAGACCGAGATGAACACCATCGCGCCCGCGCCCAGAAACCCGCCGATCAGACCCGCCACTGTCGAGGCGATGGGCCCCGCCACGGCAGTATGACGCTGGACCAGCGGCGCCATGCGCCCAATCAGGCCGAAAACCTCGCTGATGACCAGAAACAGGATGAAAAGCCCGATGGCGAGGCTGAGCCAGCGGGCCTCCAGGCTGGCAAACAGCCAGACGCCGGCCACGACCGAAGGCAATGTCCAGATGATCAGCTTGCCGGCAACTTGCCGGTCTCCGTCGCGCAGGCTGCGCGGGATGAGCTGGATTTGCGTGTAGAAATTCGTCACTGCCGCCAGCACCACTGCCTGGTGCGGCGGGATGATCAGGGCCGAGCCGACCACCATCATGGAGACGGCGCCATAGCCGAACACACCTTTCAGCAGAAAGGCAATGACATAGACCGCCACCAGGCCAGCCATCTGCGCGGGGGCAAGATCCCCGAAAACCGTTACACCGAGGATGTCCAAGTTCAGTCCTGACCTGCGCGCGCCGCGCGGCGGCGGTATGACCCAAGGAGAGACCAGCCCACAGCGACGATAAAGATTGCCAGCATCGCGGTGTTGATCGGCCCGGTGAAGAGCGCGAAGAAATCGCCCCGCACCAGAAGCATCGCGCGGCGGAAATTGTCTTCCAGCAGCGGCCCCAGGACGAAGCCCATGAGCAGCGGCGCCGGCTCGAATGCGAGAAGCCGCATGATATAGCCCGCAAGGCCGAAGGCCAACAGCAGCCAGACATCAAAAATGCTGGTGTTTATGGAATAGACGCCGACACAGATCAGGCAGATGATCGCCGGATAAAGCAGCTGGTAGGGTATCTTGAGCAGTCGCACCCAGACCCCGATGAAGGGGATGTTGACGACAAGCAACAGCAGGTTGCCGATCCAGAAGCTTGCGACGATCGCCCAGAACATGTCGAAGTTTTCGCGCACGAATTGCGGCCCCGGCGTGATGCCGTGCATCATCATCGCGCCCAGGATGATGGCCATGCTGGCGGTGCCGGGAATGCCCAGCGCGAAGGTGGGGATGAACGCGGTCTGCGCCGCCGCGTTATTGGCCGATTCCGGCCCCGATATCCCCTCGACCGCGCCATGGCCAAAACGCTCGGGTGTCTTGGAGGCGCGCTTTTCCACTGCGTAGCTCAGGAAAGCCGCCAGCGCGAGCCCCGCCCCGGGCAATGGGCCGATGATGCTGCCGATGCCCGCCCCCCGCAGCACTGGCACTACCGATCTGGTCAGGTCTTCGCGCTCTGGCACCAGCGATCGCAAGGTGATCTTGTCGCGGATGGTGGGGTTCGAGTTGGACATGATCGACCAGATGATCTCCGCCACGCCGAACAGCCCCATCGCGACGATCACAATGCTGATGCCATCGTAAAGCTGGAAATACCCCATGGTGAAGCGCGACGATCCGGTTTGATTATCGACGCCGATGGTTCCGACCAGCACACCGATGGTCAGCATGGCCAGCCCCTTCAACGGGCTTCCACTGCTTATGGTGGCGGCCATGATCAGCCCCAGCAGCAGCGCCATGAAATATTCCTTGCTCTGGAACATCATGGCGAATGACAGGAAGACCGGCGTGGCCACGATCAACAGCATGATCCCGATCGATCCGCCAATGAACGAGGCGATGGTGGTCATGAAAAGGGCCACGCCCGCGCGCCCCTTCTTGGCCATCGGGTAGCCGTCGATGCAGGTCACTGCGTTCGAGGGGGTGCCGGGCAGGTTGAGCAGGATCGACGCGGTCGAGCCGCCGTATTCCGATCCGTAGTAGACACCCGCCAGCATGATAAGGGCGGTGGTCGGCTCCAGGTAGAATGTCACCGGCAGCAAGAGCGAAATCGCCGCAAGCGACCCAAGCCCGGGCAGCACGCCCACCGCCGTGCCTAGCACCACGCCCGTCAGGCAGTAGAAAAGGTTTTCGAACGACAGCGCGATCGAGAAGCCGTGGGCGAGATCGGCGATCATAGCGGGTTCCTCAGCACGGGCATGGGCAGGCCGAGGCCGCGCACGAAAATCAGCCAGCAGGCGATCGCCATGAAGATGGACAGCGGCACGACCTGCCAGATTTTGCTTTCACGCGACCCCAGGGCCGAGATCGCCACCACGGCGATCAGGGCGATGATCAGTCCGACACGCTGGATCAGCAACCCGAAGACAAGCACCGAGGCCAGCACCCATATCACTGGGCGCGGGTTGAACTCGATGGGGTTGCCCTTGCGAAAAAGCGCTGGGATGAGAATCCCCGCGCCGATCAGCATGGCGATGACACCGGCCGAGAAGGGCAGATAGGCTGCGCCGATCACCCTGCCGCTGCCAAAGGAATATCCGGTTGCGGCCCAGGCGAAGGTTCCTCCGACCGCGATGACCAGCAGCCCGCCAAGGATGTCGCGCATATCGCCCCGGTGCATCATGCCGCTCCGCTTAGTGACCCGTCGCGCGGGGAAACCGTCGCTGACGCGATGTCATTCGCCATAACCGCCTACCACCTGCACATCGATCAGCACCCGGCCGCCGGCCTCGACGATGCGCGCGCCCTCCTCCAACCGCTGGCGGAACTCGCTGGCGGTGGTGACGGGACCGAACGCCTCGAACCCTTGTGCACGGGCCATGGCGCAATTGTCCACTGCCGGGTCGATCCGCTGGCCGATCCACTTGTTCCCGACCGGGCGGCCGCGGTCGCGGGCGACGTGTTCCTGATGACGCTCGTCGTTGAAATAGGAATGGTTGTTGGCAATGATCAGCATCATCGGCAGGTCCATGTGGCTGGCTGTCCACAGCGCCTGGTTGCCCATCGCGAAATCGCCATCGCCGATGATGCCGATCACCAGCCGCCCCGAACCCTTGAGCGCCAGAGCCGCGCCCACGGTGTGGCCGGGGCCGCTGCCCACGGTGCCGCCGGCGTCCTTGCCCAGGAAATCCATCGGATCGTGATGATCGCAGGCCAGTTGCGACCAGCCGAAAGGGGTGCGCGCCAGCGTGACGGGGCGGGTTTTCGCGAAATCGCTGACCATGAAGGACAGGTCGAAAACCCGCAGGTTTTCCTCGCGCAGGGTTTCGCGCTTGGCTTTTGCGGCCTCGGTCCAGTGGGGCAGGTCGGGCAGGCGCGCGGGCAGCCGTTCATCGCCCAGCGCATCTAGCAGCTGGCGGATGAACCGGTCGGGCGCGGCCATGATCGGCACGTCCACGGCCGCAAGCGCCTGGTGGTCCATGCTCCAGCCATTCGCCAGCAGGCTGTCGAGCGAACAGTGCACGACCGTCGCATCAACCGGTGTTTGCGTCTGATATCCGCCGCCGCGCGCCTTGAGAAAGCCTGCCAGGTCGTGCCAGTCGAAACCGAGCAGAAGATCGCATTCGGCCAGCACCTCGCTTTCCTGCTCGTCGGCGTGTTCTCCCATGGGGGCGAGCAGGTGCGAGGGGTGCGTGGTGGGAAAATTCGACGGGTTGTGCGTGGTGCTCAGGGCCAGCGCGCCGGTGGCCTCGGTCAGCGCCACGCGGGCATCCCATTCGGCCTGGCCGCGTGCCCCGCGCCCGAACAGGATGGCGGGGCGCTTTGCCCGGCGCAGAAGGTCCAGCACCTGCGCCACTGACTCGGCCGGTGCGGCGGGGGCGGGGGCGGGCCTGTAGCGCGCCACGGGCGGCACGTGCACCTCACGGTCAAGCCGTGCCTCCTGCATTCCGGCATCGAGGCAGACATAGACAGGCCCGAAGGGCTCGGACCGGGTGATCTGATCTGCGCGCAGCACGGCTTCTACCGCTGCTTCGGCCGAGGCTGGCTGATCGTCCCATTTGACATAGGCGCGAATCATCGAAGCCTGGTCCTTCGCGGTGTGCACCCAATCGATCCAGGGGCGGCGGGCATGGGCATCGACCGGGCCGGTTGCCCCGATGATCAGCATCGGCCGGCGCTCGCACCAACCCTCGAAGATGCCCATCGTCCCATTCATCAGGCCGACATTGGCGTGCAGCGCCACGGCCATCGGCTGATCGGTGGTGCGTGCATAGCCAACGGCGATCAGCACGGCCTGCAACTCGTGCAGGCACATGACAAGCCGGGGGTCGGAGTTGCCCAGGTGATTGACGATACTGTCATGGAGCCCGCGAAAGCTGGAGCCTGGCACGAGCGCGACATGCTCGTATCCCAGATCGCGGATGGTTTCGGCGATCACGTCGCTGCCCCAGCGGGCGTTATCGTCTTTCTGCATCGTCAGAGTAACCTCTCGTCGTCGCTGCGGCTTGCCGCAGGATGGCTGCCGCCGCCTGCCTGTGTTCTGGCGGCAGCGTTCTGTTCACCTTGCTGCGCCGGCCTGCTTTAGACAACACGGGTGTAAGCAAAACTGATTGCCCCTATGCCAAGTTGAAATTGGCCGCCCTCGTGAGGGGCGGCAGGGGCAGGGCAACTAATCACCCGCGACGGGAAATCAATTTGTCGCCGGCCCATCCATATCATTAGGAATGACGCAGAAAGCGGCGGGCTGATTGCACCGCACGGGGGCAGGCGTGCCCAAAGGCCAACCCAGAAACAAGGACGGCGCACTCATGGCGACTGGCAAGCAGCAAAGACTCCAATTCGACTATCACGGAGCAAAGAACCTGATCGACGGCAAGCTGGTCGAAAGCGAAACCGGGCGGCGCTACGATTCGATCAATCCGGCCGATGGCAGCGTCCTGGGCAGCGTACCTGAAGGCAGCGAAGCCGACATCAACGCAGCCGTCGATGCCGCCGAGCGTGCGCAGCCCGCCTGGGCCGCGCTTTCGGTCAGCGAGAAGGGGGCCTATCTGCGAAGGCTGGCCGCCGCGCTGCGTGATCATTCCGAGGCACTACTCGAGATTGAGGTGCGTGACACCGGCAACACCATCGCCGAGATGGGCAAGGATGTGGAGAACGGCGCCAGCCAGCTCGAATACTACGCCGGGCTGGGCTATGAGCTGAAGGGTTCCACCATTCCGGCCACGACGCAGAACCTGCACATGACCGTGCGCGAGCCTTACGGCGTGGTGGGCAAGATCGTCCCGTTCAACCATCCGCTGATGTTCGCCACTGCCAAGATCGCGGCGCCGCTGATGGCGGGCAATACGGTGGTGGTGAAACCCGCCGAGCAAAGCCCGCTCTCGGCTTGCTACCTGGCCGAGCTTTGCGCTGATATCTTTCCTCCGGGCGTGGTGAATTTCGTCACCGGCTTTGGCGGTGAGGCTGGCGATGCACTGGTGCGCCACCCGCGGGTCAAGCGCATCGGCTTCATCGGCTCGGTCGAGACAGGAAAGTTGATCCAACGGCGCGCGGCGGAGGTGGCGGTCAAGCACATCTCGCTGGAACTGGGCGGCAAGAACCCGATGATCGTCTTTCCCGATGCCGACCTTGAAAAGGCCACGACGGCGGCGATGAACGGGATGAACTTTGGCTGGCAGGGGCAGTCCTGCGGCTCGACCAGCCGGCTGTTCCTTCATGCCGATATCCACGACAAGGTGCTGGCCGATCTGGTCGCCAAGGTGCGCGCGCGCCAGATCGCCGACCCGATGGACCCCGAGGCACGCGTCGGGCCGATCAACAACAAGGCGCAGTATGAGAAGGTGCAGTGGTTCTGCAAGACCACGCTGGAGGAGGGCGGCAAGCTGGAAACCGGCGGCAGGCGGCCCGACGGGTTTCCCGAAGGCGGCTACTGGTGGGAGCCGACAATCTTTTCCGGCATGCGCCCCGACATGACCCTGGCCCAAAACGAAGTGTTCGGTCCGGTGTTGGCGGTGTTCAAATGGACCGATCTGGAGGAAACGCTCAGGATCGCCAATTCGCTCGAATATGGCCTGTCCGGATCGGTCTGGACGCAGGACATCACCAAGGCCCTGACCACCGCGCGGCGCATCGACTCGGGCTATATCTGGATCAACGGGGTGGGCACGCATTTCCCGGCCGTGCCCTTTGGCGGCAAGAAGAACAGTGGCATCGGCAACGAGGAATCCTTCGGCGACCTGCTCAGCTATACCGAGGAAAAAGCCATAAATATCATCCTTTGAGGGGGCGGGCATGACCAGAACACTCAGCATCGGTTGCGGCGCTTACGACCGGACCTGGCCGCTGATCGCCGGGCTGATCCGGCCCGAAGGGTTCGATTTCGACTGGCAGGTTCTGCCGCCGGAGGAAGTGTTTCTCAAGGGTATGCTGACCGGGGCGTTCGACATCTGCGAGATGTCCACGGCGACCTATATGGTGCAGCGTGCGCGGGGAGAGAACCTTTACACCGCGCTGCCGATCTTTGTTTCGCGCAAGTTCCGGCACAGTGCGCTTTATGTGCGTAGCGATGCCGGGATCGAGCGGCCCGAAGATTTGCGCGGGCGGCGTATCGGTGTGCCGGAATGGCAGATTACCGCGATCGCCTGGGTGCGTGGCATCCTGTCGGACTGGCACGGGGTGGGTGTTGCCGATGCCGAATGGCTGATCGGCGGCATCGACGAGCCCGGCCGTGGCGAGAAAATACCGGTCGAGCCGCCGGCGGGGGTCAAGGCGCGCAGGCTGGGTGCGGAGGAAACCCTCTGGGCGCTGGTGGAGGCGGGAGAACTGGACGCGATCATCGCCCCGCGCGCGCCGCTCGCCTTTCACGAGGGCGACAGCCGCATCCGGCGGCTCTTTTCCGATGTGCGCGCGGCAGAGACCGCCTATTACAAGGCGTCGGGGCAGTTTCCAATCATGCACATCATCGGGTTGCGCAACGATCATTGGGCAACAGACCCCGGCGTTGCCACCCGCCTGTTCGACGCGTTCGAGGCCGGGCGCCGCCACGCTTTGAACGAGCTGCACCAGGTTGCTTACGATGCGCCCATGCTTCCCTGGGCGGGAGAGGAACTGGCCTATGCCGAGGCCTTGATGGGGCGCGATTACTGGACCTACGGTCTTGATGCGCGGAACCGGGAGGGCGTTGAAATCCTGTGCCGCTATGCGCATGAGCAGGGGCTCACCGACCGACAGCTCGCTGTAGAGGAAGTCTTCCCGGCCAGCTAACGCCCGCAGGCAGCCCCGGGGGCGGAACTTGCAGGTCAGCGGGGCGGATGCTACATTTTGCCGCACTCCATGCACATGAACAAGGTGGTCGGACAAGATGCCAGGGCAGCCAAGCCATAGCGAGGCCCTCAACGACCTGCCTAATCTCAGGCATTTGCGGGCATTCATACTCACGGCGGAATTCCGCAGTGTCAAACGGGCTGCCGAGGCGGTTCACCTTTCGCAGCCGGCAGTCACCCAGGCCATCGGCAAGCTGGAGGCGCGCTTCGGCGTCGATTTCTTTTACCGCTGCAAGACGGGCATGTACCTGACCAATTATGGCGAAGCCTTCTGCCGCCGGATCAGTCGCGCCCTGCGGGAAATAGACCGGGCCTGCGCCGAAAGCGACGATCTCATGCAGGACGTTGCCGAAAGCACGATCAGCAGGATGGTTTCAACCGCACAGTTGCGCACGATCATCGCCATCGCCGACCAGGGGAATTTCACGCTTGCGGCGCGGGCGCTGGGCGTTTCGCAGCCCTCGGTGCAGCGCACGGCGCGGTCGCTCGAGCACCTGCTCGGCTCGCGGCTGTTTTCGCGCTCGCGGCTGGGAGTAGGGCTTTCGCCGCGGGGCGAACGGTTTGCCCGCGGGGCAAAGCTGGCGATCCGCGAGATCGAACTTGCCTTCGACGATCTCGAGCACATGCGCGACCACAAGGTCGGGCGAATCTCGATCGGCGCCAACCCGCTGGCGCGGGCCTGTATCGTGCCGCTGGCTGTCACGCGGCTGCTCAACCGTTATCCGGATGTGCATATCCGCATCATTGAAGGGGCCTACAAGGATCTGATCCGGGGCCTTTGGGTGGGCGATCTTGATGTGGTTGTGGGCGCGTTGCGGTCGCCGCCGCCGCTGCCCGATCTCGACGAACAGCAACTTTTCACCGATTCGCAGTCGGTCGTGGTGCGGCATGGCCACCCGCTGACCCGGCTTAACCGGGTGACCCTGTCGGATACGGTAGGCTACCCCTGGATCGTGCCGCGGCCAGGCACGCCGACGCGGGCGCATTTCCACAGTATCTTCCGCGACCGCGCCCTGAGCGAGCCGAAGCGCCTGCTTGAGGTCAGTTCGCATGTGTCGGTCTGCACCCTTCTGTCGCAGAGCGACCGTGTCACGCTGTTGTCGAACCAGCAGGTGCAGGAGGAGGAGCGTCTGGGTCGCCTGCATATCCTGCCGATCGAACTGCCGGAAACACGCCGGACCATCGGGATCACCACCCGCAATGACTGGGAACCCAGTGAGCCGCAGGTCGAGCTTATCCGCGAGCTTGAGCGTGTTGGCCGGGTCTCGGGCGACAATGCAGCACTGCACGAGAGCAGCGCGCGCCGCGCCGCGTTGCCGTCGGCTCATGCCCCGGCGGCCAGGGCCGGCTAGACAACCCGAGTGAATTCGAACGGATATTTCCCCGGTTCGGGGATGAAGTTTCGTGTTAGCCCGTCAATTGCCGTGATGCCCATCTGCCAGCGCGCCTCGACCGAGCCTGCACCGATATGCGGTGTGGCCAGAAGATTCGGCATGTTGAGCAAGGTGTCGTCGGTGGCTGGCTCGGTCGCAAAGGTGTCGATCCCGGCTGCGGCAATCCAGCCTTCCTGCAAGGCATAGCGCAAGGCCAGTTCATCGACGATTCCGCCGCGGGCCGTGTTGATCAGCACGCAATCGGGGCGGAGGCCACGCAGAGTCTTGAAATTGTAAAGGTTCTCCGTGGTCGGGTTCAGGCTCAGATGGATCGAGAGGACCTCTGATCGCGCGTGCAATTCCTCGATGCTCACGGCCTCGGCGCCGTGGCGTGCCAGGAATTCGGAACGATCTGCCGCGTCACAGGCAAGGACCGTGCAGCCGAAAGGTTGCAGCATTCTTATGAATTCCTGCCCGATGGCTCCGACACCGTGCACGCCGACGACGCGCCCGGAAAGCTGGCGCCCCAACTCCTGAATGGGGCGCTGTCCCGCCCGCATCTTGAGGTTGCACGGCACAACCCGGCGCAGCCCGGCCATAGCCATGCACAGCGCGAGTTCGGCCACTGCCGTGGCGTTCACGCCCGGTGTCCAGCCCAGCCGCACCCCATGACGGCGCATTGCCACCGGGTCGATCCGGTCAAGCCCGACCCCGAGCTTGCACACGACCCGCAACTGCGGCAGCGCACTGAGCACCCTGTCGTTGATCTTCTCGAATGAGATGATCGCCGCCTCGTAGCCGTCGAGATAGGCGATGGTGTCTTCCTCGGTCTGATAATGGATGCTGCCCTCGGTGTTGATCCTGGCATCGGGGAACTGCTCGTAGAGCCGCGACACCAGGCCGGGGTGTTGGCCGAAGGACGCTGCCGGAACAGCGATACGGCTTACCGGGGGCTTTCCGGCGGAACGATCCGCGTGGAGCATCGTCATGGTCATTGGTTCGCTGTGCTTCCTGTTAGCGTGCCGCGTGATCCAAGAAAAAGCCAGCCATCTCGATCAGGCAAGTGTATCAGCGCAGAACTTATTGTCAGGTACGGGGTTTGAACAGGCGGTGGCCTTCCCTCTCGGAAGCCGGTGGCACGGTTTCCCTTGGGGAAGGATGAATACGCAAAACTAATTCCCTCGGCGGCGGATGTGATTCGGAGTGCCGGACCTCCCGCTGCATCCTGCAGACAACGCGTATGGCGGGTGTTGCGGAGTGCTATGACAATCGACCTTTACACATGGGTGACAGCCAATTCGCAAAAGGTGAATATCGCCGTTTGCGAGCTTGATCTCGATGTCGATGTCCACCCGGTCAACATCGGGAAGGGCGAACAGCGCGAGCCCGCTTACCTCAAGGTGAATCCCAACAACAAGGTGCCGGCCATCATTGACGGCGAAACCGGCATCAGAATGTTCGAATCCGGCGCAATCCTGATGTATCTGGCCGAACGCACCGGGCGCCTGATGCCTGAAGACCCGGCGGCCCGATGGGAAGCCACGCAATGGATATTCTGGCAGATGGCGGGGCTTGGCCCGGTGGCGGGGCAGCTCAATCATTTTTCCGCCGACGAGGCGCGCGGCGCCTATGCGCGCGATCGGTTCCGCACCGAGTTGCAGCGCCTTGTCGGCATACTGGAGGGGCAGCTTGCCGGGCGAGACTATGTCGCCGGCAGCTATAGCATGGCCGATATCGCGCTCTGGCCAGGCATTTCGCGCTACGAAAGGCTGGGGCTGGACCTGGGTGATTACCCGAATCTTCGAGGCTGGTATCGGCGTATCGCCAGACGCGAGGCGGTTCAGCGCGGATTCGAGATGCTGCAGCCGGGGCGCAGGCCGCCCTTGCCATCGGCCTGATTGCCCGTGCGGGCAGAAATTCCACTAGGAAGGGAGGAGACCAAAATGACCAAAAAAACTCACAGAAACGGGGCCATCGCAACGGCCGTCGCCGGGGTGGTCGCACTTGCTGCGCCTGCCGCGGTTTCGGCGCAGGACTACCCGACCCAACCGATTCAGGCCACTGTGGCCTTCGGTGCAGGCGGGTTTGCCGATACCATCGGCCGCATTTTCGCGCAGGGCCTCAGCGACCGGCTCGGCCAGCCCATCGTGGTGCAGAACCAGGGCGGCGCAGGCGGCAATGTGGGCGCCACGCGTGTCGCGAACGAGCCTGCCGACGGCTATCACATGCTGATCACCACTTCGAGCATCGCGCTTTCGCAGGCGATCTATGCCAATCTGGAATATGACCTGCACGAGGATCTGACGGTGATCGCGGCCCCCGTTACCTCGCCCGAGGTGCTGGCCGTGCATCCTTCGGTCCCGGCGAATGACCTCAACGAGTTCATCGAATGGGCGCGCACCGTTGATGAAGTCACCTATGGCAGCGCCGGGGTCGGCTCGACAACGCATCTGGTCTCGACCTATTTCCTCGACCATCTGGGCGGTCTCGATAACATCGTGCACGTTCCCTACAGCGGCGGCGGGCCTGCCAACCAGGCGGCAATCGGTGGCGAGATCGACATGATCGGCTCGTCCAACGCGGTCTATCCCTTCATCCGTGAAGGGCTGCTCAAGGGGTTGGGTATCGCCAGCGCCGAAGAGCACGATGCCGTGCCCGGTGTCCGGACTTTCCGGGACCAGGGCTTTGATCTTGAAGCGGCGGCCTGGGTGGCCCTTTTCATGCCCGCGGGGGTCGATGATGCGGTGATCGAGCGGATAAATACCGAGGTCAACGCCATGCTGGATGATCCCGACGTTCAGCAGCGGCTGCGCGATGCCGGTGTGCAGATGCATTCGCGCAACGTCGAAGAGACCCGCGCATTCGTTCTGTCGGAAATCGACAACTGGCAGAACATGGTCGATGTGGTCGGCGTCGAGGTGCAGTAAGGCGCCAGGACGGGGCGGCCGGCCCAAGTGGCCGCCCTGCCCGCGCTGAACGAACGGGCCGCGTTGAGGCAGCGCGGCCCGTTTGCGCATGACACGGTGCCGCGTGGTGTTCAGGCAGCGCCGGCTTCGGCAGGGCCGTTGCCCGCCTCGGGGGCATTCTGCCCATGCAGCTTTTCGGCGGATTGGCGCACGACTTCGGAGATCTGTTCCAGTTGCCGCGACAGGGGGCTGGTCTTGCGCCAGATCATGCCGATGGTGCGCGAAGGCTGCGGCCCCGCAAAGCGCGCGACAGAAACCTTGGCCGAGCCGGTTTCGACCGGTACCGCCATTTCGGGAATCAGCGTTACCCCGATACCGGCGCCGACCATCTGCACCAGGGTGGTCAACGAGCTGCCATCGAGCAGTTCGCGCGGCTGGCTGGAGTGCAAGTCGCAAAACGACAGGGCCTGATCGCGAAAGCAATGCCCTTCTTCCAGCAGGAGCAGACGCATCTCTCGCAGGGTTTCGCGGCTGGGCACCGGCCTTGCGGCATCGGCCGCCGGCCGGACCAGCACGAAGCTTTCGGAAAACAACGCGACCTCGGCAAGCGAAGGCTCAGAGATGGGTAGCGCGACAATGGCAGTATCCAGCCTGCCTGCCTTCAACTCCTCGATCAGCTTGGGGGTGACGGTTTCGCGCACATGGATATCCAACTCCGGATACATCCCTGTTGCGCTCTCCATGATCGTGGGCAGCAGATAGGGTGCGATGGTGGGAATCACCCCGATCCGCAGCCGCCCGGCCATCTGGTCCTGCGCGGCGCGGGCCAGTTCGCCCAGTTCATCGACCGCCCGCAAGACATCACGTACCCGTTCGGCAAAGGTTTCGCCGAACCCTGTCAGCCGGACATGCCGTGGGCCCCGTTCGAACAGGGGCGTGCCAAGCGATTCTTCTAGTTCCCTGATCTGCATCGACAGCGCCGGCTGCGATATCGCGCAGGCATCGGCGGCGCGGCCGAAATGGCCGTGATGGGTCAGAGCTTCGAAATAGCGTAACTGCTTGAGTGTCAGGTTTCTCATAAGTGAAACATATCATCGTTATCAGAAAATCAAACTTAAACTAATCGCGCGTCTCTGCTAAGGCTCCTCCCAGAGACGAGAAGCCATCAAGGCCGCTCGCTCTGACACCGGGTCGGGGCTCTGGATGGTCGGTTCGTGACATCGTGCGCGTCACGGTCACGGCCTGCCGCACAGAGAGATCCTTGATCCCGTTTCAGGGAAAAGAGCAGGAAATCTAGCCGTGATCGGAGAGAAAACCATGGACGGAAACGATATCGGAAACCCCGGCAAATGCCCGGTTGCGCACGGGGTGGTGAACCCCAATGCGACCCAGAATGGCCGTTTCAACCGCGACTGGTGGCCCAACCAGCTCAACCTCAAGATTCTGAGCCAGCATTCCTCCAAGGTCGACCCGATGGGCGAGGCCTTCGACTATGCCGAAGAATTCAAGAAGCTCGACCTCAAGGCGCTGAAGAAAGACCTTCACGACCTGATGACCGACAGCAAGGATTGGTGGCCGGCCGACTGGGGCCATTATGGCGGGCTGTTCATCCGCATGGCCTGGCACAGCGCGGGCACCTACCGCACCGCCGATGGCCGCGGCGGCGGCGGCACCGGCGCGCAGCGTTTCGCGCCGGTCAACGCCTGGCCCGATAACGTCAATCTTGACAAGCCGCGCCGCCTGCTGTGGCCGATCAAGCAGAAATACGGCAACCAGATTTCCTGGGCCGACCTCTACATTCTGGCCGGCAACGTCGCGCTCGAGTCGATGGGCTTCAAGACCTTCGGCTTCGCCGGTGGCCGTGTGGACATCTGGGAGCCCGAGGAAGATATCTATTGGGGCGACGAGACCGAGTGGCTGGGCGACAACCGCTACATGGGCGATCGCGAGCTGGAAAATCCGCTGGCCGCCGTGCAGATGGGGCTGATCTACGTCAACCCCGAAGGCCCGAACGGCGAGCCTGACCCGCTGAAATCCGGCCATGACGTGCGCGAGACTTTCGCACGCATGGCAATGAACGACTACGAAACTGTCGCCCTCGTCGCCGGCGGCCACACGTTCGGCAAATGCCACGGCGCGGGCGATGTCGCGCAGGTTGGTCCTGACCCCGAGGCCGCGCCGATGCACGAAATGGGCCTGGGCTGGATCAGCACCCATGGTTCCGGCAAGGGTGGCGACACCATCAGCAGCGGCATCGAAGGCGCCTGGAAGCCCAACCCCACCACCTGGGACATGGGCTATCTGAAGGTGCTGTTCAAATATGACTGGGAGCTTGTGAAAAGCCCCGCCGGTGCGCATCAGTGGCTGGCCAAGGACGTGGACGAGGAAGACATGGTCGTCGATGCGCATGACCCGTCGAAGAAGCATCGCCCGATGATGACCACGGCCGACCTGTCGCTGCGCCACGATCCGATCTATGAGCCGATCGCGCGGCATTTTCTTGAAAACCCCGAGGAATTCGCCGATGCTTTCGCCCGCGCCTGGTTCAAGCTGACCCACCGCGACATGGGGCCGAAGGTGCGCTATCTGGGCGACGAGGTGCCCGAAGAAGACCTCGTCTGGCAGGATCCGGTGCCGGCGGTCGATCACCCGCTGATCGACCGGGGCGACATCGCCGATCTCAAGGTAAGCATCCTGGCATCGGGCCTGAGCGTGGCCGAACTGGTGCAGACGGCCTGGGCCTCGGCCTCGACCTTCCGCGGTTCGGACATGCGCGGCGGCGCCAATGGCGCGCGCATCCGGCTTGAGCCGCAGAAGGACTGGGAGGTCAACCAGCCCGAGCAGCTTGCAAAAGTGCTGACCAGGCTGGAAGGCATCCAGAAAGCCTTCAACGACGAAGCCCATGGCGGCAAGAAGGTTTCGCTGGCCGATCTGATCGTTCTGGGCGGTTGCGCGGCGATCGAAAAGGCGGCCAAGGATGCGGGCTTTGACATCGAGGTGCCGTTCACGCCGGGCCGCACCGATGCCACCCAGGAGCAGACCGATGTCGACTCCTTCAAGATCATGGAGCCGATCGCCGATGGCTTCCGCAACTATCAGAAGGGTGTCTACAGCGTGCCGGCCGAGGCGATGCTGGTCGACAAGGCCCAGCTTCTGACCCTGACCGCGCCCGAGATGACCGTGCTGGTCGGTGGTCTGCGTGTGCTGGGTGCGAACCACGGCGGAACGAAACACGGTGTCTTCACCGACCGTCCCGGACAGCTCACCAACGACTTCTTCGTCAATCTGGTCGATATGGCGACCGAGTGGCGTCCGGCATCGGAGGACGAGCAGTTGTTCGAGGGCCATGACCGTGCCACCGGCAAGGTCAAGTGGACCGGCACCCGCGTCGATCTGGCCTTCGGCTCGAACTCGCAGCTACGCGCACTGTCCGAGCTGTACGCCCAGGGCGACTCGAAAGAGAAGTTCGTGAACGATTTTGTCGCGGCCTGGACCAAGGTGATGAATGCCGACCGTTTCGACCTGGCGTGATGCCGGTCGCGGCGCGGGCCTGATGGCCGGCCTCGGTAACGCGTGAAACACAAGGCGGCGCCCCGGCCCTTGTCGGGGCGCCGTTTTCCATTCTCCGGCTATTGTTCAAGGCCGATCCTGAATTCGAAGGTTTGCCTTGCGCGCGGCCGGGCCTTATCCAAGGCCCTTGAATGATGCGGGCAGGGGCACGGCGGCAAATGCGCGCCGATGGTTCGAAACGGACGAGGGGCTAATCCATGTCAGGCGGGGTCGTGATTGTGGGTGCGGGGCAGGCGGGCGCCGTTCTGGCCGAGAAACTGCGCGCGCGGGGTTATGCCGGGGCAGTCACGCTGATCGGGGCCGAGGCCGTGCCGCCCTATCAGCGCCCCCCGCTCACAAAGAAATACCTCACCGGTGAGATGACGCTCGAGCGGCTGTTCCTGCGCCCCGAAGCGGTTTACGCTGAACAGGACATCACCCTGCGCCTTTCGACGCGGGTGGCGGGGGTCGACCGCGCGGCCCGCCGCGTGCTGCTCGAAGGCGGTGAAACCCTTGCCTATGACCAGCTTGCGCTGACCACCGGATCAACCCCGCGGCGGCTGCCGGATGCCCTGGGTGGTAATCTGGCCGGGGTCTATGTGGCGCGCGATCTCGCCGATGCCGATGCGATGGCCCCCGAATTTGTCGCCGGCCGGCGGGTGCTGGTGGTGGGGGGCGGCTATATCGGGCTCGAGGCAGCATCGGTCGCCGCCGCGCGCGGGCTGAAGGTGACGCTGATCGAACAGGCGCCGCGCATTCTCAACCGCGTGGCCGCGCCCGAAACCGCCGATTGGTTCCGCGACCTGCATACGAGCCACGGCGTGCGCATTCTCGAAGGCTGCGGATTGGCGGGCCTTGAGGGGTGCGATGGCCGTGTGCGGGCCGCCCGGCTGGGCAATGGCGAAACCATCGAGGTCGATTTTGTGATCGCCGGAATCGGGATCGTGCCCAACACGGCCCTGGCCGAGGCCGCCGGGCTGGCAGTGGAGAACGGCATCGCGGTGGATGCTTTCGGGCGCAGCTCCGATCCGCTGGTCTGGGCTGCCGGTGATTGCGCCTCGTTTCCCTGGAGGGGGCGGCGCGTGCGGCTGGAAAGCGTGCAGAATGCCATTGACCAGGCGGCGCTGGTCGCGGCCAACATGCTGGGCGCGGGGCAGGAATATGACCCGGTGCCCTGGTTCTGGTCGGACCAGTATGACGTGAAACTGCAGATTGCCGGGCTGAACACCGGCTATGACCGGGTCGTTGCGCGGCGGGGCAAGGGCACGTCGTTCTGGTATTTCAGCGGCCCGCGGTTCCTGGCGGTTGATGCGATCAACGACCCGCGCGCCTACATGATCGGCAAACGCCTGCTTGAGGCCGGGCGCAGCCCGGACCCGGCCGTGCTGACCGACCCTGACAGTGACCTGAAGGCGCTGCTGAGCGCCGGCTGATGGCAGGATGCCGTCTCAGCGTGATCCTGCCCTACGCCGCATGCTTTCGGCGAAACGTATAGCGGCGGCGACTGCGCGGTAATTCGCAGGTGGAATTTCCTGCCCCAGTTCGACAGCCGCATGAAGCGCGCGGGCGGTCGGCGGGTCGCGCCGGATCGGCACGCCCGCCGCAGTCGCGGCCTCGCGGATGCGTGCGGCGATTTCATCAGTCCCCTTGGCAACACAGATCGGGGCGGTGCCTTCGGCGCGCGACCATTTCAGCGCAACGGCGTAATGCGTGGGGTTCACGATCACCACATCGGCTTTCGGCACCTCGGTCAGCATCCGGTTTGTGGCAATTTCCTGGCCGCGCTGGCGGCGCTGCTGCTTCATGTGCGGGTCGCCTTCGGCCTGTTTAACCTCGTCGCGCAATTCCTTGTGTGTCATGCGTTGCTTGCGGTGATGCTCATTGACTTGCCAGAGGTAATCGCCGCCGCCGATCACCAGCAGGATCGCGACCACAAGCGTCAGGAATTCCAGCACGATCTGCAAAAGCTCCGCGGTGATCATTGCCGGGCTCAGGTGAATGGTGCCGGTAATGCGCGGCAGGCGGGCCAGCAGAAACATCCACAGAAGCCCCGAAATCACCACAAGCTTGACGAAGCTCTTGAAGAACTCGAACAGGCCGGAGCGGCCGAACTTGTTCTTGGCATTGGCAATGGGCGAGATGCGCGAAATCTTGGGTTTCAGCTTGTCGGGCGCGAAGACCAGCGCGCGCAGCGCCAGAAGCGTCGCAATCACCGCCAGTGCGGGCACCGTGAACCACGGTGCAAGCGCGCGGCCAAGGCCCGAAAGCAACCCGCCTATGGGCGCGCGCGCGCTGTCGGTTAGCAGCGGCGCAAGCCCCTCTGCCTGATCGAAGATCACCGCGCCCGTGGTGCCGATCCCGCGCAGACTGCCGGCGCCTGCTGCCATCGCCACCAGCACCAGCCCGGCATAGCTGGCTGCCGTGGTCAGGTCGGCGGCACGGGGAACCTCGCCCTTGCGCCGGGCCTCGTCCAGTTTGCGCGGCGTTGGTTCGTGCGTCTTTTCCCCGGCATCGCCCTGATCGCTCATGGGCGCGGCCCGAAAGGGTTCTGGAAGAAACCGGTAAAAGCTTCATGCCAGACCGCAAGCGCCGCAGGGGCAACCAGCGCCAGCAGGATCAGCCCCCCCGCGGTAAGGGCGGGCGCGCCGACAAAGGCAACCATCAGCTGCGGCATCGCCCGGTTTATGGCGCCCAGCGCCATGTTATAGACCAGCGCCCCGATCACGAAGGGGGCGGCCAGCGAAAAGGCCAGGGCGAAAACATGCGCGACATGGGCCACGCCCCAGCCCGTCAGCACATGCGGCGCGGGAAACTGCCCGGCTGGAAGCAGCCGGTATGAAAGGATAAGTAACTCGGCCAGCCGCACATGCAGCCCCGCCATAAGGGCCAGCGACAGCCCCGCCAGCATCAGAATCTGCGATATCGCCGGTTGCGGGTCGGCCCCCGCGCCGCCGAAGAACTGTGCAAGCGAGGTTGCCTGCGCGGCCATCGTTCCGGCCACCTGAAGCGCGATGACAAGAAGCCGCAGCGCAATGCCCAGCACCAGCCCGGCCAGCGTTTCGGTGGCCAGCGCGCGCAAGAACCCCGCTGCACTGTCTGTCAGGGGCGCAAGCGCCGGCGCCACGGCTGGTGTAACGATCAGTGTGAAGGCCAGCGCCACGGCAAGGCGCACCCGTAGCGGGATCACCTGTTCTCCGAAAGCGGGTAATAGCGCCATTGCCGCGCCCACGCGCAGAAAAGTCACCGCACCCGCGGCCAGCCAGCCTTGCGCGAGGTCGACCAGGGCTGCGGCTGGCTCGGGCGTCATGCCGCGACAAGCCCCACAAGGGCGGGGCGCGCCTCCATCCCGATCTCGTCATAGGAGAGCACCGGGGCCGAAAGCCCCTTGGCCACAAGTACCATGCGCAGGAACCGCCGCCGCCGCGTCGATGTCACGATGGCCGGAGAGACACCGCTGTCGGCGGCCTGGGCAAGCCGCTCGGACAGGGCCGAGGCGAGGCGGTTGAACTCGGCCGGGGGCAGGGCGACATCGCCGGCGCCGTCGATCTCGTACTCGGCAAAGCTTTGCTCCCATTCTTGGGAAAGCTGGATGAGCGGGATTGTCCCGTCGTCGCGCTTGAGCTCGGCAACAAGCTGGAAGCCCAGCCTCTGGCGCACATGTTCGCAGATTGCTTCCGCATTGCCGGCGGTGCCGCGCGCTTCGGCGATCGCTTCAAGGATCAGCGGCAGGTTGCGGATCGAGACCCGTTCGTCCAGAAGCAGGCGGAGTACCGACAGCAGCGTGTCCACCGGCACTTTGTCGGGAATCAGTTCATCCAGCATCCGGCGGTTGGCTTCGGCGCGGGCCGGGTCGGAAAGATTGCCCAGTTCATCCAGCAGCCGGCGCAGCCCCTTCAATGTCAGAAGGCGCGAGAGATTCCGGCGGATCACCTCGAGCAGGTGGGTGGCCAGCACCTCGGCCGGGGTCACCACCGTGGCACCGGATAGCGCCGCCACCTCCTGATCCTGGCTGTCGAGCCAGCGCGCGGGGGCGCCGTAGACAGGCTCGCGCACATCCGCGCCGGCCGGCGCCTCGGCGCCTGTTTCGGGAAGCAGCGCCAGCACCTTGCCGGGGTGCAGCGTGTCACGCGCCTGCACGACGCCCTGGATGCGGACGATATACTGGCCCGGCAGCAGGGCCGCATCATCGGTCAACCGGATTTCGGGCAGGACGATACCGTAGGAGGCGGCAACATGGGCGCGCATGTTGGCGATCCGCGCATCCAGCCCGGTTGCCGGATCGAGCGCCATTGCCACCAGGTCGGGGGCAAACTGCACATGGATATCGTCAAGATCGAGCGTGTCGCCGAGCGGTGGCGGGGCAGGCGCGACCAGTTCGGCCTGTTCGCCCGCCGTGGCATCGGGCGCGCCCGACCTCCGTTGCCCGAACCATGCCGCGGCGCCCAGAACGGCCGCGCCAAGCACGAAGGGCACGAAAGGCAGCCCCGGCACGAAGGCAAAAAGGGCCATCAATACCGCCACGGCGGTCAGGGCCGCGGGGTGCCGGCCAAGCTGGCTGAGCAGGGCAAGATCGGTGGCGCCGCTGGCACCGCCACGCGCCAGTAAGAGCGCCGCGGCTATCGAGATCACCACCGCCGGTATCTGCGAGACCAGCCCGTCACCGACGGTGAGAATGGCATAGGTTTCGAACGCGGTGCCCAATTCCATGCCATGCACGGCGGTGCCGATGATCAACCCCACGACGATGTTCAGCAGGGTGATCAGCAACCCGGCGACGGCATCGCCCTTGACGAATTTCGATGCCCCGTCGAGCGAGCCGAAGAAATTGGTTTCGGCCTGATCGGTCTCGCGCCGGGCTTTCGCCTCCTGGTGGTCGATCGCGCCTGCGGCCATGTCACTGTCGATCGCAAGCTGCTTGCCCGGCATCCCGTCCAGCGCAAAGCGCGCGCCGACCTCGGCCATGCGACCCGCCCCCTTGGTGATGACCATAAAGTTCACGATCAGGATCACGCAGAAGATCACCACCCCCAGCAGGACTGAGCCCCCCATGACGAACATGGCGAAACCGTAGATCACCTCGCCCGCGGCCTGCGGGCCGGTGTGCCCCTCGCCGATGATCAGCTTGGTGGATGAAACATTGAGCGACAGCCGCAGCATCAGCGAGGCCAGCAGCACCGTCGGGAAGATCGAGAAATCGAGCGGCCGCTCGATGAACAGCGTAACCGTGAAGATCAGGATCGCCAGCGCGAAAGAGGCCGCCAGCGCGATATCGAGCAGCCAGGCCGGAATCGGCAGGATCATCATCACGATCACGGCCATCAGTGCCAGCGCCAGCAGAATCGTGGGGCGGAACAGGGCGGCGACGGACAGTTTCATCACATATCCCGTTGCAACGGCACCAGCGGCACGGGGGCGCGAACGCGCGCCACGGGCACCAGCGAGCCAAGCGTGCTTTCCCCCGCGGGGTGCAGCAGCGGATAGGGGCGGTGCGCAGGCGGCGGGGGGGCAGGCGCGCCGGCGTGCCTTGTGGATGGGCTTGTATCGTCCGCCTGCGGTTGTGTGGTGCCGCCTGCAATCCGTTGTTCGCCGAAGGGTTCAGCCAGATGCGCCCGGACCCGTGCCAGATAACGCTCGGCCAGGTCCGGGCTGCGGGAATGATAGGCCCCTGCCGCAGCCTCCCAACTGCCGAATTCCGATTTGAGGCGCATGAGGAACCGCGCCGCATAGGCGGCATTGCGCATGGGCTCGAACATCTGCGCGGGCGAGGCGAAGGCCGCGCCGTGCCAGCGGTGATTGATCTGAAGGCATCCGATGTCGAAGCTTTGCGTGCCATTCCCATGTGCGCGTTCGACAAAGGCCTCGGCCGCGGCGCGGGTATCGAACCAGTATCCCTGCCCCGCCATGTTCACGGTCCATGGCCAGGGGCGCAGGTCCCCGCCCCGGGCACGCCCGGATTCGGCAAGCGCGAGCGCGCGCAGA
Source organism: Alkalilacustris brevis (assembly GCF_003350345.1). Lineage (GTDB taxonomy): Bacteria > Pseudomonadota > Alphaproteobacteria > Rhodobacterales > Rhodobacteraceae > Alkalilacustris > Alkalilacustris brevis. The sequence continues at coordinate 80,853 of NZ_QNVJ01000047.1, forward strand.
AGGTCCGGTGGTGCGCCGGTCTCGCGCGCCGCGGCGGTGATTGCGACATCGCAGAGCGTGGCCGGATCGCCGGCAAGCTGTGGTGGCGGAGTGGCGCGTGATTCCGGGGCGGCGGCGCTTGCCGGTCCCGTGCCGGGCAGGGCCAGAAGGCAGGCCAGGCTGGCCATGATAGCCACCCTGCGTGGCCGGGGCGCCTGGCGGATTGCGTCGGGGCACACCTTTACGCGCCACGGGGGCATGTGCTGGCTATCTGCCGATGTCATGGAAATTCTTCTCCTCCGGCGGTTGGCTCGAGGCTAGCCGCACGCGGGTTTATTTTCGGTAACTAGGGATTGGCGGCGCTTGCGGGCCGGGTGGCTGTCGGCGCGGCGGGAATTGCGTGGGCGTCCAGCAAATCGAGGATGAGCATGCGCATCGAACGGCTGTCTTCCACGAGTTGTTCTGCGCGGGCCAGCGGCGCGGGACCGCTGGGCAGACCTTCGGGCGCCCCGGGGCCAGGGGGTGGCGCATCCGGTGATGCCGTGCCTGCATCGCCTTCGCCCGGCGGCGGCGCGGAATGCCGACCATCGATACTGGCGCGTTGCAGGGCATCGCCGTGCAGCGCGATGGCAGCAGCATCGCCCGACCGCCAGGCCGCGTGCCGCAACTCTGCCTGCAACTCTTCGGCGGGGCCGGCCGCCGCATATGCTGCAAGTGCGGCGACGGGGGCATCCAGACGCATTAACGCCCGTGCGCGCAGCCGCACCGCCCAGTCGCCACTCACCCCCTCAAGCAGGTCACGGGCTTCGGCGGCGTCGCCCAGGTTCAGGGCCGCTTCGGCGTGGAGCACCCGGTCATCCCCTCCGGCATCCTCGGCCTGCGGCAGTGCCTGGCGTGCCAGCTCCGGAAAACCCAGATCAAGCGCGCGCCGGGCCAGCGCGTGGCGCGTGGCCGCGGGCAGCCGGCCATTGCGCCATGCGCTTTCGGTCACGAGATGCTGCAGGAAAGCTGCGTTCGCAGCCTGTTCGGTCAGCAGGGCGAACAGTTTCGCCTCATCCGGGGCCGCGACGGGCCTGTCTGCCGCCGCCTGTGCGTGCCTTGCCGCGAATGCCTCGGCAAAGCGCCCCGCCGTGGCAAGGCCGAGGATCTCGAGCCGCTCAAGGTGAGCGCCCAGGTCGGTGCCCTGATGCTCGAAGGTCAGCGCCGCCAGGTTCTCCAGCATGTCGGCATCGGGCGGGGCCCCTTCCGCGATCATCGCCTCCACCATCCGGGCCAGTGCCGCGGGGGCTTCGTGGCTGTGGCCCGTGGCCACCGGGGCGAGGTTGCGCAGGGCGGCGCCTGTGTTGCCGTCTTCCAGGTCGAGCATTGCGTCGATCAGCGCCGCACTCTCCGGGGTGCCGCCGGGCGTGCGACTGATCATGCCGCGCACCGACAGCGCTGCGTCGCGCTCACCGGCTGCGATCAGGTGCCGGGCCAGGCGCGCGGCAAGATGGTGGCGCAGATGCGCGGGCAGCGCGGCGAAGGATTGCAGGATGGCCTCTCTGTTCATGCCCTGCGGCACTGCACCCTCGGACGAGGATAGCAGCGCCCAAAGCGCCACGGGGCCGGGGCAGCCCTCCAGCCCGGCAAGCGGGGCGGCGGGCGGCGGGCGCTCGTCATCCAGCAGTGGGGCCAGGCGGTGCAGGGCGGTGCGATCCGGGCTGTCGCCGGGAAAGGCGCCAAGCACTGCAAGCGCCTCGGCCCCGAAGCCGAGGAAAAGGTTCAGGCGGGCGAAGGCGATCACCTGCTCTTCGCGCGCGGTGTCGAATTCGCCCAGCAGCCGCCCGCGTGCCTGCGCGAGCAGCTCGGTCGCCGTGGCGCCGGACCCCCATGCGGCCAGATCGTACTGTGCCGGAGGTGGGCAGAGATGCGCGGAAGCGGGCGGCGCTGTCTGTCGGGCCTGGCGGGTGGCCTGATCCACCGCTGTCTCGGCCCCGAGAAACAGGTCCGGGGCAGGGGGCGTCTCCGAATCGGGGGCGGTCAGCTCCTGGGGCTTTCGTAACACTGGCGTGCCCCGATCATCTGCGGCTTCCGGCGATTCCTTCGGTTCGGGCCCGATCTCCAGCAATCCCTGGCTGGCGGCGCGTGCGAATTGCGTGATCAGGACCTCGCGTGCGCGGTCGGCGGCCCCGGACAAGCTGTCCGGTGCCGGTGCGCCGTCCGCGGCTGCGCCTTGTGGCGCTTCATCCGCCGGTGGCAGGAGGCGGGCGGTCCAGTCGTACCCCCGCAGGGGCGGTGTCTTCGGACCAGCGCCCTGGTCACGTTCTGCCGGAGTCGGATATCGGGGCGGGCGGTTGGGCGGTGGCGCGGCCGCGGATATCTGCTCTGCGACCGGCGAGCGGATGTCGACCACCAGATAATTCGGACGTTCGGTGAATGTGACGGCTTCGCAGTCACAGGGGACATCCAGAACCAGCCGCGGCGGCGTGGCGCTGGCGGTGATGGCCGCGATCCGGTCGCGGCGGATGCGGTTGAAGACGGTGCCGAGGTCAAACACCGCACCGGGCGCGCCTGTGAGCACCAGCTCATAACCTCGTGGCACGGGGGTCAGGCGCCATGCGGCGCCCTCGGGCAGGGCCATGACAAGCCGGGTAAAGCCGGGGTGTTCTCCTGACCGGACGGAAATCTGCCCGGCCAGCGCCGGGGTAGCTGCAAGAAGCAGCCAAAGCAGCGCGCCAACGGCTCCGATACCTGCCTGTCGCGCGGTAAACTGATGCGCGCGCAACGGGGGGCGGCCGGTCCGGGGGCTGCGGGTTTCATCGTTCATGCGGCATCCTGCCTGAGATTGCGCAGCGCGGCCTCCAGATCGCCATAGCTGGGGCGCATGGCATGGGGCGTGTTCTGGCGCCCGACCTCAATGCAGATGCTGGTAGGGTGGGCGTGCAGGTTTGCCACCAGAACCTCGCGGATAAGCTGATAAAAATGGGCATCCTCCTGCATGATCGCCCTGAGCCGGTTGGCGAAGGGGCCGACAAACCCGTAGGAAAGGAAGACGCCCAGAAAGGTGCCCACCAGCGCGCCGCCGATCATGCGGCCCAGTATCTCCGGTGGCTGGTCGATCGACGCCATGGTCTTGATGATCCCGAGCACAGCGGCCACGATGCCCAGCGCCGGCAGCGCATCCGCCACGACCTGGAGCGCGTGGCTGGTATGCATCGAGTGATGGAGATTGGTCTCCATCCGCTTTTCCAGAATTTCCTCGACCTGATGCGGATCATCGTAATTCATCGAGGCTGCGCGCAGGGTGTCGCAGATCAGTTCGACCGCCTCGTGATCGGCGCGGATTCGCGGGTATCGGGAAAAGATGTCAGAGGTCTGCGGCGCCTCGATATGCGGCTCCAGCAGCACGGGGTTGCTGCGGGCGATGCGGATGAGTTCAAAGAGCAGGCACAGCAGGTCGGTGTAGTCGGCAGGCTTCCACACCGGGCCGCGGAATATCTTGGCCATGTCGCGGAGGGTCTGGCGGATCACGCTGCGGTCATTGGCGATCAGAAATGCCCCGACCGCAGCGCCTGCGATCATGGCAAACTCATAGGGCATCGCATACAGGATTATGTCGAGTTTCCCGCCCGCGACCAGATACCCCCCGAAAACCATCACGATGACAACGACAATTCCGACCGCGCCGATCATCTTGCGGTCCTCCGGTCAGGAGCAGAGGTGCCGTGCAGCGCAGCGGAAGGAGGTGTTGTCTCCGGGTTCATCGAGTCGGAACACCCACATGCCGGCCTGCAAGGATCGCGCTGATGCCATAGGCCGCATTGGTCGGCAGCCCCGTCATGACGGCAGCCGCGCTTTCAGACCTCATGCGGGCGATGAAGCCGGCGGCGAACTGGGTGTCCATTTCCGAGAAAAGGGCCGCGGCGTCGGCGGGTTTCATGTTCTCGTATACCTGTGTGAGCCTTTCCAGGTCACGTTCCGAGGCCTGGTCGGCCAGGGCGAGCGTTTCGCTCAGCGCGCGTTCGGCGGCGACCAGTTCGTCCATCTGCGCGTTTATGCGTTCCTCCGATACGCTGAGGGCGCGCAGGCGCTCCTCCAATGCCGCCTCGCGGCTGGCGAGGCGGCGTTCGCGTTCATCCAGCGCCGCAAGCACCTGTTCCACCTCTGCCATCGGGGCGACGGGGGCTGTGCCAGACGGTGCCGCGCTGCGGGCGTTTTCCTCGGATGTGAGTGCCTCGCCCACGCCCGTGCCCAGCCGGATCATGCCCGAGAGCAGCAGAAATGCGGTGAGCAGGACCAGGGCGCCGCGCCCGCGTCTTGTTCTGCCGCGTCGCTGGTATGCTGCCCCAGTCATTGCGCCGCCTCCTGCAGTGGCGCACCCCGCGACCGGCGGCGCAGGACGCGCATGCGCGGCTTCCTGTCCGTTCCCGCGGCACCGGGAGACGCGGGTGCAGAATCGGGTTCGGCGGCCGGGTCGGGAAGGTCGTGCAGCGACGCCAGCAATATCTCCAGCCGTTTGACGGCGCTTTCAGCGCGCTCTGTCTGCGCTTCAAGCGAGCCGGCCGAACTGCGCGCGGCCTTCTGCGCCTCGGTCAGCGTGCGCGTCATGTCATCGACCTGGGCCGACAGCACGGCAATCGCACCACCCATACCCGATTCCAGCCTCGTCAGCTGCTGCAGCCTGCGCGAAAGAACCAGGCAGTAGATGGCGGCGCCCAGCGCGCCGGCACCAAGCAGGATATCCGCGATGATGGACACTGGCGCCTCCTCAGTTCAGCACGAATTCGGTGATCAGTAGGTCGCGCACATCGTCTTCGCCGGCGACGATGCGTACGCGGCGAAGCATCTGCGCGCGCAGCCTGAGCAGTGTTCCCGGCGCGGCAAGCGTTTCCGGCTCCAGCGCGCTGAGATAGCTGTTCAGCACGTCGAGAATTCGGGGCATCAGCCGGGTGACGGCATTCATCGCGGAGCGCTCGACCTCAAGGCTGGCAGCAAAGCGCAGGTGTCTGGTGCGTTCGCCATCCTGCAAGGTGATGGTTATCGGATCGAGTGGAAGGAAGGTGACATTTCGGGCCTCGGCACCTGTTGCCCGCAGCGCCCCGACACCGCTGAACAGCAACCCGGAATGAACCGTGAGAAAACCCGCAGCGCCAAGTGCGAGCGCCACGGTCAGGCCAATGAAAAGGCGTGCTTTTCCAAACTTTTGCGGGGCTTTTCCCGTGCTGTTCGTGTCAGACATCCGGGGTTCCGTTCCGATCCTGTTCCTATCTCCTACTAGCTCAAGCCCACTAACCGATTGTTAAGCGCGATCCGCCAAGCAGAGGGGGCAAACGGGCATAACGCCCGGTCAGGAGAGAATCGCCTTGCAACAACTCTTTTCGCTCTGGTCCGCGTTGGAGCCGCCCCGCCGTCTGGCTGTCGGCGGGGCCACGCTGATCGTGTTACTGGCGGTGCTGGCACTGGGCCGGATGGCGGCGCAGCCGAACATGGCGCTGCTATACGCCGGGCTTGAGGGCGCGGCCGCCGGTGAGGTTGTCGAGGTGCTGGAACAGCGCGGCATCCGGTACGAGGTGCGCGGTGATTCGATCTTCATTCCGGTGGGAGAGCGCGATCGCCTGCGCATGACTCTTGCCACGCATGGCCTGCCCGCGAATGGCGCTGTCGGCTATGAGCTGCTTGACGGGCTTTCCGGGTTCGGCACCACATCGCAGATGTTCGATGCGGCTTACTGGCGCGCGAAAGAGGGTGAACTGGCACGCACCATCACGGCCAGTCCGCAGGTTCGCGCGGCGCGGGTGCATATCGGTCAGGTTGCCGGCCAGCCCTTCCGCCGCGAGATTGCGCCAACCGCTTCGGTGACGCTTACGCCGGTGGCCGGGGCGCTTTCGCCGGGGTTGGCGCGGGGCGTCCAGCATATGGTTGCCGCGGCGGTGCCGGGATTGCAGCCGCCGGATGTCGCGGTCATCGACGGGCATAGCGGCACAGTGCTTTCCGGCCAGGAAGGGGAGGCCATCCCCACCGCCGGTGGTGACCGCGAGGAACGCCTCAAACGTGCGGTGGAGCGGCTGCTCGAAGCGCATGTCGGCCCCGGGCGGGCGCGCGTCGAGGTCAGTGTCGAAACGGTGAATGAACGCGAAACCATTGTCGAGCGCAGGCTTGATCCGGACAGCCGGGTCGCCCTCACCTCCGACACAGAGGAGCGCAGCAGCAATAGCTCGGGTGACGGCGGCGGTGGCGTTACGGTCGCCAGCAACCTGCCCGATGGCGATGCCGGCGTCGGGGCGGGCCAGCGCCATAGCCAGAACTCCGAAACGCGCATGCGCCAGACATTCGATGTGTCGCAGGTGGAGCGCGAGCTGCATCGCCAGCCCGGCGCCATCCGAAAGCTGACGGTGGCGGCAATCATCGACGGGGTTTACCGGCCGGACGAGGACGGTGTCGTGCAATGGACCCCGCGTCCGGAGGACGAGATCGAGGCGATGCGCGAACTGGTGGCTTCGGCCGTCGGGTTCGATGCCGGGCGCGGTGATGTCATCACCATAAGATCGCTGCGGTTCGAGCAGCCGGACGATCCCGGCGGCAGCATGGCGCCGGGTGGGGCGGCCGGGCTGGACCTGGATGTGATGTCGCTGGTGCAACTGGCCGTGCTGGGGATTGTCACGCTCGCGCTTATACTCTTCGTTATCCGCCCGATGTTGGCCCAGGCAAAATCGGCGCAGGGCCGGCCCGCGCCCGCGCCCGGTGCCCTGCCGGAACTTCCCGCGCGCGAGGAGGGTGCTGCCCCGGCAGGCCCGACACCGGGCGCAGCCCCGTTCCCTGACGCAGCGCCCCTGCCTGCTATCGCCAATTTCGGCCTCGGGGAGGGGCTTGACGGTAACTCCGGGCCGGGCCGCATGAACGAAGACGACCCCGTCGCGCGCCTGAACCGTCTCATCGAGGACCGCCAGGATGAGACCATCGAGATCCTGCGCAGCTGGATGGAAGAGGGCGAGGAGGAGACAGCCTGATGCCGCGAATGCTCCGTCTTGAGACATTCGAGACCCGCCCGATGGAAGGCGGGGAAATCACCCTGGACGCCGACGCGCTTGAAGAGACCCGCCTGGCGGCGTTCGAACAAGGGTATCAGGCCGGGTGGGACGATGCCGCCGCTGCGCAGAGCGAGGATCAGGAGACCCTGCGCGCCGACATCGCACGCAACCTTCAGGCGCTTTCATTCACCTTTCACGACGCCCGCGCCCACCTGCTGAAAGGCCTGACACCGCTTGTCGATCAGATTTGCGCCCGCGTCGTGCCGGATGTGGCCGCCAGCGCCATTGGCGCGATCGTGCGCGAAAGCCTGCAGCCCCATATCGATGCCGCGGCCGACCGTCCGGTGACGATCGTGCTCAACCCGACCAGCCGGCCGCGCGTGGAAGGCGTGCTCTCCGCCGGACCCGCGCCGCCATACATCATTTCGGAAGAACCCACGCTGGGTGCGGGTCAGGTTTTGCTGCGCTTCGATGATGGTGGAGACCAGCGGATCGACCTGGATGCGGCGGTGGACGAGATCGCCTCGGCCGTCGGGGCCTTCTTTGATCAGACCGGGGCGGAAGCGCCGGCTCAAACGGACATAGAGGATCAGCAGGAGATCAGCGCCAATGGATGAAGCAAGCGCTCAGTCGACCGCCGCGGAAAGCGGCTTTGCCAATGTGCCGATCGAGATCACCATATCGGTGGGCTGCGCGCGCCCGCTTGTGCGGGATCTGTTGCGCATGGGGCGCGATGCGGTCCTGCCGCTGGACCGGCGGGTCGAGGACCCGGTCGAACTGTATGTCGGCGACCGGCTCATCGCACGGGGGGAGTTGCAGGAGCTGGACGGCGAACAGGCCGGGCAACTGGCCGTGCGCCTGACCGAGGTCGCCGATCTTTCGGACGGGCTGTAAGGGCGTGTGGCCAACCCTGCTGTTTCCGCCGCGCCGCGCGGCATGGATCTGCCGGGCTGTGCTGCCGTTTCTGGCGTTGCTGGTGCTTGGCGTGGCCCCTGCGGCGGCGCAGCAGATCAGCATCGACCTCGGGGGCGAGGTTTCGCTCTCTGCTCGTATCGTCCAGCTGGTCGCGCTGATCACCGTGATCAGCCTCGCCCCCGGGCTGGTGATCATGATTACCTGCTTTCCGTTCATGGTGACGGTGCTGGCGATCCTGCGCCAGGCCATCGGCCTTCAGCAGTCACCGCCGAACATGCTGATTGTCAGTCTTGCGCTGTTTCTCACCTATTTCGTGATGGAGCCGGTCTTTTCCGAAGCCTGGGTGCTGGGTATCGGGCCATTGCTGGGCGGCGAGGTCGGCATCGATGCAGAGGCGGCCTTCGGGCAGGCGATCCAGCCTTTCCGCGCCTTCATGCTGGCGCGCGTCGAACCCGCCACGCTCGAGGCGATGAGCGTGCTGCGGCCGGAGCCGATCGCCGCCCTGCCGGGGGAAGAGGCACCTTTGTCGGTGCTTGTGCCATCCTTCATGCTCAGTGAACTGGCGCGCGCCTTTCAGATCGGGTTCCTGATCTTCCTGCCCTTCCTGATCATCGACCTCGTGGTTGCGGCAATCCTGATGTCGATGGGGATGATGATGGTGCCTCCGGCGATTGTTTCGCTGCCTTTCAAGCTGGCCTTCTTTGTGGTCGCGGATGGCTGGACGCTGATCGCGGGGGCGTTGGTGCGGGGCTATGCATCCTGACCCCCTAGCCGCGCGGGCATCTGCACACGTGCTTGGCTGGTGTCAGTATGCGCCGCTTGCTTGCAGCGCCGCCGGTGCAGGGGCGGCAAGCGGGAAAACCGGGCCAGGGTGCCACCCGGCCCGCAGCGGAACAGCCAATTCTTGCCAACCGCCTCCAGGCCGAACACGGTGCCACAACATGGCCACAATCTTCTGTTGCCAAGGCTACAGGCGCCCGCCCCGCAGATCCTGCCCATGGGCAGGATACGCTGCACGAATATCGTTTTTGCGGGCGCAGTTCAGTGGTTAACGAGGAGTCGAAATGTCACGTTCTCTGAAATCTCTTGTCCTTGCTGCTTCCGTCTCGGGCCTTGCTGTTGCGCCCCTGGCCATCGGCGGCGTCGTGCTGATGCCCGATGCGGTTGCGGCGCAGGGGGCCAGCGGCAATTCCGGCGACAGGGGCGCCAGTGGCGGGGATCGCGGGCGTTCGGGTGATGCGCCCGGGCGCAGCGCCGACCGTGGCGCCAGTGCAAGTGCAAACGCCGGCGGGGCATCTTCCAATGCGGGTTCCCGCGGTGCCCTTGCCTCCGAACTGCGCGGCCTCAATGCCGCCAATGCAAACCCCCAGGCCCTGGCCAATGCTGCGCCTGACAGCCAGGTGGGGCGTATTGCAACCTATCGCGAGGCCACGCTGGCCGCCCGTGAAATCAATGACGCCTATGAAGCACTTGAGGCGGAAGTCAATGATGATATCCTCGCTATCGAGGACCAGCTTGACGAACTTCGCAGCAGCGAAGAGATTGAAGCGGATCTGCTGGCACTCGGCCCCGTCCCTGAAACCGAACCCGAAGACCCTGCAACCGCGGACGAGCGCGCGGCGCTGCAGGCCGAACTTGACGAAGTGCTTGGGCTTGAGCAGAGCATCATCAAGCTTGACAATGATCTCGCAGAGTTGGGGCGAGAGCGACTGGCGCGGATTGAATCGGCCGATGCCGCGCTGCTGGCCGCCAGCGGCGGGCGGGAACTGTCGCCCGAGGCGATTGAAGAACTGCACCGCCTTCTGGGGTTGTGATGCGCGCCGCGCAGTTGCTTGCCCGTAACCGGACAGACCTGCGCGTCAGCGCTCTGCCAGTGGTGATATAGGCAGCGGGCCGCGTCGCGGCCCGCTTCAGAAGCTGATCCCGAAGACCCAGCCGCCCAGCAGGATGAAGGCGCCAAAGGACACGGCGATTGCAAGAATGTTCAGCAGGAATCCCGCGCGTACCATGTCCGAAAGCTGCATCCTGTCATAGGCAAAGACGATGGCGTTGGGCGGGGTGGCTACCGGCATCATGAAGGCCATCGAGGCCCCCAGCGCCACCGGCACGGTCAGCGCCAGGACATCCATTTCCATCCCCAGGGCCACTGCGCCGAGGATCGGCAGAAACGTCGCCGTGGAGGCGGTGTTGGAGGTGATCTCGGTCATGTAGACGATTGCCACAAGCACCGCGAGGACCAGGATCAATGTGCCAACGCTGATCCCGCCCACGGCTTCGCCGATCCATTGCGCCAGCCCCGAGGTGTTGAAACCCCCCGCAAGGGCCAGCCCGCCGCCGAACAGGATAAGGATGCCCCAGGGCACGTCGTGCGTGGCTTCCCAGTCAAGCGCGAAGATGCGCCCCCCGTCCGTGGTGATGGGCACGGCGAACAGTACCATTGCCGCGGCGATGGCAATCATCGCGTCATCCAGCGCCAGCCCGGTGACAAGGGTGATCGGCTCGCGCAGGATCCAGGCCGTGGCGGTCAGCCCGAAGACGATTGCGACCCAGCGCTCGGCCGGCCCCATGCGGCCCAGGGCCTGCACCTCGTTGCGCAGGGCGCCGCCGGTGCCTGCGATATTGATCGCATGCGAGCGAAACAGCACACGGGTCAGCAGCAGCCACGCCAGGGGGAGCATGATCACGGTAATCGGCAGCCCGATCATCATCCAGCGGGCAAAGGATATCTCGATGCCGTAATTCTCCAGGACGAAACTGGCCAGAAGCGCATTGGGAGGCGTGCCGATCAGCGTGGCGACCCCGCCGATCGAGGCGCTGTAAGCGATCGAGAGCATCAGTGCGACGCCAAAGCCCCGCAACAGCACGCTATCTTCCGTCTTTTGCCCGACGAAGGCGATGACCGACAGCGCCACCGCATACATCATGATCGCCGTCGCGGTGTTGGATATCCACATCGACAGGAAGGCCGTGGCCACCATGAATCCCAGCACGATCCGGTCGGGCGTGGTGCCCATCACCCAGACGATGCGCAATGCGATGCGCCGGTGCAACCCGACGCGCTGCATCGCCGCCGCCAGCAGGAAGCCGCCCAGAAAGAGGAAAATCAGCGGGTTTGCGTAACTCGAGGCCGTTCCGCCCATGTCGCGCACATCGAGCACCGGCATCAGTACCAGCGGCAAAAGCGCCGTGGCCGGGATCGGCACGGCCTCGCTCAGCCACCAGATGACCATCCAGCAGGTGATCGCCACCATGCGCCAGGCGGTGCCGGACATGCCCTCGGGCGCGGGCAGGGTCAGCAGGATCACGGCCACCGCAGGCCCCAGAAAAATCCCGACGAGGCGCCGCCTGGGCAGTGGTTTCGGCGCAAGTGGATCATTCCCGTTCGGCGCGGCAGCGCAGTCTTGCGATGGCGGGGTCTGGGGCATGGGCTATCCGTTCGCGGCCTTGGGCGGGGCGGCGTGGATTCTGCCGCTGACCCGTGCCTACCAGATGCCCCTTGCAAGGCAAGATCCTGCGGTGCCACCCGTGGGCGACATGGTGGACCCGCTCTCGCTTGTCGCGGTATGACTTTCGGGACTTGCATGATCTCGATGAACTGGTCGCAAATGAAAATCGCCGCCTCCATACGACAGATGCGTGCCAGTGTGGCGATGGTCGTGCCGCATTTTCGTGAACGGTCCGCGCCGGAACGGACGCGCGATGAATGAACACCCCTTGTGCCAGAGCGCCACGGCGCGCGGCGCCCCCAGACCTGAGGAGACCTGAATGCTGAGTGAAGAGCAAAGGCAGCGCGCCAAAGAGTCGCTGCTTGAAAGCCACCGGACCAAGGTGCAGGGGCAACGCCCGTCGGAAATGTTCCCCGAGATCGAGATCGCCGATTCCTACGCGATTTCATCGGGCGTGGCGCAAGCGCTGGTCGCGCAGGGCGCGCGCATCATCGGCCACAAGGTGGGGCTGACATCGAAGGCGATGCAGGCGGCTTCCAAGATAGACGAGCCGGATTACGGCTATCTCTTCGACACGCTGCTTCTGAACGACGGTGCGAAGGTGCGCTTCGAGGATTTTTGCGTCCCGCGTGTGGAGCCGGAACTGACCTTCATCCTGAAAGAGCCGCTCAAGGGGCCAGATGTGGGGCTGGTCGATGTGCTGCGGGCCACTGAATATGTCGTGCCGTCGATCGAGATCATCGATGCCCGCGTGACCGAGCCGCGACGTATCTATGACACCGTGGCCGACAACGGCGCGGCGGCGGGTATCATCCTGGGAGGTCGGCCGGTGCGGCCCGACGATGTGGACCTGCGCTGGGTCGGAGCCATCTTTCACCGCAATTCCGAGATCGAGGAGACCGGCATCGCTGCCGGCGTTCTTGGCCATCCAGCCATGGCGGTGGCGTGGCTGGCCAACAAGCTTGCGCCCTTCGGCACGACGCTGGAGCCGGGTCACATGGTGCTGTCGGGCAGTTTCACGCGGCCCGTATGGGCCGCAAAGGGCGACACGCTGAATGCGGATTTCGGCCTGCTCGGCTCGGTCTCGGTGCAGTTCACATGAGTGTCGCGGCCCCGAAGAATGCCTTCAAGCGGCGGTTGCTGGCCGGCGAGGTGCAATTTGGCCTGTGGATGAGCCTTGCAAGTCCGGTGACATCAGAGGCGCTGTCGCTGGTCGGGTTCGACTGGCTGGCGTTCGATGCCGAACACGCGCCGGTCGAGATTTCCGAACTGCAAGGCCTCTTGCAGGCCGCAGCGGTGGGAGGCTCGGCTTGCGTGGTGCGGCCCGCATGGAATGACAAGGTGCTTATCAAGCGTGTGCTCGATATCGGTGCGCAGACCGTGCTTGTGCCCTTCGTGCAAGACGCATCCGAGGCTGAAGCTGCAGTTGCCGCCACGCGCTACCCGCCCGAGGGGGTCCGGGGTGTGGCAGGGTCCACCCGCGCCAGCCGCTATGGCCAGGCCCCCGATTATTTCGCCACGGCCAATGCCGAAACCTGCCTGCTCGTGCAGCTTGAAACCAGCGATGCGCTTGACCGGTTGGAAGAGATCGCCGCGGTTCCCGGCGTGGACGGGGTTTTTGTCGGACCGTCGGATCTGGCGGCCTCAATGGGGTATCTGGGCAATCCGGCGGCTGAGCCCGTGCAGGCCGCGCTGCGCGATGCCGCCAGGCGCATCACCGCCAGCGGCAGGGCGCCTGGTATCCTGGCGACCAATGCCGGCGACGCGTTGCGGTATCGCGACTGGGGGTATCGTTTCATCGCGGCCTCGGTCGATGTGGGGCTTCTGGTACAGGCCGCACAGAAGACACTGGCGGTGCTGCGCGAGGGCTAGTGCAACTCCAGAAGAAGCTGCCGGGCTTTTTCGGTCTGGAGTTGCGCAATATCCAGGGTCTACAGCTTTGCGGCTGTTTCGATGAGGAGCCGAATTGCGGTAGACGCCGGGCCTCCGGCCTGCGCTTTATCCGCCCTGCGGGGCGGGGTGTGGGTCAGCAGCTTCGATCCGGGCCTTGATGTCTCCGGGCTTCACCCCTTGGGCTTCGGCATTCTTCATCACAAGATCGCGCAGTTCGGGCAGGCGATGAAGCAGGCGCAGAAAGCGCGCCTCGTCAAGCCTGAGCAGCGTGCAATGGGTGATGGCCCGCACCTGCCCGCGGCGCATCCGCTTGCCCGCCAGCATCGAGATTTCGCCGAACATTTCGCCACTGCCCAGGCGTTCCTTCTGCCCGCCCACTTCGCGTTCGACCGCGCCCGAGGCGATGAAAAAGACCGAGCGGACCTGTGTCCCGCGGCGGATTATGATTTCACCAGGTTCCGCAAAGATCGTCACCAGCGCCCGCGCAAGCCGGCGTTTCTGACGCGTTGAAAGCCCTTTGAACAGACCGAACCTGTCAACCATTTCGCGTTTGTGCAGGGCAAGATCCAGGCGTGGCCGCGTGTCGACCTGTTGCCGGCGTTGGACCAGTTTCCGCTGCAGGCTCTGAAACAGGTCGGGGCCGATCAGGCCGTCATCGAAACTGTTGAAGATCTCTCGTTCCTCCAGCCGCAGCACGGCCTTGCGCAGAAAGCCGCGCTCGAGCTGTTCAGCATAGCCGGGATATTGCAATTGCAGCCCGGCGATCTCGCGGTCGAGTTCCTCGATCCGGCGGTTGAGCACGCCATGCAGCAGTTCGGCCACGCGGCGGCCATGAATGCGCAGGATCTTGCTGTCAACGAATTCATGCAGGTCGCGCAGGATCATCCGCGTGATCAGCAGAACTTCGAAGCGGGTGGCGACGATGAAGGCCAGCGGGCGCGATATCTGCAGATAGCGGTGCAGCCAGTAGGCGATGCGATGCCCCCAGCCATAGGCGATGTTCTTGCGCGCGGTGGCAAGATAGGCGCTGCGCCCCCCGGCACGCGTGGCCTCGATCAGCCGCGCGACATCGTTGAGCATCTGCTCGACCAGCGCGGTCGAGATCGTGCGCTCGCGAAATCCTTCCAGGATCATTTCACGCTCGCGCCCGGCCAGGGTGATCAGCCCCAGGGTGAGGCGGTCGCGATCCAGAATTTCCTGCGCCTTTTCGGCGTCTTTCACCGCGCCTTCGAGCCTTCGCCCGAAAAGCTTTGCCTCCGAGCGAACGATCTCGTGTGTCAGCTGGTGGCGCCGGGCGGTTTCCGCCACCTCTTCGCGTACGGTTTGCAGGGCTACTGCGAGAACCTGATTTTGCAGCGCCGCCTCGATCGGAGGCAGCCTGTCCAGCCCCAGCCGGCGGATCACCGGCCTGAGCGTCGTGCCTTGCACCAGCAGGGTGAACAGGGTGAAACCCGTGGCCAGCACCGCCACCATTCGTTGTGCCTCTTCGGGGATGCGGGGGTTTTCAGTCACGGCCAGCGCAAGAGCCAGCGTCACTGCCCCGCGCAGCCCGCCCCAGAGGATGACAAAGCGGAAGGCCGGGCTTATCGGCGGCGATACATGCAGGCGGCCAAGCAGCGGCATGAGGCCGAAAAGCGTCAGCGCCCGCGCGACGGTGGCCGCGACGATCACCACCACCAGAAGGCCCAGATCGGCCCATGTCACATCGACCAGCAGGCGCGGCACCAGAATTGCCGCAAGAATGAAGATCAGCGACCCGGCCCAGTGCGACAGCAGTTCCCACGTGTCGCGCAGATAGGTCCAGTGATTGGGCGGAAGCCGCGCCGGTCCGGTCAGGTTCAGCGTCATTCCCGCTGCAACAACCGCCACCACCCCGGACACTGAAAGCAGCTGCTCAGCCGTGATATATGTGACATAGGGCAGCGCGATGCTGATCGAGACCTGCGCAAGCCGGTAGTTGCGGAGCCATTCCATCACCACCACCAGCCCGCGGGCGAGCAGATACCCGGCCAGAGCGCCGTAAGCCAGTTGCAGGATGAAGCTGCGCCACTGATCCGAAAGGGCAGGATCTGTCGCGAAGGGCAGCGCCAGTGCGGCAAACAGACCGAACAGCGCGATCGCGGCGGCATCGTTGAGCAGGCTTTCCCCTTCAATCAGCCGGGTCAACCGCCGCGGCGCCCCGATCTCGCGGAAGATGCTGACCACCGCCGAAGGGTCGGTGGTGGCCACGATTGCTCCGACCAGCAGGCAAACCACAAGCGGCTGGCCGGCAAAGGGAAACAGCGCATACCCGATGGTGAAGGTGGCGATCACCACCGCCAGAACCGCCAGCACGAGGATGGGCACCCAATCGTCGAGCATCCGCCGAAGGTTCAGCGTCAGCGCAACCTGGAACAGAAGTGTCGGCAAGAAGACATACAGAAACACCTGACTGCTGATCGGGAAATCCAGTATTGAACGCGCAAGCGGGTCAAGCGCGTCGGTCAGTTCGGTGCGCAGCAGATAGCCGGCCCCGGCGCCAATGATGATTCCTACGATGGCCAGCAACACCGAAAAAGGCAGGCGCAATCGCTCGGCCAGGGGTTGGCCGACGCCAATCAGGATGAACAGCGTTGCCAGAACGCTGAGGAAGACGACAAGATCCATCCGCGGCAGCCCGGGAAAGGTAATTCTTACAGCAAATCCGATAGTTGCAGCCACCAGGCCAAAGCGCAACTTGAAACCGGGCAAGTCTGCATATGAGCAGGGGTGCCGCGGGACGCCGCCGCCAGTTTTCAGACTTGACGCGCCCGCGCCGCTCGCTTACCTAGCCGCCACCGTGGCGGAGTAGCTCAGTTGGTTAGAGCAGCGGAATCATAATCCGCGTGTCGGGGGTTCAAGTCCCTCCTCCGCTACCATAAAATTCAGGACATCGATAGGAAAGCAAAGGGATTTGACGAGTACGATTCCGTCTATCCCGCCGGTTTTCCCTCCCGCGCCACAGGCTACGCGCTCATTCCCATCCTTCCAGCGGCACCCGCCGTTGGATCGTTCGGGATGGCAGAATTTTCCATGTCGAAAGATATATAGACCCTCTGGTGACGACGGCGGCTGACCATACTTCCTTACGGTCCCTATAGACCGCGCAGTATGCGATCCAGCCGTCGTCACTGCCCGCCAAAATGGGGTGGCGGCCAGTGGCTCCTTCATGCCTCAGGAACCGATTTCCAAGGAACTTCTGTACGAACTTCTGAAGGGCTGCGAGCGGCCTGAGGATCTGCTTGGCGACGCCATGAAGGAGCTGAATTCGTCCACTGCGTTTTGATACGGGGTCTCAGACCCCATGCCATGCCGCTTGTCCGACAATGGCCAGCGTTCCTGCCGCCACCCCCGCCATCAGCGACCGGCGGAGCAGGAACCAGACCGCCATGCCGGTGGCGACAGCCCCCGCGCGCCCCCAGAGCGGCACCGCCGCCAGCGCTGCGGGCGGCTGCATCAGCAATTTGACCACCACCGCCGCGATCAGCGCTGTGGCCACCGCCTGAACCCAGACGAAAACTTCCGAACTGTCGGAAACGCGGCGCGCCAGTACGGTTGCGGCAAGGCGCCATATTTCACTCGGCAGAAAGCCGACCAGCACGACCAGCATATAGGGCCAGTAGGGCCCGAAGAATTCGGCCAGCGCGCTCATCGGCGCATCCGGTGCAGGCCATAGGCGATGCTGCCACCGATCATCCCTGCAAAAAGCAGGTCGAGGTCGGGGCCGACAAGGTGATTCATCACAGGCGCAAGCATCACGCCCAGCCCGATCGCCACGCCATCCATCATCCGCCGCACCCCCGCGACCAGCGACAGCGCAAAGAACAGCGGCGTCAGAAACAAGAAACCCGCCGCAAGAAATGTCGGCAGGCTTGCGCTCAGCCCGAAGCCCAGCCCGGTCAGCGCGGTGCTGACCAGAATGCAGGCATTGGCGAACCCGAAGAAATAGGGCACCCGGTCACGGCGCGGCATCGCGGGCAGGCGGCGGTGCGACTCGATCCAGGTGCTGACAACGACGTAATGCGCAAGCAGGAGCTGCAGGCCGAACCCTTGGCCGCGGCGGCGTAACAGTGGAAGAATCGACACTCCCATCGGCAGAAGCCGCATCGAGGTCAGCGATACCGCCAGCGCGATCGACACGAGCGCGGCCCCCGTCGCCAGCCCGCCAAACAGCACGAATTGCGCCGGCCCGGCCCAGATCAGCGGCGTGGCCATCACCGTCGCCCAGAAAGGCATCCCGATCTCATGGGCGAGCGACCCGATGCCCAGCATCGCGAAGCCGACGACCCAGGCCGGCAGCAACACTGCATCGCGCGCGCCCCGGCCGAACATCTGCAGGTCGCGCCATCGGCGGCCCCTGCCGATGCGCCCGGCCCTTGCCGCCGTTCGGCGCGGAGGGGCGCCGGGCCGGTGCCCCGTGCCGGTCACGCCCCGGGTTGCGCCCGGTCGCCCGCAGCCAGATGCACGACCGTTTCGCCGGTGGCCGCAAAGGTGCGCGTCACCTCGGCCGCGTCATAGATGAACAGCATGAGGACCGGCTCTTCGCCCACATTGTGAAAACAGTGCACCTCGCCCGCGGGGATGAAGGCCACTTCCATCGGGCCGATCGGGTGGCGCTTTCCGTTGAATTCGGCTTCTGCCTGGCCGGCCAGGATCACGATCTGCTCGTCGCAGTTGTGATGATGCAGCGCGACGCTTCTTCCCACGGGGATCGTGGTGGTGCCGGTCGTGACTTCGGCGCCACAGATGCCGCCGTTGCAAAAGAGCCGCGTCACGACCCCGCCGCCGCGGTCTATTTCATCGATCGTGTTGCGGTCACGGACCATTGCGGTCTTTGCGGCCATGATAACCCCTCCGTGAAAATTGGTGTCGGGTGTGCAGGCTGTCAGAGCGGGGCGACACCGCTTCCCGCGGCGATGTCGTTGAGCTTTTCGAGCACTGGCGCCGCTATCGGGATGCCCTCGGCGCTGCGTCTGGCGCGCTCGGCCAGGGCGCGTTCGCCTGGCAGGCGGATCGAATCGAAGCCCGGTCGCAGCCGCGCGCCCTTCATCTCGGCGCCGATGCGGTCGATCTCGTGGCGGAATGTCTCGGGGTCGGTGAAGCTTGCGATATCCAGCGCCACGATGAACTGCCCCGTGTTGGTGACCGAGGAATCGTCGGCATTGTAATCGACCACGTCGCGCCCCATCGCCGCCCCGTTCAGGGTGCCGGCCAGCAGCCCGAACACGAGCGATAGCCCGTAACCCTTGGGCCCGCCGATGGGCAGCAGCGAGCCGCCCGAGGCCTTGGCCGGGTCGGTCAGAGGCTTGCCCTCTTGATCGATCATCCAGCCTTCCGGCATCTGTTCCCCACGCTGTGCGGCCAGCTTGACCTTGCCGTAGGCGGCCACGGTCGTGGCCATGTCGAGCAGGATCGGCGGCCCGTTCCCCGCCGGAATGGCAATGGCGACAGGGTTGGTGCTGAGCAGCATGTCGATGCCACCCCAGGGCGCCATGTGGTTGGCGCTGCCCACCGCCACATAGATTCCTATCATCCCCTCGGCCATCGGCATCGCCGCATAGACGCCGGCGGCACCGGCGTGGTTGCTGTGATGGGCGCCGACCCAGCCCACACCGTGGCTGCGGGCACGGGCGATGGCCTCTTCGGCGCAGCGCTTCATGACCAGATGGCCAAATCCGTTATCGCCATCGACGACGGCCATTGCACCGCGCGAGCGGTCGATGCGGATATCTGGGCGCGGGTTGAAGCCGCCGGCGCGCAACCGTTCCAGATAGCGCGGCAAGCGGAACACCCCGTGCCCGTCGCCGCCGAGCAGGTCGGCCTCGACCATGAGTTCCGCAACCGTCCGCGCATCGGCGGCGGGCAGGCCCTCGGTGTCGAGCACGGCCGAGATGTATTCGATCAGGCGTGGAGCGGGTACCTTGCGGGCGGTTGTTTCGCGCATCGCATCGTCCTTTCATGCTGTCCGGCACCGCGCAATCCGGCGCGCGTGGTCGGCGGCAGGCCGGCAACAGGCATGGCCGCATGGGGGCCGCATGGGGTGGCCGGGCTCAGAAATGGTGTTCGCAAAGTTCCAGGTGCTCCACCTGAGGAGGCTCGGCAAAATAGGGTGACACGAGCGCGCGCCAGGTCTGGAAGTCTTCGGAGTTGCGGAAGTCTTCGGTGTGGTTTTCAAGCGTTTCCCAGCGCACCACCAGCATAAAGGGGCGGGGCGGCTCGTGAAGTCGGCGCAGTTCCATCCCCAGGCAGCCCCTGGCGCGTTGAAAAAGCGGCGCCGCCTTGGCCACCCCCTTTTCAAACTCTGCCTCGCATCCTTCCCGCACCTTGATTCGCGCAATCTCGATCGGCATCTGCTCTCCCTTGATCTGCCCCGGGTGGCCGGTGTTTCCCGATGCGGATGCTCGGGTGGCCGACAGGGAACGAGAAATCATACTTCCTGCTGCCGGGCATTTCCATGCCCGATGGTCCTGCCTGCCGACGCAGTGATCCGCGAGTGCATGGTCTCTCGTTTCCTTATGGCGGGCAATAGAGATTATAATTTCCATCGCGCCGCCAAAGCTGCAACGATAACGGCGAGCAGGGCACACGCCCGGCATGGCCGCCGCAAGGCCTGGCCCGGATACGGCTTTCCCGTCAGGAGGAACGCAGCAGAAATGGCAATGCAGGTTCTGGATTTTGCGCAAGCAGAGGTAGACCCGAGAGAATTTCGCAACGCGCTGGGCCGCTTCGCCACCGGCGTGACGGTGATTACCACCCGCACACCTGCAGGCAAGTGCGAGGGTATGACGGCGAATTCGTTTTCGGCGCTGTCGCTGGACCCTCCGCTGGTGTTGTGGAGCATCAAGCGCGATGCGCCCTCGCTACCGTCCTTTCAGGAGGCGGGCGTGTTTACTATCAACGTTCTGACACAGGAACAGGCGGATCTGTCGCATCATTTTGCCACGCGGCAGCTTGACAAGTTCTCCGAATTTATCGTGCCGGATGGCCAGAACGGCTGCCCGCTGCTGGAAAATGCCCTGGCCTTTTTCGAATGCCGCCTGCAACAGACGATCGAGGCGGGCGACCACCTGATAATGATTGGCGAGGTTACACGCGCCGGGTATGACGAGGCTGCCGATCCGCTGCTGTTCAGCGCCGGGCGCTACGCTATTGCCGCCGCCCTGCCCAACCGTGATGCTCGCGATGACCTGGCATCGATGTGGGAGGGGCTGGGCTGATCATGCGTGGCCGCACCGACCGTTACCCGCCAATCCCACGCGCCGAGTGGACCGAGGCGCAGCGCCGGCATGTGCAGCCGATGCTGGACGGGCCACGCGGCGAGGTCGTCAGCCCATTTGTGCCATTGATGCGCAGCCCCGAACTGATGGACAGGGTGCAGGCGGTGGGGGCTTACCTGCGCTATCGCAGCGCGATAGGCCGGCGGCTGACCGAACTGGCCATCATCGTTACCGCACGGCACTGGGACCAGCATGTGGAATGGGCGATTCACGCGCCGATCGCATTGCGCGAAGGTATAAGCGCCGAGTCGATCGAGGCCATCGCCGCGGATCGCACCCCCGAGGTCGCGCCAGAAGATGAATGCGTCATCCACGCCGCAGTGTGTGAGTTGCTGGCTTCGAATGATCTGAGCGACACCACGCATGATCGGGCGCGGGCGCTGTTCGGGGAGCGGGGTGTTATCGACCTGCTCGGCATCGTTGGCTACTATTCGATGCTTTCGGTGGTGATGAACGGCGCGCGCACGCAGGCCCCGGCGACTGCGGCGCCGCCCCTTGCGCCGCGCGCCAACCGGCAGTGACGGTCTTTGCGGGGTTGTGCGACGCGCATGGGGGTGCAAGCATCAAGGAAGGGGTTCCGGGGACAGTCTCACATGAATTCCAGACAAATGATTCCCTGGCCAGGACCGGCCTCGGGGGAATGGGCCGCGCGATATGCCGCGGGTTGTAGTTCGAGACGAACAGGGGGGGAGCACATGAAGCAGGTAGAAGTTGCCGTTATCGGGACGGGCTGGTGCGGGGGTATCCGCGCCGAAACTCTGGCGCATTCGGCACTGGTCGACAAGCTGCACATCTGCGAGATCAGGCCCGATCGGCTTGAGGAGGTCCGGCAACTGACCAACCCCGCCACCGCGACGCTGGATTATCAGGACATTGTCCGAAACGACGCCATTTCGGTGGTCTACATCTCCACCACGCCCGAGCAGACACATTATCCGATCGCGCGCGACTGCCTGAGGGCGGGCAAGCATGTGCTTCTGGAAAAGCCCATCGCGATGGAGTTCTGGGAGGCTGACGACCTTATCAATCTGGCAAGCCAGAACGGGGTGAAGTTCACCATCGGCTATTCGCAGCGGTTCAACACCAAGGTCGCCTACGCCAAGAAGCAGATCGCGAGCGGGGCGTTGGGGCGGGTGGTCAATGTCATGGTCAGCCGTCACCTGTCGCGCAGCCTTGGCAAGAAAATCGCCTCGCGCGTGCGGCTGTCGCCGGCAGTGATGGAATCGACCCACGACCTGGATTTCGTGTTCTGGATGCTCGAGCCCGCGAAACCCGTCCGCGTCTATTCTCAAGGCGCCTATGGCTACATGAAGGATGTCAACGGCTCGTATGACTGCATGTGGTCGACCGTGACGATGGACGATGGAACGCTTGTGGTGGTTGGCGGCGGCTGGAACCTGCCGCCGAGCTATCCGAATTTCTGCGCCACCTGGATCGAGATCACCGGCACCGAAGGGGCGCTGATGCTGGATGACACGCATCGTGACAAATGGCTCAACACCATGTCCGAGGGCACGCGCTATCCGATGTCGACCATGCCGGGCGAACAGGTCGATCACGTCTTTGCCGGGCAGATGGGGCCGGAGACGTTGCATTTCCTTGAATGCGTACTTCTCGACAAGCCGGTGATGGTTGCCCCGGAACATGCCCGGATGGTGATGGAGACCTACCGCGCGGCCGATCTTTCCGCTGAGTTGAACGAACCTGTCGACCTGCCGCTGAGCAACAGCGCACTTGCCGCGATCGCTGACATGACGCAGGCCGCCTCGGCGGGGCAATGATGCCCGCCAAGCTGCGCGCAGGTGTTCTGGGCCTCGGCAACATGGGCCGGGGGATTGCCGCAACACTTGATTGTGCGGGGCTGTTGGCTGCGGCCTGGGATGCCGCCCCCGCGGCGCTTGCCAGTTGCCCGCTGTCATCCGGTGTGGCGCGCAGCGGGCCGCGGGATGTCGCAGGCTGCGATGTGATTTTGCTGGCCGTGCCCGGCAGCCCCGAGATTGCCGCGCTGTTCGACCGTCCCGACGGTCCGCTTTCCGTCACGACGCCGGGCCGGGTGATGATCGACCTCACCACCTCGGACCCGGCCAAGACCAGGGCGCTGGCCGAACGGGCCGTGGGCGCCGGCGCTGCCTATCTTGATGCGGGCATGACCGGCGGCGCGGCGGCGGCCGAAAACGGCCAACTCACGCTGATGATGGGCGGCGAGGTGGCGGCGCTCGAACGGGCGCGGCCGGTGCTCGATGCGATCGCGGCGCGGGTCTTTCATCTGGGCCCGGTGGGCGCGGGCCACACGATGAAACTGGTGCACAACATGATCTGCCACACGACCTTCCTGGCCACGGCGGAAGGTTGCCGCGCGGCCGAGCGCGCGGGCATTGCCCTGAAAGATGCGGTCGATGTGCTGAACGCCGGAAACGCGCGCAGTTTCGTGAGCGAGCGGCGCTTTCCCGATCATGTGGTCAGCGGGCGCTTTGACGGGCGCTCGCATGTTGGAACTCTGGCCAAGGATCTTGCGCTGGCCGAGGCGCTGTTTGCCGGATTGGAGCAGCCTGCGTGCTATGTCGGGCTGACCACCCGGCTGCTGCAGGTGGCGCGGGATGGCGGCCTGGACGGGGATGATTTCACGCGCCTCTACCCGGCCTTCGACGATCTGGTCGAGGCGTTGGAGGATGCGCAGCTATCCGGACAAAGCGGAAAAAGCGGCGATCAGCCGAAACGAACCTGAAAGGAAGCGGCCCTGCCGCCAGCGTGCGTGGCGGGCAACCTGCCTGAACGAAGAAGGGCGGGCGCCCTTTCGGATTGCGCCCGCCCCCATGTCATGCCGTGCTGGCCCATCCGTCAGAACGAGGCCACAAGCTCCTGATACCGCTGCGCCTGGTTGCGGCGCATCGCGTCGTATTCCGGGCCGTCCACATGCAAGGTGTTCTCGCCCAGGCGGCCCATGAGGGCGTTGTAGGTGCCATCGTCGTTAAGCCCGGCGAAAGCGTCCCGCAGTATCTGCATGCGGTCCTCGGGCACACCTGCTGGCGCCAGAACCGAGCGATGCATCACGCCGATATCGGTCACCACCTCATAGCCAAGCTGCGCGGTTGTCGGGATACCGTCGAGGATCTCCTCCTCGCCAACCACCAGAAGCGGGCGCAGCGGCTGCCCAGCCAGCACCGAGGGGAAAGCGAAGGTGAAATCCAGATCGCCCGCCAGCAGCGCCTGGATCACCGGCCCGCCGCCCTGATAGGGAACGAGGTTGGCATCGACGCCCACTTCGTTGAGCAGGGCAAGCCCCGGCACCATGAACGCGCCCCAGTTGCCGCTGTGGCCGAAGGTCAGATCGCCCGGGTTCTCCTGCCCGTAAGCGACGAGATCCTCGAAGGTTTCGAACGGGCTGTCCTCGCGCACCACGAGGATCGGCTGGGCGGTGTTCACCCGCGCGACCGCCTCGAAATCCTCGTTCGGGTCATAGGGCAGATTGGTGACATGCTGCTGCAGCTGGTCGATGAAGTTGTGGGTGAACAGCAGCGTATAGCCGTCAGGCTGGGCCTGGGCGGCGGCGGCAGTGCCGGTCTGGCCACCTGCGCCGGGCATGAGCTGCACGACGACCGGCTGACCCAGAATGCCCGGCAGGACCGAGGTGATGACACGGGCATTGAGGTCATGCGAGCCGCCCGCGCCCAGCGGGATGATCATGGTGATTGGCCGGTTCGGGAAATCTTCGGCCGTGGCCGCCCCTGCGCCCAGCCCCAGCGCGGCAATCGCGCCGATGACTGTTGCCTTGATATTTTTCATTTTTTCCTCCTCCTTGGCGATACTAGAGTGTTGTTTTCGGGATGATTGCACCCCCTGCGGCCTTCTTGCGGGCCGGTTGATCAAGGGCTACCTGCCGGCAGCCTCGACATGACGGTTCTGGCGCCGTTGTCTGCGGGCGATCCAGAAAATGAGAATTGGCATCAAGACGAGCACCGTAACGGTGATGGGCCGCGATGAAACGAGGTATCCCGCCAGATCGCCACGCGACAGCAGCACTGTCTGACCGATGGCATATTCAAGCGGCGCCGCCAGAATGAACCCCATCACCAGCGGGGTGACGTCGAAATGCAGCTTGCGGCAGCCGTAGCCGAAGATCCCGAAGGCGATCATGAAGTAGAGATCCATCGGATTGGAGCGATAGACATAGGTGCCCGCCACCGCAAAGAGCAGCATCATCGGCACGAGATAGGCCTTGTTGATCCCAACGACGCGCGCAAAGAGCGGGATCAGCAGGTAGCCGATCACCAAAAGCAGCACACAGGCGACCAGCATCGACAGCAGGATCGCATAAAGCAGCACCCCCTGGTCCTGGAACAGTTGCGGCCCCGGTCGTAGCCCCTGCGCCACGAAAGCCCCCAGCATGATCGCGGTGATGTTGTCGCCCGGGATGCCCAGCGTCAGCAGCGGCACCATCGTCGGCCCGTTCACCGCGTTGTTGGCCGCCTCGGGCGCGGCGACGCCATTGATCTCGCCCTTGCCGAAGCGTTCGGGCGTGGCCGAGGCGTTCTTGGCGGCCGAATAGCCCATGAAGGCCGCAACCACCTGCCCCACGCCGGGGATCACCCCGATCACCCCGCCCAGGGCGGTCGAACGCAGGATCGTGCGGCGGCATGACATGATCTCGGCCCAGGTCAGCCGCTCACCCTCGGGGCGCATCTGCCGGGCGTCAACGACGTTTGACTTGCGGCGCTCGATGGCAAGAAGGATCTCGGGGATGGCGAAAAGCCCGATGATCAGCGGCAACAGGTCGATGCCCGCCTGAAGAGGATGAAACCCGAAATCGAAGCGTGGCATCGCACCGATCGGGTCCTGCCCGATCATTGCAAGGAACATGCCGATCAGCAGCATCAGGAAGCCTTTGGCAAAGACGCCTGAACTGGACACCACGATGATCAGCAGGCTCAAAATGAGTATGGCGGAAATCTCGGGCGGGCCAATCATCAACGCGACCATGGCAATGATGCCGATCACCAGGATGGTGCCGAACGAGGACAGGAAATCACCGACCGCCGATGCGATAAGCGCGATTTCCAGCGCCTTGCGCGACTGTCCGTTGCGGGTCATCGCCGGTCCATCCAGCGTGGTGGCCACCGAGGCGCCAGTGCCCGGTATGTTGACCAGGATCGCCGGTATGGAGCCGCCGAAGATCCCGCCCTTGTAAACCCCAATCAGGAAGGGAATGCCCAGAATCGGGTCCATGAAGAACGAGATCGGCAGCACGATGGCCATGGCCATCACCGTGGTGAAGCCCGGCAGCGCCCCCACCAACATCCCCAGCGTCAGCCCCGCCGCGATGATCAGGATTACGTCAAGGCGTATCAGCATTTGCGCGGCGTCGAGGATCATCTCGATCATTGTTACCCCCAGGGGAAAGCTGGCAGCGAAACGCTGAGCATTCGCGTGAACAGGAAGTAGATGAAGAGAGGCGCCCCCACGCCAACGATGCCGATGCCGACAGGATTGCGCGAGCCGTAGTAAAGCGAAATCGTCGTCGCCACGAACATGCTGGAGGCCACATATCCCACTGGCCGCAGCAGCGCGACATAGGCGATCATCACCACCAGGACGAACGCGACGTTGAAATACGCCACGCCGGGCAGGCCCCGAAACATGTTGTTCTCGCGCAGGCGCAGGCTTGCCAGCGCAAAGATCAGCCCGTTCGCGATGAACAGCATACCCGCAATATACGGGAACATGCGCGGGCTGATGCCCGAGCTGCTGCGTCCGAAAAAGGCCGGCGGCTCGGCAACCTGATAGGGTGTGAGCAGGATGATCGCGAGGCCGAAAAGCGCCGAGCCGATTGCGATCCCGGTGTTGAAATTGAACTGCGGCGCGGCGCCGGCCTTGTCGCGCTCCATCACCCGCGCACTCCCCCGCCTGGTTCCTGCCCGCCCGTCCGCGGGCTATTGTTCAGGTCTGTCCGGAAATCCACAGCGCGACCCATACCACCAGCGGCAAAGCCGCGAGCGTGCTCAATGTCGAGACCACGATCACCCCGGCAATGCGCTCGGGCGAGCGGGCGAACCGTTCGGCGAAGATCACGTTGATGACTGCGACCGGCATCGTTGCCATGATCCAGACAACACCGGCCTCGGCAGCACCCAGCCCGAATGCGAAGATCACGGTCAGCGCCCCGGCCGCTCCGGCGGCAAAGCGCATCGCCGACATCCCGAAGGCGATGCGTAGGTCGCCCACCTTCAGTTGCGCCAGCGACACCCCCAGCAGAATCAGCATTGCCGGAATGACGAGGCCGCCCAGAAGCTCGGTCGTGCGCATGATCCAGGCGGGCACCTCGGCTTCGGTGAGCAGCACCAGCACCGTCAGCGCGCTGGCATGGACGATCGGTTGGCGCATCAGCGAGGCGAGCTCGACCCGCCCGGCACTGATCACCAGCCCCAGCGTGTGCTGAGAAATCGAAATGACCAGGAAATAGGCGATTGCCAGTGCCAGCCCCTCGACCCCGAAGACCATCGCCGCCAGCGGCAGGCCCATATTGCCCGAATTGCCGTGCATTGCCGTCAGCAGATAGGTGTTGAGCGGCAGCCGCGCCGCCCGCAGCACCGCCACCCCCACCGCGGTCGAAACCGCGATCACCCCGGCCGCCGCCAGCGCGATCAGCCCCACTTCGGAGACGCGGATATCGGCCCCTGTCAGCGTAGAGAAGATCAGGCAGGGCGTGCCCACATTCAGCACGATGCTGCCAATGGTGGCGTTGTCGAAGGGCAGGCTCCGCCAAGCCCAGACATAGCCTAGCGCGACAATCGAAAGAACAGGCGCAATCACCGCCAGAATCTGGACGAACAAGGCGGATTGTCTCCTCCTGGGTGAAGCGGCTGTGCCGTGTGGGTGGGAGACCTGACTGAATCATGAAGGCCGTTCGCAATTTGCCATGCGTTCCATCACCCGGCAGACTGCCGCGGCGTCGAGATGCGCCATGCCCTGCGCATTGGCGGCATGATAGAATTGCAGCGCCGCCTGATAGAGCGGAATCGGCGCCCCGTGCGCGGCGGCATGTTCCGAGATGATGCGTGAATCCTTGAGCGGGATGGAGAAGTTCATCCCCTCTTTCGCATAATCGTTCTCGGCCATCAGTTTGCCGCGCACCTCGAACATGGCCGAACTGGAGCCGCTGCCCGAGATCACCTCGTGAAACTGCTGCGGGTCCAGCCCCGATTTCATCGCCAGGACCATGACTTCGGCGGCGACGGTGTTATGCACCAGGTTGAGGATATTTCCGCAGAATTTCGTCTTGGAGCCGTTGCCGAACGCGCCCAGGTAGTGCTCCTTCTTGCAGAAGGTCAGCAGCGTTTCGCGCACCTCTTTATATGCGTCTTCGGGGCCGCTGCAGAAGGCCGTCAGCCCCTTGGCAAGCGCCATGATCCGATTGCCGCTGACCGGGCAGTCCAGAACCCGCCGGCCATGCGACTCGAGCACATCGCGGGCGGCTTCCTTGTCGGCAACCGCAAGGGTGCTCATCTCGACCAGGATCTGCCCTTGGCCAGGTATGGCCGAAATGCCGGTTTCCGTGTCTGCCACTTCACGAAGCGCTGCTGTATTGGGCAAGCAGGTGAACAGCAGCCGCGCCTCGCGGGCGACAGCTTGCACATCGTCGGCCAGCACCACGCCGCTGGCCACCGCAGCCTTGCGCGCGGCTGGCGCCGGATCATGGCCCAGAACGGTTTTTCCGGCGGCCACGATGTTTTCCGCAATTGCCGAGCCAAGCACGCCCAGGCCGATGAACCCCACGTCGTAAGCCATTTCCCCCCTCGGCTCATGTGTCAGGTGCGCGCATAGGCGCATTGCCAGACCGGGCCGTTACCGCACACTTCCATTCGTGGGTGCCAAGCCGGTGGTCGCTCTGGCAAGAGCCTGCGGATGGCACAACACAAATGAGTGTATCGCCAGGGCTTTGCATTTTTCAAGAAATCGTTTCTGATATGTATGATATCTTTCAATGTGGGGTCAGTGCGTTGCCCGTGCTTCGATATGGTATAAGAGTTCGATATAAATATTTGTAAAAGCATAATATTGCATGAAGGCTTGGAGAGGCGCTCATGCGAGCAGGCCTTCCGAAGTATGCTTGAAAGTGGCTTTTGGAGAATCCGTGATATATCATGCAGGAGTAAAACATGGTGTCAGCCGATTCAGGGGTTCTGGCAATGTCGGGTACTGATGTCTACGAAACGCTGCGGTCGGAGATCTTGTCATGCGACATGCAGCCCGGCAGCCAGTTTCAGGAGCGCCAGATCGCGGTTCGCTTCAATGTCAGCAAATCGCCGGTGCGTGATGCCCTGATCAAGTTGCAGGAGCAGAACCTGGTCGAAGTGATCCCTCGCAAAGGGTATCGTGTGACGCGGATCTCGCTGACCGATGCGCGTGAGCTGTATGAGATGCGTCTGATTCTCGAGCGCGAGGCTATCCAGCGGCTGATCGAGACGGGCGACGCCACCACCCTTGAAGGGCTGGATTGCTTTCGTGACGGGCCGGATGATGGCGTGTTGGAAGACTGGAACGTCTATAACCGGAATTTCCACGTCTACCTTGTCAGGAACTGCGGCAACTCCCGGTTGGCGCGGCTGGGCATCGAGACGATAGAGCAGTTTGACCGCATGACCCATATGAGCGTGTCGCGGCGGCTGACAGACGAGGTGCCAGGCGCCAAGCAACTGCGCCTCAGGAATCGCGTGCGCGAACACGGCATGATCATCGATGCGGTGCAGGCGCGTGACAAGCGTCGTGCTGCAACACTCGCGCGCGAGCATATCGAAGGGTCACGCAAAAGGCTGTTCGATGCGCTTGAAAGCGCGCCGATCGTGTTGTGACACGCGACGTCCAGAGTCGCGAAGAAAAGGAGAAGCCGAAGCGGCAGGATGCCCTCGCAAGTGCTGCACACAATGGCATACCCGCCCCGAAAAAGCAGTGTCACCCACCGGCTGGGCAGCCGCGCTTTCGAAATCAGGCACCCCGCGCGCGGCGGCCGATTGGCAGCAGATCATCGCCGAGGCGGGGCGCGCCTGCACCCCTATGGCTGGTTGCGCAGACGGTCTGAGCCCAGGCAAGATGGCGCGCACCTGCAGCGAGGAAAGAAAAGGAAGGAAAAGGCATGACTTCGCAAGGCGTGCAGATGCGACTTGGTGGGTATCAGGGGGCTGGATCGGTGCTCACCGGAGGGATTGCCCGGTTTTGCGATGAGCTTGCGGCCCGCGTCGGCGACCGCATTGTCATCGCGCGCGAGGATGACGTGACGCGCAAGGGCGCCACCGCGCGCAGCCTTTTCGACGGGATCGAAAGCGGCGCCTTCCAGGCCGGCTACATGAACTCGGGCTACCTGGCGGGCAAGGTGCCGGAGTTGGGGATTGTTGATCTTCCTTTTTCGGTCGATTGCCGCGCGCGAGCGCATGACGCGCTCGATGGCGAGGCGGGCCGGCTGTTGCGTGCTGCGGTGCGGCGGCGCAGCGGCTATCGGGTGCTGGGCTTCTGGGACAACGGTTTTCGCCACATCACCAATTGCAAGCACCCGATCCGGACGCCGGCAGATTGCACCGGCCTGCGGGTGCGCACGATCGACAATCGCACCTATGTCGAGACGATGGCGGCCCTGGGTTTTGCGCCGGTGGTGACGGATGTATTGGAACTGCGCGAGGCGGTCCTGACAGGCCGCGTTGATGCACAGGAAAACCCGCTGACCAATACCGTGGGGTTCGATATCCAGGTCCATCACAAGCATCTGACACTGAGCGGGCATTTCTTTGGCGTGGCGCTGTTTCTGTGCAATGAAGCCTGGGCGGCCGCGCTGCCCGCTGAGCTCCAGGGCGCCATTGCCGAGGCCGCCGATGCCGCAACTGCACACCAGCGCCATTTGGCACGGCAGGCGGATGAGTCCGCGCTTGATCGGCTGCGTGCCGATGGGGTTGAGGTGACTGACCTCGGTGAAATGGATCGCGCCGCCTTCAAGGCCGCCTGCGCTGCGGTCGTCGCCCACCAGCAAGCCAGCCTGCCCGAGCGGCTTTTCCGTGCTTATCTGTCATCCTGACCCGGCAGGCTGCGTTTTCGCGTCGCCGCGCTCCGTGGCCTCTTGCGCAGTGCTGCCACCGGGAAATGCGTCACTCTGAAATATCATGACGCCTGAAAATGGTGTCGTCGGGGCAGCCACGGGCGTGGGCTTGTCAGGCATGGCGCCATAATTTACTGATTGTGTCTGCGGTTCTGACAGTAAAGCTGAAGTGGCCATGGTTGACAAAAACCAGGATCTTGTGCGCACGAATATATATCAACGTCTGCGTTCAGAGATGTTGTCCTGTGTGCTGAAGCCAGGTCAGCAATTACGCGAGAAGGATCTGGTGGAGCGATTTTCAGTCAGCAAATCGCCCGTCCGGGATGCACTTCTCAAACTGGAAACGCAGGGCCTGGTCGAGGTGTTGCCCCGCCGTGGCTACAGGGTGCGGCGGATAGATGTGAGCGATGTGCGCGATATGTATGGCCTGCGTCATGTGCTTGAACGTGAGTGCACGCTCATGCTGATCGACACGGCCTCGGATTCGATCCTGCGCGAGCTTGAGCAATACCGCAGCGCACCGGATTGCCCCGCTCTGGCCGACTGGATCACCTATAACCGGGCCTTTCACAGCCATATCGCACGTTATTGCGGCAATCGGCGACTGGGGCGCATCACCTGCGAGACGCTCGAACAGTTCGACCGGCTGACCTATGTGAGCGTTTCGCAGGCCGCCGACCTCTCGCTTGATACATTCGTGGCCGAGCATGGGCAGTTGATCGATGCGATCCGCGAACGCAACCGCCGCCGCGCAGCCCGGCTGACGCGCGAGCATATCGAGGCCTCGCGCCGCCGGGTGCTGGACAGCCTTGAAGCCGCGTCCATTATCGACACCAACCCCGCAAACATCTGAGCCAGCTGCCGTAGCCGGTGCAGCCCGCGCCTTTCCGGTGACTGCACGATCAAACAAGGAGAGGAGAGATAGCCGCAATGACTGACAACCGCTTTGCCGATTGGCCCGAGGGGCTGCAGAAAGAGATGCAGGAGAATACCCATAACGGCTGCGTGGGCAGCGTTCTGGTGTCTGAAACCGACCGCGTCCGCGTCTGGCATCTGCATTTGCCGGTGGGCAAGCGCTGCACCTTTCATCGCCATGTGCTCGATTATTTCTGGACCTGCCACAGCCACGGCAAGGCCCGCGGCTATTTCGAGGATGGCAGCGTGCGTGACGTGACGCATTTCCCCGGCGACACCAAGCACCTGAATTACGGCAAGGGGGAATACATGCTGCACTGCGTCGAGAATATCGGCGACACGGATCTTCTGTTCACCACGGTCGAGTTCAAGCAAAGCGCGAACCCGCCGCTGGATGTGCCCGACAGCGTGCGGCTAAAGGTTCCCGCCTGAAACGGGCGCACGGCTCCGGGCGCGCGCCCGTCGGCAAGCTGACCTGAGCCCGGGCAATTGCGATTGCCCCGGCGGCAGGCTGGCCTGCTGATGCCGCCGAAGCTGCGGACGGGCGCCTTAGCTCTTGGTGCCGCGTGGGGGATAGTTGTTTCCGGTCGCGAATCTGATCTTGGCGGGCAGGGTGGCGATGTCGGGCCGGGGCCACGGCATGCTTGCGATATTCACGAGGTAGATTGCATCGTCACGGTCGATCAGGAAAAGCGCCGGCTCGCAGAACAGCGGGCTTTCGGCCTCCTTGATCGATTCGCTTAGGTAAAGGTCCCAGTCGCGCGCCTGTGCTTCGGTCAGCCCGTAGCCGAGTGCAAGATGCTCCAGACCCCAGTCTCTTGCCGACTGCTCGGCGCGGGCGCGGGTATCCATGGATATGGCAATCACATCCGTGCCAGTGGCTGCATAGTCGGGCAACAGCCCTTCCAGCTGGGAAAGGAAGGCTTTGCAGGCGGGGCAATGCAGCCCCCTGTAAAAGACCACCATTGAAAAGGTTTCCGGGGTTTGTTCGGCCAGGCTCCACGGCCCCGAAAGGGTTTCGACCGAGAGCGCGGGCGCTTTTGAACCCGGGTGCAGGCGTGTCATGGCAATCCTCCTCTTGATCCTCTCGCATTCCGGTTGCTATTTATCAACCGATAGATAAGAATTGCAAACGATGTTTTCGTCACATTGCGCAAGCAGGATGGACGCCCTGACCAGGCAGGAACACCGAGGACAGGCAGGAACACCGAGGATGAAGAGCAGCTCCTTTGCTTACAGACGCGCCGCCACTGCCGAGGAGGCGGTGGCCCTTGCCCGCGAGGCCGGTGAAGACGCGCGATTTCTGGCAGGTGGCCAGAGCTTGCTTGCGGCGTTGAATTTCCGGCTCGATGAGCCCTGCATGTTGATCGATATCGGGCGTATCGGCGCGTTGCGCGGGATACGCCGGGTCGAGGGCGCCTTGAAGATCGGCGCGTTGACGCGCCATGCCGAGATCGCGGCGAGTGTGGAAATCGCCAAGCATCTGCCGCTGGTCGCACAGGCGATCCACGAGGTGGCGCACCCCGCCATCCGCAATCGCGGCACGTTCGGAGGCTCCATCGCGCTGGCTGACGCTGCCGCGGAAATGCCCGCCTGCGCGCTTGCCCTGGGGGCCAGAATGCATCTGCTCGGCCCCGATGGGCCGCGAAGGGTCGCGGCTGATGAATTCTTCCTCGGGCTTTACGAAACGGCGCTGGAACCCGGCGAACTGCTCACGCATGTGGAAATTCCCATTCCGCCAGCCGGCGCGTGCCACGGATTTGCCGAGCTTGCGCGCCGCCGTGGCGATTATGCGATGGCGGGCCTTGCCATGATGCTTGGCCCCCGCACGGGTGCGGGGCGCGATTGGGCGCGCATCGTCTTCTTCGGCATTGCCGACCGGGCGGTCCGCAGCCCGTCGGCCGAGGCGGCCATTGTCGCCGGGGCCGCGCCGGAAGAATGCGCAGCCTGCGCAACCGACGGGCTTGACGTGTTCGGTGACATGAACGCCGCCGAAAGCACCAAGCGCCATTATGCGGCTGTTCTGCTGCGGCGCGAACTGGACAGGATCAGCGACGAGGAGAACCGGGTATGAGCGCGCCTGTTCAGATAACACTCAGCATCAATGGCGAGCCGATCACCGCGACCGTCGCGCCACGCATGATGCTCGTCGATTTCCTGAGGGAAGTTGCCGCGCTTACCGGGACGCATCTGGGATGCGCACACGGGGTATGCGGCGCCTGTACGGTGCGGCTGGACGGGGCATCCGTGCGCAGCTGCCTGATGCTGGCCGTGCAGGCGGAAGGCACCGAAATCGAAACCATAGAAGGGCTGGCCGACAGCGGCGCCGAAGCCGACCTTCTCGACGCATTTCACCGGCATAACGCTGTGCAATGCGGCTATTGCTCGTCCGGTATGCTGGTTTCTGCAGCCGAGTTGCTGGCGCAGGGGGGCGTTCCGGATCGTGCCACGATCCGCGATCACATCTCGGGCAATTACTGCCGGTGCACCGGGTATCAATCCATCGTCGATGCCGTCGAGGAAGTGGCGCGCACGCGTGCCGGCAAGGCAGGAGCAGGCGCATGAGTGTGACAACCCGTTACGACCGTCCGAACAGCTATATCGGCAAATCGGTGCCGCGCCCGAATGCGGTTCGCCTTCTGCACGGGCGGGGCCGCTATGTCGATGACAAGGTTCTGCCACGGATGCTCCACGCGGCCTTCCTGCGCTCGCCGCACGCCCATGCGCGCATTCTGCGAATCGACGCCGCCGCCGCGCGCTCCATGCCCGGGGTGGTGGCGGTGTTCGACGGTAACGACATCGCGCAGGTCATGACACCTTGGGTAGGCGTGCTTACCCATCTGTCGGGGATGCGCTCGCCTCCGCAGCCGGCGCTGGCGCGCGACGTGGCGCGCTGGCAGGGCGAGCCGGTGGTCATGGTGGTGGCCCATAGCCGTGCGGCCGCCGAAGATGCGCTTGAGCGTATCGAAGTGGAGTATGAGCCGCTTGTGCCCGTGTGTGACATGCAAGCAGCGCTCGCCCCGGAGGCGCCGCGCATTCACCCCGAGCTTGACAGCAACCTGTGCTGGGAGCGCAAGATCGAGGTCGGTGATGTCGACGCCGCTTTTGCCGCACAAGGGGCCACGGTGGTCGAACGAAGTTTCACCTTCGGGCGCCACACCGGCGTGACGCTGGAGCCGCGCGCCGTGATCGCCGATTACGACCCGGCCGAGGACCGGCTGACCATGCATTATTCGGGGCAGGCCCCCCATATGATGCAGGCGGTTATCGCGCGGCACCTGAACATGCCCGAAGCCCGCGTGCGGGTGGTGGCCCAGGACGTGGGCGGCTCGTTCGGAATCAAGATCCATACCTATGGCGACGAGATGGCGACTTTGGCGGCCTCGAAGCTGCTGCGCCGCCCGGTGAAGTTCGTGGCTGACCGGCTGGAGAGCTTCCAGTCCGACATCCACGCCCGCGATCACCGGATCACCGCGCGGGCTGCGATTGATGGCGAGGGCAGGCTTACCGCGGTCGAGATCGACGACATCACCGGGATCGGCCCCTACAGCGTCTATCCGCGCTCATCGGGGATCGAGGGCAACCAGGTGATCAACCTTACCGGCGCGCCCTACGATCTGCCCGCGTATCGCGCGCGGCTGCGGGTCGTGTTCCAGAACAAGGTGCCCATGTGCCAGTATCGCGCCGTGGGCCACCCCATCGCCATGGCGGTGATGGAGGGGCTGATGGATGAAATGGCCGCGGCTAGCGGGCGCGACCCAGCGGAATTACGGCGCCTCAACCTGCGCGCCGATGACAGCTACCCCTCGGCCTCGCCGCAGGGGATGCGTTTCGCCGATCTGTCGCATCAGGCGTGCCTCGAAAAGCTGCTCGACCTGATGGACTACAAGACGCTGCGGGCCGAATGCGACCGGCTGCGGCAGCAGGGGGTCTACCGTGGCATCGGACTGGTCAGCATGGTTGAAGTCACGAACCCCTCGCCGATGTTCTATGGCGTCGGCGGCGCGCCGATCGCGGCGCAGGATGGCGCGAGCGTGCGGCTCGATGCGTCGGGCGCGGTGCATGTTTCGAACTCGATCACCGAGCAGGGGCAGGGAACCGAAGCGATACTTGCCCAGATCGCGGCCGAGGTGATGGGCGTCGATATTTCGACCGTGCATGTTGTCACCGGCGACACGGCGGTCGTGCCATATGGCGGGGGCACCTGGGCCTCGCGCGGTGCCGGCATCGGGGGCGAGGCGATGTATCAGGCCGCGCGCGCCTTGCGCCAGCAGATTCTCGCCACGGCGGCGGCGATCTTGCAGACAAGGCCCGAGAAGCTCGACCTATGCGAAGGGCAGGTGGTGGATGCCGACAGTCTGGAGCCCCGCATCCCGCTGTCCGACCTTGCCCGCATGGTCTATTATCGCGGCAACGAACTGCCTGAAGGGTTGCAGCCCGAGTTGATCGCCAGCCGGCATTTCAAGGTCTCGGATTACCCGTTTGTCTTCACCAATGGCGCGATGGCCTCTTATGTCGAGGTCGATCCGGAAACGGGCATGGTAAAGCTTCTCGGGCATTGGGTTGTCGAGGATGTGGGAACGATCCTCAACGAAAAGCTCGTGGACGAGCAAATTCGCGGTGGCGTGGTGCAGGGGATCGGCGGCGCGCTGTTTGAGGAGTGTCTCTATTCGCAGGATGGGCAGCTTCTGAACGCGACGATGGCGGATTATCTCGTGCCGATGGCCAGCGAGATGCTCGATATTCACATCGCCCATGTCGTTACACCCACGCGCACATCTGAACTGGGTGCCAAGGGGGCGGGCGAGGCGGGAACGGCCGGTGCTCCGGGCGCGGTGATGAATGCGGTCAACGATGCTCTGCGCCCTCTGGGGGCGCATATGGCGCAGATGCCGATGACGCCCGAGCGGATACTCCGCGCGCTGGGCCGGGTCTGACACAACGCCGCCGCGATGGCGGCTGCGCAGGGCCGGCGCTTCTGCAATGCTTGGCCCGAGCCTGATCTTGCGCTTGCATTCGGCGTAAATTATCAATTGATAGATAGCGCCGCGCAGGTTCGGCGCACTCTCGTAGTCAACCGGTCGGAACGGAAGGGAGCACGCGTCATGGCGATCCAGTATCTGAAGCGGGGAAAACCCGAAGCGGACCGCGCGCAGGACGACGCGAACACGCGCGCGGTGGTCGAAGGGACCCTTGCCGACATAGAAGCGCGCGGGGATGCCGCCGTTCGTGATCTGAGCCGGAAGTTCGATGGTTTCGAGCGCGGGAGCTTTCGGCTGAGCGCATCGGAGATCGAAGCCGCGATGCAGAAGGTCAGCGCGCGCGACATGGAGGATATACGTTTCGCGCAAACCCAGATCCGCCGTTTTGCCGAGGCGCAGCGCGCCACCATGACCGACCTCGAGATCGAAACGCTGCCGGGTATCATTCTGGGCCACCGCAACATCCCCGTGCAGTCGGTCGGCTGCTATGTGCCGGGCGGCAAGTTTCCGATGGTGGCCAGTGCGCATATGTCGGTGTTGACGGCGCAAGTGGCCGGTGTGCCACGCATCGTGGCCGCGGCCCCGCCGGTCAAGGGCGAGCCGCACCCCGCCATTGTCGCGGCCATGCATATGGGCGGCGCACATGAAATCTATGTTCTGGGGGGCATTCAGGCCGTAGGCGCAATGGCACTTGGAACCGAGACGATTGACCCGGTTCACATGCTGGTCGGCCCCGGAAATGCCTTCGTGGCCGAGGCCAAGCGCCAGCTTTTTGGGCGTGTGGGGATCGACCTTTTCGCAGGGCCGACCGAAACCATGGTGATCGCCGATGGCACGGTGGATGCCGAACTATGCGCAACCGATCTGCTTGGCCAGGCTGAACACGGCTACAACTCGCCCGCCTGTCTGATCACCAATTCCCGCAAGCTGGCCGAGGACACGCTTGCGGAAGTCGATCGCCTGCTTGCCATACTGCCCACTGCGGAAACCGCTGCAATCAGCTGGCGCGACTATGGCGAGGTGATCCTGTGCGACAGCCATGACGAGATGCTGCAGGTGGCAAATGACATGGCCTATGAGCATGTGCAGGTGATGACCGACCGCGACGACTGGTATCTGGAGAACATGGCCAGCTACGGCGCGCTGTTTCTTGGCCCGCGGACCAATGTGGCCAACGGTGACAAGGTGATCGGCACCAACCACACCCTGCCCACCAGGAAGGCCGGCCGATATACCGGCGGGTTGTGGGTGGGCAAGTTTCTCAAGACGCACAGCTACCAGAAGGTGCTGACCGACGAGGCCGCGGCGATGATGGGCGAGTATGGCTCGCGCCTGTGCATGCTGGAAGGGTTCGTCGGCCATGCGGAACAATGCAATGTCCGGGTGCGCCGCTACGGGGGACGCAATGTGCCTTATGGTGCAGCCGCCGGAACCCCTGAGGTGGAATGATGGCAGTCGCCCCGCAACTTCCCTCCTTCCGGCTCGATGGTTGCCGCGCCCTGGTGGCCGGCGCGTCTTCGGGGATCGGGCTGGCCTGTGCGGCGGCGCTGGTTCAGTCGGGCGCGCATGTTTTCATGGCTGCGCGCGGGGCCGACAGGCTGCGTGATGCGGTGGCGGCCATGGCCGATCTGGGCGGCACGGCGGAGGGGCTGGCGCTTGACCTGACTGATATTGACGCCATGCGCTCGGCCGTGGCCGAGAACGGGCCGTTCGATGTGCTGGTAAATTCCATGGGCCACGCGCGGCATGGTCCCGCCCTTGAGACCACGCCCGAGGATTTCGACGCGGTCATGAACGTCAATGTGCGTGCTGCATACTTTCTGGCGCAAGCGGTGGCGCGGGGGTTGGTGCAGGCCGGGCGGCCCGGGTCCATCATCCAGATCTCCAGCCAGATGGGGCATGTCGGCGGTATTGATCGTGGTGTCTACTGCGCCGCCAAACATGCCGTCGAAGGCATGACCAAGACCATGGCGATCGAATGGGGCGGGCATGGCATCCGGGTGAACACCCTCAGCCCCACCTTCATCCGGACCCCGCTGACGCAATCCACCTTCGACAATCCCGAGCGCCGCGCCTGGATCGAAAGCAGGATCAAGCTTGGTCGTGTGGGCGAGGTCGAGGATATCATGGGCGCCGTGGTCTATCTGGCCTCGCCGGCCTCGGCCCTTGTCACCGGCACGTCGCTTCGGGTCGATGGTGGCTGGACGGCTGAATAGCAGGGCAGAACTTCGGAGCGGCCACGGCGCTGTGCGCCGCGTTGCATGGTTGTGGTTTCGCCTGCTACCGGGATAATCACATGGCGACAGACAAGTGCAGACTACCCTTCCGAGAGGACGCAGCATGAGCCGGCGCGCAATCGTTTCAGGAGGCTCCATCGGCGGGTTGTTCGCGGCAAGCCTGCTGCGCAAATCGGGCTGGGAGGTTACGGTTCTGGAGCGCTCCGAGACCGAGCTTTCCGGGCGCGGCGCGGGGATCGTCACGCATGACATCCTGAACCGGTTGATCCGCGAGACCGGCGCCACGACCGAAGACCTGGGTGTGCAGGTTCACGAGCGTGTGGTTTATGACAGATCTGGCCACGAGGTTGCCCGACGCCCCCTGCCGCAGGTGGTCACATCGTGGGATCGTGTGCATTCGCTGCTCAGAGCGCGACAACCGGCGGGCAGTTACCGGCTTGGCGTGAATGTCACCGGCTATCGGGATCGCGGCGGCTCCGTGCAGGTGATGACCGATACGGGCAGCATCGAAGCCGACATCCTGATCGGTGCCGACGGCTTCCGTTCGGCGGTGCGCGGGCAGATGCTGCCGCAGGTTCAGTCGATCTATTCGGGCTATGTCGTCTGGCGCGCCCTTGCGAACGAGGCCGACCTTTCCGAGCAGGTGCGCAAGTCGGTCTTCCCCTATTTCGCGCTGTACCTGCCCAGCGGCACGCAGATCGTGGGGTATCCGATCGCCGGGCCGGGAAATGATCTGCGCCCCGGCCACAGGCGGTTCAACTTTGTCTGGTATTTGCCGGTAGAAAGTGAAGACCTGCGCGACATGCTGACCGACAGTGCGGGGCGGCAACATGGATTGTCGATCCCGCCGCCGCTTGTCCGGCCCGATGTGGCCGCGCGCGGTGCCGCGCTTGCCCGGCGCCTGCTGCCGCCGCAGTTTGTGGAAATACTCGACAAGTCGGAGCAGCCCTTCTTCACTCCGATCTATGACCATCTTTCCCCCAGCTTTGCCGCGGGGCGCGTTGCGCTGGCAGGCGATGCCGCCTGTGTTGCCCGGCCGCATATCGGGATGGGTGTCACCAAGGCGGCCTGCGATGCCGAGGCGCTAGCCCGGCACCTGGCCACACATGGCGACCCGGCAGATGCGCTGGCCGCCTATTCGGACGAGCGTCAGCCCGCGGCCCGCCTTGCAATGGATGCCGCCCGCCGCCTTGGCGCGATGATCTTCGAAGGGCAGGGGGCCAACAGCGACGGGCGCAGCAATGCCAACATGGAGTGCATCGTTGCCGAGACGGCTGTCGTGCCCGTGCAGGGCTGACATCCCGCGGCGCGGTCAGCCTGCCTTCAGCTCGTCGTAGGAGGTGGCGACATGGCGGCGAAAACCTTCCCGTGCGCGCAGCCTTTCATGCCAATGCCCGAGATGGCTCAGACCCTGGGGCACCAGCCCCAGGTCGGCCGCCCGGAACATTGGCGTTCCCGCCGCGATATCGGCAATGCTGAAGGTCGCACCGCCCAACCATGGCCCGTTCCGCAACTGCCCGTCCATGATGCGCAGCGCCGCCTGAAACGCCCGGCGGTGCCCGGCCAGCTTTTCGGTGTTGCGCGCTGCCTCGGACATGCGGACCATCTGCCAGAACGCCCCGATGAAAGGGGGCATCAAGGTGGTATCGGTGAAAGCCAGCCATTGATCGCAGTGCGCCCGATCCGCCAGACCATCAGGCAGAAGTCGCCCCTCGCGCAGGGCAAGGTAGCGCAGGATTGCCTGCGATTCCCACAAGGTCAGCGCGCCATCCTGTAACACGGGCACGCGGCGGTTGGGGTTGAGCCGCACGAACTCGTCAGTATCCACCACGCCGTACTTGCCGCCGGCGTCATGGCGCTCGTACTGCAGCCCAAGCTCGTCCAACGCCCAGAGAACCTTCTGGACATTGACGGAACTTGCCCTGCCCCAGAGCTGCAAGGTCACTTGATGGCTTGCGGATTGACGGGCGAGCCGCATCCACCGGGCAGATGCAGCGGTGGCGCGCAGAAGAAGAATTCGTAAACCCCGTCTTCCGCGCAGTCTTCAGCCAGTTCCTTGACGAAGTAGATCTCGCCCATAGCGATGCCGATCGCGGGGATCACCACCCAGTGCCAGGGCTGGTTCGCCTCGGTCGTCTCGTTCGGTCTGACCTCGCAGCCCCAGGTATCGGCGCAGATGGCGGCAATGTCGTGTTCGCGAATCCAGTAGCAGGTTTCAAAGGCCAGGCCGGGCGCATCCCCGCCCGCATAGCCTTCCCAATCGCCACTCTTCAGGCAGGCTTCCTGGTGTCCGGTCCGAACGATCACGAAATCCCCGCGCCGGATTTCGACCCCCTGGGCCTTGGCGGTGTTGTCGAGATCCTCGTTGGTTATGGGGTAGCCGGTGTCCAGCGCCTCCACACCCTTGTAGCGTGCGACGTCAAGCAGAACGCCGCGCCCGACGCATTTGTCGCGGTAGTTCTCGATCCCGTTCTTTCGGGCGCCCGTGGCATCGACGAGCTGCGCGGGATAGCCGTTCCACATCTTGTCATCGAGAAAGATATGCGCCAGCGCATCCCATTGCGTCGAGCACTGGCACGGCAGGTTTATCGCATCATCGGCATAGCGCAGAAAGGCGTCGCCCACATCCTGGTTGCCGGCTGCCGCGTCGGTTCCGGTGGCAAGCATGGTGTGGATCGGGTTCCACCTGCCGCCGAACAGGCCGGACTGGATCTTTTCGTCGAGCGGCAGGCCAAGGGCAAAGGTCTTGCCCTTGCGGATCAGTTTGGCGGCGTCGACCACATCCTGCTGTGACACCAGGTTGAGGGTGCCAAGTTCGTCGTCATCTCCCCAGCGGCCCCAGTTGGACAGCTTTTCAGCGGCTTCGTAAATCGCGGCCCGGTTCACGGTCATCGGCATCTGACGCGCCCCTTCTCTACCGATTTGCATTGCAGCATATTTATCAGGTGATAAAAAGCCGATGTCAATCTGCTCTCTGAGGTGGTGAATTGATGTTAAAGCTTGTCCAGATACCGCGATTCGTTTGACGTCTATCAATATGGGATGCAGTGAGTTGAGCGCGACCGGCAAACCAAAGAGCGAGCCGCCAAAACGCATTTCGCGATTGGAGCCCGAAAAGCGCAAGAAGCTTCTGGTCGAGAAGGCTGTCGAGTTCTTTTCGGAAGAGGGTTTCGAGGCCGGCACGAGAGAGCTGGCAAGACGCCTCGGCGTCAGCCAGCCGCTCATCTACCGCTATTTCGACAGCAAGGACGATCTTGTCAACGAGGTCTACCGGAAGGTCTATGTCAGCCAGTGGAACGACGCCTGGACGGCCACCATCTGCGACCGCCAGCTTCCCCTGCGCGCGCGGCTGCTGGATTTCTACGAGTCCTACAGCCAGGCCATCTTCAACCGCCGCTGGATGCGGATCTTCTTTTTCGCCGGTCTGCGCGGGTTGGATATCAATACACGCTATATCGGGCGTGTGGGCGAACTGATCATCAAGCCCATCTGCGGTGAACTCCGTCACGAGATCGGGCTTTCACGCGACATGCCGATCACCGATGCCGAGATGGAACTGGCCTGGATCATGCACGGAACGATGTTTTACCAGGGCATCCGCGAGCATATTTACTGCACGGCAAGATCGGTTGACTATTCCCTGACCGCCACTTGTGCCGTGGACATGTACCTTACCACCGCGCCGCCAATCGTGCGCGAAATTGTCGAAAAGGCATCGCGCTGAGGGGGGCAGACGCGTGGCGGTTTCCCTCTCAGCGCGGTGCGCAGCACAAGCTCATGGCAACGGTGTGGCCGCCCCCCGGACGCGTGGCGCCAGGGCGTATCACGTCCCTTGCGGCACAAACTTTGCTGGATGTGCCGGCTGCGTGATCTCCTGCGCGCCGGTCAGGAACCGTTCAACCGAGCAGTTGAAAACATGCGGGTTGCTTATGTTGGAGACATGCGCCGCGTCGGGGATCAGCTCGAATTGGCCGCGCGGGGTGGCATCGGCCATGTCATGCATGACATCGGGCGGCGCCCCGGCATCGCGATCGCCCCCCAGGTAGAGAACCGGGATCGTGATGCGGCCCAGGTCTTTCAGGTAGTCGAGCGTTCGCAAGGTGTGGCAACACCTTACATAGCCGGCAGGATCGGTGCCCAGAATCATCGCTCGCACTTTGGCAAGCTCGTCGGGGTTGGCCTGCCGCCATGCTTCGGTAAACCAGGTCTCGAGTGTGGCGTCGGCGATCGCCTCGATCCCGCCAGCCTCGACCTTGCGCAGACGGGCCAGGAAATTTTCGCGGAACGCTTCGGGCGCATCGGCGCGCGCATCGGCAACCACCAGCCGCCGCAGCCGTTCGGGATGCCGCAGGGCGACACCCAGCCCGGTCATGCCGCCCAGGGAAAGCCCCAGGAAATCGGCGCGGGTTACATCATGGGCGTCCATCACCGCGATGACGTCGGCGACCAGATCATCAAAGCTCCAGTCGCCCGGCGGCGTTGCGCTGCGCCCGTGGCCGCGGGTGTCGTAGCGTAACACCCGGTAATGCCCGGTCAGCATGTCGATCTGGGGCCGCCACATTCCGGAACTGGCGCCCAGGCTGTTGGACAGCACGATCCAGGGCGCGCCTTCCGGGCCGTCCACCCGGGTGAACAATTCGCCCGACGGGCCTGAAATCATCTGCTCCGTCATTGCGCCGCCACCTGCTTGTCGATCGCACTGTTGACCGCCGGCATCACCTTTTCGGCCGCAAGGATCATCGAGCGGCGGCCGAGATCCCGGTCTGCCCAATCCTTGCCGGCGTAAAGCAGCGTGCCGAAGTCGCCGACCTCTTCACGGAAGGCAAGGACCTCGTCGCTCACCTTGTCGGGGGTGCCCCAGATCACCAGTCGATCCATGACCATATCAAGGGTCACTTCATCGTCCGGCATGTTCTGGTCGGGCTTGAACAGGTTCAGGCGGTTGTGCTTGCGCATCTTCGTTAGAAGCTGGTCGTAGTAGAATCTGTAGGGGCTGTCGGGGTCGGTGGAATAGGCGCGCGCGGTTGCCAGATCATCGGCCACGAAGACCGATTTGGCGACACGCCAGTTGGCCGGCTCGGCCGCCCGTCCAGCCCGTTCGCAGCCCTCGGCATATTTCGGCCAATGGCTTTTCACCCATTCCGGCATGAGAAAGTTGGCGCTGATCGGGTCCCAGCCGCGCGCGGCGGCCTCGGTCACGCCTTTGGAAAAGGGCGCGACGGCCGTCACGATGATTGGCGGATGGGGGCGTTGCAGGGGTTTGGGCAGTATTCCCTGGCCGATATCGGTCATCGCCGTGCGCTCGGTGCTGACCTTCCAGAACTGGCCTTCAATATTATAGGGCGGCTCACTTTCCCATATCTTCAGCACCATGTTGATGCCTTCAAGGAACATCGCGGCGCGGTCGGCATCAAGATTGCCGAACACCTCGGCATCCGAGGCCAGCCCGCCCGGGCTGATCCCGAAGTTGAAGCGCCCGTCGAG
This sequence comes from Alkalilacustris brevis, assembly GCF_003350345.1. Classification (GTDB taxonomy): domain Bacteria; phylum Pseudomonadota; class Alphaproteobacteria; order Rhodobacterales; family Rhodobacteraceae; genus Alkalilacustris; species Alkalilacustris brevis. The sequence goes on from NZ_QNVJ01000047.1 coordinate 125,084, forward strand.
CATATGGTCGAGCATGGCGACCTGCGCGGCCACGGCAGCGGGGTGACTGTTGGGCATGTTCACCGTGCCGGTGCCCAGGCGGATATTCTTTGTGGCATTGGCCAGGGACGCGATGAACATCGCGCACGAGGTAATGTTTTCAGCGGCGTCTGTGACGTGCTCGCCTACATATCCCTCGTTGAAGCCCAACTCGTCCGCAAGCAGGAATGCCTCGCGGTCTTCGGCCAGGCTTTGGCGCCAGTCCTTGCCCAGCGGATGAATCGGCATTGTGAAGAACCCGATACGCACGACATTCCCTCCGCTTTATCCAACCTTTCGGATTTGGTGAAATTAACGCTGGCGACAGTTAATGAAAAATTATATTTATTTGACAAACCTATTAGGCTTTCTGATACAGGCGAATATGCCCAGTTTGCGTCAGCTCCGCTCTGTCGTTGCCGTTTATGAGGAAGGCGCCTTCACCCGCGCCGCCCAGCGGGAGAATGCGACCCAATCGGGGATTTCGCAGCATGTTTCCGCGATCGAGGGCGAACTTGGCACCGCGCTGTTCGAACGCCGCAGCGACGGGGTATTGCCAACCGCTGCGGGTCGACTGTTCTACCGGCACGCGCTGGCTGCGCTCAGGGCAATCGATGTTGGTGTCGCCGAGGTGCAAACCGCCGCCGGGGGGGTGGCAGGCGATGTGCGCGTCGGGCTCATGCCCACCTTCACGCGCGCTGCGCTGGCCTCCGCGGTCGAGCGTTTCCTGCATACGCATCCGCTGGTCCGGCTGGAAGTGATCGAAGGCTACAGCGGTGCGCTTTCGGACATGGTGCGCACCGGGGCGCTGGATTTCGCCATCGTGCCGGGCGGCGGCGATCTTGCCGGCCTTGCCGCCGCACCGTTGAGCGAGGACAGCGAGATGCTGCTTTCAAACCCCAAGCGCGGCCTGGCGCATCTTCGTCCCGTATGCCTTGCCGACCTTGGACCGCTCAAGGTTGTCGTGCCTGGCAAGACCAATGTGCGCCGCTCAAAGCTCGAATCCTATTTCGCCACACATGGCGTGCAGGTCGCGCGGCTGCTGGAAATGGATTCGATGTTCGGTACGCTGGAGTTGGTCGCCCGGTCCGACTGGGTGACCGTGCTGCCCGGCATCATCTGTGTGGCCGATGCCGACGGGACGCAGCGCAGGGTCAACCCGCTGGCCAATCCGCCGTTGCGTTCCGAATTCGTGGTGATCGAGCGTGCCCGCCATCCCGCCAGCCCCGCCGCGCGCGCATTCCTTGAAACTCTGCGCGACGAGATTTTTCAGCTTATGTCGGATTTTTCAGCAAGAACGATGACGCCGGCTGAATAACCGCGTGGACGCGTCGGTCAGAGGGCCTTGAGCACGGATTCCTTGAGGGCCGGTTGCCGGTCCGGCAGGGTGTCGAGATTCTCGAATATTCTGGTCAACGTCGCCTTGGTGGTTTCAATGTCGCTGGCGGGGATGCCGGCGGTCATTCTTTCGACGTGTTCTACTGCGGCGGGTATGAGCATCTGCATATGCTCGCGGCCCTTGGGGGTGAGGGTGATCACGACCTCGCGCTTGTTCCTGACCGACCGGCGCCGGGCCAGCAGCCGGCGTTTGTGCAAGGTGGAAACCAGGCGTGAAAGCGTGGAATTGTCGATCGCCGTCAGATGCGCGATATCACGCAGCCGTAGGAGCTGTTCTCGACCCGCGGGGTGGAGGTCGTCGTCGAACTGGAAGAAAGCTGGCAGGCCAATGGCGGCGAAGTCGTCACCTTCTCGGAAAAGGATCAGGATGAATAAACGGGGCCGGGGGGCCTTGGCGCTGGTGCGGCGGCCCGGCTTGCCCTTGATATTTGCCAAGACCACTGCACTGTGAAACGATCCCGCATCTCGGGAGAAATATCGGATCAAACCGGGAAAAAAAATGAGCAAGAAAGTGCAGTCCTTCATGGCAGTGCGGGGAGTGATGCCGCTGCTTGCCGATGCGCCTCGGGTTGTCTTTTGCGGGGTGGCGTCTGCCTGTCTGCGTGCCCTGACGGCAATGCGTCGTGATGGCGATGTATCGTGGCCACGGTAATGGCTGTCGCGCTGCATATCGGGGCCCACAAGACGGCCAGCACGCATCTTCAGCACAGTCTGCGCGCTTGCCGCGCGGCGTTTTCTGCTGCCGGGTTGAATTACCTCGATCCGACCGATCTGCGTGCCGGGGGGTTCCGGCTGGGGTTGATTGCGCAGGGCGGGCCGCGCAGCGAAGCCGCCGCCCGCCGCTTCGCCGAGGCGGTGGCTGGCGAAAAGCGGGTTCTGCTTTCAGAGGAGAACATCCTCGGCAGTGCGCTGCCTGCGCAGCCCGCCGAATCCGGGCGGTTGTATCCGGAGGCCCCCGAACGTCTGGCGCGGGTGACAGGGTTGTTGGGTGAGCGGCCGGTGCAGTTGTTCCTCGCGGTGCGCGACCCTGCCGGGTTTCTGGTTTCCAGCTACGGGCAGCGGTTGGTCAGCGGCGTGATCGAGCCCTTCGACAGCTATCTTGCCGGGTGTGACCCGTCGGCGCTGCGCTGGGCCGACCTGGCCGGGCGCCTGGCAGGTGTTCCGGGCGTTCAGGGCATCACGATCTGGCGATATGAAGACTGGCCGCAAATCGCGCCCGCCGTGTTTGCCCGGATGCTGCCGGCGGATCTGGCGCAGAAGGTCCAGTTGACCGAGGGTGTGGTGCATCCGGGGCTGTCGGCGCGGGCGCATGAATGGATCATGGAGGAACTTGCGCTGGGCCGGGCCAGTGCCGAAACGCCGCGCACGGCCCGCGCCCGTTTTCCCAAGCGCCCTGGCGAGGCCGGGATCATGCCTTTCGATGACGAGGCACGTGCACGGATTGCGCGGGCCTACGCCGACGATCTGTCGGCGCTGCGCGCGATGGCGGGCGTGCATATGCTGGAGCGGTGCGAGGGTTGAAAACCCCAGCACAAGAGGGTATCTGACCCGCAGGTTTCCCCGGACAGGTGCGCCAGATGGCAAAAACGAACCCCCTCCAGTTCATGCAGCAGGTGCGCGCCGAAACGGCCAAGGTCACATGGCCCAATCGGCGTGAGGTGCTGCTGACGACGGTCATGGTGTTCATCATGGCCTCGCTCACTGCGGTTTTCTTCTTTTTCGTCGACTGGCTGATCCGCACGGGGCTGTCTGCGGTGCTTACGCTGTTCGGATAAGTGCGGCGCAGTGGGTTGTTGAGGCTTACGGCCTTGAACTGCGATGATTTTGGCGTTAGTTCCGCCAGACAATCCGGCCAGCGGCGTGCATCGATTCGGAATGCGCGCTGTTTTTTGTTCGGAATCGTCGGCAGAACTGCCTGAAGTGAATGAGATTTCCGGCGCTGCCGCCGGTGGATACGAGGTAATGGACGCATGGCGAAGCGCTGGTATTCGGTGAGCGTGCTCTCGAATTTCGAAAAGAAGATCGCCGAGCAGATTCGCCAGGCCGCGGCCGATGCGGGGCTGGAGGACGAGATCGAAGAGGTTCTCGTCCCGACCGAGGAAGTGCTCGAGGTGCGGCGCGGCAAGAAGGTCACGAGCGAGCGGCGCTTCATGCCGGGCTACGTTCTTGTGCGCATGGAGATGTCGGACCGCGCCTATCATCTGATCAGCTCGATCAACCGGGTGACGGGCTTTCTCGGGCCGCAGGGCAAGCCGATGCCGATGCGCGATGAAGAGGTCAACACCATCATCAACCGTGTCGAGGAAGGGCAGGAGGCACCGCGCAGCCTGATCCGCTTCGAAGTGGGTGAGCAGGTGCAGGTCACTGACGGGCCGTTCGAGGGCTTTTCCGGCATGGTCGAGGATGTCGATGACGAGCACAGCCGCCTGAAGGTGATGGTGTCGATTTTCGGCCGGGCGACCCCGGTCGAGCTGGAATTCACGCAGGTGACCAAGGGCACCTGACGTGCTGCATGTGGGAGGTGCCCGGGGCGCGCTTCGGGGCCGGACCACGTAACCGCAAAGCTGCCCGGACGCGTCCGGTGCGGTGGTGAGAAAAAGGAGTAGGCGAGATGGCCAAGAAGGTTGTTGGGCAGCTCAAGCTGCAAGTCAAGGCGGGGCAGGCCAACCCCTCGCCGCCCGTCGGTCCGGCGCTGGGTCAGCGCGGGATCAACATCATGCAGTTCTGCAAGGACTTCAATGCCCGCACGCAGGAGCTGGAGCCGGGCGCACCCTGCCCGACCGTGATCACCTATTACCAGGACAAGTCCTTCACCATGGAAATCAAGACGCCGCCGGCGTCCTATTTCCTGAAGAAGGCCGCCAAGCTTCAGTCGGGCGGCAAGACGCCGGGCCGCGCGACCGTAGGCACCGTGACCAAGAAGCAGGTCAAGGAGATCGCCGAAGCCAAGATGAAGGATCTGAACGCTACCGATATCGAGGGCGCGATGCAGATCATTCTCGGGTCGGCGCGCTCGATGGGTATCGAGGTGAAGGGGTAAGTCATGGCCAAGATCGGAAAACGTACCCGTGCGGCCCGCGCCGCCGTCGCCGACAAGCGCGATATCAGCGTCGAAGAGGCTGTGAGCCTCATCAAGGCGAATGCCACTGCCAAGTTTGATGAAACCGTCGAGGTGGCGATGAACCTCGGTGTCGATCCGCGCCACGCCGACCAGATGGTGCGCGGTGTCGTGACTCTGCCCAACGGCACCGGCAAGACCGTGCGCGTTGCCGTCTTTGCCCGCGGCCCCAAGGCCGATGAAGCAAAAGAGGCCGGTGCGGACATCGTTGGTGCCGAAGACCTGATGGAAACCATCCAGTCGGGCAAGATCGAGTTCGATCGCTGCATCGCGACGCCGGACATGATGCCGCTGGTGGGGCGCCTGGGCAAGATCCTGGGCCCGCGCAACCTGATGCCGAACCCCAAGGTCGGCACGGTGACGATGGATGTCGCGCAGGCTGTGCAGTCGGCCAAAGGCGGTGAAGTTCAGTTCAAGGTCGAGAAGGCAGGCGTGATTCACGCAGGCATCGGCAAGGCATCGTTCGACGAGGCCAAGCTGGCCGAGAACCTGCGCGCCTTTGTCGATGCCGTGGCCAAGGCCAAGCCCGCCGGGGCAAAGGGCGCCTACCTCAAGAAGGTGTCGCTGTCTTCGACCATGGGGCCGGGGGTCAGTGTCGATCTGACATCGGCCACGGGCAACTGATGCAGGGCCGGGCCTTTCGGCCCGGCTGAACAAGATTTTCCGGCGCTTGCCGGAAGATGGCGGGGCGGCCCGCAAGGTTTCCGCCCTGTCCTGTCCGAGACGGTGGGTGCCGTGGGTCTGCCACGGCTTAATCTCCTGCCCGAGATGGGGAACGAGACTGATTTGCCGGGGGTGAGCGACCTCGGGCGATCCTGGCCTCGGGACCCTGAAGCGGACCCGAATGCCTGCGGGATATCCCACAGGCAAAACAGAGCCGGGAGGCGCAAGCCTCTCAAACTTGGAGTGAAACTGTGGATAGAGCCCAGAAAGAGAAAGTGGTCGAGGAACTCGGCCAGATCTTCGAAAGCTCTGGCGTGGTCGTCGTAGCTCATTACGAAGGCCTCACGGTTGCCGAGATGCAGGTCCTGCGCGCGAAAATGCGTGCTGCGGGCGGGGCTGTGCGTGTGGCCAAGAACAGGCTCGCCAAGATCGCCCTTGAGGGGAAGCCCTGCGAAAGCATCGGCAACCTTCTTTCGGGCATGACCGTGCTCGCCTATTCCGAAGATCCCGTCGCCGCGGCGAAGGTGGTCGAGGACTTCGCCAAGGACAACAAGAAGCTTGTGATCCTTGGTGGTGCTATGGGCAGCTCGGCGCTGGACCGCAAAGGTGTCGAGGCTGTGGCCAAGATGCCGTCGCGCGAAGAGCTCATCTCTTCGATCGCGGCGTGCATCGGTGCTCCGGCGTCGAACCTGGCCGGGGCCATTGGCGCACCTGCTTCGAACATTGCCGGTATCCTCTCGACCATCGAGGACCGGCAGGCCGCCTGAGCAACGTGAGACTTTCGCAGGCTGCATGACCCTGCGTCGGGAAACACCTGAAAGAACGGAAACTGTAAAATGGCTGATCTGAAAAAACTTGCCGAAGAGATCGTGAACCTCACGCTGCTCGAGGCCCAGGAACTGAAAACCATCCTCAAGGATGAATACGGCATCGAGCCCGCCGCTGGCGGCGCCGTGATGATGGCTGGTCCTGCTGCTGGTGGCGAAGCTGCCGCTGCCGAGGAGCAGACCGAGTTCGACGTCATCCTCGTCGATGCGGGCGACAAGAAGATCAACGTGATCAAGGAAGTTCGCGCGATCACCGGTCTGGGCCTGAAAGAGGCCAAGGACCTGGTCGAAGCTGGCGGCAAGGCCGTGAAGGAAGCGGCTTCGAAGGACGAAGCCGAAGAGATCAAGAAGAAGCTCGAAGAGGCTGGCGCCAAGGTCGAGCTGAAGTAATCGGTCGGGCGCGTGACGCGCGCCGATACGCATTGAACAGGCTGGGTCCGGAGTAATTTCCGGGCCCGGCCAAGCCTGTTTTCGGACAGGGCTTGGATGCCGCAAGGCTCGAGTCTTGTCCCGGGGCAGGTCAGGAGTTCGGGAGCAGGCCGGTGGGACGGTCTGCGGGAATGGAACTCACTCCCCCTGGTTTCGCGTGCGGTGCGCGGTCGTGGCCCGACGGCCCGCGTGCCTGCGAAAGAAGAAAGGTGATCACGAGCATGGCTCAGACCTACATTGGCCAGAAGCGCATCCGCAAACTGTTCGGCAAGATCCGCGAAGTTCTGGAAATGCCGAACCTCATTGAAGTTCAGAAATCCTCCTATGATCTTTTTCTCCGCTCCGGCGATGCCGAGACGCCGACCGATGGCGAGGGCATCATGGGGGTGTTCCAGTCGGTTTTTCCGATCAAGGATTTCAACGAGACGGCAACACTCGAGTTCGTGAAATACGAGCTGGAAAAGCCGAAATACGACGTTGACGAATGCATGCAGCGCGACATGACCTATGCCGCGCCGCTCAAGGTCACGCTGCGGCTGATCGTGTTCGATGTCGATGACGACACCGGCGCGCGTTCGGTCAAGGACATCAAGGAACAGGATGTCTTCATGGGCGACATGCCGCTCATGACCCCGACGGGCACATTCGTGGTCAACGGCACCGAGCGCGTGGTGGTCAGCCAGATGCACCGCTCGCCCGGCGTGTTCTTCGACCACGACAAGGGCAAGACGCATTCCTCGGGCAAGCTGCTTTTCACCTGCCGGATCATTCCCTATCGCGGCTCCTGGCTGGATTTCGAATTTGACGCCAAGGATCTCGTCTATGCGCGCATCGACCGCCGCCGCAAGCTGCCGGTGACGACGCTGCTCTATGCGCTGGGGCTGGATCAGGAAGGCATCATGGATGCCTATTACGATTCGGTGAACTACAAGCTGAAGAAGAACAAGGGCTGGGTCACCCGCTTCTTCCCCGAACGCGTGCGCGGCACCCGTCCGACGATGGATCTGATCGATGCGGCCACCGGCGAGGTCATCCTCAAGGCCGGCGAAAAGGCGACGCCGCGCATGGTCAAGAAATGGATCGACGAAGGCGCCGTGACCGAACTTCTGGTGCCCTTCGACCGCATCGTCGGCCGTTTCGTGGCCAAGGACATCATCAACGAGGAAACCGGCGAGATCTATGTCGAGGCCGGTGACGAGCTGACCTGGGATCTCGACAAGGACGGCGAGGTCAAGGGCGGCACGCTCAAGGATCTGCTGGACAACGGCATCACCGATATTCCGGTGCTCGACATCGACGGTGTCAATGTCGGCCCCTACATCCGCAACACCATGGCCGCCGACAAGAACATGAACCGCGAAGGCGCGCTGATGGATATCTACCGCGTCATGCGCCCGGGCGAGCCGCCCACCGTCGAGGCAGCCGAAGGCCTGTTCGATCAGCTCTTCTTCGACTCGGAGCGTTACGATCTGTCGGCTGTCGGCCGGGTCAAGATGAACATGCGGCTTGATCTGGATGCGCCCGACACGCACCGCACCTTGCGCCGCGAAGACATCATCGCCTGTATTCGCGGGCTGGTCGAACTGCGCGATGGCAAGGGTGATGTCGATGATATCGACCACCTCGGCAACCGCCGCGTGCGTTCGGTCGGCGAACTGATGGAAAACCAGTATCGCCTTGGTCTGCTGCGGATGGAGCGCGCGATCCGCGAGCGCATGTCTTCGGTCGAGATCGACACGGTTATGCCGCAGGATCTGATCAATGCCAAGCCTGCGGCGGCGGCGGTGCGCGAATTCTTCGGCTCCTCGCAGCTCAGTCAGTTCATGGACCAGACGAACCCGCTGTCGGAAGTCACCCACAAGCGGCGCCTTTCGGCGCTGGGGCCGGGGGGCCTGACGCGCGAACGCGCCGGGTTCGAGGTGCGCGACGTGCACCCCACCCATTACGGCCGCATGTGCCCGATCGAGACGCCGGAAGGTCAGAACATCGGCCTTATCAACAGCCTCGCGACCTTCGCGCGGGTCAACAAGTACGGTTTCATCGAAACCCCCTACCGCAAGGTCGTGGGTGGCCAGGTCACTGACGAGGTGGTTTATATCTCGGCCACTGAGGAGATGCGCCACACCATCGCGCAGGCCAACGCGCAGCTTGATGAAGAGGGGCGCTTCATCAACGATCTGGTATCGACCCGCAAGGGCGGCGAATTCATGTTGAACCCCGCCGAGGCGGTCGACCTGATCGACGTGTCGCCCAAACAACTTGTGTCGGTGGCGGCCTCGCTCATTCCCTTCCTTGAGAATGACGACGCCAACCGCGCGCTGATGGGCTCGAACATGCAGCGTCAGGCAGTGCCGTTGCTGCAGGCCGAGGCGCCGTTCGTCGGCACCGGAATCGAAAGCGTCGTGGCGCGTGATTCCGGCGCGGCAATCACCGCGCGCCGTGGCGGGGTGATCGATCAGGTAGACGCCACCCGGATCGTCGTGCGCGTGACCGAAAACATCGAACCGGGCGAACCGGGCGTGGATATCTACCGGCTGCGCAAGTTCACCCGCTCGAATGCGTCGAGCTGCATCAATCAGCGCCCGCTCGTGAAGGTGGGTGATGTGGTGCGCCAGGGCGAGGTGGTCGCCGATGGCCCCTCGACCGATCTGGGCGAGCTGGCGCTGGGCCGAAACGTGGTCGTGGCCTTCATGCCGTGGAATGGCTACAACTTCGAGGACTCGATCCTGATTTCCGAGCGCATCCTGCGGGATGATGTGTTCACCTCGATCCATATCGACGAATACGAAGTGGCGGCACGCGACACCAAGCTCGGGCCGGAAGAGATCACCCGCGACATCCCCAACGTGGGCGAAGAGGCGCTGCGCAACCTCGACGAGGCCGGTATCGTCTATATCGGGGCCGAGGTGCAGCCGGGCGACATCCTGGTGGGCAAGATCACCCCCAAGGGCGAAAGCCCGATGACGCCCGAGGAAAAGCTGCTGCGCGCCATCTTCGGCGAAAAGGCCAGCGACGTGCGGGACACTTCGTTGCGGCTGCCGCCTGGCGCTTACGGCACCATCGTCGAGGTGCGGGTGTTCAACCGCCACGGCGTCGAGAAGGACGAGCGCGCCCTGCAGATCGAGCGCGAGGAAGTCGAGCGCCTGTCGCGCGACCGCGACGACGAGCTGGAAATCCTTGAGCGCAACATCTACGGGCGCCTGCGTCAGCTCATCATTGGCAAGGTGGCGGTCAAGGGGCCGAAAGGCGTGAAGGCCAACACCGAAATCACGGACGAGCTGCTCGACGAGACGCTCAGCCGTGGCCAGTGGTGGCAGCTTGCGCTGGGTGATGAGGCCGACGCGCAGGCCGTCGAGGCGCTGAATGCCCAGTTCGACGCGCAGAAGCGCGCGCTGGAGCACCGTTTCGAGGACAAGGTCGAGAAGGTGCGCCGTGGCGATGACCTGCCGCCAGGCGTGATGAAGATGGTCAAGGTCTTCGTCGCAGTGAAGCGCAAGCTTCAGGCTGGCGACAAGATGGCCGGACGTCACGGCAACAAGGGTGTCATCTCCAAGGTCGTACCGATGGAAGACATGCCTTTCCTCGCCGATGGCACGCCGGTCGATTTCGTGCTCAACCCTCTTGGGGTGCCGTCACGGATGAACGTCGGGCAGATCCTCGAGACCCACATGGGCTGGGCCGCGCGCGGCCTTGGCATCAAGATCGATGAGGCTCTGGACGAATATCGCCGCTCGGGTGACATGACTCCGGTGCGCGATGCGCTCAAGGTGGCTTATGGCGACGAGGTCTATGACGACGCTTTCGCCGGCATGGACGAGGAGCACCTCATCGAGAGCGCCACGACCGTGACCAAGGGCGTGCCGATCGCCACGCCGGTTTTCGACGGGGCGAAAGAGGCCGATGTCAACGACGCGCTGGTGCGGGCCGGTTTCGATCGGTCGGGGCAGTCGATCGTGTTCGACGGCCGCACGGGCGATCAGCTTGCGCGTCCGGTGACAGTGGGCGTGAAATACATGCTCAAGCTGCACCACCTGGTCGATGACAAGCTGCACGCACGTTCCACCGGGCCCTACAGCCTGGTCACCCAGCAGCCGCTGGGTGGCAAGGCGCAGTTCGGCGGTCAGCGGCTGGGCGAGATGGAGGTCTGGGCGCTGGAAGCCTATGGCGCCGCCTACACCCTGCAGGAGATGCTCACCGTCAAGTCGGACGACGTGGCGGGGCGCACCAAGGTCTACGAGTCCATCGTCAAGGGCGAGGACAATTTCGAGGCCGGCGTGCCCGAGAGCTTCAACGTGCTCGTCAAGGAAGTGCGGGGCCTCGGCCTCAACATGGAACTCCTGGATGCGGAGGAGGAGTGAACCGGACAGCTAGCTGCCGGGCGGGTGCGCGCATACGGCGCGCGCCCGCGCCCCTCTCCCGTTGCCCGAATTCGAGGACACTGACATGAACCAGGAACTCACCTCCAACCCGTTCAACCCGACCGCACCGGTCAAGACCTTTGACGAGATCAAGATCTCGCTCGCCAGCCCCGAGCGGATCCTGTCTTGGTCCTATGGCGAGATCAAGAAGCCCGAGACCATCAACTACCGCACCTTCAAGCCCGAACGTGACGGGTTGTTCTGTGCGCGCATCTTTGGCCCGATCAAGGATTACGAGTGCCTTTGCGGCAAGTACAAGCGCATGAAGTATCGCGGCGTCGTCTGCGAGAAATGCGGCGTCGAGGTGACGCTGCAGAAGGTCCGGCGCGAGCGCATGGGCCATATCGAGCTGGCCGCGCCGGTGGCGCATATCTGGTTCCTCAAGTCGTTGCCTAGCCGCATTGGCCTGATGCTTGACATGACGCTGCGCGATCTTGAGCGCGTGCTCTATTTCGAAAACTATGTGGTGAGCGAGCCCGGCCTGACCGATTTGACCTACGGCCAGATGCTGACCGAGGAAGAATACCTCGATGCGCAGGACCAGTATGGCTCCGACGCCTTCACCGCCAATATCGGCGCCGAGGCGATCCGCGAGATGCTTGCGGCGATCGACCTGGCGGCCGAGGCTGAACGCCTGCGCGAAGAACTGAAAGAGGCAACAGGCGAGCTGAAGCCGAAGAAGATCATCAAACGGCTCAAGGTCGTCGAAAACTTTCTGGAATCCGGCAATCGGCCCGAATGGATGATCCTTACCGTGCTGCCGGTCATCCCGCCCGAACTGCGCCCGCTGGTGCCGCTCGATGGTGGCCGTTTCGCGACGTCGGATCTCAACGACCTGTATCGCCGGGTGATCAACCGCAACAACCGCCTCAAGCGGCTGATCGAGTTGCGCGCGCCCGACATCATCGTGCGCAACGAAAAGCGGATGCTGCAGGAATCGGTCGATGCGCTGTTTGACAATGGCCGCCGCGGCCGGGTCATCACCGGCACCAACAAGCGCCCGCTCAAGTCGCTCTCGGATATGCTCAAGGGTAAGCAGGGCCGCTTCCGGCAGAACCTGCTTGGCAAGCGGGTCGACTTTTCCGGTCGTTCGGTGATCGTGACCGGGCCCGAGCTGAAGCTGCATCAGTGCGGCTTGCCCAAGAAGATGGCGCTGGAGCTGTTCAAGCCCTTCATCTACTCGCGGCTCGAGGCCAAGGGGCTTTCGTCCACCGTGAAGCAGGCCAAGAAGCTGGTGGAGAAAGAGCGCCCTGAAGTCTGGGACATCCTTGACGAAGTCATCCGCGAGCACCCCGTTCTACTCAACCGGGCGCCGACGCTGCACCGTCTGGGCATTCAGGCATTCGAGCCGATTCTGATCGAGGGCAAGGCGATCCAGCTGCACCCGCTGGTCTGCTCGGCCTTCAACGCCGATTTTGACGGCGACCAGATGGCCGTGCACGTTCCGCTGTCGCTTGAGGCGCAGCTGGAAGCGCGCGTGCTGATGATGTCCACCAACAACGTGCTCAGCCCCGCGAACGGCGCGCCGATCATCGTGCCCAGCCAGGACATGGTGCTTGGGCTCTATTACGTTTCGATGATGCGCGAGGGGATGCCGGGCGAAGGCAAGATCTTCGCCAATGTCGACGAGATCGAACACGCGCTGGCCAGCGGCGATGTGCATCTGCACGCGCGGATCCAGGCTCGGCTCAAGCAGATCGACGAGGACGGCAACGAGGTGATGCGCCGTTTCGAGACGACGCCGGGCCGCGCGCGCCTGGGCGCGCTTCTGCCGCTCAATGCCAAGGCACCGTTCGAGCTGGTCAACCGCCTGTTGCGCAAGAAAGATGTGCAGAACGTGATCGATACCGTCTACCGCCACTGCGGGCAGAAGGAATCGGTCATCTTCTGCGACCATATCATGACCATGGGCTTCCGCGAGGCGTTCCGGGCGGGCATCTCGTTCGGCAAGGACGACATGCTGATCCCCGACACCAAATGGGACATCGTAAACTCCACCCGTGATCAGGTGAAGGAGTTCGAACAGCAGTACATGGACGGGCTGATCACCCAGGGCGAAAAATACAACAAGGTGGTCGATGCCTGGTCAACCTGCTCGGACACTGTGGCAAATGCCATGATGGCCGAGATTTCGGCCGTGCGGCACGATGACCAGGGCCGCGAGCTTGAACCGAACAGCGTCTACATGATGTCGCATTCGGGGGCGCGGGGCAGCCCGGCACAGATGAAGCAGCTTGGCGGGATGCGTGGGCTGATGGCCAAGCCCTCGGGCGAGATCATCGAAACGCCGATCATCTCGAACTTCAAGGAAGGCCTGACCGTGCTGGAGTACTTCAACTCCACCCACGGGGCCCGGAAGGGTCTTGCCGATACCGCGCTCAAGACCGCCAACTCGGGGTATCTGACCCGGCGTCTGGTCGATGTGGCGCAGGATTGCATCGTGCGCACGCATGATTGCGGCACCGACAATTTCATCACCGCCGAGGCGGCGGTCAATGATGGTGAGATCGTCGCCTCCATATCCGAGCGCATCCTGGGCCGTATCGCGGCCGAAGATGTGGTGCGGCCGGGCACCGACGAAGTGATCGTGGCCCGCAATGAACTGATCGACGAGCGCAAGGCTGATTTGATCGAGGCCGAGGCGGTTGCCGTGGTCAGGATCCGTTCGCCGCTGACCTGCGAGGCTGAAGAGGGCGTCTGCGCCACCTGCTATGGCCGCGACCTGGCGCGCGGTACGCTTGTCAACGTGGGCGAGGCGGTGGGTATCATCGCCGCCCAGTCGATCGGCGAGCCGGGCACTCAGCTTACCATGCGGACCTTCCATATCGGCGGTATCGCACAGGGTGGGCAGCAATCGTTCCAGGAATCGAACGTTGCCGGCAAGATCGAGCTGCGCAATCCGAACCTGCTGGAGAATGCCGCGGGCGAAAGCATCGTCGTCGGCCGCAACATGCAACTCGCGGTGATCGACGACAACGGTGTCGAACGCGCCAGCCACAAGCTGACCTATGGCACCAAGATCTTCGTCAAGGACGGCCAGAAGATCGAACGCGGCACCAAGCTTTACGAGTGGGATCCCTACACCCTGCCGATCATTGCCGAAAAGGCCGGTGTGGCGCGTTTCGTCGATCTGGTTTCGGGCCTTTCGGTGCGCGAGGAAACCGATGACGCCACGGGCATGACGCAGAAAATCGTCTCGGACTGGCGCGCGGTGCCCAAGGGCAGCGATCTCAAGCCCGAGGTCATCATCATGGATCCGGCCAGTGGCGAGCCGGTGCGCAACGATGCCGGGCATCCGGTGACCTATCCGATGTCTGTCGATGCGGTCCTGTCGGTCGACGACGGCGAAGAAGTCCGCCCCGGCGACGTGGTTGCGCGGATCCCGCGTGAAGGTGCCAGGACCAAGGACATCACCGGTGGTCTGCCGCGGGTGGCGGAACTGTTCGAGGCGCGCCGTCCCAAGGATCATGCGATCATCGCCGAGATCGACGGCTATGTGCACTTTGGCAAGGACTACAAGAACAAGCGCCGTATCCGCATCGAGCCGGCGGATGAAAACCTGGAGCCAGCGGAATACATGGTGCCCAAGGGCAAGCATATCCCCGTCCAGGAAGGCGACTTCATCCAGCGCGGCGATTACATCATGGATGGCAACCCCGCGCCGCATGACATCCTGCGGATCATGGGGATCGAGGCGCTTGCCAACTACCTGATCGACGAGGTGCAGGACGTCTATCGCCTGCAGGGCGTGAAGATCAACGACAAGCACATCGAGGTCATCGTGCGCCAGATGCTCCAGAAGTGGGAGATCCTCGACAGCGGGGAAACCACGCTTCTGAAAGGTGAGCATGTCGACAAGGCCGAGTTCGAAGAGGCCAATGAAAAGGCCGTCGCCGACGGGCGCCGCCCCGCCAGGGGCGAGCCGATCCTGCTGGGCATCACCAAGGCCAGCCTGCAGACCCGCAGCTTCATTTCGGCCGCCTCCTTCCAGGAGACCACGCGCGTGCTGACCGAAGCCAGCGTGCAGGGCAAGCGTGACAAGCTGGTGGGCCTCAAGGAGAACGTCATCGTCGGCCGGCTGATCCCGGCAGGCACGGGTGGCGCCTTCACCCGCGTCAAGCGTATCGCGGCCGAGCGTGACCAGAAGGTCATCGACGCCCGCCGTGCCGAGGCCGAGGCCGCCGCCGCGCTGGCCGCTCCCACCGAGGATGCGCAGGTGGGCGACAGCGCTGTCTTCTCCGACATGCCGGAGGACAGCCGCGACTGATCGCGGCCCCTCACCGGACGAACCAGCAAGAGCCCCTGCCATGCCGGCAGGGGCTCTTTTTTACGTTTTCCGGCAAATGAGTCTGTGGCAAACCCCATCGTCACAGTCTGCAGGGGGCCGGCATGTCAGCCTTTGCCTGAGTAGCAGTTGACAACCCCCGCGACTCCCCATATACGGCCCGCACTCGTGCGTCGTGGGCGTAAGGCTCCAGCCCGAGGCCAGTAATTTGAGTGGTCATGATCCGGGCCCGGTGGCCCCGATCCTCTGGAATTCCACCGCGTCGTTCCCGACTGTACGGGAACGAATGCGGTTTTGGCGTTTTGCGGACGCGCGAAATGTCGTCATGAAGAGCCACGCGCATGTGTGGCTAAAACACGGGTTGCAACACGGGGAACCGGAATGCCGACGATTCAACAGCTGATCCGCAAGCCGCGGCAGCCAAAAGTTAAGCGCTCCAAGTCGATGCACCTGGAGCAGTGCCCGCAAAAGCGGGGTGTCTGCACGCGCGTCTACACGACCACGCCGAAAAAGCCGAACTCGGCCATGCGGAAGGTCGCGAAAGTGCGCCTGACCAATGGCTACGAGGTGATCAGCTACATTCCCGGCGAAAAGCACAACCTGCAGGAGCACTCGGTGGTGCTTATCCGCGGCGGCCGTGTGAAAGACCTTCCCGGCGTGCGCTATCACATCCTTCGCGGTGTGCTCGACACCCAGGGCGTCAAGGACCGTCGCCAGCGCCGTTCGAAGTATGGCGCGAAGCGTCCGAAGTAAGGAGAGACAGAGATGTCCCGTCGTCACGCCGCCGAAAAGCGCGAAGTTCTCCCTGACGCCAAGTATGGCGATCGGGTTCTGACGAAGTTCATGAACAACCTGATGCTGCAGGGCAAGAAATCGGTTGCCGAGAGCATCGTCTACAATGCCATGGAGCGGGTCGAGCAGCGCCTCAAGCGCGCGCCGATCGAGGTGTTCCACGAGGCGCTCGACAACATCAAGCCCTCGGTCGAGGTGCGTTCGCGCCGCGTGGGCGGTGCCACCTATCAGGTGCCTGTCGAAGTGCGCCCGGAGCGCCGCGAGGCCCTGGCGATCCGCTGGCTGATCATTGCCGCCCGCAAGCGCAACGAGCACACCATGCAGGAACGCTTGGCCGGTGAGCTGGTCGATGCGGTGAATAGTCGGGGTGCTGCCGTGAAAAAGCGCGAAGACACCCACAAGATGGCCGACGCCAACAAGGCGTTCAGCCATTACCGCTGGTAACTTTTGGCCTGAGGACTGACCAATGGCACGCGAATACCCCCTCGAGCGCTACCGTAATTTCGGGATCATGGCGCATATCGACGCCGGCAAGACCACGACGACCGAGCGCATCCTGTTCTACACCGGCAAGTCGCACAAGCTTGGCGAGGTGCATGATGGCGCCGCGACCATGGACTGGATGGAGCAGGAGCAGGAGCGTGGTATCACCATCACTTCGGCTGCGACCACCACCTTCTGGCAGCGTCAGGAGGACCCGAGCGCCGAGGGTACGTCCGATACCAAGTACCGCTTCAACATCATCGACACCCCGGGCCACGTCGATTTCACCATCGAGGTGGAGCGTTCGCTGGCGGTGCTCGACGGTGCGATCTGTCTGCTCGACGCCAACGCCGGTGTCGAGCCGCAGACCGAGACCGTCTGGCGCCAGGCCGACCGTTACGAAGTGCCGCGCATCGTTTTCGTCAACAAGATGGACAAGCTTGGTGCGGATTTCTTCAACTGTGTGAAGATGATCAAGGATCGCACCGGCGCCATTCCGTGCCCGGTGTCCCTTCCGATCGGTGCCGAGGACGCACTCGAAGGCATCATCGACCTGGTCAAGATGGAAGAATGGACCTGGAAGGGCGAGGATCTGGGCGCATCCTGGACCCGTCAGCCGATCCGCGATGAACTGAAGGATCTCGCCGACGAATGGCGGGCCAACATGATCGAGGTCGCTGTCGAGATGGATGACGACGCGATGGAGGCCTATCTCGAAGGCAAAGAGCCTGACGAGGCCACCCTGCGCAAGCTGATCCGCAAGGGTACGCTCAGCCTGTCCTTCGTGCCTGTCCTGGCCGGCTCGGCGTTCAAGAACAAGGGCGTGCAGCCGCTGCTGAACGCGGTGATCGACTATCTTCCGGGCCCGCTCGACGTGCCCGCCTACATGGGCTTCGACCCCAAGGACGAGACCGAGACCCGCAACATTTCGCGCTCGGCCAAGGATGACGACCCGTTCGCGGCGCTGGCCTTCAAGATCATGAACGACCCGTTCGTGGGCTCGCTGACCTTCACGCGCATCTATTCGGGTGTGCTGAAGAAGGGCGACCAGATCCTGAACGCCACCAAGGGCAAGCGCGAGCGCATCGGCCGCATGATGATGATGCACTCGAACTCGCGCGAAGAGATTGATTGGGCAGCCGCAGGCGACATCATAGCCCTGGCGGGGCTCAAGGAAACCACCACTGGCGACACGCTGTGCGATCAGCAGAACCCGGTTGTGCTCGAGACCATGACCTTCCCCGACCCGGTGATCGAGATCGCGGTCGAACCCAAGACGAAGGCCGACCAAGAGAAGATGGCGCAGGCGCTGCAACGTCTGGCGGCCGAGGATCCGTCCTTCCGGGTCGAAACCGATCTCGAGTCGGGCCAGACCATCATGAAGGGTATGGGCGAGCTTCATCTCGACATCCTGGTCGACCGGATGAAGCGCGAGTTCAAGGTCGAGGCCAATATCGGTGCGCCGCAGGTGGCCTACCGCGAGACGATCGGCCACAAGACCGAGATCGACTACACCCACAAGAAGCAGACCGGCGGTTCGGGCCAGTTTGCCCGGATCAAGCTGCAGATCGAACCCACCGAGCCGGGCGAGGGCTTCAGCTTCGAGAGCAAGATTGTCGGCGGGGCTGTTCCCAAGGAATACATCCCCGGCGTCGAGAAGGGCATCAAGTCGGTCATGGATTCGGGTCCGCTTGCCGGCTTCCCGGTGATCGATTTCAAGGTCGCGCTGGTCGACGGTGCGTTCCACGATGTGGACTCGTCGGTTCTGGCCTTCGAGATCGCCTCGCGCGCGGCAATGCGCGAAGGTCTGCGCAAGGCTGGCGCCAAGCTGCTCGAGCCGGTGATGAAGGTCGAGGTCGTGACCCCCGAGGAATACACCGGCGGGATCATCGGCGACCTGACCTCGCGGCGGGGCCAGGTGACCGGACAGGAAAACCGCGGCAACGCGGTGGCGATCAGCGCTTTCGTGCCGCTGGCCAACATGTTCGGCTACATCAATACCCTGCGGTCGATGTCATCGGGCCGGGCCAACTTCACGATGTTCTTCGACCACTACGAGGCGGTTCCCCAGAACATTTCCGACGAAATTCAGAAGAAATACGCGTAAGGGCGGCGCCCTTCGGCAGCGAATGACAGGAGGCCATCATGGCAAAGGCAAAGTTTGAACGCAACAAACCGCACGTCAACATTGGCACGATTGGCCACGT
>NZ_QNVJ01000100.1 GCF_003350345.1 Alkalilacustris brevis
ACGTAAAGACAAGGAACAGTTTCCCGCTTGCGCATGATCCGGGAACCTTCTTCAGCAGCCTGCTAAGTGCCTGCCCGCGCGCTCCTGGCCGGCGGGGGCCTGCGGCGCGGATATTTTTTTCACAGTGAAGGGATGGGGCGCGCCTTGGAATTCACTGTGTGGAAATATCCTTGCCGAAGGCACCGGTGCGGCGCAGCCGCACCGAAGACCGGCGTTTCTGCCGTATCGCGAGGGCGTTTGTGGGGATGTGCCCTGTTGCCCGCGCAAGAGCAGCGAGGAGGGCGAAGTTCGCGGAGAGGCTGCTGCGCCGCAAGGTCGCATCAATACTTGCGATGTAACCCTTTCTGTCTGCGCGTGGAATGGCTATAAGGTAGGCATACCCAGCCGGAAAGCCCGGGAGAGAGCCTTGGATTATTCGCACGCCGTCGATGCCGCCATTCAGCGGCTGCATGATGAAGGTCGTTACCGCACCTTCATCGACATCGAGCGCAAGCGCGGCCAGTTTCCGCGCGCCGTGTGGCGCCGCCCTGACGGCACCGAGCAGGATATCGTGGTCTGGTGTGGCAATGATTATCTGGGAATGGGGCAGCATCCGG
This sequence comes from Alkalilacustris brevis, assembly GCF_003350345.1. Taxonomy (GTDB): domain Bacteria; phylum Pseudomonadota; class Alphaproteobacteria; order Rhodobacterales; family Rhodobacteraceae; genus Alkalilacustris; species Alkalilacustris brevis. The sequence goes on from NZ_QNVJ01000100.1 coordinate 597, forward strand.
TCGTTCTGGAGGCGATGCACGAGGCGCTGGACACGACCGGCGCGGGCTCGGGAGGGACGCGCAACATCTCGGGCACCACGGTCTATCACAAGGCGCTGGAGGCCGAGCTTGCCGATCTGCACGGCAAGGAGGCGGCGCTGCTGTTCACCTCGGCCTATATCGCCAATGACGCGACGCTTTCGACGCTGCCGCAAATATTCCGCGACCTGGTGATCGTCTCGGATGAGTTGAACCATGCCTCGATGATTCAGGGCATCCGGCACGGCCGCTGCGAAAAGCACATCTTCCGCCACAACGACCTGGCGCATTTGCGCGAGATTCTGGAAGGCATCCGCCCGGGGCGGCCGATCCTGATCGCGTTCGAGTCGATCTACTCGATGGATGGCGATTTCGGCCCCATCGCCGAGATCTGCGATCTGGCGGATGAATTCGGCGCGCTGACCTATATCGACGAGGTGCACGCGGTGGGCATGTATGGCCCGCGCGGCGCCGGCATGTGCGAGCGTGATCGCCTGATGCACCGCATCGACATCATCAACGGCACGCTGGGCAAGGCCTTCGGCGTGATGGGCGGCTATATCGCCACCAGCGCGAAAATGGCCGATGCGATCCGCTCCTATGCGCCTGGCTTCATCTTCACCACATCGCTGCCGCCGGTGGTGGCCGCCGGCGCAGCGGCCTCGGTGCGGCATCTCAAGGGGGATCATGCGCTGCGCGAGCAGCACCAGGCCCAGGCGGCTGCGCTGAAGCTGCGTCTCAAGGGGCTGGGGCTGCCGCTGGTCGATCACGGCAGCCATATTGTGCCGGTGATCGTGGGCGACCCGGTGCATTGCAAGATGCTGTCCGACCGATTGCTGAGCGATTTCGGCATCTATGTGCAGCCGATCAATTTCCCCACCGTGCCGCGCGGAACCGAGCGGCTGCGCTTTACGCCCTCGCCGGTGCATGACGCCAGGATGACACAGCATCTTGTCTCGGCGCTTGACGAACTCTGGTCATATTGTGCGCTGAATCGTGCCGAGCTTTCTGCCTGACGATGAAACGGGTTTAAAAAAAATAGCCTTGTGGTAACCTTGCCGCTATATGAGCGATGCGGCGAATCCCCTGGGCGGATGCCGTCACAGAAGCTGAAAGCAAGGGGCAGGGCGGATGATCGGACGAAGGGAAACTCCTTCGACCCAGAAATCGGAAAAACCTCGGGGGTTTGACGATTACGACCTGCGCCTCGGCGATCTGATGCGGGGTGAGCGGGCGACCATCGGCAAGTCGCTCCTTGATGTCCAGCGCGAACTCAAGATCAAGGCGACCTATATCGCAGCCATCGAAAACTGCGATGTCGCCGCGTTCGAGACCCCGGGCTTCATCGCTGGCTATGTGCGGTCCTATGCCCGCTATCTGGGGATGGACCCGGAATGGGCCTATCAGCGCTTTTGTGAAGAGGCCGATTTCAGTGTCGTGCACGGCATGGCGGCCGAGGCCCTGCGCCGCACCCCCGCGCCGGAACGCAAGGCACCGCCGCGCGCGCAGGAGCCGCGCGATCCGCTGGCGGCGGGCACCTTCATCCCCAAGGTGGATCCCTGGTACGGCCGGATCGAACCGGGCGCCGTCGGCTCCTTGGCGGTGCTGCTGGTGCTGATCGGGGCCATCGGCTACGGTGGCTGGTCGGTCTTTCAGGAGGTGCAGCGCGTGCAGCTCGCCCCGGTTGACGAGGCTCCTGGCGTGCTGGCCGATCTAGACCCGATCGGCGGCGCCGTGCTGGATGGGCTGCCCGAGGCGCCCTCCTCCGGTGTGGCGATGGGTGGCGGTGACGCGCTCAACCGGCTTTATCGGCCGCCCGCGCTCGATGCGCCGGTGATGGTGGCGCGTGACGGGCCGATTTCGGCCATCGATCCCCGCCGCAGCGAAGGCGCCTTTGCCCGGCGTTCGGCCGGCAACCAGATTGACGACGAGGCCGAGCGCATCGCCGCCGAGGTTGCTGCCCGTGCCAGCGGCGAAGGGGATACTGTTCAGGTTGTCGAGGCGGGCCCGCCGCAGGTCGAGCTTCTGGCGGTGCGCCCCTCCTGGGTGCGGGTGCGCGCGGCGGATGGCACAGTGCTGTTCGAACAGATTCTCGATGCGGGCGAACGCTATGAAGTGGCGCAAACCGAAGAACCGGCGCGCCTGCGGGCGGGCAACTCCGGCTCGGTCTATTTCGTGGTCAATGGCGAAACCTTCGGCCCCGCGGCACCGGGTGCGAATATCGCCGATAATATCGCGCTTTCGGCCGAGGCGCTGCGCGACGGCTTCGCGCTGGCCGATCTGGGGCGTGACCCCGACCTTGCGCGTATGGTCGATGTGGCCGAGGCCGGCGGCGGCAACTGACCCGCCTGCAATGCGGCGGTTGCCGCCCCGCGGCGCAAGCCCTATGTCTGGGTCAGTTCTTCCACCCGAGGCCCGTGTTCATGTCGCATAACCCCATCCGACCCTGGCGCAATATCGATCGCCGGAAATCCCGCCGGATCATGGTGGGGCCAGTGCCGGTGGGCGGCGATGCGCCGATCACCGTGCAGACCATGACCAATACCGACACCTCGGATGTGGCGGCCACCGTGGCCCAGATCACCCGCTGCGCCGAGGCGGGCGCGGACATCGTGCGCGTCTCCACCCCGGACGAGTCCAGCACGCGCGCCTTGCGCGAGATCGTGCGCGAAAGCCCGGTGCCGATCGTCGCCGACATTCATTTTCACTACAAACGCGCGATCGAGGCCGCCGAGGCCGGCGCCGCCTGCCTGCGCATCAACCCCGGCAATATCGGTGCGCCCGAGCGCGTGCGCGAGGTGATCAAGGCAGCCCGTGATCACGGCTGCTCGATCCGTATCGGTGTGAATGCCGGCAGTCTGGAGCGGCAGCTGCTGGAAAAATATGGCGAACCCTGCCCGGGGGCGATGGTCGAATCCGGGCTCGACCATATCCGCATCCTTCAGGAGAACGATTTTCACGAGTTCAAGATCAGCGTGAAGGCCTCGGACGTCTTTCTGGCGGCGGCGGCCTATCAGAGCCTCGCCGAAGCGACCGATGCGCCGATCCACCTGGGTATCACCGAAGCGGGCGGGCTGATGACCGGCACGATCAAGTCGGCCATCGGGCTGGGCAACCTGCTGTGGATGGGCATCGGCGACACGATCCGGGTGAGCCTGAGCGCCGACCCGGTGGAAGAGGTGAAAGTGGGGTATGAGATTCTCAAATCCCTGGGGCTGCGCCACCGCGGGGTCAACATCATCTCCTGCCCCTCCTGCGCGCGCCAGGGGTTCGACGTGATCAGGACCGTCGAGGCGCTGGAAGAGCGGCTTGCCCATATCAAGACCCCGATGAGCCTTTCTGTCATCGGCTGCGTGGTCAACGGCCCCGGCGAGGCACTTATGACCGATGTGGGCTTTACCGGCGGCGGCGCCGGTTCCGGCATGGTCTATCTGGCAGGCAAGCAAAGCCACAAGATGTCGAACGACCGGATGATCGACCACATCGTCGAACAGGTCGAACGCCGCGCTGCCGAGATCGAGGCCGAACAGGCAAAGGCGAAGGCGGCCGAGTAGGGTAGCGTCGCCTTGTCCTACTTGCGCCGGTTATCGGTGCGGCGCTGCCGCACCGATGCCTGCGGCGCGGATATTTTTCCACAGTGAATGCGTGCCGCGTTTCGCCATTTTGCGGAAGCGGTCAAACCGCTGCCACAGCCGGATCTTGTGAAACATCGAACTTTCCGGCGCGCCGCGCCCCTTCACTGTGAAGAAAATATCCGCGCCGCAGGCCCCCGCTGGCCAGAGGCGCGCGGACGGGGTCTCTTGTGGTGTGTGAAGCAGGGCGGAAAGCGCTGAGGCAAAAAAAACGGCGGCACCCGGGAGGAGGAGGGGGTGCCGCCGTCTTTTTCTGCGCGTGCCCCCAGGGAGGAGGAGGAGAGGAGCTTCGCGCATGTCATCCCGGCGCGTGGCCAGGACGGTGAGCGAGGACGCAGGGAGGAGGAGGCGCCTTCGCTCGTGTCAGCGATCGATCCCAGGGAGGAGGAGAAGGATCTTTCGCAGCTCTTTCAGGGCATCATGCGCCCTGTATCAAAGGGGCGGTGGCACGAGGGAGGAGGAGGAGACGTGCCACCGCCAATGACAGAAAACCCAGGGAGGAGGAGAGGGTTTTCTGTAACCTGTTCAATCCTTGAACGCCGCTTCCAACGCCACGCGGGTAATCATCGAGCGGGTGATTCCGATGTCGTCGAGTTCGCGCTGTGAAAGGCTGTTCAGCTCTTCGTAGGTCTCGGCGAAGACCCGATGGCGCCGCCAGCTGTCGGCGAGCCCCGCGAAGAAGGTAGCCACCGCACCGGCGGCGCGCAACAGGGCGGGCCGGGCGCTCGGGGCGCTGGTGTTGGCAAGGCGGGTGTCGTTCACATAGGTCATGGCGTTTCTCTGTCTTTTCGGTTGCTCGGGGTCCGATGGGTTGGCCGCCGCGCTTCGTTGGGATTGAAGATAGCCATTTGCTGCGCTTGCACAATCCCGAGAAGGTGCAATGCTGCCATGCGGCAAGTGCATGGCGACGCAGGGTCAATTGCCCGCGCCATGTGCAGCCTGCCCGGGAAATGGGCAGCTGCGTGCCGCCTTTGCCCTTGCCGTCGCCGGAGATTGGGCCGAAATAGCCCGAAGAGGCGAAACCAACTGTGGAGAAGCGGCCATGAGCCTGACGCGCGAGACGATTCTCGAAACCCTGGACAAGGTTGATCTGCCCGGGGGCGGGACACTTGTATCGCGCGATCTGGTGCGTGCGCTCACCATCGACGGGGGGGGCGTGCGTTTCGTGATCGAGGCCCCCAGCGCCGAAGAGGCGCGCGCGCTTGAAGCCGCGCGCGGCGACGCCGAGGCGCGGCTGCGTGCGCTTCCCGGTGTCGAGGCTGTCCAGGCGCTGCTGACTGCGCATGGTCCGGCCAAGCCCGCGCCCCAGGCCCGTCAGGCCCCGCCCAGGGGCGAGGAGGCGCCAAGCCTCAAGATCGGCCGCCATCCCACAGGTGACAACAGCGCCCAGAAGATCGCCGGGATCGACCGCATCATCGCCGTGGGTTCGGGCAAGGGCGGGGTGGGAAAATCGACCGTTTCGGCCAATCTGGCGGTGGCGCTGGCGCGGCAGGGGCGGCGCGTGGGCCTGCTCGATGCCGATATCTACGGCCCCTCGATCCCGCGGATGATGGGTGTGAACCGCCGCCCGGCCTCGCCCGATGGCAAGGTGATCCTGCCGTTGCACGCGCATGGCGTCACGTTGATGTCGATCGGCTTCATGCTGCCCGAGAACGAGGCGGTGATCTGGCGCGGCCCGATGCTTATGGGGGCATTGCAGCAGTTGCTGACGCAGGTGCGCTGGGGCGAGCTGGATGTGCTGATCGTCGACATGCCGCCGGGGACCGGCGATGTGCAGCTTACGCTTTGCCAGCGCACGCAACTGACCGGGGCGATCGTGGTCTCGACCCCGCAGGATGTGGCGCTGCTGGATGCGCGCAAGGCGTTGCATGCGTTCAAGACGCTCAAGACCCCGGTGCTGGGGCTGATCGAGAACATGTCCACCTATGTCTGCCCTGAATGCGGGCATGAGGCGCATCTGTTCGGCCATGGCGGTGTGCAGGCCGAGGCCGAGACGCTGGGCCTGCCGTTTCTGGGGGCGCTGCCGCTGAGCCTGGATGTGCGGGTTTCGGGCGATGCGGGCACGCCGGTGGCTGCCGGCGATGGCCCCGAGGCGGAAGCCTACGCGGCCCTGGCGCGGCGGCTGGTCGCGGGCGGGATGGCCTGAGCGGCCACCCCGGCGCGCAGCGAAGGCTGCCGGAGCCGCGTCCGGGATTTCATGGAACCAGCCCGATCACGCCCGAATCACGCGGCGCGCACGCCCCTGTGATTCGGGCGGATTCGCATGGAATTCCGTGAGATTCACCTGCGTAGTTGCTCTATCGGGTGTGTTTTTCGGGAAATGACGGGATATCCGGGCGGGGTCAGCCAGTGCGCGATATGTGGTGGCTGCCGCGCAGCGTGACGCTATACCTGCTAGTTTCCTGTGATATTTTATTGCGATGCGATGCCATCCTTTTGGTACTTCATTCCGGTTTTTGGCTTTGCGAGTGAACTTTTCCATTGATTACCATGAAATCCCGTGTCATCCCTGTATGCACGATGGGACGGGAAGAAGGGGCGAAAAGACCCCACAGGCACCCGAAGTCAGGTTTCATACAGGCTCCCCGATTTCATCGTGACGACAAGATCCGGCGCGCAAGCGAGCAGACATCCCCCCAGGTGGCGTGTGCAGTCGGGCAGCCCAGAAATGGGACGAGGGCGGCGGATTGGGCAGTGGCAGCAGCCCAATCCGCTGTTTTCATTCGCGGGGGGCGAAAAACGAATGACGAGGGCACAGGCTGGCGAGGAGCCGCAAGGCAGTGGCGCGCAGATTCAGAGGCGAATTTCACCAAAAGGTGGACAGCAAGGGCAGGGTGTCGATTCCGGCCCTGTTTCGCCGCGTGATCGAAGCCGCCGACCCTGACTGGACCGACGGCCAGCGCCCCAACCTGGTAATCGTCTATGGCGACCACCGCCGCAAATACCTTGAATGCTACACCATCGAGGCGATCGACGAGATCGACCGCCAGATCGACGAGCTGCCGCGCGGCTCGATCGAGCGCAAGATGCTGGAGCGGCTGTTTCACGGTCAATCCCACCCCACCCAGGTGGATGAAGACGGCCGCGTTGTCCTGCCGCAGAAACTGCGCGAGAAGATCGGGCTTGAGGGCGAGGCCTTTTTCATTGCCTCGGGCGATCGCTTTCACATCTGGCGGCCCGAGACCTACGAGGCCGAGGAAGTCGCCCGCACCGAGGCCTGGCTCGAGGAATTCCCCGAAGATTTCGATCCGCTTTCACTGTTGCCCGGGAAGAAGGAAACGCCCTGATGCCGGCGTCGCCCGACAGCGCCGCTTCTGCCCATGTTCCGGTTCTGCTTGGTCCGCTTCTGGCGGCGGTGGCGCCGGTGCGCGGGGTCTGGGTGGATGGCACGTTCGGCGCGGGCGGCTATGCGCGCGGGCTGCTTGAGGCCGGCGCGGATCAGGTGATCGGGATCGACCGTGATCCGTCGGTTTACGCGATGGCGCAGGCCTGGGCTGGTGAATACGGTGACCGCCTGCGCCTGGTCGAGGGCAATTTCGCCAATCTCGACCGGCTTGCCGGCGTGCCGGCGGATGGGGTCGTGCTGGATCTGGGCGTGTCTTCGATGCAGATCGACCAGGCCGAGCGGGGCTTTTCCTTTGCCAAGGACGGCCCGCTTGACATGCGTATGAGCGGGCAGGGCGACTCTGCGGCCGATCTGGTCAATTCCGCGCCCGAGGGGCAACTGGCCGATATCCTGTTTCATTACGGCGAAGAGCGTGCCTCGCGCCGGATCGCGCGGGCCATCTGCCGGGCACGCACCGAGGCGCCGATCACCCGGACTCTGCAACTGGCCGAGATCGTCGCGGCCTGCCTGCCGCGCCCCAAACCGGGGCAGATCCATCCAGCCACCCGCAGCTTTCAGGGGCTGCGCATCGCGGTGAACGATGAATTCGGCGCGCTTGTCGCGGGGCTCGAGGCGGCGGAACGCGCGCTCAGGCCCGAGGGCTGGCTGGCGGTCGTCACTTTTCATTCGCTGGAAGACCGGGTTGTCAAACGCTTCCTGCAGCAGCGTTCGGGCACCGGCCCCGGCACCAGTCGGTTTCAGCCCGAGCCCGAGGCCACCCGCCCCCGTTTCACCCTGCAACCCCGCCGCGCGATCGCGCCCGACGAGGAAGAGATCGCCGCCAACCCGCGTGCCCGGTCGGCCCGGCTGCGGGTGGCGCGACGCACCGATGCCCCTGCCGGCCCGGCCGACCGTGATGCGCTGGGCCTGCCGCAACTGCCACAGGAGAGACGCCGCTAATGCGTGGATTCGTCTATGTCATTACCGCTCTGGCGGTCATCGGGCTGGCCTTCTGGGCCTATCGCGAAACCCATCTTACCCAGCAATCGGTGGCCGAGATGCGCAGCCTTCATCGCGAGATCAGCTCCCTGCGCGAGGCGCTCGATGTGCAGCGCGCCGAATGGGCCTATCTCAACCGCCCGGCCCGGCTGCGCGACCTGGTGCACCTGAATTACGACGAGCTTGGCCTGATGCCCTTTTCGTCCGAACAGTTCGGCGAGATCGACCAGGTCGCCTATCCGCCGCCGCCGCCCGTTGCCTTGCGCCGCCCGATCGAAGTGATCGGCCAGCTTCATGCCGGGGAGGATGACGGATGATCCGCACCCCGCTGCGCCCGCTTGCCCGTATCCTGGATGCCCGCCGCCGGGGCGAGAACCCCGACGCGATCGAGCGCGAGAACCTGCGCCTGCGTAATGAACAGCGCCGCGACCGGGCGCGCGCCCGCGCCGAAGGGCGGCTTCTGGTGCTGGCTCTGGTGTTCTTCGGGGCCTTCGCGCTGGTCGGCGCGCGCATGGGGATCGAGGCCGCGAGCGAGCCGCGCGAGCCGCGCGTTGCCGCCAGTGCCGGCGCGGCGATCAGCGCGGGCCGCGCCGATATTGTTGATCGGCGCGGGCGGGTGCTGGCCACCAACCTCGTGACCCATTCGCTTTATGCCCAGCCGCCGCTGATGATCGACCCGCCCCGCGCCGCGCGCGAGCTGGCGGCGATCTTCCCCGACCTCAGCGAGGAAACCCTGCTGCGCCAGTTCACCACGCCGGGGCGCAAGTTCATGTGGCTCAAGCGGCGCATGTCGCCCGAGCAGATCCAGCAGGTGCATGAAATCGGCGATCCGGGCCTGTTGTTCGGCCCGCGCGAGATGCGGCTTTACCCCAACGGGCGGCTGGCCGCGCATGTGCTGGGCGGTGCAAGTTTCGGCCGCGAGGATGTGCGCGCGGCCGAGGTGATCGGCGTCGCCGGGGTCGAGCGCGCCTTCGATGCCGAACTGCGCGACCCGGCCGCCGCCGCGACGCCCTTGCGCTTGTCGCTCGATCTGACGGTGCAATCGGCCGCGCGCGAGGTGCTTGAAGGTGGTGTGCGTATGCTCAACGCCAAAGGGGGCACGGCGATCATCATGGATGCCCGCACCGGCGAGATCGTCACGCTGGTCTCACTGCCCGATTTCGACCCCAACGCGCGCCCGCTGCCGCTGGCCGAGGGCGACGCTGCCGACAGCCCGCTGTTCAACCGCGCGGTGCAGGGGGTCTATGAGCTCGGCTCGGTTTTCAAGGCCTTTGCGGTGGCGCAAGCGTTGGACGAGGGGCTGATTGACCTGGAGACGCCCATCGACACCCGCCAGCCGCTCACCTGGGGGCGCTTTCGCATCACCGATTACCGGCACCGGGGGAATTCGCAGCCGCTGTGGGAGGTGTTCGTGCACAGCTCCAACGTGGGCACCGCGCGGATCGCGCAGCAGATCGGTGCCGAGCGTCAGCGCGAATTCCTTGAAAAGCTGGGGCTTCTGGCGCCTGTCCCCGTGGAGTTGAGCGAGGCGCCCAGCGGTCGGCCGCTCGTGCCGCCGAACTGGTCCGAGCTTTCGACCATGACCATTTCCTATGGGCACGGGCTTTCCTCCAGCCCGCTGCATCTGGCCGCGGCCTATGCGCCGCTGGTCAATGGCGGCACCCGCGTCACGCCCACGCTGGTGCATCGCCCCCGCGCCGAGCCGGGGCCGCGCGTGATCTCGCCCGAGACATCGGCGGCGATGCGCAAGCTGATGCGCGGTGTGGTGACAGAGGGCACCGCCAGTTTCGCCGAGGTGGCCGGCTATGCCGTGGGAGGCAAGACCGGAACCGCCGACAAGCCGCGCGCACAGGGCCGCGGCTATGAAGAGGGCAAGGTGATCGCCACATTCGCCGGGGCCTTTCCCATGGATGACCCGAAATATGTTGTGGTGGTCACGCTGGACGAGCCGGTCGAAACCTCCGGCGCCGAGCCGCGCCGCACTGCGGGCTGGACGGCAGTGCCCGTGGCGGCCGAGATCATCCGCCGCACGGCACCGCTGCTGGGATTGCGGCCACAGATTGCGCGCCCCGCACCGGATGCGATAACACCCGTGCGCAGCAGCGCGCGTAACTGAGGCGCGCGAACCGGAAACGAAAGGGCAGGCATGGGCGGTGTCACCGATGGAAAACGGCCCCAGGGCGCGGTTTCGCTGGCCGATCTGGGCCTGACCGCGCGCGAGGGGGCCGAGGCCGCGATCACCGGCCTTGCCGTGGACAGTCGCGACGTCAAGCCCGGCCATCTGTTCGCCGCGCTGCCCGGCAACCGCTTTCACGGCGGCGGCTTCATCACTTATGCGTTGCGGATGCAGGCGGGCGCGGTGCTGACCGATGCCGAAGGCGCGTCGATGGCCGCCGACGAGCTGCGCGCGGCGCAGGTGCCGGTGATCGTGGCCGAAGATCCGCGCCAGGCGCTGGCCTATGCCGCGGCACTCTGGTTCGGCCGCCAGCCCGAGACCATGGTCGCCGTGACCGGCACCAACGGCAAGACCTCGGTCGCCAGCTTCACGCGCCAGATCTGGGTCGGGCTGGGCCATGCGGCGGCCAATCTGGGCACGACCGGCGTGGAAGGGGCCTTTTCCGCGCCGCTGGCCCATACCACGCCCGAGCCTGTCACCCTGCACCGCCTGCTGGCCGAGATGGCCGAGGCCGGCGTGACCCATGCCGCGATGGAGGCCTCCAGCCACGGGCTGGCGCAGCGCCGGCTCGACGGGGTGCGGCTGGCGGCGGCGGGATTTACCAACCTGTCGCAAGACCACCTGGATTATCACGCCGATCTTGACGATTACTTTGACGCCAAGGCCGGGCTGTTTACCCGGGTTCTGCCCGATGATGGCGCGGCGGTAATCAACCTCGACGATCCGCGGGGGCCCGAACTGGCCCGGCGCGCCACGGCGCGCGGCCAGCGAGTGATCGGCGTGGGCCGCGCCGAGGCCGCCGATCTGCGCCTGCTGGCGCAGCAGCCCGAACCCACCGGCCAGATCCTGCGTTGCGCCTGGCAGGGCGAGGTGTTTCAGCAAAGGCTTGCCCTGATCGGGGCGTTTCAGGCCGAGAATGTGCTGGTGGCCGCGGGCCTCGCCATCGCCACGGGCGAAGAGCCCGCGCGCGTGGCCGCGCAACTGCCCCGGCTGGAAGGCGTGCGCGGACGGATGCAGCATGTCGCCACCCGCGCCAATGGCGCGCCCGTGTTCGTCGATTACGCGCACACGCCCGCTGCGTTGGCGACCGCGCTGCAAAGCCTGCGCCCGCATGTGCTGGGCCGGCTGGTGGTGGTGTTCGGCGCCGGCGGCGACCGGGACCGCGCCAAACGCCCGATGATGGGCGCGGCCGCCGCCGAACATGCCGATATCATCTATGTCACTGATGACAACCCGCGCTCCGAGCCGCCCGGCGATATCCGCGCCGCCATCCTCGCCGCCTGCCCCGAGGCCCATGACGTGGGCGACCGGGCCGAGGCGATCTTGCGCGGTGTCGATGCGCTGGGTCCAGGCGATGCGCTGCTGATCGCCGGCAAGGGGCACGAGACGGGCCAGATCGTCGGCGGCACGGTCTACCCGTTCGACGATGCCGAACAGGCCAGCATCGCAGTCGCCGCGTTGAACGGGGCGCCACGATGACCGCGCTCTGGACAGCCGCGCAGGCCGCGACCGCAACCGGCGGGCAGGCGCAGGGCGACTGGTCGGCCACCGGCGTGTCGATCGACACGCGCAGCCTTGCCCCCGGCGATCTTTTCGTGGCGCTCAAGGCCGTGCGCGACGGGCATGACTTCGTGGCCGAGGCACTGAAGCGCGGGGCGGCCGCGGCGATGGTCAGCCACCGGCCCAAGGGCGTGTCCGAGGATGCGCCGCTCTTGATCGTGCCCGATGTGCTGGCCGGGCTCGAGGCGCTGGGCCGCGCCGGCCGGGCGCGCGCGTCCGCGCGGGTGATCGGCATCACCGGCTCGGTCGGCAAGACCTCGACCAAGGAGATGTTGCGCGTGATGCTGGCGCGGCAGGGCCGCGTCCATGCCGCCGAGGCCAGCTTCAACAACCATTGGGGCGTGCCGCTGACGCTGGCGCGGATGCCGGTCGATGCCGAGTACGCCCTGATCGAGATCGGCATGAACCACCCCGGCGAGATCGCGCCGCTGTCGCGCCTTGCCCGCCCGCATGTCGTGCTGATCACCACCGTCGCCGCCGCGCATCTCGAAGCGCTGGGCAGCCTTGAGGGCATCGCCCGCGAAAAGGCCACCATATGCGAGGGGCTGGTGCCCGGCGGCACGGCGGTCCTGCCCGCTGATCTGGAAACCACGCCGATCCTGATGCAGGCCGCGCGCCAGGCGGGGGCACGCATATGCACCTTCGGGCAGGGCGCGGCGGCGGATTTCCATCTCAGCGCGCTGCGCGACCTGCCCGAGGCTCTGGTCGCCGAAGCCCGGGCCGCGGGCGGGCAAGCGATCCTGTTCAAGCTGCCCGGCGCGGGGCGGCATTTCGCGATGAATGCGCTGGGCGCGCTGGCCGCAGTGCAGGCAGCGGGCGCCGATCTGGCGCTGGCGGCACTGGACCTGGCGGAATGGTCGCCGCCCGCGGGCCGGGGCCGGCGCGAATGGCTGTATCTCGACACCGCCGAGGAAGCGGGCTTTCTGCTGATCGACGATGCCTATAACGCCAACCCTGCCTCGCTCGGCGCCGCACTCGAGATGCTGGCGGGGCTGTCGCCGGGGCCGCGTTACCGGGCGGGGGCCGCGCCTGTGCAGGCGGCCACCGAACGTGCGCGCCGGCTTTCCGGCCAGCCCGCCGCGCCGCGTCCGGGGCGGCGCATCGCCATCCTGGGCGACATGCTCGAACTCGGCCCGGACGAGGCCGCGCAACATGCCGCCATTGCCACGCATCCCGCCCTTGCGCATGTGGATCTGGTGCATTGCGTCGGCCCGCGCATGACGCATCTGTGGCAGGCCCTGCCCGAGGCGCGGCGCGGGATGTGCGCCACGACGCCCGAGGCCCTGGCCGCACGCATTCACCGGCTGATATCCGCCGGAGATGTGGTTCTGGTGAAGGGATCCAAGGGCAGCCGCGTCGCGCGCGTGGTTGACGCGCTGCGCAATCTGGGCCAAGCGGCAGGCTCCGAATGACCGGGAGACGGATGGAATGCTTTTCTGGCTGAGCGAACTCGCCCAAGATGGCGGGGTTTTCAATCTCTTTCGCTACATCACCTTCCGGGCGGGCGCTGCCTTCTTTACCGCGCTGGTCTTCGGGTTTGTCTTTGGCCCGCCGCTGATCAACCTGCTGCGGCGGCGCCAGCGCAACGGCCAGCCGATCCGCGCCGACGGGCCGGAAAGCCACCTGACTTCCAAGGCCGGCACCCCCACCATGGGCGGCGTGCTGATCCTGGGGGCGCTGATGACGGCGACCCTGCTCTGGGCCAGGCTCGACAACCCCTATGTCTGGCTGGTGCTGCTGGTGACGGCGGGTTTCGGCCTGCTGGGTTTCGCCGACGATTACGCCAAGGTCAGCCAGGGCAACCACAAGGGCGTGCCGGGAAAGCTGCGGCTGGCGATCGGGCTGGTCATCGGGCTGGCGGCGGCGGTGGCTGCGATGTATCTGCACCCGCCCGCGCTTTCGGGCCAGCTTGCGGTGCCGGTGTTCAAGGATGTGCTGATCAACCTTGGCTGGTTTTTCGTGCCCTTCGCCGTCTTCGTGATCGTCGGTGCGGCCAATTCCGTGAACCTGACCGACGGGCTGGACGGGCTGGCGATCATGCCGGTGATGATCGCGGCGGCGGCGCTGGGAGTGATCGCCTACGCAGTGGGGCGGGTCGATTTTACCGAATATCTCGATGTGCATTATGTCCCCGGCACTGGCGAATTGCTGGTGTTCTGCGCTGCGCTCATCGGGGGGGGCTTGGGCTTTCTGTGGTATAACGCGCCCCCGGCTGCGGTGTTCATGGGCGATACTGGCAGCCTTGCGCTGGGCGGCGCGCTGGGCGCCATTGCCGTGGCCGCAAAGCACGAGATCGTGCTGGGTATCGTCGGCGGGCTGTTCGTGCTCGAGACGCTGAGCGTGATCATCCAGGTGATCTATTTCAAACGCACCGGCAAGCGCGTCTTCCTGATGGCGCCGATCCACCATCATTTCGAAAAGAAGGGCTGGGCCGAGCCGCAGATCGTGATCCGCTTCTGGATCATCTCGCTGATCCTTGCCGCCATCGGGCTGGCTACGCTCAAGGTGCGCTGAAGGCCGCGCCGCCGCTTGCTTCGCTTCCCGAAAGTGCGAGGCTGTCCTTCTTCTTGGTAAAAATATCCCCGCCGGAGGCCCTGGCGCGGAATAAAGGGCCGCAGGCCCGCCGCGCCATCGCCAGGCCGTCCCCGCGACCTGGCGATCTTGTGGATGCAGGCGCATGGCTAGCAGGTCATGCGGGTTTCGCGGGGATAAAGCGCCTCATTGCGCCGCCGGGGGAGCGCCATTCCGCGGCCTGTCGCTGCCCCGGCTCATCACCCGGCACGGGTGGGAATGGCACCTGCCTGCCGGCCAGATGGCGGCCCGGCCTTGCCACCTGGTGGCCCCGGTCAGGGCGTGCGTGCCCGCACCCGGTTCACATGGCCCATCTTGCGGCCCGGCCGCGCCTCGGCCTTGCCGTAGAGATGCAGGCTTGCGCCGCTTTCGCGGGCGATCTGCGGCACGCGGGTCACATCGTCGCCGATCAGATTTTCCATTTCGACATCTGTGTGCCGCCGCCCGTCCCCCAGCGGCCAGCCGGCAATTGCGCGGATATGCTGTTCGAACTGGTCCACCGCACAGCCCGATTGCGTCCAGTGGCCCGAATTGTGCACGCGGGGGGCGATCTCGTTCACCAAGAGCCCCTGCGCGGTGACGAACAACTCCACCCCCATCACCCCCACATAATCGAGCGCATTGAGGATCCGCCCGGCCAGCAGCACCGCATCGGTCTGCACTGTGGCGGGGATGGCGGCGGGCACGGTCGTGTGGCGCAGGATGCCGCCCTCGTGGCGGTTTTCGCCCGGGTCGAAACAGGCAACCTCGCCGCCGGTGCCGCGCGCGGCGATGACAGAAATCTCGCAGGTGAAATCCACGAACCCCTCCAGGATCGCGGGCGCGCCTGCCAGCGCGGCCAGCGCGGTGCCGGCCTCGTTTGCGGCCATGATCCGTGCCTGGCCCTTGCCGTCATAGCCCAGCCGCCGCGTCTTGAGGATCGCCGGGGGGGCGATACGCGCCAGTGCCGCCTTCAGGCTGCTGGCGTCCTCCACCGGGGCGAAGGGCGCCACCGTCAGCCCCAGCCCCTGAAGAAAGCGCTTTTCCTCAAGCCGGTCCTGGCTGATGGCCAGCGCGCGGCGATTGGGGCGGATCGGGCGCATCGCTTCAAGCGCGTCAAGCGCGGGCACCGGGATGTTCTCGAACTCGTAGGTGATCACGTCCACCCCGGCGGCGAAGGCCTCAAGTGCCGCGCTGTCATCGTAGCTGGCGGCGGTGTGGCGGGCGCAGACATGGGCGGCGGGGCAATCGGCGGCAGGCTCGAACACATGGCAGCGCAGCCCCAGCCGCGCCGCCGCCAGCGCGAGCATCCGGCCAAGCTGCCCGCCGCCGAGGATGCCGATGGTGCTGCCCGGCGCGAGCGGCGCATCACTCATCTCGCGGCTCCTCGGGGATCGAGGCGGAAAGCTCGGCGCGCCAGCGCTCCAGCCGTTCGGCCAGCGCCGGGTCTTCCAGCGCGAGGATCTGCGCGGCCATCAGCCCGGCATTGGCCGCGCCCGCCGCGCCGATCGCCATCGTGCCGACCGGGAAACCGCGTGGCATCTGGACGATGGAATAAAGGCTGTCCACTCCCGAAAGCGCGCGCGTCTGGATCGGCACGCCGATCACCGGCAGCCGGGTTTTCGAGGCCACCATGCCTGGCAGATGCGCCGCACCGCCCGCCCCGGCGATGATCACCTTCAGCCCGCGGCCCACCGCGCCCTTGCCATAGTCCCAAAGCCGGTCGGGCGTGCGATGCGCCGAGACGATGCGCCGCTCATGGGGCACGTCCAGCGCTTCGAGGATTTCGGCGGCCTCGCGCATGGTGGGCCAGTCCGACTGGCTGCCCATGATGAGTCCGACCCGGATATCAGTCATTGGCTGTATTCCCTTGCCGTTCCGTGCTGCGGCCATGCTGGGTGCGGTGCCCCGGCCGTTCGCCGCGCACTATAGACACAGGCGCTCGCGCGGCAAGGCACTCAGGCGATGATATCCGGGGTCAGTTCGTCTTCGATCCGGGAGATCTCGTCTTTCAGGCGCAGTTTCTTCTTCTTCAGACGCTGCAGGGTCAGCTGGTCCGAGGTGCCCTTGGCCTGAAGTGCGGCGATCGCGTCGTCCAGATCGCGGTGTTCGCGGCGCAGAACCTCGAGCTTGATGCGCAGGACGTCTTCGTGCTCCATCTCCATGGGGGCGTTCATCATACTCTCTTGCCTGACCGTGCGACTCATATTGCCGCGTGGCGCCAGACTAGCCGCTTTCCGGGTGGGCGCAAAGTTATCCCTTGCCGTCACGCGGGCCGCGCTTGGGCGATGTGGGCCGGCGGCTGCCGGCGCCAGCGGGCCCGCGTCGTGGGGCCGTGCCGGGGCCGTGGGGCTTGCCGGGCTTGCTGCCCCTTGCGCCGCCTGCGCCCATGGGCTGCCCGCTTTCGGCGTTGCGCCTGTTGCCCGGTTTGCCCAGCGGTTTGCCCGACGTTTTGGCTGCCGGTTTGCCCCGCCTGGCGGGCTTGCCCGTGGCAGGTGTCTCGGCGGGCGGCGCGGGCAGGTCGATGCCCGGCCTCTCGCCGATCTGTTCGCGCAGCACGCGCGGGCGCACCTCCTCGACAGCGCCGGCGTCCAGCTTGCCCAGCTGGAACGGCCCATAGGAGATGCGGATCAACCGGTTCACCACCAGCCCCACCGCTTCCATCGCGCGGCGCACCTCGCGGTTGCGCCCTTCGCGGATGCCCACGGTAAGCCAGGCGTTGGCGCCCTGCTGGCGGTCGATGCTGACCAGCATCGGCTGGAATTTCTCGCCCTCGACGGTGATGCCCTCGCGCAGGGGCGCGACGCTGGCCTCGTCGGGGGTGCCATTCACCCGCACGCGGTAGCGCCTGAGCCAGCCGGTCGAGGGCAGCTCAAGCGCCCGCTTGAGCGCGCCATCATTGGTCAGCAGCAGCAGCCCCTCGGAGTTGATGTCGAGCCGCCCCACCGGCATCACCCGCGGCAGCCCCTCGGGCAGGTTGTCGAACACCGTGGCGCGGCCCTTTTCGTCGCGGGCGCTGGTCACAAGACCCGTGGGCTTGTGATAGAGCCAGAGCCGCGCAGGCTCGGGCGCGGCCAGCGGCTTGCCATCGAGGGTGACCTTGTCGCGCGGCCCGACATTCAGCGCGGGGCTGTCGATCACGCGGCCATTCACGGCCACCCGCCCTTGCAGGATCATCGCCTCGGCGCCCCGGCGCGAGGCTGCACCGGCGCGGGCCAGAACCTTGGCGATGCGGTCGCCCTCGGGGGTCTTGTCGGTCATGGGCCAATTGCCTTTTCGGGTGGCGCGTGGGTCTCACCTTCCCTTTGGGCCATTATGGGCGCGGGACGCAAGGGCGGGATTCTGCGCAGGCGGTGCCGGGGCTGCCTGCCAAGGCTGGCTCGCGCCGCGCGGCCCGCACCCGGGTGAGGCAATGGCGTGGATGAGCGCCGGCCGTGTATCCATTGGCTCGATCCCGCAAACGCTTGCCCTTGGCGGGGTTTTGCGGTCTTTTCCGTTAGCGAAACGTAATTCATGATCCGCAAAAGGCCTCCAGATGTTGCGCCTCGATGACCGAGACCTGCTGATCCTCAAGGTTCTGGCCCGCGAGGGGCGGATCCCCAAGGCCGAGCTGGCCAAGCGGATCAACCTGTCCACCTCGCCCGCCTGGGAGCGGCTCAAACGGCTCGAGGCCTCGGGCATCATCGAAAGCTATCAGGCGCGGATCGCGCTCAAGGCCATCGCGCCGCATCTTGTCGTATTCGTCACGCTGGAGCTTGACCGCCACACGCCCGACAGTTTCCAGACATTCGAGTCCCGCGTCGCCGCCGAGCCGGAAATCACCGGCTGCTGGGCGCTTGGCGGGGGGTTCGACTATCTGATGCAGATCGTCACCCGCGATATCGACAGCTACCAGCGTTTCATGGAGGGGCTGTTGGCGGATGGCAAGGTTGCGCGCTATTACACCTATGTCGTGACCAAACCGGTCAAGGAAGGCGCGCCGCCCCCGCTTGACCAGTTGATGAAGGCCGCCGATCCAGGGGGCGAGGCCTGACCCCTGCGCGCCGGCCCTCTGGCCCCGCCAGCAACTTCTTCTGCGCCGCGTGCGGAATACAGAAACACAATCTTTCCCGCGCGGCCTATGCTGGCGCCGGCGGGCCGCCCCGGCCCGCCCGTTTTCATGCCATCGCGACAGCAGCCAGCAAGGAGGGGCGCCCATGCTCACCAACGATCAACTCGACCAATGGGATCGCGCGTATCTCCTTCATCCCTCGACCCACCTGGCGCAGCACGCGCGTGGCGATTCCCCCAGCCGGATCATCGCGGGCGGGTCGGGCGTGTTCATCGAGGATCGTGACGGCAACCGGCTGCTCGACGCTTTCGCCGGGCTTTATTGTGTCAATGTCGGCTATGGCCGCCCCGAGATCGCCGAGGCCATCGCCGAGCAGGCGCACAAGCTGGCTTATTACCACGCCTATGTGGGGCATGGCACCGAAGCCTCGATCACACTGGCCAAGATGATCCTGGATCGCGCGCCTGCCAACATGTCGAAAGTCTATTTCGGGCTGGGCGGATCGGATGCCAACGAAACCAACGTCAAGCTGGTCTGGTATGTCAACAACGTCCTCGGCCGGCCCGAAAAGCGCAAGATCATCTCGCGGTGGCGGGGCTATCACGGCTCGGGGCTGATTACCGGCTCGCTGACGGGGCTGAAGCTGTTTCACGACAAGTTTGGCCTGCCGATGGACGAGGTGATCCATACCGAGGCCCCCTATTACTTCCGCCGCCCGCGCCGCGACATGTCGGAGGCCGAGTTTTCCGCCCATTGCGCGGCCGAGCTTGAGGCCCTGATCGAGCGCGAGGGCGCCGACACCATCGGTGCCTTCATCGGCGAGCCGATCCTGGGAACGGGTGGCATCGTGCCCCCGCCCGCCGGCTATTGGGAGGCGATCCAGCCGATCCTACGCAAGCATGACATCCTGCTCATCGCCGACGAGGTCGTCACCGGCTTTGGCCGGCTGGGCACGATGATGGGCAGCACGCATTACGGGATCGAGCCCGACATCATCACCATCGCCAAGGGGCTGACCTCGGCCTATGCGCCGCTTTCGGGCTCGATCGTCAGCGAAAAGGTCTGGAAGGTGCTGGAAGAGGGCGCCGACAAGTTCGGCCCCTTCGGCCATGGCTGGACCTATTCGGCCCACCCGATCGGCGCGGCGGCTGGCGTGGCCAACCTCAAGCTGATCGACGATCTGGGCCTCGTCGAGAATGCCCGCGACACCGGCGCCTATTTCAACAAGGCGCTGCATGAGGCGCTGGGCGATCACCCCCATGTGGGCGATGTGCGCGGCGAGGGGCTGATGGCCGCCGTCGAACTGATGCGCGACCGCGAGGCGCACCGTTTCTTCGACGCGGAGGAAAAGGTCGCGCCGCGCATCGTCGCCGCGATGGCCGCGCGCGGCGTCATCGCCCGTGCCATGCCGCAGGGCGACATCATCGGCTTTGCGCCCCCCTTGTGCATCACCCGTGCCGAATGCGATCAGGTTGTTGCCGCAACCCTTGACGCGTTACAGGAAATCGGCGCAACGCTATAGGGGAGCCGGGATGCGCACGCTCACCCGGCGCCCCCTGTCTGTTGCGTTGAGGGGCCGCATCGCGCGGCCCCATTGGCGAGGATTCTTTGCGTGACCACCTGGAACCCGAATTTCACCGATGCCGAATACTGGGCCCGCATCGCCAAGACCCGCACCGAGATGGAAGGGCGCGGGATCGACCTGCTGGTTGTCACCGACCCATCCAACATGGCCTGGCTCACTGGCTATGACGGCTGGTCGTTCTATGTGCACCAGGCGGTGCTGCTGCCGATGGAGGGCGAGCCCATCTGGTGGGGCCGCGACATGGATGCCGCCGGTGCCCTGCGCACGGTGTTCATGAAGGAAACCGATTCAGTCGTCGGCTATGACGACAGCTATGTGCAGAACCCCCAGAAGCACCCGATGGAGGCGCTGGCCTACCAGATCATCGACCGGGGCTGGAACACCGGCTGGATCGGCGTCGAGATGGACAATTACTACTACTCGGCCGCGGCCCATCAGACGTTGGTCAATCACCTGCACGAGGCCCGGTTCGAGGATGCCACCGGCATGGTGAACTGGCAGCGCGCGGTCAAGTCCGACTCGGAGCTGGAATACATGCGCCGCGCCGCGCGGATCGTCGAGCGGATGCACGAGGTGATCGTGGAGCGGGCCGAGCCGGGCATGAAGAAAAACGAACTGGTCGCCGATATCTACCAGGCCGCGATCCAGGGCGCCGACGGGCATTGGGGCGATTATCCCGCCATCGTGCCGCTCACGCCCTCGGGGCTCGATGCCACAGCGCCGCATCTCACCTGGGATGACCGCACCCTGCGCCGGGGCGAGGCCAATTTCTTCGAAATCGCCGGCGCGCACCGGCGCTATCATTGCCCGCAGTCGCGCACGCTGTTCTTCGGCAAGCCGCCCGAACATTTCCTGCGCGCCGAGGAGGCGGTGCTCGAAGCCACTGAGGCCGGGCTGGAACGCGCTTATCCCGGCAACCGCTGCGAGGATGTCGCCAATGCCTTCAACGCCGCGCTCAACAAGGCCGGCTTCGAGAAAGACAGCCGCTGCGGCTATTCCATCGGGCTGAGCTATCCGCCCGACTGGGGCGAGCGCACCATGTCGTTCCGCCGCGGCGCGATGACCGAACTCAAGCCCGGCATGACCTTTCACTTCATGCCGGCGCTCTGGCTCGAGGATGGCGGGCTGGAGATCACCGAATCCATCACCATCACCGAACACGGCGCCGAATGCCTGTGCAACACCCCGCGCAAGATCTTCGTCAAGGACTGAGCCCCATGGCCGAGAGCCCGATCACGCCCACAATCCCGCTCGACCGGCCCGGCAAGCATCACGGGCACCTGCGCCTGCCGCATTCGCGCGATGACAGCGCCTGGGGCTCGGTGATGATCCCGATGTCGGTGATACGAGGGGGCGAGGGGCCGACGGCGCTGTTCATCGGCGGCAACCATGGCGACGAATATGAAGGCCCGATTGCACTGCATGACCTTGCGATCTCGCTTGAGCCGGAGGCGATCAGCGGGCGCGTCATCATCCTGCCCACGCTTAACCAGCCCGCCTTTCTGGCCGGGCGGCGCACCTCGCCGGTGGATGGCGGCAACCTCAACCGCAGCTTCCCCGGCCGCGCCGATGGCACGGTGACGCAGAAGATCGCGCATTTCGTGGCCACGCATCTGATCGGGCAGGCTGATATCGTGCTGGATTTCCACTCCGGCGGGCGCACGCTCGACTTCCTGCCCTTCGCCGCCTCGCATGTGTTGGCCGACAAGGCGCAGGAGGCCGCCTGCGCCGCCGCGGCCGAGGCTTTTGGCGCGCCCTGGACGATGAAGATGCTCGAAATCGACAATGTCGGCATGCTCGACACCGAGGCCGAGGCCCAGGGCAAGGTCTTTGTCACGACTGAGCTGCGCGGCGGCGGCACCGCAACCGCCGAAAGCGCAGGCATCGCCAAACGCGGCGCACGCAACCTGCTGCATCACGCCGGCATCCTGCCCGGCACGCCCACGCCCGGCCCGGGGCGGCGCCTGGAAATGCCCGAGGATTGCTTTCTCTTCGCCCAGCAGGAGGGGCTTTGCGAGTTCCTCGTCGATCTGGGCGAGCCCGTGCGGGCGGGTGAACCGGTGGCGCGGATCTGGCGCGCCAACCATTCGGGCAAGACCCCGATGATCTGCGAGGCTCCGCGCGACGGGATTCTGGCCGCCCGGCATTATCCCGGCCTTGTGCAGATCGGCGACTGCCTTGCCGTGGTGGCGGTGGAGCTGGGCTGAAAGGCCCGTATGCGTCGTGCCGGCCCGCGCCCGCCTCGGACGGGCGCATGCCCCCTGGTCGGAGCCGGACGAGTTCAATTCAACGCAACACGTCCCAGCGGGCAGGAGAAACGGCTCATACCAGATCTACCTGATCCGTTCGGCACCGTCGGCGGCGATGTCCCGCCCGTGCATAGCACGGGCAGCGCCCGTCCCGCCCCCGTACGGGGCGGGCGCTTCTCGCCCACCCCGTGGGGGCCGAGCGCCGCTCGTGCTTGCCGAAGTGATCAAGCGGAAATGGTATCATGTCTTGCGTCGTGTGGCCGGGGCCGGGCGCGCCGGCGGGGCAAATGCGCCGCTGCCCCGCGGGCCAGGAAAGGCGGGAATGCGGGGCGGGGGCGGCCGGCGCAGCCCGTGGCGCAGCCAGTGCGCGGCCATGTCCAGCAGCAGGCGGGGCGGATCGCGCCGGCGGCGGCCCGTCAGCACCATGCGCAGCCGCCACAGCAGCCCGCCTGCGATATGCGCCATCGTTGCGGCTGCCGCATAGGCGCGGCCATGATTGCGCAGGAAATAATAATGCCGCGAATCCAGCCAGTAGCCGGGTATCCGCTGTGTTCGTGTGTTTATGCCGGTCGAGACCGATCCGATATGCTCGACCCGGCTTTCGGGGCGGTAGCCAACTGCCCACCCGGCCGCCTGCGCGCGACGGCAGAGATCGGTCTCCTCGTAGTAGAGAAAGAAATTTTCGTCGAACAGCCCGGTGTCGTGCAGCGCCCGTGCCCGGATCATCAGGCTTGCCCCCTGCACCCAGTCAACCCGGCAGGGCGCAGACGGGACCCGGGGTGCCACCTTATGCCGTGCGAGCATCCAGCTGATCGGACGCAGCCGGGCTGCGCCCTCGAACTCGCTGACGATGGAGTGAAAGCGATAGGCTGTCCGGTGCGGGCGATCATCGGCACCACGTATGTAGCTTCCCGTCAGCCCGAGCGCGGGATCGGCCTGCATCGCGTCGAGCAGCTTGCGGATCGCATCGGGGTCGGGAAAGGCATCGGGGTTGAGCAGATAGATGTAATCGGGCTGTGTGCCATCGGGCAGGCCCGCCCGGATGCCAAGGTTGTTGCCCGCGCCGTAGCCGCCATTATGCGGCGCCGCGATCACGCGCACCCGGCCGCCGCGCGTCCAGCCCCTGCGCCCGGCTTCGGCGCTGATCTTCTCGAACGAGCCATCGCCCGAGGCGTTGTCGACGATCACAAGGCCGCCCGCGATGCCCTCCATCGCCTGCAGTGCGGCCTCGGCGGCGTGAAGTGTCATTTCGGCGGTTCGGTAATTCAGGATCACGCTCAGCAGCCGGGGGCCGGGGTCTTTACAAAGGGTGATGTCGGGGCGCCTGTTCATGCGGTGCCCTGCTGCCCTGGGGTGCCTGCTGCCGTTTTGCCTGCGCGATGTGTCATCATTCGATCCCTCCGGGGGTGCCCGGTCACACATAATACATTTCCCGCCGCGCCTGATCGCGACACCTGTCACCTTGCGCAGCGCGCCCCTTTTCCTAGGCTGCGAACGGGGCCGAAAAAAGGCCGGATTTTGCGGGAACCGGGCCGAGAGCGCCGCTGGCAGGCTGCACGAGGCGCGGATTTCGCTGCCATGGATTCCCCGACCGCCGCCCGCCCGCATTGGGCGCCGGGCAAGCGGCTGTGTGGTTCTGGAGCTGCGTGCGGCGGTCAAAGCCCCGGCAATTCGATCACCAGTGCGGCGTGGTCCGAGGCATGGGGGCGGTGTTCGCCCACGCCGGGCAGGCGCGGGCCTTCGTGGCGCGCCACTTCGCGGCCCATGCCGTGCCGCAGGATCTCGGGCCGTGCATCGGGCCAGCGCCGTGCCAGCGCGGGCGAGGCCAGCATCACATCGGGGCGCGAGTAGATCGGCGCTTCCGGCAGCAGGTAGGACCACCGCGCCGAAGCCGGCACCCGCGCCATCAGATCGGCGCTGAACGGCGCAAGTAGCGGCGCGATCGCGCGGTTGCCCGTGGGTTCGGTCAATGGCTCGTTCAGATCCCCCAGGATCAGCCACAGGTGAACCGCCGGCGCGGGGGCAAAGCGTTGCTCGATCAGGCGGCGCACGGCCTCTGCCTCCATCCGGCGCACCTCCCAGGCGGTTTCCGGGTCGGGGTAGGGGGCTTTGAAATGGCACAGGAACAATGTGATCGCGCCAATTCCCACAAGCAGGCAGTCGCGCCGGAAGAGCGGGGTTTCGGGGCGCTGTCCGCGCGGCAGCGCCAGCCCCAGATCGGCGGGATGCAAATGGGCATGGCTTTGCACCTCGTCCAGCGGGCGGCGGCTGAGCACCGCGAGATCGCGCCCGCGCCCGTCATTGCCCGGCAGGCAGACGCGGTGCGGCCAGGGCGCGCGCGCGATGGGGCGCAGGAATTCATCGTGAAAGTGATCCAGCGTGGCGCGGTCGAACACCTCCTGCAGGCAGATGACATCGGCATCGGTGCGGGCGATCACCTGCGCGGTCAGGCGCCGGTCGGCGGCATCGAGGGCGCGCGCGCCGGGGCCGGTATCTTCCGGGGTGTCGCCGTCGCGCGCGCCATCCAGGCGGGGCCGCGCGTCATCGCCCTGGCCGATATGGCGCAGCCGCAGGTTCTGGACATTGAAGCTTGCTATGCGCATGGTCAGCCCCCCGCCTTGCAGCCTAACCGATTACGCCGCCGCGCCAAGGTCCAGGGCATGGGCAGTTCGGCGATCTCTGTTTCCATTGCGGTTTTCTTGAGAATATGTGCGAAAGGAGTTTTGATCCATTTGTGATGAGCAATAGTTTCATTGCTGAGAAATCAGGAGCATCCGCCTGGCTGTCGAAGAAGGCTCATAGCTTCAACTTATTTTTGTGGGCGGTATTCTGATTTGAACATCGCGCCAGGCTTTGGCATGACGGACCCAAGAAGGCAGGAGGTGGCGTTCAGGATCCCCTCGTGCTGCGTGCGCCCTGCGCGCCGGGCGTTCGGAACAGGCGAACGGTGTCGCGTCGACAGACGGCCTTGGCCGGCCATCGCGGGCCGGCGGCTGTGACCCTGCCCGGTTATCCGTTCGGTCGGCTGGCGCCGACCGAAAGTCACCGACAAGCTTTGCGCGAGTGGCCGGTCCGACCAAGCAGCAAGGCGCAAAGGAAATGACGCCATGACAAAGCCGACCAACCCCGCCTTCGATATCGCCCATCTGGCGCATGTCGAGATGTATACCGACAAGTTCGACGAAAGCCTGGATTTCTTTACCCGTGTCTACGGGCTGAAACTGTCCGGACAGGATGAGAGCAGCGCCTGGCTGCGGGCCTGGGATGACTATGAGTATCATACGCTCAAGCTGACGCGGCACCACACCACCGGCGTGGGGCATATCGGCTATCGCGCCGCCAGCGCGCAGGCGCTTGAGCGCCGGGTGAAGATCATCGAAGGCTCGGGCTACAAGGTGCATGGCTGGAACGAGGGTGACCAGGGACACGGGCGGGCCTTCCGGTTTGAAGACCCCTTCGGCCATGTCTTTGAAATCTATTACGACACCCGCCGCGCCGAGCCGGATGCGGCGGATGCGCCGGCGTTGAAGAACACCGCCAGTGCCTTTACCGGCGCGGCGCCGCGCCGAATCGACCACCTCAACCTGCTTGCCGAGGATGTGACCGAGTTTCGCCGCTTCATGGAAACCTGCCTGGGCAGCCGCGTGACGGAATACATCCAGCTCGACAATGGCCGTCTGGGCGGCTGTTGGTTCACCGTCAACAACAAGTCCTATGACCTGGCCTGCACCGAGGAACACGGCGGCGGGCATGGCCGGTTCCACCATGTCACCTATGCCACCGACCAGCGCGAGGATATTCTGCGCGCCGCCGACATTTTCCTGCAAAACGGCGTGCATATCGAGACAGGGCCGCACAAGCACGCCATCCAGGGCACGTTCTTCCTCTATGTCTGGGAGCCTGCGGGCAATCGCGTGGAACTGGCCAATGCCGGCGCGCGGCTGGTCCTCGCGCCCGACTGGGAGCCGGTGTGCTGGACAGAGGCCGACCGCAAGAAAGGCCAGGCCTGGGGGCTGAAGACCATCGAGACCTTCCACACCCACGGCACGCCGCCCGTCGGAAAGTGAGCGAAAGCACAAGCGCCTGCGACGCAGGAAGAGCGGCCCCCGCGATGCGCGCGGCGCGGGCCGCTTTTTGCCGAGGTCATGGCGTGCCCGCGGTTGATCGGTTTCCCCCACCCGCCCTGTCATGCCGGAGGTGTGGCTGCGGCATGACGGCGGGCGCATGCCCTCTGGCCGGAACGGACGAGTCCGATTCAACGCAACAAGTGCTGAAGTGCCGCGCCGCCGCCGCTGCGGCCGCATTGCGCGACCCGGCCCCCGCCCCTCAGGTGCCGGGCGGGTTTTCCAGCAGAGTGAGTGTCAGCGCGGCCCCTTCCCGGGCCAGGGTGATCTGCATGGCCAGATTGCGCGTGGTCTGCGCCAGCAACGTGAAATGCACCTCGCCCGGGCCGGTGGTGGCGGGCATCCCGCCCTGGATCAACGGCTCCCAGAGTTGCGGCGGCAGGTTGGGCGGCGCATTGCCTTCGGCGGCCAGCGCCAGCCCCGTGGCGCTATCGCTTATCCGGGCAACACCGCCTGCCGGCAGGGCTGAGTCGAGGCAGAGCAGCGCCAGCAGCCCCAGCCGGGCGCGCGCCCGTTCAAGCCCGCCTGCGGGGGCCGGCCAGCCGGCCTCCAGCCGCGGGAGCGCGGCCAGGGCCTCGTCCATCTCGCGCTGGCTTACCGTCTGGCCCGGCTGCGCGGTGCCGAAGGCGAGGCGCAGCAGGCACATCCGCTGCGAGGCGCGGCGCATGGCGTCGGCAATCAGCGTGATCTCGGGCGCGGTATCGGGCATCATGCCGGGCGCGGTGCCGAGGCTGGCATCGCGGCTGAGTTGCAGCAGCTCGACCCCGTTGCCAACCGCGCCCAGCGGGTTGCTCAGATCGTGCAGGATGCGCGCGGCCACGGCGGCAGACAGATCGGCCCCTGTTGCGCCACGGTCATTCG
The DNA here is from genome assembly GCF_003350345.1 of Alkalilacustris brevis. GTDB lineage: Bacteria > Pseudomonadota > Alphaproteobacteria > Rhodobacterales > Rhodobacteraceae > Alkalilacustris > Alkalilacustris brevis. Next base: position 27,727 of record NZ_QNVJ01000100.1, read on the forward strand.
GGTTTTCGTTGAAAGACCAAACTGCCGGAATTTTCGGGCTGGCCGCGATTTCCGGGTTGTTCGGTGATCCCACCTGACTTGAAATTGCTTTATGATCGTCGAAATCGCCGCGCATTGTCACCGGTGCCCCGCGGCAGCCACGAACGGAGATGACATGAACCAGGCGCTCAACGCGATACTTGAACCCGGTATGCTGGTGCGCCACCCGGAGCGGGCGGATTGGGGGGTGGGGCAGGTGCAATCCAATATCAACGGGCGCATAACGGTCAATTTCCGCGAAGAGGGCAAGGTGGTGATTGACGGGGCAATTGTGGCACTCCTGATCGTGACGGACGAGACAGACTGAACCGGATCGAGGTTAAGGGAATGTTAAACGCTGCGGCCACGCGCGCAAAACCTTCTTGATTTCGGATGTTGCAATGGCCTGCCCCCCCGCCTAGACCCTGCCAAGCAGTGGCAAATGGCACGAGCGGAGCACCTTGGATGATCGGCGAAGACCCGCATTTCCAGTTGCGACTGGCCAGCGATGAACAGGATCTGCTGGCCTCGCAGCGGTTGCGATACGAGGTATTCGTGGCCGAACTGGGCGGTGATGGACCGATGGTCGATCATGCCCGGCGGCTCGAACGCGACAGTTTCGATCCGCATTACGATCACCTCGTTCTGATCGACACAAGGCGCGATGCCGCCGCGCTCGAGCACGTGGTGGGTGTCTACCGTTTGCTGCCGCATGACCGGGCGCAGGCGCTGGGGCGTTTCTATACTGAAGACGAGTATGACCTGACCCGCCTGCGTGCCACCGGGCGGCGGCTGCTGGAACTGGGCCGTTCCTGTGTGCATCCCGACTATCGCGGCGGCACGGCGATGTATTACCTGTGGAACGCGCTTTCCGATTATGTGCTGGAACGCGAAATCGAGGTGTTGTTCGGGGTGGCCAGCTTCCATGGCACCGACATTGCGGCGCTGCGCCAGCCGCTGGCCTATCTGCATCACAACCATCTGGCGCCGCCCGCGCTGCGGGTGCGCGCACGCCCCGAGCATTTCCAGCCGATGGATCTGCTTGCCCCCGAGGCGGTGGACCGCCGCGCGGCGCTGGCGCAGATGCCCGCGCTGATAAAGGCGTATCTGCGGCTGGGCGGCTGCGTGGGCGAGGGGGCCTTCATCGACCATGCCTTCAACACCACCGATGTCTGCCTCTTGATGGATACCGCAGCCATGTCGGAGCGCTACCGTGGCTATTACACCCGCCGCCGCGAAAGCAGCACGCGGGGGACGGCGCGGTGAGCACCTGGCGGCCGCCCGAGGGCGCCCCGCTGCCCCCGCCGCCCACGGCGGCAGGCTGGCTGCGGGCGGGACCGCGGATTGTGGCATTGGCCGCCGTGGTGTTCGGCGGGCTGGTACTGATGCTGGTGCTGCGGCTGGCCGAGCGGCCGATCTGCGGCTTGCGCAGGCCGGTCACGCCCTGGATCACCGTAGCTGTCTGCAAGGCGGCGCTGCTGATCCTGGGGCTGCGTCTACGGGTTGCGGGGCAGCCGATGCGGGTGCGTGGCGCGCTGGTGTGCAACCATGCTTCATGGCTCGACATCTTCGTGTTGAACGCCACCCAGCCGGTCTATTTCGTCGCCAAGTCCGAGGTGGCGCGCTGGCCCGGTATCGGCTGGCTGGCGCGGGCCACGGGCACGGTTTTCATCAAACGCTCGGGGCGCGAGGCGAAGCTGCAGAAACTGATATTCGAGGCCCGGCTGCGGGCCAATCACCGGCTGCTGTTCTTTCCCGAGGGCACCAGCACTGATGGTCAGCGGGTGCTGCCATTCAAGAGCACACTGTTTGCCGCCTTCTTCGAACACGGGCTGCGCGACATCCTGCATGTGCAGCCGGTCAGCTTGCGCTATTCGGCGCCGCCGGGGCGAGACACGCGCTTTCACGGCTGGTGGGGGGATATGCCACTGATGCCGCATCTGGTTGCGATGGCGGCCGCGCCGCGCGGGGGACAGGTGCGGCTGACCTTTCACACGCCCGCACGGGTGGCCGATTTCAGCGGCCGCAAGGCGCTGGCCGCCCATTGCGAGGCCGAGGTGCGCGCGGGTGTGATGGCCGGTTGACCGCATCGGCGCAAGCCCGACGGCTCAGATCCGGCCTTCCTCGACCGCGAAGCAGGCGGCCTCGCTGCTGCCGCGTCGGATCATGCGCGGCACCTCCTGCCTGCAGCGGGCATTCGCGTAGGGGCAGCGCGGATGAAAGCTGCAGCCGGGCGGCGGGTTGATCGGGTTGGGGATTTCGCCTTCCACCGGCTTGCGGCGCCGCCCCGTCATGGCAAGGTCGGGCACCGCGTCGAGCAGCATCCTGCTGTAGGGGTGCTGGGGTGCGGTGAAAAGCTGCTTGCCGTCGGCCACCTCGGCCAGCCGCCCGAGATAGAGCACGCCGATCCGGTTCGCCATGTGGCGCACCACGCTCAGGTCATGGCTGATGAACAGGTAGGTCAGGCCGAACTCGTCCTGCAGATCGCGCATCAGATTGAGGATCTGCGCCTGCACCGAAACGTCAAGCGCCGAGGTCGGCTCGTCGCAGACGATGAATTCGGGCCTCGACGACAGCGCGCGGGCGATGGCGATGCGCTGGCGCTGCCCGCCGGAAAACTCGTGCGGGAACTTGCCCGCGTCCGAGGCCGAAAGGCCCACCGTTTCAAGCAGGCGCGCCACCTCGGCGCGCATCTCGCGGCCACGGGCAAGGCCGAAGGTGCGAATCGGCTCGGCGATGATGTCGCCCACATGCCAGCGCGGATTGAGGCTGGCGAAAGGGTCCTGAAAGATCATCTGGAAACGGCGGCGCAGTTTGCGCATCTGCGCGCCGGCGGTGCCGCTCATTGCAGTGCCGTCGAAAACGATCCGGCCTTCGGATGGCGGCAGCAGCCCCACCACCATCTTGGCAATGGTGGATTTGCCCGAGCCGCTTTCGCCGACCAGGGCAAAGGTCTCGCCGCGCCGGATCTCGAAATTCACATCGGCGACGGCGGTGAGGTATTGCTTCGCTTCGCGCTCGATGACGCGGTTGAGCCAGGGTTTCGAGACATCGAAGTAGCGCGTCAGCCCCTCGACCTTGAGAAGCACGTCGGATGCCGCCGTCACGTCAGCCATCTTGCGACCCTGTCCTTTCACCCGCAGTCTCACCCGGCCCCGACACCCCCGCTTCATCATAGAGCCAGCAGGCCACGCGGCGACCATTGCCGCGATCGAGCAGTTCGGGCCGTTCCACCCGGCAGCGGTTGAACACTTGCGGGCAGCGCGGGTTGAATGCGCAGCCATCGGGAATCGCGTTGAGCCGCGGCATGGCGCCGGGTATCTGCACCAGCCGGTCGGCCGACTGGGTGAGCGTGGGAATGGAGCCCATCAGTCCGCGCGTATAGGGGTGTTCGGCGTTCTGGATCACACCCTGCACATGCCCGATCTCGGCCATCCGCCCGGCATAGAGCACCGCCACGCGATCGGCGGTTTCGGCGATGACGCCCATGTCATGAGTGATGAGCAAGACCGAGGCGCCGCGGCTGGCGCACATCTCCTTGAGCACGTCGATGATCTGCGCCTGCACCGAGACATCAAGCGCGGTCGTGGGCTCATCGGCGATCACCAGTTCCGGCTCGGCGGCAAGCGCCAGCGCGATCACCACACGTTGCCGCATCCCGCCCGAGAAATGGTGCGGATAGTCGTCGATCCGGCGCCGGGCGGCGGGGATGCCGACCTGGTCGAGCAGCGCGATGGCCCGCTCGCGCGCCTCGCGTTCCCCCATATCCAGATGGGTGCGGATGGTCTCGATGATCTGCTCGGCCACGGTAAAAAGCGGGTTGAGCGATGTCAGCGGATCCTGAAACACCATGCCGATCCGCTTGCCGCGAATGCGGCGCATCCGCTCGGGCGGCAAGGTGTCGATACGTTCGCCGCGCAGCCATATCTCGCCGCCGGCAATCCGCCCCGGCGGCTCGATCAGGCCGATGATGGCCGCGCCGGTGATCGACTTGCCTGCCCCCGATTCACCGACCATGCCCAGCACCTCGCCCTCCTCGATGTCGAAGGACACCCGGTCGAGCGCGCGCAGGGTGCCCCGGCGGGTGGGGAATTCGACGACAAGGTCGCGGACGGAGAGGAGGGGTTCGGTCATGGGCATGGCTCCCGTCGGCGCCCCCCCAGCGCAAGCTTGCGGGTCGCACAGGCGGCGCCCGCCCGCGGGCGGAAGCGAAGCGCCCGCCCGGAGGGGCGGTCGGGCGCTGCCCCTGCCTGCGGCACGGGCGGAACATGGGGCGATCGGAACAACGTCATCTCAGCCTCGGGTTCAACGCGTCGCGCAGCCAGTCGCCCAGCAGGTTGACCGAAAGCGCCAGGGCCAGCAGCGCGGCCGCCGGAAAGGCCAGGATCCACCACTCGCCCGAGAAGAGGTAACTCTGCCCGTTGCGGATCAGCGTGCCCAGCGAAGGCGTGGTCGGCGGCACACCGACGCCCAGAAACGAAAGCGTCGCCTCGGCGATGATGGCCAGGGCCAGCCCGATCGTCCCGATCACCAGAACTGGCCCCATCACGTTGGGCAGGATGTGACGGGTGAGAATCCGCGCCGGATGCACACCGATCACGCGCGCGGCCTGCACATATTCCTTGTTTTTCTCAACCATTGTGGCGCCGCGCACCACGCGGGCATATTGCACCCAGTCCGACAGGCCGATGGCGACGATCAGCACCCAGATCGCCATCGTCTCGCGGTAGGCGGGCGGGATCATCCCCCGCGCGATCCCGAATATGAGCAGGGCCAGCAGGATCGACGGAAAGGTGAGCTGCACATCGGCAATCCGCATCAGCAGCCCGTCCACCCAGCCGCCGCGATACCCGGCGACCAGCCCCAGCGTGATCCCCAGCACCATCGCGAAAAGCACTGCGGAAAAGCCCACGAAAAGCGAGATGCGCGCGCCGTAAAGGATCGCCGAAAGCACGTCGCGGCCCTGGTCGTCGGTGCCCAGCAGATAGACATTACCCAGCAGCGAGGGCTGCATCGGCGCGGTGAAGCCATCCATCAGGATCAGATCGCGCGTGCTGTAGGGGTTCTGTGGCGCAAGCCAGGGCGCAAGGACCGCCGCGAGGATGATCAGCAGCGCGACGACCCCCGAAACCAGCGCAACCGGCGAGGTGCGGAAGGAATAGGCAAGGTCGCTGTCCCAGGCGCGGCGCAACGTGTCTTGCGGGCGTGCCTGGGTGGTGCCGGAAGGCTGCGGCGCGGTGGCCTGGTCCGAAGGCGCGTCTGAATGGCCGGGTCGGGGCATGGTCAATCCTCCGTCAGTGCCGCACGGCGCTTCTGTCGATGCGCAGCCGCGGGTCGATCGCGAAATAGAGCAGATCGACGATCAGGTTGATGACGACGAAGATCAGCGCGATGAGCATGAGGTAGGCCGCCATCACCGGCACATCGACCGTGCGCACCGAGTTGATGAACAGCGCGCCCACGCCCGGCCACTGAAACACGGTTTCGGTGATGATCGAGAACGCGATGATCGAGCCCAGCTGCAACCCGGTGATGGTAATGACCGGCACCATCGTGTTCTTGAGCGCATGGCTGAAGTGCACCGCCCGGTTCGACAGGCCGCGGGCCCGCGCGAACTTGATGTAATCGGCGCGCAGCACCTCCAGCATCTCGGCGCGCACCAGCCGCATGATCAGCGTGAGCTGGTAAAGCCCCAGCGTGATCGCCGGCAGCACCAGCGAGGCGCGCCCCGAAGGGGTCAGCAGCCCGGTGCGCCACCAGCCCAGATCGACCACCTCGCCGCGCCCGAAACTGGGCAGCCACTGAAGCTCGACCGCGAATACCCAGATCAGCAGCACGCCGATCAGGAAGGTGGGCAGCGACACGCCGATCAGCGAGACCGTCATGATCGCGCTGGAGGTCCAGCCGCGTCGGTTCAGCGCCGTATATACCCCGAGCGTCACGCCGAAAAAGAACGCGAAGAGGCCCGAGACCAGCGCCAGTTCCAACGTCGCGGGAAGGCGCGCGAGGATCAGTTCCATCACCGGCTGCTGCAACCGGTAGGAAATGCCGAAATCCGCCTGCGCCGCGCGCGCGATGAAACTGGCGAACTGCATGGGGAACGGGTCGTTCAGGCCAAGCTGGTCGCGCAGTGTCTCGCGCTCGGCGATGGTGACTTCCTGCCCCACAAGGGTTGAGACCGGATCACCCACGAACCGAAACAGCGAAAACGCCACAAGCGCCACGACAAGCATGACGATGACGGATTGCAGGATTCTGCGCAGGATATAGGCCAGCATTGCCGGTGGCCCCCGATCTGGATGAGTGGTGCCTCTGGCGGTCCGGGCATTGGCGGCAGCCGCGCCGCCGGGAAGCCCGCGCGCAAGTCAGGCGCGCGGGCCGGCGTTACAGCCCAGGGCTCAGTCGAAGCTGACTTCGGTCATGCGCGGCTGGTTCTCGGGATGTACCGCAAGGTTGATCCCGTCGCGCATGGCATAGGCCAGCACCTGGTTGTGGACATTGAGGAAGATGCGTTCTTCCATCACCTCGTCCCAGATTTCCGCGATCAGCGCGTCGCGGGCGTCCAGGTCGGTCATCGTGGCCAGCGCCTCGATCTTCGCGTCCAACTCCGGGTTGGAATAGCGCGAGCCGTTGAACGCGCCATAGGCGCCCCCGCGGGAATGCACCAGGAAGTCGAACACATACTGGCTGTCGAAGGTCGGAACGCCCCAGCCCAGCAGATAGAAGTCGGTCTCCCAGTTCTCGATCAGCGGGAAGTGCAGCGTCCGGCTCTGCGAAACCAGGTTCACGTCCATCCCGATCTGGCCGAGCATCCCCACCAGCGCGAGGCAGATGCCTTCATCGTTGAGGTAGCGGTCGTTCGGGCAGTGCAGATCGACCGAGAAGCCGCTCTCGTAGCCCGCCTCGGCCATCAGCGCGCGCGCGCGGTCCTGGTCGGGCGCGCCATAGGCGTGCATCTCTTCCGTCCAGCCATTGACGAAGGGCGGCAGCGGCGCGGCCGAGGGCTGCGATTCACCCCGCATCACCACCTGCCGGATCGCGTCGCGATCGATGGCCAGCGCCATTGCCTCGCGCACTTCTGGCTTGGCGAAGGGGTTGTCATCGACACTGGCCGAAGCGAGCTGTTCCGACGTCATGTCATACGAGAAGAAGATGTTGCGGTTCTCGGGGCCGCGCACGACGCGCACACCGTCGGTCTGCTCCAGCCGCGCGATGTCCTGCACCGGCACGTCCTGCACCAGATCGACCTCGCCCGACAGCAGCGCGGCAACGCGGGTCGCGGCCTCGGTGATGGGGGTGTAGATGATCTCGGTCACTTCGGGCGCGTCGTCCCAGTGGTCCTCGAACACCCGCAGCACGGTGCGCACCTCGGGGTCACGCTCGACCATGCGGTAGGGGCCGGTGCCGTTGGTGTTGCGCACGGCGTAGTTTTCTTCACCCGCGGCAAAGTTTTGCGACGTTTCCACCGCGTTCTGCTCGGCCCATTCGCGGCTCATGATGAAGGTGTTGGTCAGGTTCTGCACATAAAGCGGCGCGGGGCCGGCCATGCGCACACGCACGGTGTAATCGCCATCGGTGGTCACCTCCTGCACGGCGGCGTGCAGGGCCGCCATGCCCGATGGCGTGGTGCGCGCGCGGTCGAGCGAAAAGGCCACGTCTTCGGCTGTCAGTTGCTGGCCTTCGTGGAAGGTCACGCCCTGCCGGATCTCGAACACCCAGACCGTGTCGTCCGCCTCGTCGATATACCAGTCGGTCGCCAGACGCGGGACGAGCGAGCCGTCGATGGCGCGCCCCACCAGCGTTTCATAGATGTGGTGGTTGAGCGTGTGCGTCGGCCCTTCGTTTTGGGCGTGCGGGTCAAGCGTGAGCGCGTCGCCCACGCGGGCCCAGCGCAGCGTTTCCGCATCCACGCTGACCGACGAGAGCACAAGCGCAAGCGCGGCGCCGGCCATCAGGCTGGCTGTGCGCAGCCGGGTGGGGGCAAAGAAGTGGGAAGCTACTGACATTGAAATCTCCCTGTTGTCGAAACCGGCCATTTACGCAAGGCCGCCTTGCTGTGGGGGAGGCCCTCGGGCCGGAAATTTCCGGCGCCCGGCCAATGCTTTCACCCTTCGCCTATTTCGGATTTCTGTCAAGCAAAGCTACGCCTGCCTGCCCTTAGGTCAGGTGGTGGCGGGGGCTTGCGGGCAGGTGCCGCCGGTCGTTGGCCTTTGCCCCCGCCCGTCCCTTGCTCCGCATGGCCTTTGCCCCGCACGGCCAGCGCCAGGTTTCATTCGGGCCGGATGGCCGCATCGATCAGCGCCGGGCCGCGCCTGTGTTGCACGTGGTCCAGCGCCTCGGCCAGCGCCGCCTTGAATTCCTCGTGGCTCGTGGCCTTCAGGCCTAGCGCCCGCGAGGCCCGTGCAATGGCGGCAAAGTCGGGGCCGAACCGGGCACGCCCAACGCCACGGTGGGCAGAAGTGCGCCGCCCACGGTCGCGTTGTTCGACGATTCCGAGGCGATCACCCCGCGCACGTCGCCCTGCCCGAAGCTGCTATTGCCGCGCGTGGCCATCGTGCTGTAGGAATAGACCAGCCTGGGTATCACCGTCGGGTCGACCGCCGGGATGATCCCCGGCACCGATGAGGTGAAGGCCGCCCCCATTGTGCGCCCCGCTTCGCCCCTCTTGGCCATCGGGTAGCCGTCCAGCACCGTGACCATGCTGTCGGCGGTGGACATGACCGCAAGCGCCGCGATCATGAAGATGATGGCCTCGCCCGCCGGCATCGAGAAGGTGAAAGGCAGCAGCAGTGCCAGCCCCATCAGCCCGCCCACACCTGGAAGCACGGCCAGCAGCGTGCCGATCACCGCGCCGAGAAACAGATAGGACAACATGCACCACTGAAAGAGCGTGGCGACCGCGTCGCCCATGGCCTGAAGGATGTCAGGGGTCACAGATCGAACTCCCGCAAGGTGTTGAAGGCTGCGCCGGAAGGGCAGGAAAGGGGGGCGGAAACGCCCCCCCCACCAGGCATTTGTCAGTTCCGGTTCTCAGTCAACCAGGCTGGCGAACCATTCGCGCACCGAGTCATCGACTTCCATCGCGCTTGCAAGAAATTCCTGCAGCCACTCGCCCGAGGCGTAGTTGACCGGGATGCTGCGCTCGGCCGGTTCGGCGATCAGGTCGGGGTCGTTCATCGTCGCCTCGAACACGCCGCGCAGATAGGCGACGCGGTCTTCCGGAACGCCCGGAGGCGCGATCAGCGACAGCCCGATACCGGCCGCTTGTGCCACGGCCAGGGCCTGCCCGCGGGCCAGGTTGTCCTCGTCGATCAGGTCGAGAAGGTTCGGGTAGTCCTCAAGCCCTGCCACGGTCTCAAGCCCGAGGAAGCCGAGAACGGAGATTTCTCCCGACTCGACCAGATGCCATTTGTTTGCCAGCAGGTTGGCGGGCTCGGCCGTGGTGGACATCACCTCGCCCTGCTCCATCGCAAAGAAAGGTAGGCCCACCGCCGGAATAGCCCGGCGCGCGCGAGGAGATCGATTCGCATATCAGGCTGATCACGATCACCCTGTGGCGCATGATGCGCGAGCACGACCCCGAACGCGCGGGCGCCACGACCGGAAACCTTGCCCAGCGCTTTCGGGTCGAGATCGACCTGCGGCTGCGCGACCAGCCAACCGTGGCCGAGATTGCCGACGCGCTCGGCGTGACGCGCGACCGGCTCAACCGTGCGGTCTTCAGGGCGTTCGATATGACGCCGAAACAGCTGATCCACAGCCGGCAGATGGCCGAGGCCCGTCGCCTGTTGCTGGACACCGCCCTGCAGACCGACGAGATCTCCGTTCTGCTGGGGTTTTCCGACCCGGCCTATTTCAACCGGTTCTTCCGGCAGCGCGCGGGCCTGCCGCCGGGCCGGTTCCGAAAGGCCAACAAGGATGTCCGGCGCCCCGACGAGCCCGGCTCATTTGCCTCCTGGCCCTGACGGGCGGCGCAAAGGCCCGCCGCACAGGGGGGCGAAGCCGGTAATTCGCTGGCCGCCCCATTGCCCGGAATGGCAAGCGAACCCACACTGGAGTCAGGAACCTTGCCGATGGGTCGCCGGGCAAACGCGGAGGAATGTCATCACCTATTTCTACAGCCTTTCCGCCGCCGGTTTCGCCGCAACCGCCATCGGTTTCGGCCCCGGGCGCATCGGTTTCGGCCTCTTCGTGCCGGAGTTCAGGTCGGCATTCTCGATGTCGACCTCGGCGGTCGGGTTCGTGTCCAGTCTCGGCTTCCTCGGATTCTTTCTCGGGCTTCTGGTCGCGCAGGTCCTGCTCAAGCGGCGGGGGCCGGCGGCGCCGGTGCTGTCTGGCCTGCTCGCCGCCACGGTCGGCATGACGATTGTCGCCCTCGCACCTGACCTGGTGGTGCTGGCTGTCGGCGTGTTCCTGACAGCATCGAGCGCCGGCTTCGCCTGGACACCGTTCAACGACGCAGTGCACCGCAAGGTCTGCGACGTGGACCGGCCGACGGCACTTTCGCGGATCAGCACCGGCACCAGTATTGGTGTCGCCGCAGCCGGCTTCGCGGCGCTTGCCATGGTGCTGACAGGCTTGTCCTGGCGGGCCTGCTGGGCGTTCTTCGCGATCGCCGCGGCCGCCGCGCTGATTGCCAACTGGACGGCCCTGCGTGATGTCGAGAAAGACCCCGAAGCCAGCCCGGAGCGGCGGTGGCACAATGTTCTGCAGGTCGGGGCGCTGCCCCTGTTTGCCATCGCCTTCGTCTACGGGACGACTTCGGCAATCTACATTTCCTTTGCGGCCGACCACATGCAGGCCGGCGGCGGCGTTCCGGGCGTGCCCCTCGCGGCCACGCCGGCCCTGATCTTCATATTCTATGGTTTCTTTGGACTGGCCGGGCTTTTCGCCGGGCGGGTGAAGGGGGCCGTCGGCCTGCTGTGGCTTTTGCGGCTTGTGATGCTGGCCGCGGCGGTTTCGGTCGCGCTGGTCGTTGCCTTGCCGGGCAGCTGGACGGGGCTGACCCTGTCGGCCGGGCTGCAGGGCCTGCATGTCATGATGACAAGCGCGGTCCTGGCCTTCTGGTCGGAGCGCCTGTTTCCTTCGTTGCCGTCGCTTGGTTTCACGACGGCCCTTCTCGCCACGGCGGCGGGCAGCATTGCGGGGCCGGCTCTCGCCGGCGTCGCAGCGGATGCGTTCGGGGCCGGGGCGATGTTTCTCGGCACCGCCGCCCTTCCGGCAGCGACGGCCCTCCTGCTGCGCGACCGCCACGCGCGGGAACGCCCGCTGAGCATTGCCGCCTTCTGACAATTCGGATGACCGGGCCCCAGCGGCAGGGATCGCGCCCGGTGGGGTCATAGGTGCCAGTTTCAGATGCTGCAGGTGCAGCCGACTGGGCAGCCCAGAGCGGACCCACAGCCCTCGGGCTCGGATCTGCGAAAGCTGACCTTCGCGGCGCAGATCGCGAATTGGTAAGATTGCGGACCTTCCGGACATTTGCTGTATGTGCAGCTTGGGCCGACCTGAGTGGCAACAGAGCCGTGTGGGGGCAGGGCTGCCATGAGCGAGTTGATGCGACTTCTGCCGGGGTTGCCCTTTGCCCCAGTTTGTTGTCGACTGATTTCCGAAAAATACAACGAATGGCTGCGGCATCGCGGGGGAACGCAATCATGAAGGTAGCAGGCAATATTTTCTTAATTGGCGCGGTCAGCCTGGTTATGGCGTGTTCGGGCACGATGCAGGGCGTGATGCGAGGATCGGGCGAACCAGTCGAGTTCTCCTATGAGCAGGGCATGGACAGTGATACGCTCAGGACGGTGATCGATGGCGAGGCTTTCGAGGGCAAGTCAGTCATGCGAGGGGCCAGGACCACCGTTGGTACGGGTTTCGGCACTGCATGGTCTGGTGGCGCCAGCGCATTCGGCACCACAACGATAGTCGGTTCTAGCTCGACCGGAGATTTCGTTGCTGTCTTGCTGGGCTCACGCGGTTCGTCCTTGTCCTGCCAACTCCAGTACGCGGACTCAAGCGGCTTCACGACCAGTGGTGGCGTTGGTGTGTGTCAGCACAGCGACGGGAGGGTGATCGACGTCGTCTGGTGAAATGCCGTGTTAGAATCGACATCAGTTGATCGGAAAGGGCGGGTACCAGCCTGCTGCATCTGCAGCATCTGAGACTTGGCTGGCAGTCTGCAACGGGCTCTTCTGACACCTTCTCCGCACTCCACGCGAATGGCCGCTCACGGGAAACGGCCCAAGTTTGCAAAGCCCGCTCCCTGCGCATTGCCGCCGCTCTGGTCAGTCTGTGCTGTATCTACAGCCTACGTCCGTCGCCCCCCTCACACGGCCCGCCTGATCCCCACGAAGCGTGCCCTTGCCCTGGGGTCGTTGTCGAACAGCGCGGCGAGTTGTTCGGTCATTGCGCCGGCCAGTTGCTCGACATCGGTGATCGTTACCGCGCGGTTGTAGTAGCGCGTCACGTCATGGCCGATGCCGATGGCCAGCAGTTCCACCGCGCGGCGGCGCTCCACCATGGCGATCACGTCGCGCAGGTGTTTTTCCAGGTAACTCGCGGGGTTCACCGACAGCGTAGAGTCGTCCACCGGCGCGCCGTCCGAGATCACCATCAGGATGCGCCGCGCTTCGCGCCGGGCCATCAGCCGGCGATGCGCCCATTCCAGCGCCTCGCCGTCGATGTTTTCCTTCAGCAGCCCCTCTTTCATCATCAGGCCAAGGTTGTTGCGCACCCGCCGCCAGGGCGCGTCGGCCTGCTTGTAGATGATGTGGCGCAGGTCGTTCAGCCGCCCGGGCTGTTGCGGGCGGCCCGCGGCCAGCCATTTCTCGCGGCTCTGGCCGCCTTTCCAGGCGCGGGTGGTGAAGCCCAGGATCTCGACCTTGACCTGGCAGCGTTCCAGCGTGCGCGCCAGCACATCGGCGCAGATCGCCGCGATCGAGATCGGCCGCCCGCGCATGGAGCCGGAATTGTCGATCAGCAGCGTGACCACCGTGTCGCGGAATTCGGTGTCCTTCTCGATCTTGAAGGAAAGCGGCATGGTCGGGTTGGCGACCACGCGCGCCAGCCGCCCGGCATCGAGGATGCCTTCCTCGCGGTCGAATTCCCAGCTGCGGTTCTGCTGCGCCTGAAGCCGGCGCTGCAGCTTGTTGGCCAGCCGCGACACCGCGCCTTTGAGCGGGTCGAGCTGCTGGTCGAGATAGGCGCGCAGGCGTTCCAGTTCGGCCGGTTCGGCCAGGTCGGCGGCGCCGATTTCCTCGTCGAAATCGGTCAGGAAGACGGCATAGCCCGGATCGGCCTCGGAATGGGGCGCGGGCGGAGGCGGGTCGAGCGGGGCCTCGCCCTCGGGCAGTTCGGCCTCTTCCGACATTTCCTCGTCGGCGCTTTCGTCAAAGGTCACGTCGGCCTGGGACGCGTCCTGGGTCTGCTCGTCCTGTTGGTCGTCCTCGTCCTGGCTGGGCTCGCTTTCGCCGCCCTGCTTGTCGGCGTTTTCGGGGGCGTCGTCGGGGCTGTCGTCATCCTCGGCATCGTCGCCCTGATCCTCGCTGTCGGGGTCGTCGCCAAGCTGGTCGCCATAGCCCAGATCCTCGATCATCCGGCGGGCAAAGCGGGCAAAGGCGGCCTGATCGCCCAGCACCTCGCGCAGATCGCCGAGGGTATCGCCGGCGTTTTCCTCGATGAAGCCGCGCCAGAGCTCCATGACGTTCTGCGCGCCCTCGGGCAGCGTGCGGCCGGTGGCAAGGTGGCGGATCAGGTAGGAGGCGGCGGCGGGCAGCGGCGCGTCGGCCGCCTCGCGGATCTGGGCATAGCCGCGCTTGTCGGCCTCAACCGCGATGCGCGCATCGATGTTCGAGGCCGAGCCGGGCATCTCGCGCGCGCCCATCGCCTCGCAGCGGGCGGTCTCCATCGCCTCGTAGAGGTCGCGCGCCATCTGGCCTTGCGGCAGGTAGCGCGCGTGGGTCCGGTCATCGTGGTGGCGGCGGCGCAGGGCGAAGGCGTCGGCGGTGCCGCGCGCCAGCAGAACCTCCTCGCGGGTCATCCGGCGGGTGACCTGCGGCAGGCGCACCGCGTCCGAGGACATGCCCGGCGGATCGACCGAATAGGAAACCGTCAGCTCGCGGTCATGCGCCATGGTGCGCGTGGTCTCGGCCAGCGCCTTCTTGAACGGATCGGCGGGGTTGTCGTTGGGTTTGGTCATATTCCTCATATGGAGCCAAATTCTCGCGACTGGAAGGGAAAAAGGCCTAGCCCTGCCATCAGCCTCGTAACGAAACGCCGCAAGTGAAGAACAGTCAGACACTTTTCGTTTTTGGTTCGGTCAAGCAGAGGCTCAGCTCCAGCCTGGAGCCCATTGAACGATTGGACGCCGACACACTGGAAAAGTTGCCGAATGGCTGTTGGGCAGCGACGAACAACAAGGCGCCGGAAGCGATAATCACCCCGCCTGGGCCGCTTGCGGCCCGGGCATGCGCCCGCCCGCCCCCCAGGCGGGCGCATTCGCGCCCACCTCGGCCGGGCGCATGCCCTCTGTTTGGAAGTGGTCGAGGCCGATCAATGCGAGAGGCGAGCGCCGCCCGCTTTACCCCAGGCTCATGCTCACCGCGCTTTCCGGCAGTTCCTGGTCAAAGCAGCGCTGGTAGAACTCGGCCACGGTCTGGCGCTCCAACTCGTCGCATTTGTTCAGGAAGGTCAGCCGGAACGCATAGCCCACATCGCGGAAGATGCGCGCGTTTTCGGCCCAGGCGATCACCGTGCGCGGGCTCATCACCGTGGACAAATCGCCATTCATGAAGGCCGAGCGAGTCATGTCGGCCACCGCGACCATCTGGCTGATCTCCTGGCGGCCCTTGGCGTTGTTGTAATGCGGATTCTTCGACAGCACGATCGCGGTTTCGGCGTCATGGCTGAGGTAGTTGAGCGTGGCCACCAGGCTCCAGCGGTCCATCTGGCCCTGGTTGATCTGCTGGGTGCCGTGATAAAGCCCGGTGGTGTCGCCCAGCCCGATGGTGTTGGCGGTGGCGAACAGCCGGAAGCTGGGGTGGGGGCGGATGATCTCGTTCTGGTCGAGCAGGGTGAGCTTGCCGTCGGCCTCCAGCACCCGCTGGATCACGAACATCACATCGGCGCGCCCGGCGTCGTATTCGTCGAACACGATGGCGGTGGGGTTGCGCAGCGCCCAGGGCAGGATGCCCTCCTGGAACACCGTGACCTGCTTGCCATCGACCAGCTTGATCGCGTCTTTGCCGATCAGGTCGATGCGGCTGATATGGCTGTCGAGATTGACGCGCACGCAGGGCCAGTTCAGCCGCGAGGCCACCTGCTCGATATGCGTCGATTTCCCGGTGCCGTGATAGCCTTGGATCATGACCCGGCGGTTATATTGGAACCCGGCGAGGATCGCGAGCGTGGTGTCTGGGTCGAACTTGTATGTGGGGTCGTCGTCGGGCACCCGGTCGGTGCGCTCGGCAAAGCCTTTCACGACCATGTCGCTGTCGATCCCGAAGACATCCCTGACCGAGATTTCCTCGGTGGGTTTGCTGGGGAGCTGATTGGTTCCGTCGGCCATCTGTGTCCTCGTCGCAGGCGCGCCCGATCAGCAGCCGGGGCGTGTTCCGATCCTGGCGCCTTAGTGAAACATATCTTGCGGACGTGCAAGTGGAAGGGGCGTGCGTGTGGTCAGGGCAGGCATACGCTGCCCAGGCTGGTCGCCCGGACCTGCCCCGGAGCGACGCACCACTTCGCCCGACAGTGTAGTGCGCCAATCTCCATTACCCGGTCAAGGTCTCTGTATAACGCAGCACGTTGGCAAATGACCCGCCCGGCGGCAACGCCGGGCAGCGCCTGCCATTCCGGGGGCTTACGCCGCCCCGCCGGGG
>NZ_QNVJ01000075.1 GCF_003350345.1 Alkalilacustris brevis
GTCCGTCCCTTCCTTGGGTCGGACTCTAATCGCAGACGGAGGAAAAATCCCGTGGCAGGTCACCGAGAACCTTCCCCGCCGCTCGCGCCTGGCCGCGTTGCTTGACCACTTTTCGGTGGTCGAGGATCCGCGCGATGAGCGGCGGATTCTACATCCTCTGCCGGAGATCCTGCTTCTGGTGGTCTGCGGGAGCATCGCGGATTGCGACGATTACGAGGACATCGCCGCCTGGGGCGCGGCGCACCTGGACTTTCTGCGTCAGCATCTGCCCTACAGGCATGGCGTTCCGGGCGAGCGCTGGCTGACGATCCTGATGAACCGCATCAATCCCACACTCTTCGCTGCGGCCTTCGAGGGCTGGGTACGCGAGAGCTGGCCGGAGAAGGCCGGGCTTGTCGCCATCGACGGCAAGACCTCCCGGCGCAGCCACGATCGCAGGACCGGGGCCGCGCCGCTGCATCTGGTCTCGGCCTTCGCCACCACCGCCCGGCTGGTTCTGGCCGCGGAGGCAGTGCCCGACAAGGCCGGCGAGCTGGCTGCCATCCCGCCGCTGCTCGACCGGCTCGGCGCCGAGGGCGGGCTGAAGGGTGCGCTGGTTTCCATCGACCGAGGGGGCGCCTGAACGGCGCATCGACCTGCTGCTTGGGCTTTCGCTTCTCTATATCGCTTGGTTCGTGATCGTGCCGTTCGTCGAAATGTTGTAAGGGAGCATGAGGTGCGACTGGTGTGAGAATGCTCCGAGTTCTTCACTTTCAGTGTCATCGTCGAGGGCACTAACCTGCATCAGCCCGATCGGCATTTGCTGCGACTAGGATCGCTGCTTCGCAGGTGGAATGCGACAGACACGCGACCGCGGCAACAGCCCGCTGGCCGGGCCATCGGTTGCGACCCCGCGCATGGCGCGCATTCACCCATCAAGCGGCCAAGCGCCGAGCACCCTCGCGCGCCTACGCGCGAACGTCCTCTGGCCCATCCAGTGCAGCCAGCAGCCCTTCCGGCCTTCGAGAGGCTGAATCCACAAAACATTCCAAGGATAGGCATTTCTTCGCGGATAGGCAGGATCGGGACGGCCCGGAGGACGTTGCCTTTTCGACAGCGGCGCGGAGCCGTGCAGCAGGGGGAAGGAAATGCGCATGGGCTCGGAGCGCTGGATCAGGACCGACACGATCCTTCTGACGGCAGGACTTCTGCTGATCGGCTATCTCATCGGAAATGTGATTCTTCTCGTTTTCGCCGCGGTGCTGATTGCGGTCGGGCTCGACGGACTTGCGCGGGCGATCGCGGGGCGGCTGCAGCTCACTCGGGGCTGGGCGCTCGTGGGTGTCTCGATCGCCATCTTTGCGTTCATCGGCGTTGTGTTCGCCGTGTCGGCGGGGCGTCTCGTCCAGCAGTTGCGGGATGTGAGCGCGGCGGTGGTCGTGTTCGTGCAGCAGACTCACGCTTGGCTCATCAATCTTGGGGTGATGGTGGAAACGGACGACGATGACGGGGGCCTTGCCAATACGCTGCGCGACATGACGGGGGAGGTGATGACCTGGGGAATGACGGCGGTCGGCGCTGTCGCGAGCCTCGTAATCCTTGTTGTACTCACAGGTTTCATTTCGGCGAATCCGGCGCTCTACCGTGGGGGGATGGTGCGGTTGGTGCCGCCGGCGCAGCGGGCGGTGGTGGAGGATACGCTGTCCGCACTCGCCCATGCGATCCGCTGGTGGTTTCTGGGGCAGCTTGTGTCCATGGCGCTGCTTGGGGTGGCGGTCGGGTTCGGGCTGTTCGTGCTTGGCGTTGAACTTTGGCTTGGGATCGCGGTCCTGACGGCGCTGCTGACCTTCATCCCGTTCGTCGGCCCATTGATCGCGGCGGTACCAGTCGTTGCGGTGGGTTTCGCCGCGGGGATGCAGACAGGGCTGATCGTGCTGGTGGGTTATGTGGTGATCCAGAACATCGAGGGAAGCGTCATAGGACCGATGATCCAGCAAAAGGCGGTCAACCTCCCGCCGGCGCTCCTGATCGCCGTGCAAGTGCTTCTCAGCGTGATCTTCGGAGTGGTGGGGCTGATCCTTGCAGCACCCCTCACCATCGTGGCGATGGTCGCGGTGCAGAAGCTGTGGGTGGAGCACACGCTGGGCGAGAAGGTGACGTAGGGCGCGTTGAGGACGCGCCGCACCTTGCGGACGGGAAGCAACAGAGAGATGTCAGTACCAGCAGTTGAAATATACTCGCCCGAGCCGAACATGCTGGAGCGCAGGTTTGCAGCCTATCTGGCGCAGCGCGGCGCAGACAGCGGCACCGAAGGTCATCCCCCGCGCGAGCGCGTGCAGGCGATCCGTCAGGTCACGGCTTGGACCATCGGCCTGTCGGCGCTGGCGGGCATCGTCTCGGGCGGGCTGATAGGCGGCGCCGAGATCTGGATGCGCCAGGGCATCTTTGACGGCATGGAAGATGTCGGCTGGCGCGAGGCGCTCCCGTACTGGGGGGCCTTTTATGCCTTCGCCGGCGTGGTTAGCGCGGTGGAGATCGCCCTTCTATACGCGCTGGCGCTGATCGGAATCGCGCGTGTTACGCAACATTCCGGGCTGCCGCTGTCGAGTTGCGAAGGGCACAGGTTGTTCGCCCACGGCCTGGCGCGTACTGCGCTCGAATTTCCCAGTCCACAAGTGCAGATCTTCGGGGTCGATCCCTATGCGCATGTGTCGCGCTGGAAGCTTACGGCGCTCAGCATCGCCTACAAGCTGAAGGTCGGGGTCAGCAGCTTCATCTTGCGGGTCTTTCTGCGCAGGGTGGCCGCGCGCATGGCGATACGCGGCATGGTTCCGCTGTTTGCAGGCCCGCTCTATGCCGTCTGGAACGCCTATATCATCTGGCGGATCATGACCGAGGCGCGGGTGCGCACGCTGGGACCGTTTGCAGTGGACAACCTGATTGCGGCGCACTTCCAGGACGCGGGTGACTTGGGCGGCTCGGAGAGAGACGTGCTCGTACATGCTGCGGGCGAGATGCTGACCCGGGGGCGCGATGCCCATCCCAATCAGATCTATCTGATGTCCCGCTTACGAGAGGCGCTGAAGCACGGCGAGGACATCACGCTCGACTGGGCCGCCATACGCCGCCATCTGTCTACGTTGAGCGCCGCCGGCCAGTCCCGTGTACTCAACCTGATGACAGTGTCTTGCGTGATAGGCTCGCGCATCCACCGTGATCAAACGGCGCTTCTTCGTAGCGCCTGTCAGGACTGCGGCACCGTCCTGCATGAAGACCGTGTTCGGGACCTGAGTAAGGCGCTGAAGCGTGGCCATAAGGTGACTGATAGCGATCTGTTTGCCACCCGGAGCGACGTCAACTCGCGCTCAGCCTGACGACTTGTTCATCTCGTCTGGCAGAGCCGCCTTATCCCAGCCCCCCGAATCTGGTGAGACGTTTATTGTCCGTGATCCGATAGGCCCAGGCCGTCGCATGCAACCGAGGAGGTGCACGATGTTTCCGACACGCCAGTTGCCACCTATACCGCCTTCTGGATGGGCTTTTCTCCGGTGCGCGACATCAGCACCGAGGTATCGGAGCGTTTCGTGACCACCGGCCCGAGGGTCCCATCCAGCCAGTAGGCCTTCGCCAAGGGCGGCGGCAGCCTTGGCGAGGGACTGCTGGACGGCGGCGTGACGGCCTTCGACATTCTCGCACAACAACTGACCAGGATCGATTTCCGGGGCATCGAGGACATCTGGGTCGAGGCCGGTGTGGGGATCTCCTCGCAGGAAGCGGTGCGGCGGATTCCCGACCTACGGGGCTGGCGGCGGGTTGCGCCTTAGCGATTTTGTCTGAATGCTGTATGCTGATGACATCCACGGGCCGCTGAAGTTGGTCGGCTGCCGCCGCGATCGGGGAAGCCAGCAGGCGGGAAGGTTTCCGGTGGGGAAGACAAGAGTTGACGGAGCATACCCGCAGCGGTGACGCGTGCGGCGGGCCGGCGGCGAATGGGCCGCCCGCGCAAAGAGCAGGGATGGACGATGACGAATGCGACGACCCCGTATTGCGGTCCGGTTCCTCTGCCAGAGAAGCTGCTTGGCAGCTGGAACCTTGATCCGGCGCTGCTGGCGCTCCTTGCGGTCATGACGCTGGCCGGAGCCGTCGGTCTGCGCCGCGCCCGGGCGGGCCGGCTGCGCGAAGGCGCCTTCAGCGTGGCGGCGCTGGGGGCCGTCATCGCCTTTGTCGCGCCGCTCTGCGCGCTGACCGTCGCGCTCTTCGCGGCGCGCTCGCTGCACCATCTGCTGCTGCTCGGGTTGATCGCCCCCGCACTCGCCGTGGCGCTGCCCTGGCGCGGCGCGCCGGGCGCGGGGGCTTTCGTCGCGCTCTCGGCGGCGTTGTGGGCGTGGCATGTGCCGGCCGTCTACGCCGCCGCATGGGACAGCGTCGCGGTCTATTGGGGGATGCAGGCGGCGCTTCTGTTGCCCGCCTGGGCGTTCTGGAGCGCGGTTCTTTCCCGACGCACCGAGGCTATGGCGACGCTGGGCGCGGCGATGATGATCGCCGGCCTGGCCGGGCAGATGGGGCTGATTGGCGCCATCCTGACCTTCGCGCCGCGCCCGCTCTATGCCGAGCATCTGGTCGGGGCCGAGGCCTTCGGGATGTCGCTTCTGGCCGATCAGCAACTGGCCGGGCTGGTCATGTGGGTGCCGGGAATGGCGCCGCTGGCGCTTCTCGGCGCGCTGCTTCTGCGCCGCGTCTGGCGGCAGGGGCTGGCTGCATGATCGCCGCCTTCAAGGCTGCGCATATCTCGGCGCTGGCGATCTGGTGCGCGGGGTTGATCATGCTGCCGATCGTGCTGCACATATACGGCCGCGGCGCCACGGTGCAGACGCAGGCGGGCTTCGCGACGATCCGAAAGCTCAGCCATTTCAGCTACACGCGGGTGGTGACGCCCGCCGCGGTGATCGCGATTGCCGCGGGCACGGTGCTGATCTTCCTGCGCGAGCTTGTCGATGGCTGGTTGCTGGCGAAGCTGATCGCGGTTGCGGGGATGGTGCTCGTCCACGTCTGGCTCGGCCATCTCATCGCGCAGACCGGCGAGCGCCTGGGCGCCTACCAGATGCCGCCGCCGCTGATCGCGCTGATCCTCGGCGTGCCGCTCATGCTCATCGTGCTGTGGCTGGTTCTCGCCAAGCCCGACCTGGCGCCCCTCATCGAGCGGTTGCCCCTGTTCATGCTCCAGCCTCAGGACCGCGAATTGCCGCCCGAACTGGTACCGATCTGATAATCGAAGACGAGTTTGCCCCCATGCCATCCGGTCACCGCCGTCAGTCCCGCCGCCACGAGCGACAGTGTCAGCCCCCAGGGCAGGATCGCGCCGGCCGGATCGCCGATGCGCAGCACCCAGTTGGCGCCCAGGATCGACAGCAGCATCACCGCCAGGATGAAATGCGTCCAGCTGGCCGAGCGGTTGCGGATCCCCGGGACGATCAGCAACTCGACCGTGCCGGTGATCCCGGCCAGCACCCCCATCAGGAAGGCCCCGAAGGCCGCCCAGCCCGCGGCCCGCGACCAGAATTCGTCGCCCGTCCACCAGTAGAGGAGATCGGCGCCGAGCACGCTCATAGTCATCGCGATGGGGAAGGCCACGAGCATCGCGTGCAACGGATGGCCGTGGATGGCGATCCGCGATTCCTTGTCCTGAAGCGCGCGGTTCTCCTCGATCGGGTCGACAAGCGGATCCGGCGTCGGGCGCATGCGGGGTCTCCTTTCGGCGCAGCGTATCAGAGGATGAAGCGCTTCGCACCCGTTCCGGTTCCGATCCTGCTGGCGGGCTGCGACGGGCCGCTCTCGACGCTGTCTCCGGCCGGCCCCGTTGCCACCGAGGTCGCCTGGCTCTGGTGGGCGATGCTCGCCGGGGCCGCGGCGATCGCGGTGTTGGTTGGCGTCCTGATCGCGATGGGCTTCGGCCTGCCGCGCGAGACGCCGGCGCGCCGCTGGACGCATGGCTGGGGGCTGGGCTTCTCGCTCGCGGTCCTGTCTACGCTGCTGACGGCGGGGCTCTGGGTGGGCGAGCGCATCCTGCCGCGCGACGACGGCGCGGTGGAGGTGCGCGCGCATGCCTTCATGTGGGGCTGGAGTTTCACACAGCCAGGCGAGGGGGGCGCGATGGTCGAAACCGCGGGCACGCTCTACATTCCCACCGGCCAGCCGGTCGATGTGATCGTCACCTCCGAGGACGTGATCCATTCCTTCTGGGTGCCGCAACTGGCCGGCAAGATAGACGCGATTCCGGGGCGCGAGAACGTGATGCGCCTTCAGGCGGATAGCCCCGGCACCTATGGCGGTCTCTGCGCCGAATTCTGCGGCGTCGGCCATGCCGGGATGCGCTTCGAGCTCGTCGCCTATGCCGCAGGCGAGTTGCCCGAAGCCCTGCAGCCCAATGATCTGGCCGTCGATCACGCCGACGATCACGCCGAGGAGGCCACTGATGACTGACATCCGGGCAACCTCGGGCGAAATCGACGCGCCCGACACCGCGCTCGACATCGCCGCCAACCCGCCGCGCCGCGCGCTGGGGCTGCACCGCGAGATGGATCGCGTCTGGACCAACGCTGAGGGCTGGCGCGGCCAGATCACGGCGGTGAACCATACCACGCTGGGGCTGCGTTTCATGGCTACGGCCCTGGTATTCTTCGCCATCGGAGGCATCCTTGCGATGCTGATCCGGACCCAGCTTGCCACGCCCGAGGGGGCCTTCCTCGATACCGAGATCTACAACCAGATCTTCACGATGCATGGCAGCATCATGATGTTCCTCTTCGCCATCCCGATGCTGGAGGGGCTGGCGATCTACATGCTGCCCAAGATCCTCGGCACCCGCGATCTTGCCTTCCCGCGGCTCACGGCGCTGGGCTACTGGTGCTACCTCTTCGGCGGGCTGATCCTGCTCTTCGCGCTACTGGGCGGGGTGGCGCCGCGTGAGGGGTGGTTCATGTACACCCCGCTATCGGGGGCGACCTATTCGCCCGGCATCAACGCCGATGTCTGGCTGCTCGGCGTGACCTTCGTGGAGATTTCGGCACTGGCCGCGGCGGTCGAGATCACGGTGACGATTTTGCGTCAGCGCGCCCCGGGCATGAAGCTTACCGAGATGCCGCTATTCGCGTGGTACATGCTGGGCACGAGCGTGATGATGCTGGTGGGTTTTCCGCCGCTGATCCTCGCCTCGGTCCTTCTGGAGATCGAGCGCGCCTTCGGATGGCCCTTCTTCGAGGTCGCGCGCGGCGGCGACCCGCTGCTGTGGCAGCATCTCTTCTGGCTCTTCGGCCATCCGGAGGTCTATATCATCTTCCTGCCGGCCGCCGGGGCGCTCTCGACGATCATCCCGGTGATGTGCCGCACCACCATCCTGGGCTATGGCGCAATCGTCGCGGCGATCGTGGCGCTGGTGTTTCTCAGCTTCGGGCTTTGGGTGCATCACATGTTCACGGTGGGAATCCCACACATGGCGCTGGCCTTCTTCTCGGCCGCCTCGGTGCTCGTGGCGGTCCCCACCGCGGTGCAGGTCTTTGCCTGGATCGGGACGATGTGGAAGGGCCGGCCCGAGATGCATCTGCCGATGTATCACGTCATGGGGTTCTTCCTGACCTTTGTGATGGGCGGGCTGACGGGCGTGATGCTGGCCATCGTGCCCTTCAACTGGCAGGCGCATGATACGGCGTTCGTGACCGCGCACCTGCATTACGTCCTGATCGGGGGGTTCGTCTTTCCGATGATGGCGGCGGCGGCCTACTGGATGCCGCAAATCACCGGGCGCGCGCGCATCAAGGGGCTGGGCGAGGCCGCCTTCTGGACGATCCTGATCGGGTTTCACGGCACCTTCTTCCTGATGCACCTGACCGGGCTTCTGGGGATGCCCCGGCGGATCGACGTCTATCCCGACAATCCCGAATGGATCTGGCTGAACCTCACCTCCTCGATCTTCGGTTTCGTGATGACGATCGGCTTTGCGCTCTTCGCGCTCGACCTGGTGCTGCAGGCCTGGCTCGGACCGCGCAGCCCGCGTGATCCGTGGCGGGCGCCCGGCCTCGACTGGGCAATGCGCATGCCGCCGCCAAGCTACAATTTCGCGTCGCTACCCAGCCCCGGGCGGCTCGACGGGGGCACGAACGCAGCTCAAGAGCTGGCGCGCGGCGAGGGGCTGTTGCCCGGCGCGCCGCGCGGCCAACGCGAAGTGCTCGTCACCACAGTTGGCAGCGCACGGCCCGAACTTGTCGCGATCCTTCCGGGCAATACGGCGCTGCCGCTTGGCCTCGCCGGCGCGATCGGCGTCTTCGTGCTGATGATGCTGAGCGGGCTCTACTGGCTGACCCTGCCGGCGCTCGCCCTCGTTGCGGCGCTGATCTGGGTCTGGGCACGCGGCATGGCTCACGGGCGCGATACGGCACCTGTGGAAGTGGCGCCGGGGCTGTCCCTGCCCGTCCATATCCACCGCTACGACACCTTGGGGCGGACGGGCGCGGTCTGCCTGCTGCTGGCCGATGGAACGCTATTTGCCTCGCTGCTCTTCGGGGTGGGGTTTCTCAGCGTCGTCGCCCCGGGCTGGCCGCCGCCCGAGCTCACCGGCGACCCGGAACTCGGCGCCGGGTTGATCGCGGGGCTCGTGGCAGGGCTCGGCCTTGCTGCGGTTGCGGTGCGGCTCGGGCTGCGGGCGCAGGGTCGTGGCGGCGCCGTGTTGCCGGCCGCAGCGGCGGGGCTCCTGACCAACCTCGCCGCGCTGATCTGCCTCGGCTGGCTGGCGGCCACCATGCTCGACGACCCGACCCGGCACGCGCGCGACGCGCTGCGCGGCGTGCTCGCAGGCTATGTCGGCCTGCACGCGCTGATCGCGGCGGGCATGGCGGGCTTCGCGCTCGACCAGGCCCGTCGCGGCGAGATCGCCGACATGCGCGCGGGTTGCCTGCCCGCCTGGCGGCTCTGGCAGGACTTCGCCGCCGTCACGGCGCTGATCGCGGGGGCCATCCTGATCGCGCAGGGGGCGGGCGAATGAGCTTCCTCGCGCGTAGTCTCGCCGGGCCGATGATCTGGGCGGTCACCTTCTCGGTGGTGTATGCGCTGCACGGTGCGGGCTGCGCGCTGGGCTGGGACGGGGTTTCGGCGGGGCCCGTCTCGCTCCACCGGGCCGCGCTCGTGGGAAGCTGGGCGCTGGGGCTGATCGCCGGGGCGGCGCTGCTGCTGCGGCTGCCGGCCTCGGGCGGGGTGCAATCGGGACTGCCGCGCGCCGGGGCTTGGACCGGGCTGGTGGCGACGCTCTTCACGCTCTTCCCCGTCCTCGTCATCAGCTCCTGCGATACCGCCCGTGCGCTTGCGATTTTTTTCGTCATCCCGGCCTGAGCTTAAGATGCCGTGGCCGTGCTCCGAAAGTATTGCCGAACGCATCGAAAAATCCCTCGATCTAGACGATCTGCCGTCGTGACAACCGGGCACCGTAAATCCCCGTTGCACGCCGGACCGCGTGCTTCAAAAAAGCGCGCACAATCAGTTGCCGCCCAATCAATCCTGGAGATCGACGCGCGCAGGAAGAACGGCAGCATCAAACCGCTTCGTGCCGCCCAAGTCATCGACCGTCTGGCGCCCTGTGCGGGATCTGGATGACCCTGGCACCTTCCGATGCCCAGACGGTATCGAAGCTGGCGCTGAACTTGGTGTCGGCGTCTCGGATGAGGAAACCCGGCTCGTTCCCCTGCTTGGAGCACCACATAAGCGTGTTGCGTGCCTGCTGCGTCACCCATGCAGAGTCCGGAGTATAGGTCGGAGCACTGCAATACACGCGGCGGCTGCCAAGGTGGATGAAGATCAGCACATAGGCCGTCAACGGCCCGCGGGCGGTGAGCACGGTCTTGGTGAAGAAGTCGCAGGCAACCATGCTTTCCATATGTGCCCGGACGAAGGTGGTCCATGGCAGGGCAGGCTTTTTCTTGCGCTTCTCAGGGCTTGGGTGGATGCCTGCTTCATTCAGGATGCGCTTTACCGAGTTGGCGCCGGCGTAAAGCCCCAACTTTTTCAGTTCGCCCGCGATCCGCTTGTAGCCCCAGAGAAGGTTTTCTGACCCGATGCGAATGACAACGTCGCGCAACTCCTGTGTCAGGCGCGGCCTGCCCACGGCCTTGAAGGGGCGACCACAACGCATCTGGGCAAGCCAGCGCTTGTATGTCGCAGGTTTTGCCACCTCCAGCAGCCCGTCGATCTCATGCCCACACTCCGCTCCGATGCGAAGCAGCTCGGCTTTCTCTTCGGGAGACAGGATAATCCTCTGCGTCGGAACGCGGGTCCGTTGGATCTGGATTTGGGCCTTGAGCAGCCTCAGCTGCGCGTTGTGCCGGGGCATGAAAAGCTGGGTCAGGAATACGAAAAGGAGAGAGAAGGTCGAATTCATCTTGCCAGGCTCCACCACCGCGCTTAAAAAATTGCTGCCATTTCAGCGTTATAGGCCTCGCTTACATTTTGGCACCCCGCTGAGGAAGGCCAAAAGCGCTGGGGCCTGATTGTGGCCGCGAAAAAATCCGAACCCGGGGTCTGGCGGTGTTCTTGCGCGTGTTTCGCTGCCAGTCGCGACTGAACCAGATGACGATTCAAACTATCGGTTAGATAAATCAAAACAATAGCTTAGAGGGTGAAGAAGGTTCGATTTCAGACCCATCCCCTCCGGACCTTGCGTACCGTGTTCCGCGACAACCGCAATTAGCGGCAGTTCTGCTTGATCGACTTACCTTCGACGAAATGAGCTCGCCTGATCTTCGCGATCGTCTCCACAATCAACATCCCCTGACTGCTCCCTCATGCTGTCGAGGAAGCTTCTGACCAGAATTATCAGGGGGGTCACTTTGGGACGCCGATCACCCCAAGATGGGGGGCAAATTTGCATGCCGTTTCACAGTTTTTCTGGTGTGACCGGGCGCAAGACACTCTCTCAGTTGAGCAGCCGCCCGATGGTGTCGAGACTTTCAATAACCCGGGCCGTTTCCGTCATTATCCGGAGCACATCATTCTCGACCATGACATACTGCGTTCCTCGGTCAGGCCGCGGCAGGCCATAGCGCCGGTAATCCTCGATCACGACATAGCGCAGATCAGAGGGCAGACGCTCACCCACCGTCCAGGCCTTGCGGGCCTGGCCGGGTGGCACGCAGGGCACGGCCTTCTTCGCAAGGCCCGGCGGGCAATGTGGCGGCTGCGCACTTGCCGTGCCCAGGGGCAAGGCAAGAGACGCAGCAAGCACACAATAGACCCCCAGTTTCATCGACATTTTACTCTCCTTTCGTCATCCACCGGTGCAGACGATGGTCGTGCGGGATTGGCGGGACGATCTTGGCAGCATTTCACATGCAACCTTACGCACAGCAAAGCCCAATGACGCAACGCCGTAGCTGCACGAATGTTCCAGCCAGGAGGCGCTTGTTTCGCCCTGAAACGCAAGAACGGGGATGGGCGCAACAAGGCTGCTGGCGCCGCCGGCAGATTGCGGCGGCGCCAGCATAACCGAGAATCATTTGAACGCGGAGCGCAGCGGAGTGCGCGATCTTGGGGTGCGGAAAACCTATTCGACGAGCCGCACGGATTCATTCGTAAGAATTTCGCGCGTGCCCGAGTTTTCACAGGAAGAGCGCAGGGTCGAATTCCCGGTGAATGTCACACGATGCCCGATCACCTGTGTGCAGCCACTGTTTACCCGCGAGTTCCCCGTGAGCTCGATATGGGACGCAGGAAGATACACCGCCCCTTGCAGCGTGGACCCTGAAGCGCCGTTGACGCGATGCGTGATGCCGCTTGCGTCGCGGCTTCCGAAGAAGGTGATGCCGGCAAAGGGCCCGGTTTTCGGGGCCTCGAAGTCAAGGACGCCATTGCTGCCGAGGCGCAGGCGCGCGCCTCCGGTAAAATAGAATGTCACGCCTTCCCCCGCGAGGCTCGCCGTGCCGGAAGAGTCGACATTGCCGCTGTTAATGGTGAAATCGCCGCCTTCAATGATGTAGAGGCCGGGGCCGAAGGTCACGTTGCCCTTGGCATCGATCCCACTGCAGAACCGCATCGATTTCACCCCGCTTGGGTGGTTTTCGGTGGGGGTCAGCGTTGTGGAGGAATTCGGACTGCCCACGTTGCGGTTCCGGCATGTTCCCACGGCAGCGGGTTCGGCGACCGAGTCATAGGGGTCTCTGACAACGGGGGCGAATTCGCGGACTTGGCCGCAGTCGATCTTCAGGCCAGAAGTGGTGACGGCTTGACCGACCACATATCCGCAATCTAGATCGAGCGCCGCCGAAGAGCCGGACATCAGCAGGGAATCGCTTGCATTGGAGTTCGACGCGACGTCGCACCCGTCGAGCGCAACATTGGTGGAACCCGTGACCGTGATCGCCCCCGCGCCGGTCTGCGAAAGCGCGAGCACACAGGCGGCTGACCCAGTCTTGGTGACCCGCGCCACCGCACGCCCCTGCATGTCCACCGGCCGATCGCTGACAAGTGCCGAGAAGTAGCGCGGCTGGGACAGGGTAAGCAGCACTTCCACACTGTTCGGGTTGCCGGCATCACCGCCGCTTTGCGGCGGCATGTTGATGGTCATCGTGCCCATATCCAGGCGAAATCCTGCCTGGGTCGCCACATGCAGGGCGGCGGCCTCGATCTCGGCCGTGGTATCGCCCGCGCGCTTGCGGGCGCCCGCCGCATGTGCGGTGACATCGGCGGCGTGCTGCAGCTTGCGCTGCGACATGTATTGATAACCCGCCTCCGCACCGAGCCCCATGCCAAGCACCAGCACGGGAAAGAGAACGGCGAAAAGCACCGCGGCGCCACCGCCAGTGTCGCGCAGGAAACGGCCCCAGCCGCGTCGCTGCACATGCAGGGAAGCGGTCGGTTCCGCGTATCGTCTCACGATGGCAGGGGTTCTACGTGGCATGGCGATGATCCTGTGGCAAGCGCCGCGCGGGTGCGGGTCAACTGTTGAGGTGCTGTATGATGGTGGGCGTGATGATGACGGCAAAGAGTACCGGCAGGAAAAAGACGATCATTGGCACCGTCAGCTTGGGTGGCAGCGCCGCGGCCTTCTTTTCGGCCTCGGCCATGCGCATGTCGCGGCTTTCCTGGGCCAGGACGCGCAGTGCATGACCTAGGGGGGTGCCGTATTTCTCGGTCTGGATCAGACAGGTAACAACGGCTTTCACGGCGTCCAGATCGGTGCGTCGTGCAAGGTTCTCGAAAGCCTGCCGGCGATCTTGCAGATAGGAAAGCTCGGCCGTGGTCAGGACAAGCTCTTCGGCGAGGTCGGGTGACTGCGCACCCAGTTCTTGGGCGACCTTGCGCAGCGCGCTTTCGATCCCCATGCCCGACTCGACGCAGATCAGGAGCAGGTCCAGCGCGTCGGGCCAGGCCCGTCTGATGGCTTGCTGGCGCTTGAGAATCCGATTCTTGACGTAAAGCGCGGGCAGGTGGCAGCCCGCGTACCCCGCCGCCAGCACAATTCCGATCCGAATGACGAGTGGCTGGTCGCCTGGAAGCACCAGGAACGCGTAAAAGCCGGACACGGCCAACAGGGTCACCGGAGTGAGGATCAGGAAAGCCAAGTAAGTAATGACCGGCGCCTGCCCGCGATAGCCGGCCATGCGCAGCCGGTGAACGATCCTGCCATCTTCGGTTTGCCGCAACAGGTTGAAACGCTGGACAATTTCCTTGAAGATCTGCTTCGGCTCCCTGCGCAATGCCAGCGATTTTCCGGTTTCGCCCATGCCGGCCGATGCGTTGCCGGCCACGATCTGAATGCGCCTGTGCAGAACGCCGGGTGCCAGATGGTGCCAGAACACCGCGAGCACGATGCAGAAAGCCGAAAGGAAGATCAGCGTTGTGACAAGCATTTCTCGGGCTCCCGCATGGCGATTTACATGTCGAAGTTGATCAGCTTGCGCATCACCAGAACGCCGGTCAGCATCCACAGACCGCAGGCGACAAGGACCACGTTTCCAAGCGTCGTCGTGAAAAGAAGCGAGATGTAATCGGGGCTGGTCAGATACACGAAGAAGCTGACGGCAAAGGGCAGCGCGGCGATGATACTGGCCGAGGTCTTGGCTTCCGAACTCATGGCCTTGATCTTCTCGCGCATCTTCTTGCGTTCGCGCAGAACGCGGGAAAGGTTGCCCAGCGCCTCCGAAAGGTTGCCGCCGGTGCGACTCTGAATCGTTATCACGATCGAGAAGAAACTTGTCTCCGGCAGTGGCATCCGTTCGAACAGGCGCTGCACCGCCTCTTCGTTGGTCATGCCCAGGGTCTGGTCCTCGACCAGTTTCTTGAACTCCGACCTTACGGGCTCCTGGCTTTCGGCCGCGATGATCCTGAGGCAATCGGCCAGCGGAAGGCCCGACTTGACGCCGCGGATGACGACATCCAGCGCGTCGGGGAACGCTTCGGTGAAGGCGCGCATGCGCTTGTCCCTGCGTAGCTTCACATAGAGATGCGGCAGCAGGTATCCCGACGCGGCTGCCAGGATGCCCGCCACCACAATGTGAAGGCCGGATGCCGCCAAAACCAGGAACAGCACCCCGCCCATGGCAGCGCAAATGATCGAGTATCTTGCCTTGCTCCACCCGAGCCCGGCTTGCTGCAGGCGGGTTCTGAGGCTCGGACGCGCGCCCTTTCCGGGTTTTTGCCTGGCTTCGATTTCCCGAAGCACCTCCTCAACGGATTTCTTCGGCGCCTTGCCGGCTGCAGCCGAGAAGTCGCTGCCGGTGCCGAGGACGGCTGCGAGGCGCCGGGTGTAGGCATCCTGCCGCTGAAGCTGCGGCTGGAACAGGGTGTAAAGCACGCCGCCGACGCTGAGGGTCACGAGCAGGAACACCACAAGCGAGGTCATCGCCGTGCCTTCGATCGTGATGCCGGGCTTTTGCTCATCAGGTGTCACCGACCTTGGCCGCGGCAAGCGCGTCGGAAAGGCGGGCTTCCTCGCCGAAATACCGCGCGCGTTCCGCGAATTTGGGCCGCCCGATCCCGGTGGAACGGTGCTGGCCGATGATCCTGCCATCGGCGTCTTCGCCGATGATGTCGTAGACGAACAGATCCTGCGTGATGGGCACGTCGCCCTCCATCCCCAGAACCTCGGTAATATGGGTGATGCGGCGCGAGCCGTCGCGCAGGCGAGCGGCCTGGATGATCACATCGACCGACGAAACCATGATCTGTCGGATCGTCTTGGCCGGCAGGCTGAAGCCCCCCATGGTGATCATGGATTCGATCCGCGACAGCGCCTCTCTCGGCGTGTTGGCGTGAAGCGTGCCCATTGATCCGTCGTGCCCGGTGTTCATGGCTTGCAGCAGGTCAAAGGCCTCCGGCCCGCGCACCTCGCCGACGATGATGCGTTCGGGGCGCATGCGCAGGCAGTTCTTCACCAGGTCGCGCATGGTGATCTCGCCCGTCCCCTCGACGCTCGGCGGGCGTGTTTCAAGGCGTACGACGTGCGGCTGCTGGAGCTGAAGCTCGGCCGAATCCTCGCAGGTGACGATGCGTTCGCCGGGGTCAACGAACCCGGTCAGGCAGTTCAGCAGCGTGGTCTTGCCCGAGCCCGTTCCGCCCGAAATGAGCACGTTGCAGCGCACCCGACCGATGATTTCGAGAATGGTGGCGCCTTCCGGGCTGATCGCACCGAACTGCACCAGTTGCTCCAGCCTGAGCTTGTCCTTCTTGAACTTTCGGATGGTCAGCGTGGGGCCATCGACCGCCAGCGGCGGCACGATCACGTTCACGCGGCTGCCGTCGGGCAGGCGGGCATCGCAGATCGGGCTCGATTCATCCACGCGCCGGCCAACCTGGCTGACGATGCGCTGGCAGACGTTCAGAAGCTGGTCATTGTCGCGAAATCGGATATCGGTCTGCTGCACCCTTCCACCGACCTCGATATAGATCGGGTCGCAGCCGTTCACCATGATGTCGGCAATATCGTCGCGTGCCAGCAGCGGCTCAAGCGGCCCGTATCCCAGGACATCGTTGCAGAGGTCCTCGATCAGCTCGCCCTGCTCGACGGCAGAAACGGCGATTTTCCTGGTCGCCATGATCTCGCCCGCGATGATGCGGATTTCGGCGCGCGCGTCCTCCACATTCATGGCGGTAAGCTGCGCAACATCTATCGCCTCGATCAGCGCGGCAAGGAGTTCTTTCTTGAGCGTGTAATAGGGTGCGGCGCGGCCGGTGGGCTTTGCGCCGCTTTCCGGCGCGCGCTCGGCGGTCGCGCGGGGGGTGGGGGCCGCAGGCGTTGCCTGCCCCTTGGGCTGGCTTGTCGGCCCGCCCGGTTGCAGGGCAGGTTGTGCAGCGTCAAGGCTTACGCGCCTGCCGAACATTCGGAATCTCCCGTCACGCGGAAAGGGGGGTGGCGGAGGCCTGAGCGGCCTCCGCGAAGTATAGTGCTCAACCTTACGTAGGTTCGCCTTCGCCACCGGTGAGAGCAGTCGAAATAGCTTCGAAGGTCGTGGTGAGATCGCCGCCAACCGCCGTGACGGCGACAATGATCGCGACCGAGAGGAGGCCGGCGATCAGGCCGTATTCGATGGCGGTTGCACCGGATTCGTCTTTCTGGAAACGGGCGATAAGGGATTTGATCATGTCTTTGGTCCTTTAAGTTGCAAACCGGCTTGCGCACCGGCTCGGAGATGTGACGCAACCGGCCACATCCAGCCGGCGTCGGGTGGATTAGTACTGGCCGGGGCGCGAAAAACTATCTGGCCGGATGGACTGGCCATATGGACAGCAATGGCCTTCCGTGCCGGCCAGCACCCTGTCCGCCGACCCTGGCCAAATGGCCAGTTTCCGCCTCCTGAGCCCTTCGCCAAAAGCACAGCCCCCGCGAACGGATTCCGCACAAAGTTTAGTAAAAGCAATCATTTAACCTAATTCCCTCGAAAGCCCCGCGTCAGGGCCGGATTCCTGCGCGGCCCGTTTCGCGGGTGATTCGCGGCGGTCAGGTGGCTTGTCCATCTGGCCAACTGGTTTCGATCCGCAATCGGCGCGATATGCGCTCATACGAGTCCATCCGCCCGGCACGAGGACGAGAGCCATGCCATTCAGCAAACCCCGCTTTACAAGAATACCCCGCCAACAGGTGCCCGCCCCTATGCGGAAAAGCCTGAGGGCGGCAGGCGCATGACAATGCTCCTGGCATCGCTGGCTGGCGTGGCCCTGTTTTGCGGGGCGATGGTCTGCGCGGGCCTAGATGACCTGCGTCGCATGCGAATCGAAAATCGCCTCGTCCTTGTGCTACTGGCCGGCTACGCCGTGCTTGCCCCGCTCAGCGGCTTCACCATTGCCGACCTGTCGCGCAGCGCGGCGGTTGCCGGTGTTGTTCTGCTTCTGGGGTTCCTGCTGTTTGCCGCTGGCTGGATTGGCGGCGGCGATGCCAAGCTCGCGGCGGTGACGGCGCTGTGGCTCGGTGCCGAGCATGTTCTGGATTACATCCTGCTGCTGTCGCTTCTTGGCGCGCTGCTGACGCTTGGCATCCTGCTGTTGCGGGCGGCAAGCCTGCCGCAGCCTTGGGCGGAAGCAGCCTTTGTTCGGAACCTGTACTCGCGCCGCCGCGGCATTCCGTACGGAGTCGCGCTGTCGGTTGCGGGGCTTTGGGTGTTTGTCCAGTCCCCGTGGCTGATCACGGTTTATCAACTCTGACGGGCCGGTCGCACCCGTACCTGCCCTCTGCCGAATGTGAGAATGAACATGATGCGCACACTTATCCTGATGATCGCCACAACATCCGGGCTGGCAGCCGCACTGCTTACCTTTTCAAGTTCCGATGACGGCCGGGCAGAGGCCGTAACAGCCATCCCTCTGCCGGAAGTGCCAATGCAGGAGGTTCTGGTCGCTTCGGATTTGATCGAGCCAGGCCACGCCGTCAGTGCGGAAAACATGAACTGGCAGAAATGGCCGGAAGCCGCGGTGCATGAGGGGTTCGTGACGCGTGACAACCACCCCGATGCCATTGATGTATTCTCGGGCACCATCATGCGCGGTCGCCTTCTGGCCGGAGAGCCCATCCGTCAGGATCGCCTGACCCCCGGCAACGCAAGCTTCATGTCGGCGCTTTTGCCGCCGGGAAAACGCGCCGTCGCGGTCAAGGTAACGGCAGAAAGCTCGGCTGGCGGGTTCATCCTGCCGAACGATCGCGTCGATGTCCTGCTCACCCGTCAGGAGGAGGGGCGCGGCAGCGCATCCACCCGCACGATCTTGCGCAACGTCAAGGTATTGGCAATCGACCAGTTGGCAGAGGGGGCCGAATCCGACGCCATGGTCGGCCGGACGGCAACGCTGGAACTTGACGCCGGCCAGACTGAATCCATCACCTCTGCAGAGGCATCCGGGATGCTCTCGCTTGCTTTGCGTTCAATCACCGACACGAACGAGCCGGAACCAGAGCCGGAACTGCCCGAGCCTGAAATCATACTGTCCCAGCCCGAACCCGAACGCGCGCCCAGGACCGTCCGCATCCGCCGCGCAGGTGCGGTGGAGACCGTAACCTTGCCCTGACCCCACAATTCCAACAGTCCGACCTGCCGGGCAGGCAGGACTATCCGCCACTCTTCGCACAGGACGCAACGATGATCCCGCATCTCTCTGTTCAGGCATTCACACAGACATCTGATGTTCATACCGCGATTCAGCGCACCCTGTGCGATCGCCGCCTTGCACGCGTCAGCGGCGAGGCGTTCTCCGGAGGGCTTTCGGCAGCGCTTGAACGTTTCGCGGAAACCGCATCACCGGACGTGTTGCTGCTCGAAGCTGACCGCGACGCGCTTGCCGATCTGCCTGCGCTCGCGGCGATTTGCGATACGCGCACCAAGGTCATCATCGTCGGTCATGACAACGACGTGGTACTCTACCGCGAGTTGCTTGGCCTGGGGGTTTCGGAATACCTGGTGGCACCGGTGGACAGCGCCGAGGTTGCGGTGGCCATCGAGCGGGTCGCCGGCGGCGGCCTGACAGCCCGCAAGGGGCGCTGCTATGCCTTCATCGGTGCGAACGGCGGTGTCGGCTCTTCAACCGTCGCGCAGAACATCGCATGGTCGATGTCGGAACGGGTCGAGGCCGGCGTAATGCTCGCCGATCTTGACCTTTCCTGCGGGGCTGCCGACCTTAACTGTAACGTGGAAACGGCAATCCAGTTTCTCGATGCGTTGAAATCTGGCACGCAGGTCGATGATGCACTGCTAGACCGTCTGCTCGTCAGGCGTGGCAAACACCTGCATGTGCTGACCCACCCCGCGCTTCTGGACCGCCAGCCCGACGACCTTGCCGCGCAGCTTGTCGACATGATCCGATTCTCGCGCACCGCTTTTCCCCACATCGTGCTGGACCTGCCAAACCACTGGTCTCCCCTTGTCCGCGATGCTCTTCTGGCTGCTGACGAGGTCGTGGTGACGGCTGTGCCGGATCTGTGCAATCTGCGCAACGCGAAGGCACTTCTGGAGATGCTGGCAAGGTTGCGGCCCAACGATGCACCGCCAAGGCTGATCCTGAACCAGGTCGGAATGCCAAAACGGACAGAGATCAAGGCAACCGCGTTCCAGCAGGCGCTGAATGTCGCGCCTCTGGCCACCATCGGCTTCGACGCCGGACGCTTCAGCAAGGCCGCGATTGCCGGGCAGATGCTGGGTGAAGCCGCGCCAAGGGCGACAGCCGCGCGGTCTTTCGATGCTGTTGCACAGCAGCTTGTCGGGCCACCGCCGCAGCGCGCCCGCCGCAGCACCCGCGCCCGCTTCTGGAATCTCGGACTGAGGAGAGTCGCATCATGAACTGCGCTCCCCAAAAAAAGAGCCTGGTTTCGGCCATGATCTGTGCGCAGGATGGTTTCTACATCACCGCACTTGAAAGCATCCTGATGAAGCGGTTGAGCCTACAGCAGGTCTTCTCGGTGGAAACGCTCGATCAGGCGATTGACCTGCTTGCAGCAGCCGAGGACGGGGTCGATCTGGCGCTTTTCGACCTTCGCACGCCGGGCCTGGACAGCCGCAACGCAATTCAGGCAATTCGGTCGGGATTCCCCGAAACGCGCGTGGTGCTGATCGCTGCGTCGCACTCCCGCCAGGACGTTCTGACCTCTCTGGACGCCGGTGTTCATGGCTTTCTGAATCGGGACATTTGCGTCACCGGTCTTGTCGAGGCGCTGAGCCATATCGGTCGGGGGCAAATCTATGTTCCACCCTTCCTGGCCTGTGTCACACCCGGTTTCGAACCGGATATTGATACGGAGCTTCCGGCATGAACGCCGGCGCATTGATCAGGGCCGCGCTGCGCCTCCGGCGGGAAAGCAGCGGGGTGGCTGCGGTTGAGTTCGCGTTGTTCGGCCCCTTGCTGGTGTTCGGATTGCTCGCCATGACGGATGTCGGGTTGGCCTTGCATCAGCGCATGGCCGTCGATCATATCCTGCGCGCGGCAGCCCAACACGCAACCGAAGACCCGGGCGTTCCGGCGGTGGAGGCTGTTCTGGAAGGCACCGCAACCGGCGACAGCTCGGGCGTCTGGGGGGCGAGCGACCTCAGCTTTGCGGTTACGCGCATATGCACATGCGCGGAGGCCCCGGATGTGGAAGTAGGGTGCAGCACTACCTGTGCGACATCGAAACCCACGTCGATCTTCTACGTCATGCGCTCTGATCTGACGGTTTCAGGCCTGCTCTTGCCCTCAATCCGCCTGCAACCGGCCATGCAGGTTCAGATCAGATGAGGATCGGGGGCATGTTCAGGCGCTATCGGCGCTGCACTTCTGGCGCAACCGCAATCGAGTTCGCCCTCGTCGCTCCGGTTGCCATTGTGCTTTGCCTCAGCATTCTTGAGGTCGGGCGCGCTGTCTACCTGCGAAACGAACTAGCCTATGCCGTCGATCTCGGTGCCCGCAAGGTGCTGCTTGATCCTGCTGTCGCGGAACAGGATGTGCTGGATACCGTCCGCGCTGGCCTGACGGGCGCAAACCGGGGACAGGCCGATATTGAAACCCAGGTCATCGCAGACGGCCTACGAGAATATCGCCTGGTCGCGGCCAGCATACCGTTCGCGTTCATTGTCCCGTTCGTGCAAAAGGGGGCCTTCTCGCTTTCGGTGCACCGCCGCATTCCTCTCGGTTGAAGGGGGCAGCGCCACGGCACCGGCTGCTCAGGGCCGCGCGCATCCGTCCGAGCACCCTTTCTGCTGGGCACCCGTTTTGCCCGGTCCGACGCGCATCCAAATGCTTGCCTCTGGCCGACAGGCAAGACATTGACAATTATTCAATTTTTTCATACTCTATACCGCTTCAATGGCGTGTGGCTTGTGTGGCTCGTCGCGGTCTTGCGCCAGCATAAATGGCTGTGGGAACCTACCTGAAATCAGCGGGTCGCCATATTCGGGCCATTTTTCGGTCTTACGAAAACCCCGTTATATGTGAGCAAGTTAACCGGCGGGCCGGCTATTGAGTTTGGAAGATCAATCTACGACAGTTGAAGTGGCTTCGGCACTGATCGCAGATGATGACGAATATTTTCGCATCGCACTGCGAAACATCCTGGCTGACCGGCTTGGAATCCCCAATATTGTGGAAACAGAGTCCTTCGACGAAGCGATCGAATGCCTGAGCATTTCACAGGGCACGGACTTGGCCCTTTTCGACCTCGCAATGCCGGGCATGAACACGAGAAGCAACATTCGCACTGTACGCGAAACCTTCCCCGGTGCGCGGGTTGTCGTGGTATCGGCCTCGTGTGAGCGTAATGACGTCCTGCGGTGCCTTGAAGCGGGCGCTCATGGCTATGTTCACAAGGGAATCGGACCTCGGGGCCTGACAGCGGCCTTGCGACAGGTCTGCGATGGAACGGTCTTCGTGCCGCAGTTTCTGCCTGAACTCGAACCTCTCGGTGAAAACCAGGGCCTGCCTCGTGCAAGCCAGAACGCGGGTGAAGGCGACACTCTGCAACGCTTTACGCCTCGCCAGCGCGAGGTTTTGCAGCTATTGGTGGAAGGCCACTCCAACAAGGGCATCGCGAGGCAACTTGACCTGAGCGAAAGCGCTGTAAAGTTTCACCTTTCCGCGCTTTTCAGACATTTCGGGGCAACCAACCGGGTCGAGGCCGCCACACACGGCGCCAAACTGCTTGCTGAGGTATCTGACCGGAATTTATGAGCAGGCACCGGGCCATTCCCGAGCGGCCAAGTTGCGCATGTTGGCCGCAGGCATTATGCATGGAACCTGTGTATTCCGTGGCATGAGGTCCCCGGCGAATGGCCAGGTCAAATGACGGCGACAGAAATCAGGAAACGTTTCCCGCAATGGCCGCCAGCCGCGTCGAAGGCACCGCGAAGGACCATGGTGCCGATCTTTCGGCACTAGAGGCGGCCGAGCCCGAATTCCGGCAGGAGGATTTCAGCGATCTCGTGTCTCTGCTTGGGGCCAAGGCCGTACTGCTGTGGATAGATGAATTGCGAACAAGGTTGCAGGGCTTGATCTCGAATGGCGGCAAGGAGCCCGCAGTGCTGCAACCAGTTGTTCACAACATTATCGGCAAGGCCGGGATGCTCGGCTTTCGCGAGTTGGCAGAATGTTGCGCGCGGCTGGAGCAGGAAATGCTCTCCGGTCGGTGTCTTACCTCACTTGAGGCGGTTTTGCGCGAAGCGCGGCGCGTGGACGAGGCGTTGCCGCGCCTGAAGCAAACCTTGCGCAAGCAAGAAGGCGGCTGAAGGCGGTATTCGGTGCAGGGCCTGGATGGGCGTTAGAGTATCCGTTTTGATCAAGCTGTTTTCGGGGCACTGCGCACCCGGCCGAGCGGCGGAGGTTCACCAGATACAATGCGATGGCGAGTACGCCGAATGTCACACCGGCCACCCGCCGCGCCACTGTCCCCATCGGCGTCCATCTCTCGACCGCAAACGGCACTGCGCGCGCCGGAGTCCGCTCCTCCCAGAACGAAGGTTGCACATCGGTCAACTCTTTCAGATCACTTGGGGCAATGGAACCGGGCGTAGGGTGCCGCGTTCTGTTCGCACAAGAGCCGAAAGTATCGGCAACATTCTGAAAGGAAATGCAAAATGAGACTCACACCTCTCTTTGGCGGGTCGTGTGCGGCTGTGCTGCTCGCATCCACCGCCATTGCCGGCAACTCCGGCACCGCGACCACGGACCTGAACATGCGCGCAGGCCCAGGTCCGATGCACGAGATCGTTTCGGTCATTCCCTCGGGTGCCACCGTGGCCGTGGACGGCTGTCTCGATACCTCGAGCTGGTGCCGCGTCAGCCGTGACGGCGATGATGGCTGGGCTTACGGCGCTTATCTGAACACCGAAGTGAATGCCGAAGCGGTGCCGATCGTTGCCCCCGAGGCACGCTCGACAATCCAGATCATAGAACGGACCGAG
Source organism: Alkalilacustris brevis (assembly GCF_003350345.1). GTDB lineage: Bacteria > Pseudomonadota > Alphaproteobacteria > Rhodobacterales > Rhodobacteraceae > Alkalilacustris > Alkalilacustris brevis. Next base: position 23,361 of record NZ_QNVJ01000075.1, read on the forward strand.
CGGAGCGAAATCGGCGGCACGACTGCCACTGGCGGCGCGGCGGGTGCGATCGCCGGGGCGATCATAGGTGGGCCGCCGGGCGCATTGGTAGGCGCGGCCGCCGGCTTGGGCGCTGGCGCCCTGGCGGAGCCGACCACACGGGAGATCACCTACGTCCGTGAAAACCCGGTGGATCCCGTCTATCTTTCCGGTGAAGTCGTGGTCGGCGCAAGCTTGCCCGAGTCGGTCATGTTGAATCCGGTGCCGGACAGCGAGCTCACTTATGCTTATGTGAACCACCTGCCGGTGATCGTGGAGCCAGATGCACGCCGCATCATCTATGTACCGCGCTGATCCACGTAGAGCTTCTACCTGAGAGGCCCGCGCGCCTTGCGCGCGGGCCTCGTTCCTTCCCGTCCAGACCTGGAGGCGAGGCCCCGGCATGGCTGTGCCAGGACGCCTCCGCCCCAAGCGCGGCGCCCGGCCATGGCGGCGAGCAGCGCCTCGATGATGGCCTTGGGGCTCTCGGCCAACGTGATGGCGCCAGTGCAATTATATCGAGGCTCGGTGCCGCCTGCGGCAAGCGCGACCGCTTTGTCGCAGATATTGGCCGGCTCGATCGGGCTCTCGAGTTCGATACCGCCCTTAGCCCGATCGCGGCGCCAGTGCCGAAGTGGTCATGCGCTAGGTAATAGGCCGGGTTCAGCACCATGTCGCCCCCAAGGCAACGGGTATCGCACGCACTGCCTCCAGGGCCTCTCGAGGCGGTTCTCCCAGTGGGGCGCAGGCGCTTTTCACGGCTCCTCCTCAGTTAATGGATCTCTGGCTCGGTGAGAGCAGCGGGCTGTGAGAAGAATGCGAAACCCGCCCCGAGAAACGCATGTCGATTCCCCGGTTCCCATCGTCGGTGCCGAACTCGTGCGCATCTGTGAAATGTCGCCGAAACCGCCTTCGACCGCGCGGATTATCTCTTAGTGTTTGCGGTGATGAGATCCGGAGGGTCGGTTTGCGCGGGATCAGGCCCATCATCGGAGCCCAATTGGCAGGTTTTGGCCCAGCCCGTTGCTGCCGCCTCGGGCGTGGGAACTCGGTTTCTCCTGAGCAGGTTGAGTGAATGTCAGGGTGCGCTGCGCGTCCCTGCATCACTAAAAACTGCAACAGGAGACTACCATGAAGAGCAAACTACTTGCGACCTCTGCACTCGTCACCGGGCTCATGCTCGCTCCAATCGGCGGGGCCGAAGTCCTTGCTCAAGGGAAGTCCGGCTTTGCCCCGGGTCAGCAATCAGATCCCGCGCGTGAGTTCGCGCCGGGGCAGATGAAGGAACCTGGGGAAAGCGCGCGTTCCTATGCCATCGGGCACCAGTCTGTCAGCGATCCTGACGACGATGATGACGATGCTGGTGACAACGGTGATGCCGGTGACAACGGCGATGCCGGGGATACCGGCGACAACGGTGATGCCGGTGACAACGGTGATACCGGCGACAACGGTGATGCCGGTGACAACGGTGATACCGGTGACAACGGTGATACCGGCGACAACGGTGATACCGGCGACAACGGCGATACCGGCGACAACGGTGATGCCGGTGACAACGGTGATACCGGCGACAACGGCGATGATGACAGCGAGGCCTGATTCGTCTTTACGAATAGCCTGCTGAATTGCCACCCATGCCCCCGCCGTTACAGCGGCGGGGGCAACTTGTTCCGGGTTGTCGCCTGTCGAACCAGCGTTTGTCGGCGTCTGAACACCGCCATGATATGCCGCCCCTAAGGGGCCATCACCAACTTTCAGCTATATTTCGGCGCGGATGGGCGTTTCGGTATCATTGGTCCACTCGCGCACTGTCTGTGACATCAGCGCCAGCGATGGCACCATGAACAACACGCGCTTGCCCTTTCCGGCGAGGTCTTCGGCGATCTTGAGGGCTGTGAAGGTCTTGCCTGTGCCACAGGCCATGATCATCTTGCCGCGGTCCGCCTTGGCAAGGCCGTCTCTGACATGAGCCAACGCATCTCGTTGATGCGGCATCAGGGTCTTCCTGGCGGCCAGGACGATTTCGCCCCGTGCCTCGAAGATCGTCCAGTCGATCCGGCTCTCCCGCAGATCGGTCAGGCCGATCCGCACGACAGGGATTGCCTGTCCCCGGATCATCTCTTCCGCATTCGCGCTCCATTCCTGCTCGGTCGTGTCGAGCACGATCCTCCTGCGAAACGGCTCCTTGCCGGAGGCCGAGATGAAGCTGTCGATATGCGCCTTCTGGATCCGCGCGTCGGTGGCGTAGAACTTGGCCTGGATCGCAGCGAACCCATCCTCGTTACGCAGCTTGGCAACCAGGTCGATACCGATATCCTTGGCCTCACGACCATTCGCCTTTGCCCAATCCGCCCAGGTCCAGACGGGTTCGTACTCTTCTGACTGAACAGGGTCGTTCAGGAAGAAGGCCAGCGCCAGGCGTTCGAAGTAGGCGCCCTTTTCGCGTTCGGTGACGGCCGCATCGCGGTAGGACTGAAGGAGTCGATCAAGCGCCGTCATGTGTGTTCCTTGCCTTACTTGTCATAAGCTTAACGGCGATCCCTTCGTCTTGCGACCTGTGACTGAACCCCAGAACCTTGGCGTAGAGGGTGAGAGCACAAGGCAGGGCTTCAAAGAACGGCCATCACCTCGCCGTCTTCCAACCGCTTGACGTAATCGACGGCCGTTCCGTTCCAGTGGTAGGCAAAATGCCCGCCCTGTGTCGGGATCGGGATCACATCGGGCCAGAAC
>NZ_QNVJ01000084.1 GCF_003350345.1 Alkalilacustris brevis
CCCGCATGGATGACATTGCGAGACCCGCTTTGCGAGGCGAAGGAGAGGTTGACCAGTCGCGCGCGAAGCCGCGCAGCGTCGGGCCGCGGTGCGGCGATCCCCGATTGGAGATATTGTGCTTTATGCCAGCCAGATCCGAAAAAGATCACGGCTTTGCGCTGGTGGCAGCCAAATCGCCGTGCCCGGGGGCGGCCCGGCGATGCGCGGCGGGCTGACGCCCTTGATCCCGCGCAGGGAATTGCCCCGCTCATCCGCTCCGGGCTCAATACCGTCAACGGGTATCTCGTGTCAGGCGGCGAACACTAGCGATCCGCCTCGCCGCTGTCGGGCTGGTTGCGCTCGATCTTTTCGCGTTCGGATAGCTCCTTGCCGGCTCCGGTTTCCTGCGCCGTATCGGAGGCACTGCCGCGCCGGGGCTTGCCGCTTTCCTCGTCCGGCACGCTGGCGGCAGCCTCGTCCGAAGCGTTTTCTGCCCCGCCTTCTTCCACAGATGGCTCTGACGCCTCGGCTGCCGGCGGCAGCGTCTTGTAACGGCGCAGGTTCAGGGGCGGCGCGCTGCCGTCCTTGTCCTGGCCCATGTAGACGGTCATGTGCGGGAACGGGATTTCCACGCCGGCCTCGTCGAGAACCTCCTTGATGATCTCGTTATAGGCGCGGCCCACGGCCCATTGCATCCCCGGCTTGACCTTGATGCGCCCGCGCACCACCACCGCCGAATCGCCCAGCGCCGACACGCCCTGGATATCCAGCGGCTCAAGTATCTGATCGCCCAGATCACCCGCCTGCAGGATGTCGAAGGCCTTGTGCATCAGCGCCTTCACCTCGCTCACGTTCTCGCGATAGGCGACGCCGATTTCGGCCACATGGAAGGCAAAGCCCTTCATGAAGTTCGACACCATATCGACCGAACTGAACGGGATCAGGTGATAGGTGCCGGACACATCGCGCAGCCCCACCGAGCGGATCGTCAGCTTTTCCACCACGCCGGTGGTGCCGCCGGCGGTGACCACATCGCCCTCGTTCATGGCGTTCTCGAACTGGATGAACGCGCCGGTGATGATGTCCTGCACCAGCTTTTGCGCGCCAAAACCGATGGCCAGGCCCAGCACGCCGGCACCGGCCAGCAGCGGCGCGATGTTCACCCCCAGCTCCGACAGTGTCAGCATCGCCGCGATGATCACCAGCGCGATCATGAAGGCATTGCGAAACAGCGCCAGCAGAGTGCGTTCGCGGGCGGTGGGCACCGTGCCAACCACAGGGTTGAGCCGGTATTCGATGAAGGACGACACCGCCAGCCAGATCAGCGCGGTGATCAGAACCACCAGCGCCGCCGAAACCAGCCGCCCCAACAGGTCGCGCCCGACTTCCGAGGCCAGCCAGCCCACGAAATCCATTACCTGCCAAGTCTGCCCGATGGCGATCAGCACCGTCAGGATCACCAGTGCGCGCACCACCTTGAGCACCGAGGGCACGAAGGCGTTGAGTCGCGCCTCGAGCAGCGGCAGGTTGCGCTGCAAATCGGCCGGCAACCGCAGCCCGCCGCGGATCGCGCGCGAGATCAGTGCCATGACCCCGACCCCCACGACGACCGCAACAGCTGAATTGACCGTCGCCACCAGCATGAACTGCAGCGCCTCGCCCGGTCGCGCCATCCAGATCGCGAACAGCGCGACCAGGTAGGCGATCGCCAGCCAGTGCCAGAACGCGCCCAGGATCGCCTCGATCCGGCCGATCAGGTCCTGAGGATCGCGTTCGCTGCGCGCGCTCAGTGCCCGGCGGATCGGCGCGCGGTTCTGCAACACGATCAGAACCGCCACGAACAGCGCGGCAAGCGCGATCATCACCGCCAGGCTGCGCCCCACCACCGGCGAGACCGAGGCATTGACCAGCGGCACCACCAGCAGCAGGCCATAGCCCAGCAGGCTGACCAGGCGCGAACTCCAGAAATACCAGTACGCGGCGGTTTCGTCGCTCATGGTCGCGAAGCGCAGGCGCGGGAACTGCGGCGAAAAGATCGCGCGCAGCACCACCTTGGTCAATTCTATCAGCAGAAAGGCGTTGAGAAACAGGCTCTGGCGCACATCCATCTCGCCGGCGACACCATAGACCAGCGCAAAGGCATAGCCGCCGCCCCAGGCCAGCAGGATGATTGCCGCATCGACCACGCTCGATGAAAGGATAAGTGTCAGCGCATAGATCCAGCCGCGCCTTTCCGCGCGCGCCGACATGGCGCGGAAAATCCGCACCCCTACGGCGCGCAGCCCGAAAAACAGCCCCAATGTCACCGCGGCCACCAGCACCAGTGCTATGGCCGCCGCGCGAAACTCGGCCCCATTCACATCCTGCCCGGCCGCGAACAGCCCCGCCAGCCCCTGCAGGCTGCCTAACAGTTCAAACAGAAAGGCGGTCGTCCCCTCGGCAAGGCCACGGGTATATTCGGCGATCTGGCGGGCGAGCGAGCCCCCTTCGGTCAATGTCACCACATCGCCGTTCTCCGGGGCGGCGACTTCCTCGCTCTCGGTCAGAAGCCGCTCGATCAGCACCTCGCGCGCGGCATCGTCGCGCAATATCTCGACCAGGGCATCAACAGCCTCCTGCCCGCCCGCACCGTTGGCGGGCGCCGTCGGATCGAACAGCGACTGCGATTGCGCCTGAACCGGCAGCGCCAGCAGGCCAAGACTGATCAGCAGACAACGAAACAAGCACTTCATGTAGGCTTCCATCCTATTCGCGCGTTTTCCTAATCCCTAGCGCGCACACCCGGGGGTTTCAAATCATCGCCCCGCGCATCGCCTCGCCTTTCAGGATGCCCCGCGCGCCTCGAGCCCCCGCTGCAGACGCACCGGCACCGTGCGCGCCAGCCCCAGCACATGCGCCATGAAGGGCTTGGCTGTGTCTTCCGACCGGGTGGCGGCATAAAGGCGCCGGGTCAGGCCCTTGGCCGTCAGTCGCCGGGTGACGTAATCCGAATGGTAGCGCACTTCGCGCAAGACCCAGTCGGGCAGCACCGAAACGCCGCGATTTGACGCCACCAGAAGCAGGATAACCGCGGTCAGCTCCACCTGCCGCACCCCGCGCGGCTCGACCTTGGCGGGGGTGAGCAGCTGCGAGAACACATCGAGCCGGCTTCGCTCCACCGGGTAGGTGATCAGCATCTCGTCGCGAAAATCCTCGGCCTCAATATGGGGTTTCTCCGCCAGCGGGTGCTGGGCGGCGGCCACGAAAAGCGGCTCATAGTCGAAAAGCGGGGTAAAATCGGCGCCCTCCAGCGGTTCCGGATCGGACGAGATCACCAGATCCACCTCTTCGCGCATCAGCGCAGGTAGCGCGCCGAAGGCCAGACCGGGGCGGATATCGACATCGACCTCGGGCCATTTGCGACGGAATTCTTCCAGCACCGGGAACAGCCATTCGAAACAGGCGTGGCATTCAATGGCGATATGCAATCGCCCCGACTTGCCCGAGATAAGCCCGCGGAATTCCTCCTCCAGCGCCTCGACCTCGGGCAGGATGCGCTCGGCCAGCCTGAGCAGTTTCATCCCCGCCGCCGACAGTTTCAACGGGCGCGAGCGGCGCACGAACAACTCAACCCCGGCCTGTTCTTCCAGCCCCTTGATCTGGTGGCTCAGGGCCGATTGCGTCAGGTGCAGCATCTCCGCAGCGCGGGCCAGACCGCCGGCCTGATGGATCGCGCGGATGCTGCGCAGATGGCGAAACTCGATGTACAACTTCAACGCACCTCATATTGAAGATGAATATTATGAATTTGTCTCACTATTCGCGCCATGCGACAAGAGGGCAACCCAGATTGGAGTCCCTTATGCCCACCCCGCGCGTGTCTTTCGAATTCTTCCCGCCCAAATCGCTGGAGGCAAGCTTCCGGCTTTGGGATACGGTGCGTATGCTCGCCCCGCTCAAGCCGCGCTTTGTCTCTGTCACCTATGGTGCAGGCGGCACGACGCGGCAACTGACCCATGAGGCCGTCACCACCATCGGCGCGCAATACGGGCTGAACGTGGCCGCGCATCTGACTTGCGTGAATGCCTCCCGCGCGGAAACGCTTGAAATCGCCGACTCTTACGCCAAAGCCGGGGTCAGCGAGATTGTCGCGCTCAGGGGCGATCCGCCCAAGGGCGCGGGCCGCTTCACGCCACACGCGGAGGGCTTTGCAAACTCGATCGAACTGATCGAGGCGCTCGCCGCCACCGGCAATTTCAAGCTGCGCGTGGGCGCCTACCCGGAGCCGCACCCCGAGGCCGCCGACAGCGCCGCCGATGTTGCCTGGCTCAAGCGCAAGTTTCAGGCCGGGGCCGATTCGGCGATCACGCAGTTCTTCTTCGAGGCCGAGACCTTCCTGCGTTTCCGCGACGCCTGCGCCGCCGCCGGGATCGACCGCCCCGTCATCCCCGGCATCTTGCCGATCGAGAACTGGACCGGCGTGCGCAAGTTCGCCAAGGCCTGCGGCACCTCGATTCCCGGCTGGATGGACGATGCCTTCGCCAAGGCCGAGCGCGACGGGCGCAGTGCCCTGCTGGCCACCGCGCTGGCAACCGAGATGTGCGATACGCTTCTGCGCGAGGGTGTGGAAGACCTGCATTTCTACACGCTCAACAAGGCGCATCTGACCCGCGATGTCTGCCACGCGCTGGGCATCCAGCCCGAGGCCACGCTGGAAAAGGTCGCCTGAGGGGGCACGATTTGTTCGCAGCGCATTTATGCCGACCGCGAACGCCCCTTCAGAAGAATCTCTTGCAGCGGCGCTACAGCCTTGCGTGCGACGGGAGCGCGCCCGACCGAGGTGGGCGCGAAACGCGCCCGCCGTGGGGGCGGGCGGGCGCGTTCCCGTCGCTTGCGCGACGGGAGGGTTCAAACTGCACCAGTCAGAACCGGAAAGGTCTATCGGCTCGTTTTCCGGCGTTGCTTCAACCCACCGCCGCCTCCAGCGACATCACGGTGACCAGCTTGAGCGCGCCGAAGCCGTTGAAGCGCGTGTTCGTCACCGTGCTGTAGGCGCCGGTGCCGCGAAACAGCACGTAATCGCCCTCGGCGATATCGGCGGGCAGCCCGACCTCTCCTGGCAGGCGATCCACGCTGTCGCAGGTCGGGCCGAACACTACGCGCGGCAAGATCTGCCCGCGCCGTGGCGTGCCATCGGAGGCAAGCACTGAAACCGGGCCGGGGATACCCACCAGCGGCGTCTCGGCCAGCGCGCCATAGACACCATCGTTGAGAAACACATGCGCCCCGTCGCGCACCGCGCGCACGCGGGCCGCCAGCGTGAAGCTTTCGGCCACCATGGCGCGCCCCGGCTCGCAGATCAGCGCGGGCGCATCCGCGCCGAAGGCCGCCTGCGTCTCGGCCGCGATGCAGGCAAAGATCGCCTCGAGCGCCGGGGTCGCACCATCGCCGCGATCGGCCGGAAACCCGCCACCGACATTGAGCCGGGCAATCGAAACACCAGCACTGCGCGCAATCGCGGCGGCCTCGCGGATATAGGCGCTCCAGGCCTGCGGGTCGGTGCATTGGGTGCCGGGGTGGAAGGTCAGCGCCGGGGTGAGCCCCCGCGCGGCCACCTGTGCCAGCAGCCCTGCCGCCTGTTCGGGCGTGGTGCCGAACTTGGCTCCGAAATCATAGCTCGCGCCCTTGACCGGCAACTTGAAGCGCACGGCGATCTCGCCCGGCCCCGCAGGCAGATGCGCGAGCAGCTTGTCCAGCTCGCTTTGCGAATCCACCGACCACGAGGCGACGCCCGCCGCAACCCCAGCCGCAATCTCGGCCACACTGCGCACCGGGTTGTTGTAATGCAGCGCCGCGCCGGGCACGAGCCGCCGGATCAGTGCAATCTCCTCGGGCGAGGCCACATCGAACCCCGCCACCCCGGCGGCGGCGATGTTCTGGATCACCTCTTCATCCGGGTTGGCCTTGACCGCATAGGTCACAAGGCCCGGAAAACCGGCAAGAAAACGCCGCGCGCTGTCTTGCAGCCAGTTCGGTGCGAAAAAGAGCACGGGCGTATCGCAATCGGTCCGCCGCAGATAGCTGTGCGGATCAGCCCAGATTGTCTTGCTCAAACTCATGCACGTCGCTCCTTCTGCGTGACCCGGTTTCGCGGTGTGATTGCCTCAGGGTCAAGGATGCGGGATATGGTGCACGATTTCACCGATCAAAACCGTTGTTTCTGCAATCCTTTACGTCATAATGACGAAACTTTCGTCATTATGAAAGGTCAGCCATGGATGAACTCGATAATGCCCTGCTTTCGCAGCTTTCGGTCGACGCGCGCACCTCGGTCGCAACATTGGCGCGGCGGCTCAAGGTCGCGCGCTCGACCGTGCAGGCGCGCATCGAACGGCTTGAAAACACTGGCCAGATCACCGGCTACACCATCCGCCGCGGGGAGGATGCGCAGCGCCGCCGTATCAGGGCCACGGTGCTGCTGACCATCGAACCCCGCGCACAGCCCGGCGTGCTGGGCCGGCTGCGCGCGCGCACCGATGTCGAACGCATCCACACCACCAGCGGGCGCTTCGACCTGCTGCTGCAGGTTGCCAGCGAAACCACTACTGCGCTGGATGCGTTGCTTGATGAAATCGGTGCGATCCCCGGGGTGCGCTCCTCAGAAAGCCTGATCCACCTGTCCACCAAGCTCGACCGCGCCACATGAGCCCCGGCTCAGCGCGGCGGCGCAAGCCCTGCGATCCCGGCCTCGAAGGCCTCACGCGATATCTCGCCGATATGGCGGGCCTGCACCCGCCCGCCCGCATCGACGAACAAGGTCGCAGGCAGCCCCAGCACCGAATAATGCCGCGCCAGCGCCCCGCCTGTGTCAAGCACCACGATGGGCAGATCCAGCGCCTCATCAGCCAGGAAGCGACGCACCGGGCCGGCCCCCTCGCGCTGATTGGCAAAGACGAAATCCACCCCCGGATGCCCTGCCGCCACCTCAGCCATCATCGGCATTTCGCGGCGGCAGGGCGCACACCATGTCGCCCACAGGTTGATCACCATCGGCCGCCCCTCGCGCAGTGACAGGTCGATCTCGCCACCATCAAGCGTGGCCAGCGCCTGCACGGGCGGGCCGACCTCGGGAAGTGGCGTGCGCAGCCCCCAGACGCCTTGCCAGACCACCAGCCCAAGCGCCGCCGTCACCAGCGCCGCCCGCGTCATCCCCGGCACGCGCCACAGCGCAAACGCGGTGATCGCCCCCGCTGCCGCGACCCCCGCCGGCGCCCAGAAACCGCCCTGCCAGAAGAAGGCCGCGCGCCAGGGTTCGGCGGCGAAACTGTCCCAATGCCGCCCGACATGGCCCAGCCGCGCCGCGATGAACCCCCAAAGCAGCACCTGCCCCGACCAGAGCTGCAGCCGCGCATCCGCCCCGCGCCGCCCCGCCCACCAGACCGCGGTCAGGAACGCTGCCGCCCCGGCGATCACCGCAAAGCGGTCGATCGGAAAAACCAAAGGTCCCAGCGCCACTGCGTCCATTGCCTTGCCCCTGTTCTTTTGCCTGCCGCGCCTTGTCGCGTGACCGCGCCGCACGGGCAAGGCCGCACCACCACGTCCCACGCCGATGTGAGCGCAGGCCACCCCCGCATCGCTGCTGGCCCTCGCCCGCCGCCTGCGTTAAACGGGCGCAAGACCTGCACCCAGCGAAGAGCAAGAAAGCAGCATGGCAAGAATTCTGATCACCTCGGCGCTGCCCTATATCAACGGGATCAAGCATCTGGGCAATCTCGTGGGCAGCCAGTTGCCCGCCGATCTTTATGCACGCTACTGCCGCGCACGGGGCCATGAGGTGATGTTCATCTGCGCCACCGACGAACACGGCACCCCCGCCGAACTTGCCGCCGCCAAGGCCGACCGGCCGGTCGCCGAATACTGCGCCGAGATGCATGAAACCCAGGCCGCGCTGGCGCGCGGATTCGGGCTGAGCTTCGATCATTTCGGGCGCTCGTCCAGTATGCGCAACCAGGCCCTGACCCAGCATCTGGCCGTTAAACTGTATGACGCCGGGCTGATCGAGGAGGTGCGTGAAAAGCAGGTCTATTCCCCCGGCGACGGCCGTTTCCTGCCCGACCGCTACATCGAAGGCACCTGCCCCAATTGCGGCTATGAACGCGCGCGCGGCGACCAGTGCGAGGAATGCACCAAGCAGCTCGACCCGACCGATCTGATAAATCCGCGCAGCGCCATTTCCGGCGCGACCGACCTGGAAGTGCGCGAAACCCGCCACCTTTACCTGCGCCAGTCGAAACTGCGCGACCGGCTCGACCGCTGGATCGACTCGCAGAAAGGCTGGCCGGTGCTGACCACCTCGATCGCGAAGAAATGGCTGCATGACGGAGATGGGCTGCAAGATCGCGGCATCACCCGCGACCTGGACTGGGGCGTGCCGGTGCAGTTCGACGGCGCCCCGTGGAGCGGCATGGAGGGCAAGGTCTTCTACGTCTGGTTCGACGCGCCCATCGAATACATCGCCGCCACCGCCGAATGGGCCGACGCCCTGGGCCATGACGAGGCCGCCTGGCGGCGCTGGTGGCGCACCGACGAGGGCGCCGATGACGTGCGCTATGTCCAGTTCATGGGCAAGGACAACGTCCCCTTCCACACGCTGTCCTTCCCCGCCACGCTGATGGGCTCGGCCGAGCCGTGGAAACTGGTGGATTACATCAAGAGCTTCAACTACCTCAACTACGATGGCGGGCAGTTCTCGACCAGTCAGGGCCGCGGCGTCTTCATGGATCAGGCGCTGGAGATCCTGCCCGCCGATTACTGGCGCTGGTGGCTGCTGAGCCACGCCCCCGAGAACTCCGACAGCGAATTCACCTGGGAGAATTTCCAGACCAGCGTGAACAAGGATCTGGCCGATGTGCTGGGCAATTTCGTCAGCCGCGTGACCAAGTTCTGCCGCTCCAAATTCGGCGAGGTCGTGCCTGAAGGCGGGGAATGGGGCGCGCGTGAAACGCAGTTGATCGAGGATCTCACACAGGGCCTGGACAGTTACCAGACGGTCATGGACGGGATGATGGTGCGCCGTTCGGCACAGGACTTGCGCGCGCTCTGGGTGCTGGGCAACGAATACCTGCAGGAGGCCGCGCCCTGGGCCAGCTTCAAGACCGCGCCCGAGACAGCGGCCATGCAGATCCGCCTCGCGCTCAACCTGATCCGGCTTTACGCGATCATCTCGCAGCCGTTCATCCCCGATGCCAGCGCGCGCATGATGCAGGCGCTTGGCTGCGATGACTGGGCCTGGCCGGGTGCGGCCGGCGACGCCCTTCAGGCGCTGCCCCCCGGCCATGCCTTCACCGTGCCCGATGTGCTGTTTGCCAAGATCACCGACGAGCAGCGCGAAGCCTGGCAGGCGCAGTTTTCGGGGCAGCGCGGCGGATAAAGCAATTTCAGAAAGAGTTGATAGACTTTTTCGGTTCGAAATTGCGACAAGACAGAAGGTTACACCCGGCGCGGCAGGGTTGCCGGCCGCGGCGGGATCAGGTTTTCTTGGCTGCGCCTCGATGCCTTCCAGCACAGCGGACATTGCCCATGGATATGGATACCGCCTATGCCAACGCGCCCTTCATCGCGGGGGCGGAACACTTCCCCCCGCGCTGGAAGGCCGACGCCGCCGCGTTTCGCGCGGCGCTGGGCGCGCGGGCGCGGCTGGATCTGCCCTATGGCCCCGGCCCGCGGCAGAAGCTCGACCTCTTTCTGCCCGAAACCCGCCCGGAGGGGCTGGTGCTGTTCATTCACGGCGGCTTCTGGCGCGCCTTCGGGCGCGAGGACTGGTCGCATCTGGCGGCTGGCCCGGTGGCGCAGGGCTGGGCGGTGGCGATGCCCTCCTACACGCTGGCGCCGCAGGCCCGGATAAGTGAAATCACTTCTGAGATGGTGGTCGCGCTGGAGGCTCTCGCAGGCGAATGGCCCGGTCTGCCGATCGTGGGCACGGGCCACTCGGCGGGCGGGCATCTTTGCGCCCGACTGGCCTGCCAGGGCGTGCTGACCGAGCCGCTGGCGGCCCGGTTGCACCGGGTTGTGCCGATCTCGCCGTTGGCCGACCTGCGCCCGCTGATGCAAACCGCGATGAACGACGATCTGCGCCTCGATGCGGCCGAGGCCGAAGCCGAAAGCCCGGTCAACTGCCGCCCCCTCGGCCATGTCGCCGCGCATGTGTGGGTCGGCGGCGACGAGCGGCCCGCCTTTCTCGATCAGGCACGGTGGCTGGGCGCGGCCTGGGGCGTGCCGGTGACGGTGGCGCAGGCGCGGCACCATTTCGACGTGATCGATGCGCTGGCCCAACCCGGCAGCGCACTGGTCGATCTGCTGATCGGCAGCGTCGATTTCTGAAAGCGCGCCGCCACGCGGTGTTTTACCGTTGAGGCATGGCAAATGATCCGGCGTGAATATATGTTTTGCACAAGCAACGGGCCGGGCTTGCACCCGGGCTTGCAACCGGAAAGGAGGGACGCATGGCGCATGGCTGGATCGCACAGACGGCAATTGCCGCGGCAGTATCACTGACCGCCCTGACGGGGCAGGCCGCGGCGCAAACAGCTGTCCCGCTTGGCGATGAAGACCATGGCGCCGCCCTTTGGCAGGCCGAATGCGCCGCCTGCCACCAGATCGGCGCGGGAGCCGAGCACGACATAGGCCCGCATCTGAACCGCGTCTTCGGGCGGCGTGCCGGCAGCCTTGAAGGCTTTGCCTATTCGGACTCGATCGCGCGGATGGGGCGAGACGGGCTGCGCTGGGATATCCGCACGCTCGACGCCTATATCGAGAACCCCTATTCGCTGGTTTCGGGCACCCGAATGGCCTATCCGGGCCTGCCCGGTGCCGAGGATCGCGCCGACCTGATCGCCTTCCTGCGGGTCTATTCGGATGCGCCCTCGGATATTCCCGGGGCGCCCCCGACCGCCCGCCGGGTCGAGCCGGACCTGCCCGAGGAGGTACTCGCCATCGAGGGCGACCGCGAATATGGCCAGTTCCTTGCCAGCGAATGCACCACCTGCCACCAGCGCGGCGGCGCGGCGCAGGGCATCCCCTCGATCACCAACTGGCCCGAGGAACGTTTCGTGGTCGCCATGCACGCCTATCGGCAGGGCCTGCGCCCGCATGACGTGATGCAATCGGTGGCGCGCCGGCTCGATGACGAGCAGATCGCCGCACTTGCCAGCTATTTCGCCACCATCGACGATTGAACGGCACAGCCCCCACGCCGCACGGGCTTGCAGGCCGGGCGCGGCCTGACATATAGGCTTTCGCAACCGCAATCACTGGAGCGAGGTCATGGCAGGCCATTCCAAATGGGCGAACATCCAGCATCGCAAGGGCCGTCAGGATGCTGCCCGGTCCAAACTCTTTTCCAAGCTGTCCAAGGAAATCACCGTCGCCGCCAAGATGGGCGACCCTGACCCCGACAAGAACCCGCGCCTGCGCCTGGCGGTGAAAGAGGCCAAGTCGAACTCCGTCCCCAAGGACGTGATTGAACGCGCGATCAAGAAAAGCCAGGGCGGCGATGCCGACACCTATGAGGAAATCCGCTATGAGGGCTACGGCCCCGGCGGGGTCGCGGTGATCGTCGAGGCGATGACCGACAACCGCAACCGCACGGCATCGAACGTGCGCTCGACCTTCACCAAGCATGGCGGCAACCTGGGCGAGACCGGCTCGGTCGCCTTCATGTTCGAGCGCAAGGGGCAGGTGATCTACCCTGCAACAGCAGGCGATGCCGACACGATCATGATGGCCGCCATCGAGGCCGGCGCCGAAGACGTGGAAAGCGGCGAGGAGGAGCACGTCGTCTGGTGCGCCGATACTGATCTGGCCGCGGTCAGCAACGCGCTCGAGGCCGAATTGGGCGAGTCGGAGGCCACCCGGCTGGTCTGGAAACCTGGCACCACGACAGAGCTTGACCTGGAAGGGGCGCAAAAGCTCATGCGCCTGATCGAGGCGCTGGAAGATGACGACGACGTGCAGAAGGTCACGGCGAATTTCGAAATCTCCGACGAGGTGATGGCCGAACTCTGAAGTTGGCTGCGTCGCCTGCCGCTTCGGAATTTCCGGTTTCGGACATGTCTTGTGGATCGCGGCTGCTCACGGGGTTTTGACAAATCCGGTTCAACTGGTCAAAGTTGCGTATTCTTGCCGGCAACGGGGACACTCCCCGCCGCTTTTCCGGAGGTTTGGGACTTCATGAAAACCGACATTTGGGCACGGGCCCGCAATTCGATCGTTGCGGGGCTTGCCCTTGCTGCGACAACAGCCCTGCCCGCGGCTGCCGCGGATTGGGTGCTGGGGGTCAAGGTGACCGATTTCGGCAGTTCCCGCGCCAGCACGACAGCGGGGCTGAATCTCGAAGTGCACGGGCGGCCCTATTGGCACCTCGGCCCGCTTGCGCTCGGGTTTGCTGCCGCGGGCACGATCGACACCAAGGGAAATGCCTGGGTGGGCGTCGGGCTTTCGGCCCTGGGCGAAGGGGCTTCGCCCTGGTTTTTCGAGGCCAGTCTGATGCCGGGCTATTACCGCGCCAGCAACGAACGCTTTGATCTGGGCAAGGCCTTGGAGTTCCGCAGCCTGATCGGCGTGGGCTACAGGCTCACGCCTGACACGCGGGTTTCGCTGGCCCTGTCGCATGTGTCCAACGCCAGCCGTGGCCGTATCAACCCCGGCGCCGACAGCCTGTCATTGCGGATTCGGCGCGCGTTCTGACGGGCAAAGGCCCTGCCAGGGCCCCGGTTGACCTGACCTCGCCTGGGCCGCATCGCCCTGCGACATGGGCTGCCGAAGCCGAAAACAAGGGGCGCCGGATTTCCCCGGCGCCCCTTTCGCTTTTCGAATCCTGGTCTTCCTCGCGCTACATCACCGTCAGCAGCGTGCCGATGATGACGCCGGTGATGACGAGGTGGATCAGGCAATAGCCCATGATGTCCTTGGCCTTCAGCCCGGCGATACCCAGCATCGGCAGCGCCCAGAAGGGCTGAAGCAGGTTGGTCCAGGCGTCACCCCAGGCCACCGCCATCGCCACCCGCGCGACATCGGCGCCCAGCGCCTCGGCCGCGGGCAGCATGACGGGGGCCTGCACCGCCCATTGCCCGCCGCCCGAAGGCACGAAGATGTTGACGATCCCGGCCGCGATGAAGGTCCAGAAAGGCAAGGTCGCCGCCGTCGAGATGGACACGAACCATTCCGACATGCTCTGTGCCAGGCCCGACTGAACCATGATCGCCATGATCCCCGCATAGAAGGGAAACTGGATGACGATGCCGGCGCCGCCCTTGATCCCTTCCTGCAGCGCATCGAGGAGATGTCGCGCCGTACCATGTAGCACCACCGCCACCATCAGGAAGATGAAGTTGACGATGTTGAGGTTGAGCGACCCACCCTGCAACAGGAAGTAATCGGCCAGATAGAGCAGGCCGGGCACCCCCACCAGCCACATCAGGATACGGCTGTTTTCCAGATGTTCGGCCGGGCGCGTGGCGACCAGCTTGCGATCGGTTTCCTCGGGGCCAAGCTGCGCGGGATCGACATAGACGCTGTCTTCCTCGGGCGGCACCATATAGCGGTTGGTCAGCGGGACCACCACGAACAGTATGGCGACAAGCAGCAGGTTGAAACCCGAGAAGATCGTCTGCCCTGTGCCGATCACGCCGATGGTGGCTTCGGCGAAATGCCCCTCGGTCGCAATCACCAGCGGGATCGACCCGGCAAGCCCGCCGTGCCAGACGACAAAGCCCGAATAGGCCGAGGCGATCAGCAGCCGATAATCAACCCGGATCTGCCGCGCTAGTTCCTTGGCAAAAAGCGCCCCGACAACCAGCCCGAAGCCCCAGTTGATCCAGCTTGCCGCCAGCGAGACAACCGTCACGAGCACAATCGCGCCGCCGGGCGATTTGGCAAATCCGGCAAGATTTTGCAGGAATTTCTTGACCGGTGGCGAACTGGCCAGGATGAAGCCCGTCACCAGCACGAGCAACATCTGCATCGAAAAGGTCAGCAGCCCCCAGAAGCCATCGCCCCATTGCCGCATGACCTGTTGCGGGCTGTTGCCCTCGAACAGGATGGCCGCCGCGGCGGCGATCAGCGTGAGCACGAGAACGAAGACGAAAGGATCGGGCAGGTAGCGATCCATCAGTTTCACGGCAGGCCGTGACAAAGCGCGTAACATTGAGCACCCTCCCTCGATTTCCCGGCGATCTCGCCAGGCCACGCCGTCCGATCCGGCGCAGGGCCAGCTTACGCCTGTTTTTTAGGCAGGCAAGGAAAAGAATACATCTGATGGTTGATTTTTCAAGGCCGCATACTAGATGTGGCCCCTTCGCAGAGGGTGCCCTGCCCTGTCCCGCGGCGGCGGACCGGTTCGCCGCCGCGTTCAGCCGCGTGGGTCGGTCAGGCGGGAAAGCAGGCTGTCACGGGTGATCACGCCAATGAGTTGCCCACCATCGGCCACCGGCACGGGCGTGTCGTCATGGGCCATGCGGGCGATGATCTCGCGCACCGGGGTTGCCGCGCTGACGGGCGCCGCGGCCCCCTCCTGCGAAGGGCCGTCACCCGGCGGGATCATCGCGTCCCGCGCGGTCAGCACGCCCAGCGGGTTCATATTGCCTACGAAATCCGCGACGTAATCATTCGCGGGGGCCGAGAATATCTCGCGCGGGGTGCCGCACTGGATGATCCGCCCGCCCTCCATGATGGCGATGCGATTGCCGATCTTGAAGGCCTCGTCCAGATCGTGGCTGACAAAGATGATCGTGCGCCGCAACCGCTCCTGCAACTCCAGCAACTCATCCTGCAGCCGGGTTCGGATCAGCGGGTCGAGCGCGGAGAAGGGCTCGTCCATCAGCAGAATGGGGGCGTCGGTCGCGAAGGCGCGCGCCAGCCCCACGCGCTGCTGCATCCCGCCCGAAAGCTCGCCCACGCGGCGTTCGGCCCAATCGGCAAGGCCCACCATCTCAAGCTGGGCATCGACGCGTTCGCGCCGGGCGCGGGCGCGCATTCCGGACAGTTCCAGCCCCAGCCCCACGTTTTCGCGCACGGTGCGCCAGGGCAGCAGGGCGAATTGCTGGAACACCATGGCGATACATTCCCGCCGCAGGTGCAGCAGCTCGGCGGCGCTGGCACTGCTCAAGGTGCAGGACCAGTCGCCATCATGCACGCGCACATCGCCGCGCGTCACCGGATTCAGCCCGTTGACCGCGCGCAGCAGCGTCGATTTGCCCGAGCCCGACAGCCCCATCAACACCACGATCTCGCCTGCGTCCACGGTCAGGCTGCAATCATGCACGCCCAGCACCTGGCCGGTGGTTTTCTGTATCTCGGCACGGCTTTGCCCCGCGTCCATCAGGGGCAGCGCCTTTTGCGGGCGGTCGCCGAATACGATCGAGACGCGGTCGAACTCGACGGCCGTTGTCATCGCTTGCCCTCCACGCGCAGCATCCGGTCAAGCAGGATGGCCACCACCACGATCACGACGCCGGATTCGAACCCCAGCGAAGTATTGACCGAGTTGAGCGCGCGCACCACCGGCACGCCAAGCCCCGCAGCCCCCACCAGCGCAGCAATCACCACCATCGACAACGACAGCATGATCGTCTGGTTGAGCCCCGCCATGATCTGCGGCAGCGCATAAGGAAGCTCCACCTTCCACAGGGTCTGGCGATTGGTGGCCCCGAAGGCCCGCGCCGCCTCCAGCAACGGCTGCGGCGTCGAGGATATCCCCAGATGCGTCAGCCGGATCGGGGCGGGCAGAACGAAGATCACCGTCGCGATCAGCCCCGGCACCATCCCGATCCCGAAGAACACGATGGCCGGGATCAGGTAGACGAAGGCCGGCAGCGTCTGCATCAGGTCGAGCACCGGCCTCATCCACGCATAAAGTCGGGGCCGGTGCGCGGCCGCGATGCCGATGGGCACGCCAATGCCCATGCAGACCACGCAGGCCGAAAGCACCAGTGTCAGGCTTTCGGTGGTGGCGCGCCAGTACCCCTGGTTGAGGATGAAGAGAAAGGCCAGCGCCACCACGAGGCAGGGTTTCCATGATCGCTGGATCACCCATGTCAGCGCCACGAAAGCGCCGACCACAGCCATCGGGTGCGGGGTCTGCAAGGCCCAGAGGATGGCATCGACCAGCCCCCGCATGGCGCCTTCCAGCCCGTCAAAGAACCAGCGGCCATTCGCCTGCAGCCAACTGAAGACATCGCGCGCCGTGGCGCCCACGGGGATCTTGTTTGCGGTTATCCAGTCAAGCATGCCGGTGTCCTGTGCTGGTGGGGCCTCCGTCGGGGCAGGGCTGATGGCGCTCGGGAATGCTCTACGCCGATGATGCCGGGTGGCGGGGCAGGCGACAGCGCCCAAGTTGCCGGGGCGGCTATGGCTGTGGCTGCCGTGTCAGGGGCGGGGCCAAGCGGCCCCGCCCCCCACGTGCGGCCGGTCGGCAGATCAGGCAACGCGCCCCTGTCCTCGACTCGCCGCTCAGTTCAGCGCAGCACTGACCGCATCGAGCGCGTCGGCGCCGTCGATCGTGGTCACGCCGTCAAGCCAGGGGGCCAGAACCTCGGGGTTGTCGGCCAGCCAGGCGCGCGCAGCGTCCTCGGGGGCCATTTCCTCGTTGAGGATCATGCCCATGATCTCGTTCTCCAGCTCCAGCGTGAAGGCGAGGTTTTGCAGGAATTGCCCGACATTGGGGCATTCCTCGACATATCCGGCGCGGGTGTTGGTGTGCACCGTGGCGCCGCCCAGGTCGGGGCCGAACCAGTCATCGCCGCCTTCCAGATAGGTCAGGTCGAAATTGGCGTTCATCGGGTGCGGCTCCCACCCCAGGAAGATGATCGCCTCGTCCCGGTCGCTGGCGCGCTGGACCTGCGCCAGCATCCCCTGTTCCGAGCTTTCCATCAGGTCGAACCCGCCCAGCCCGAAGGCATCGGCCTCGATCATGTCGAGGATCAGCCGATTGCCGTCATTGCCCGGCTCGATGCCGTAGATGCGGCTGTCCAGCGCCTCGGCTTGACCGGCGATATCGGCAAAGTTACCGATCCCCAGCCCGGCGCCGGCGGCATTGGTGGCCAGGGTGTATTTCGCGCCCGTCAGGTTGGTGCGCACCGTGTCCACGGTGCCGGCCTCGCGGTAGGGGGCGATGTCGGCCTCCATGGTGGGCATCCAGTTGCCCAGAAACACGTCCACATCGCCCGAGGCCAGCGAAGTGTAGGTCACAGGCACCGAAAGCACCAATGTGCGCGTGTCATAGCCCAGCGCATCCAGAATCGTGGTCGCCACGGCGGTGGTGGCGGTGATGTCGGTCCAGCCGACATCCGAGAATGTCACGGTGCCGCAATCGGCGGCCGCCTGCCCGGCAAGGGCCGTGGCGGCAGTGGCGGCAAGTAGCGTGGTCTTGAGGGTCATTTCCGTCTCCCTGTTTTCTTGATTGACGAGTCAATAAACATCCGGTTAGCTGTGGCATTCAAGAGGTTTTTTCGCGGGAACGCGCATGCCCAAGCTCGGAATGCAGCCTATACGAAGGGCCGCACTGGTAAAAGCGACCATAGACGAGATCGGCGCGGCAGGCTCGCTTGACGTCACGGTGGCGCAGATCGCGCGCCGGGCGGGCATGTCATCGGCGCTGGCGCATCACTATTTCGGCGGGAAAGAGGCGATCTTTCTTGCAGCAATGCGCCACATTCTGGCGCTTTACGCCGCCGAGGTGCGCGGTGCGCTATCCGCCGCCGAAGGGCCGCGCGGGCGGGTGCTGGCAATCATACGCGCCAGCTTCGGCACGGCGAGCTTCCGGCGCGAGGCGATCAGCGCCTGGCTGAACTTCTACGTGCTGGCCCAGACGGTACCCGAGGCAAGGCGGCTGCTGGGAATCTATCAGCGCAGGCTGCATTCCAACCTCTGCCACGCGCTGCGCCCGCTGGCCCGGCCGGCCGCCGTGCCCGAGATCGCGCGCGGCATCGCCGCGCTGATCGACGGCGCCTATATCCGTGAAGCCCTCAGCGCGGGCGAGCCTGACGGTGCGACCGCCGCCGCCATGGTCGAGGCGCATCTCGACGCGATGCTCGCCCGCCACGGCATGGTAGCCGAAACAAGCGGTAACTGACACATCAGGGATACCACACCGATGCAGGCACAACCCGAAGCCAGCCACTATATCGACGGCGCCCCCGCCGAAGACACCGCAGGCGAGCGGATTGAGGTGATCCACCCCGCCAATGGCGAGGTGATCGCCGTTGTCCATGCCGCCACCCCGGCGCTGATCGACCGCGCGCTCGATGCCGCAAGTCGCGCGCAGGCCGACTGGGCCGCGCTGCGCCCGGTTGAACGCGGGCGGATTCTGGCGCGTGCCGCCGCGCTGATCCGCGAACGCAATCACGAACTTTCGGTGCTGGAAACGCTCGATACCGGCAAGCCGATCCAGGAAACCCTGGTGGCCGATGCCGCAAGCGGCGCCGACGCGCTGGAATATTTCGCGGGCTTCGCGCCGACGGTGGCGGGCCAGACGATCCCGCAAGGGCGCGATTTTGCCTATACATTGCGCGAGCCGCACGGCGTCTGCGCAGGCATCGGCGCCTGGAACTACCCGATGCAGATCGCCTGCTGGAAGGCCGCGCCTGCGCTGGCCTTCGGCAATGCCATGGTGTTCAAACCCTCCGACCTCACGCCGCTTTCGGCGCTGAAACTGGCCGGGATCCTGACCGAGGCCGGGCTGCCGGCGGGGCTGTTCAACGTGCTGCAAGGTGCAGGCACGGTGGGGGCTGCCCTGGCAACCGATGCCCGCGTGGCAAAACTCTCGCTGACCGGATCGGTGCCGACGGGGCAGAAGGTTTATGCCGCCGCCGCGCAAGGCATCCGCGCCGTGACGATGGAACTGGGCGGCAAGTCACCCCTGATTGTCTTTGACGATGCCGATCTGGAAGACGCGGTAAGCGGGGCGATCCTGGGCAATTTCTACTCGGCGGGGCAGGTCTGCTCGAACGGCACGCGGGTGTTCGTGCAACGCCCCCTGCGCGACGCGTTCCTTGCCCGGCTGGCCGAGCGCACCCGCGCCATCCGGCTGGGCGATCCGCTCGATCCCGAAACCCAGATGGGCCCGCTGGCGAGTGCCGCACAGATGGAGAAAGTGCTGCGCCACATTGAGGCTGCCCGCGCCGAGGGCGCGCGGCTTGTCACCGGCGGCGCGCGCCACGGCACCACGGGGTGCTTTGTCGAACCCACGATCTTTGCCGATGTGACCGATGACATGGAAATCGCCCGCGAGGAAGTCTTCGGTCCGGTGATGGCGGTCCTCGATTTCGATAGCGAGGATGAAGTGCTCGCCCGCGCCAACGCCACGCCCTACGGGCTGTCGGCCGGCGTGTTCACCCGGGACCTGACGCGCGCCCATCGCATGGCCGCCGGCCTGCAAGCGGGCACCTGCTGGATCAACGCCTACAACCTGACACCGCTCGAGATGCCCTTCGGCGGCGTCAAGATGTCCGGCGTGGGGCGCGAGAACGGGCACGCGGCGCTAGAGCACTACACCCGCATCAAAAGCGTCTATGTCGGCATGGGGCCTGTCGATGCACCGTATTGAGCTGCAGGGCGCTCCCGCCCGTCTTTGCCCCGCCCCGGCGGGGCACATCCCGTTGGGCCGGGCGCGCCGCCTGCGCGGCGCGCGGTTTCGTGTCGGCGCGGGTCGCCCGACGCCAATTCACAAGGCGCTGTGATGGAGGCCGATTTCATCATCGTCGGGGCGGGCTCTGCCGGGTCGGTGGTGGCCTGCCGCCTGGCCGAGGCCGGGGCCAGCGTGCTGGTGGTCGAGGCCGGCGGCAGCGATGCCGGGCCGTTCATCCAGATGCCCGGCGCGCTGTCCTACCCGATGCGCATGGGCCGTTATGACTGGGGCTTTGCCACCGAACCGGAGCCAGGCCTGGGCAACCGGGTGCTGGCCTGCCCGCGCGGGCGGGTTGTGGGTGGCTCGTCCTCGATCAACGGGATGGTCTATGTGCGTGGCCATGCCCGCGATTTCGATCATTGGGCCGAGACCGGCGCCACCGGCTGGAGCCACGCCGATGTGCTGCCCTATTTCCAGCGGCTGGAAAACTGGCACGGCGATGCCGCGAGCAGCCCCACCGGGATCGAGGGCGCGCACCCATGCCCAGAGGATGCCGCCTGGCGCGGGCGGGGCGGCCCGCTGCACGTCACGCGGGGCAGGCGCGAGAACCCGCTCTTCGACGCCTTCATCAAGGCCGGGCGGCAAGCCGGCTACCCGGTCACGCGCGACTATAACGGCCACCAGCAGGAAGGCTTCGGCGCGATGGAGGCCACGATCTGGCGCGGGCGGCGCTGGTCGGCGGCCTCGGCCTATCTGAAACCGGCCCTGCGCAGCGGCAATTGCCAACTTATCCGCGGCCAGGTGCTGCGCGTTCTCTTCGACCAAGGCCGCGCCACCGGCATTGAGATGTCCCGCCGCCCCGGCGCGCAACCTCGCATCCTGCGCGCGCGCCGCGAGGTGGTGCTGGCCGCCTCGCCCATCAACACGCCCAAGCTGCTTATGCTCTCGGGGATCGGCCCCGGCGCGCAGCTGGCCGCACACGGGATCACGGTGCTGGCCGACCGCCCCGGCGTCGGCGCCAATCTGCAAGACCACCTTGAACTTTACCTGCAATACGCCGCGCGCAAGCCGATCACGCTCTACCGTTACTGGAACCTGCTGGGAAAGGCCTATGTCGGCGCGCGCTGGCTGCTTACCCGCAGCGGCCCCGGCGCCTCGAACCAGTTCGAAGCCTGCGCCTTCATCCGCTCGCGCGCCGGCATCGAATACCCCGATATCCAGTATCACTTCCTGCCCATCGCGGTGCGCTATGACGGGCGCGCCGTGGCCGAGGGGCACGGGTTCCAGGCCCATGTCGGGCCGATGCGCTCGAAAAGCCGCGGCCATGTGCGCCTGGCCTCGCCCGACCCGCTGGCGCCGCCGCGCATCCGCTTCAACTATATGAGCCACCCCGACGACCGGGCAGAGTTCCGCGCCTGCATCCGCCTCACCCGCGAGATCATGTCCCGGCCCGCCTTCGCCCCCTGGCTGCGCGCCGAGCTGCAACCCGGCCCCGCCCTGCAATCAGACGACCAGCTCGACGCCTTCATCCGCGACCACGCCGAAAGCGCCTATCACCCCTGCGGCACGGCGCGGATGGGCCGCCCCGACGACCGCGAGGCCGTGGTCGATCCCGAAGGCCGCGTGATCGGTGTCGAGCACCTGCGCGTCGTCGACAGCTCGGTCTTTCCACGTATCACCAATGGCAATCTCAACGCCCCCACCATCATGACCGCCGAAAAGATGGCCGATCACATCCTGGGCCGCGCGCCGCTTGCGCCGATTGACCGCGCGCCGTGGATCAACCCAAACTGGCAGGCCCGCCAACGCTGAGCGCTCAGCCCGCCAGCCCGCGCCTGCCGCAAGGTTCCTTCACTGTGACAAAAATATCCTCGCCGAAGGCCCCCACCGACAAGGCGCGCGCCACCGGCAGTTTGCAGATTAACAATTCGTGAAGAATAGCACTTGGCCGGCCCCGGCGCCCCCTGCTATATCCACTGCATGTTGCGGTTCATACTTACTGCCATACTTTTGGTTGTGGTGCCCGGGGCCCATCCGGCCGGGGCCGAAATTCTGCGCGGCCCTGCCCATGTGATTGACGGTGACACGATCGACCTGGGCGCCACCCGCATCCGCATCCACGGAATCGACGCACCCGAGCGGGCCGAGCGCTGCGCAAAGGCGAATGGCGCCGACTGGGCCTGCGGGCTCTGGGCACAGTATGAAACCGAGCGGCGCTACCAGGGCGAGGTGCTGGAATGCCGCGACCTGGGCGAGCGCACCCATGGCCGCGTCGTGGCGCAATGCTTTCACCAGGGGCGCGACATCGCGCTCGATCTGATCGCGGCGGGAGTGGTGCAAGCCTGCCCGCGCTACGCGCTCGAACATCCGCATTCGCTGAGCTATATCGACGCCGAAAAGGAGGCGGCCTTTGCCGCCGCAGGCATCTTCGCCGGCCCCGTCAACCCGCGCGCGGGCTTTTGCGCGGAGCGCGCCGCGCCCTCGCCCGCGCCATTCCTTCCCGCCACTTCTGTGCAGCCACGCGAAGGCGACTGTGTGATAAAAGGCAATGTCTCGGCGGGCGGACGGATCTACCATGTGCCCGGACAGCGTGATTATGACCGCGTAAACATGAATGCGCCGGGAAAACGCTGGTTCTGCAGCGAGGAGGAAGCCCGCGCCGCAGGCTGGCGCCCGGCCCGGCGATAGGGAGGCACCCTTGGACAAGCTGGAAACCCGCAGCGGCCTGCCCGAGGCCCTGCGCGTGCTGGTCAGGCAGTATCCGCGCGACATCTGGGAAAGCCACCGCAACTTCGACGCGCTCACCCGGTTCTGGCTGGAACGGCACATGATGTTCCGGCGCATCCTCGAGCGCGTCACCGGCGAGACGCAGCAATTCCTCGACGGCAATCGCGACGCCCGGGGTTTTGCCCGCGACACGGTCCGGCTGACCGGCGGGCTGCTGAACGAGTTGCACGGGCACCACCAGGTCGAGGACATGCACTATTTCCCCACGCTCGCCGGACTGGAGAAGCGGCTTGAGCCCGGGTTCGAGCTGCTCGATGCCGATCACCACGCGCTGGACGGGCATTTGCAGGCCATGGCCGACGATACCAACGCCATGCTGCAGGCGATCACACAGGGCGACGGGCATGACGAGGCAGGGCGCGTCGAGGCACGATTGGAGAGATTCGCGCAGTTTCTCGACCGCCACCTGATCGACGAGGAAGAGCTGGTGATCCCGGTCATCCTGCACCACGCGCCAAGGTTTTGAGGCGCGCCGGGGCCGGTGGCCGGGCTCTGATCGGCCCGAGGCAGAACCGGGGGCTGTCTGCCCCCGGACCCCCGAGGATATTTCCTTCACAGTGAAGAGGCAGGGTGTGGCGCCGACGGCGAATCGGCGCCTCTCAATCTTCGATCACATAGGGCAGCAGGCCGCGGTTGTCGGGGTCGACTCGCAGCCCGCTTTCGAGCGGCGGCACCGAACGTTGGTGGCAGTCACGCCGTTCGCAGATCCGGCAGGATATTCCGATCGGCTCGAAGGCTTGCGGGCGTCCGAGATCCATGTCGTCGGTATAGACCAGCGCGCCGGCATGGGCGATTTCGCAACCCAGCCCGATAGCATAGCGCCGCACTGGCGCCAGGAATGAGCCGCCGGGTTTCGACACATCCCGCGCAAGGCAGAAATAGCGCACGCCATCGGGGGTTTCGGCCAGTTGCCGCAGGAAGCGCCCGGGTGTTTCAAAGGCGCGATGCACGTTCCACAAGGGGCAGGCGCCGCCATAGCGGGCGAATTGCAACCGGGTGGCCGAATGGCGTTTGGTGATGGTACCGGCCTGGTCGACGCGGACGAAAAAGAACGGGATGCCCTTGTTACCGGAGCGTTGCATCGTTGACAGGCGGTGGGCGACCTGCTCGATCGAGGCGCCGAACAGATCGGCCAGCCGTTCCAGATCGTGACCGGTTTCGCGCGCGGCCTGCAGAAACCGGCCATAGGGCAAGAGTGCAGCCCCGGCGAAATAATTGGCGATGCCGATACGGGCGATGGCGCGCGCCTCGTTCGACTGGAAGCGCGCGAGATCAAGCGTGGCGTCGATCAGCCGGCCGTGCGCGAGCAGCGCCACCTGGTGCAGGATCTGGAAGCGCTGGGTCGGCCGTTCGGCCCGCGTCGAGATGGTCAGGATCTTTGCCGCCGGATCGAACGCACGCAGGCGTTCGCGGTCGGCGAATTCCAGAAGGATGCTGTGTCCGGCCAGCGCATCGCGGGCGCGTTCGATCACGTCGCTGCCGGGCGGACCGGCGAAATGTTCGGCGGCGCGGTCCACCGCGTCGAGGTAGTTGTCGCAATAATGGAAGAAGTCGCGCACTTCCTCCCAGGCCGAGGGGCGCAGCGTCGCCTCGTCGCGGTCCAGCGCCTCGTCGAGCGAGGCGAGGCGTTCATGGCTGTGGCGATAGGCGCGGTGCAGGTGCAGGAAGGCCCGTGCCAGCGCCGGCGCGTTCGAGGCCGCCAGCCGCAGATCGGCCAGCGGCGGGGCCAGTTCGGCAAAGACCGGATCGGCCAGGGCCTCGCGCATATCGGTGACGATGCGCTCGGCATCGCCGGTGGAAAGCTCAGTCACGTCAAGGCCGAACTCCTGGGCCAGCGCCAGCACCACCTGCGCCGAGACAGGGCGGTGGTTGTTTTCCATCTGGTTCAGGTAGGGCAGCGACACACCCAGCTTGGCGGCAAAGGCCTTCTGGGTCAGACCCAGCCGTGTGCGGGTTTCGCGAAGTTTGACACCGGCATAAAGCTTTTGCGTGGCCATGGCGTGCCTCTCAGGGTTTGCGAATTCCTGATTAGGCTTTGCAAAGCCGGGCGCGCAAGAGTTTTCGCCAAAACACCCTACAGCCCCAGTGTGCGTTCGCGCCACATCACGTAGAGGATCGACAGGAGTGAGGCAAAAGCCGTCGCGATCATGATCACCAGAAGCGGCCACGGCCCGCTGCCCGGCACCAGAAGCGCCCCGGCAAGCGCCGAAAGCGCCGCCCCGCCGCCGATCGTGATCGCCCCGCCCAGACCCGAGGCCGACCCTGCCAGCCGCGGCCGCACCGAAAGCATCCCCGAGGTGGCGTTGGGCAGGAGCATCCCGTTGCCGATGCCGGTAAAGAAGAAGAAGCCGAAAAAGACCGCCGGGTGGTTCAGGCCCGACAGGATGCTGGCGCCCATCGCAAGCAGCCCGCCGAGGCATATCGCGGCACCGTAAAACACCATGCGGTTGATCCCCAGCCGCACCGAATACCGCCCCGACAGGAAATTGCCCAAGGCATAGCCAACCGCAGGAAAGCCGAAATAGACGCCAAGGGCGGCGGCCGACAACCCATATACCTGCGCCCCCACGAAAGGCGCCCCACCCAGGAACGCAAAGAACACCCCCGAGGCAAAGGCCGCCGCCGCGCAATATCCCCAGAACCGGCGCGAGCTGAGCAGTTCCGGGTATTGCGCGAATTGCGCGCGAAAGCTGGCCGGGCGGTTGGTGGCGGTTTCACCCAGGTCGGACCAGCTTAGCGCAAGCACGGCCAGCGCGAAGACCAGCATGAAGACGAAACTCGCCTGCCAGCCGAACATCGCATCCAGCGCACCGCCGACCATCGGCGCGATCATCGGCACCAGCGCCATGCCCATCGTCACATAGCCGATCATCGAAGCGGCTCGTTCCGGCCCGTGCATGTCGCGCACCGCGGCACGGCTGAGGACGAGTGCGGCCACCACCACGGACTGGCACATCCGGAAGAACAGGAACAGCTCAATCGTCGGCGCCGCCAGCGTGCCCAGCGTCGCCAGAACGAAGAGCACCAGAGATGCAAGGATGACCGGCCGCCGGCCGTACCTGTCGGAGATTGGTCCGACCACGATCTGAAGCAGGCCGTTCACCGCCAGGTACAGCGACACCGAAAGCTGCACGATCCAGTATTCTGCCTGGAACCAGCTGGCCATGTTGGGCAGCGACGGCAGGAACATCGTCATCGACATCGAGGCCGTGCCGGTCAGCAGGACCAGCGTGGCGATATGTGGCGGGGTGGTGCGGTCGAGGAATCGGACCGGCGCTGAATCTGTCATCCCATCGGTTTAGGACGCACCCTGCGGGATGTCTATCTGCACGGAGTAGTGGCGCAGAATTTGCTTTTATTCATTTTGCTATTCTGCAGGTGCATTATATTTGCAAATTTTCCGGAAACCGCTTTGTCACCCCTGCTGCAACCTGTACCCTGACAGGGAGGATCAAGGGGACATGCCATGCGCGACATTCTTGCCGAACTTGAACGGCGACGCACCGCTGCCCGCCTGGGCGGCGGGCAAAAGCGCATCGACGCGCAGCACGCCAAGGGAAAGCTGACCGCGCGCGAGCGCATCGAGCTGCTGCTCGACGAAGACTCCTTCGAAGAGTTCGACATGTTCGTCACCCATCGCTGCACCGAGTTCGACATGGAGCAGAGTCGCCCTTACGGCGACGGGGTCGTGACCGGCTGGGGCACCGTCAATGGCCGGATGATCTATGTGTTCAGCCAGGATTTCACCGTCTTCGGCGGCTCGCTGTCAGAGACGCACGCGCTCAAGATCGCCAAGATCATGGACATGGCGGTGCAGAACGGCGCGCCGGTGGTCGGCATCAACGATTCGGGCGGGGCGCGCATCCAGGAGGGCGTGGCCAGCCTTGCCGGCTATGCCGAGGTGTTTCAGCGCAACATCATGGCCTCGGGCGTGGTGCCGCAGATCAGCCTGATCATGGGGCCCTGTGCGGGCGGCGCCGTCTACAGCCCGGCGATGACCGATTTCATCTTCATGGTGCGCGACTCAAGCTACATGTTCGTCACCGGCCCCGATGTGGTGAAGACCGTCACCAACGAGGTCGTCACTGCCGAGGAACTGGGCGGCGCGCATACCCACACGAGCAAGTCGTCGGTCGCCGATGGCGCCTTCGAGGACGACATGGAGGCGCTGATGGAGGTGCGCCGGCTGATTGATTTCCTGCCGCTGTCAAACCGCGAGAAGCCGCCCCAGCGCCCCTTTTTCGATGATCCCGCGCGCCTTGAGCCCAGCCTCGACACACTGGTGCCCGCCAACCCCAATCAGCCCTACGACATGAAGGAGCTGATCACGAAGCTGGCTGACGAGGGGGATTTCTTTGAAATTCAGGAAGCTTTTGCGCGCAACATCATCACCGGCTTCATCCGGCTCGAAGGGTCCACCGTCGCCGTGGTCGCCAATCAGCCCATGGTGCTGGCCGGCTGCCTGGATATCGACTCCAGCCGCAAGGCCGCGCGATTCGTGCGGTTCTGCGACGCGTTCGAGATCCCGATCCTCACGCTGGTCGATGTGCCCGGCTTCCTGCCGGGAACCGGACAGGAACATGGCGGCGTGATCAAGCACGGCGCCAAGTTGCTCTTTGCCTATGGCGAGGCGACGGTGCCGAAGGTCACGGTGATTACCCGCAAGGCCTATGGCGGGGCTTACGATGTCATGGCGTCGAAACATCTGCGGGGCGATGTGAACTATGCCTGGCCCACGGCCGAGATCGCGGTGATGGGGGCCAAGGGCGCGGTCGAGATCCTGTATCGCAGCGAGCTGGGCGATGCCGAGAAGATTGCCGCGCGCACGAGGGATTACGAAGACCGTTTCGCCAACCCCTTCGTGGCGGCGGAAAAGGGCTTCATCGACGAGGTAATCATGCCCCAGTCCACCCGCCGCCGGGTCTGCCGGGCCTTCGCCGCGCTGCGCGGCAAGAAGCTGAGCAACCCGTGGAAGAAGCACGACAACATGCCGCTCTAGGGGATGGCGATGCAGCGATGGCAGATCATGCGATATGTGCTGGTGGCGGTATGCGCCGGCCTCGTGGGGGGCAGCGCCCTGCCCGCTGCCGGTCAGTCTGTCCCTTCGGGCCAGCCGGTGGGCCTGCATGAAGCAATCCTCGAGCCGCAGCCCGACGGCACCCACTGGCTGCGCCTGCGATTCATTGCCCCGCGCCTGGGCGAAGACGCGAGCCAGATCGGCCCCGAGGCCGCGCAGGACGACATGGATTACCTGTGTCGCACGGTCGGCCTGCCGGTCGCCGAGCGCAGCGGGCGCGAGGTGTCGCGCGTGGTGATTTCACTCTCGCGCGAAGAGGTGGATTTCGGGGTCGCAGCCCCCGGCGTCACCCAGTATTTTGAGGCTTATCTGCCCGCCATGGACGACTGCATATGGGAAGAATTCTGATGCACCCGCAATATCTTGCGCCAATTGCGCCCAGCGCCCGGCATCCTGATGCAGCCACGCCACAGCGCGCCAACTTGCATCGCGCCGGATATTCCGACGCCCCGCTTTGGCGTATGATTCCGGCTGACCGTCATCCGGCGGTCGTCAGAGCAGACAACGGGCAGGCGGCCCGCAGAATGGCCGCACTGCCCCAAAAAGTGAGCAGGAGTCATTCATGTCCAAGAGCAGCAGGACAATTCTTGCGGTGTTCGCACTCGCAGTTGTCACGGCCTGCGCGCCCCGCGCCCAGCAGCCCGTCTACGAACCGATCCCCGCACCCGTCACCGACGACCGGGCCGGCGGCAAATACGCCAAGTAAGCACCATCACATGCTTCCCGCACCGGAGCGGTCGCTTGCCGCCCCGGTGCTCAAGGTTTCGGCAAGCAGCCCGGATACCGTTGCACGAAGGGGCCGCGCCCGAAACGGCGCGGCGCCGCCCGAAACGCTAGGAAATTCAAGAAATCTGGAGTATATTTTCACGCTCAATCACTTGCGCGTGAATTCGCGCCATTACGGGAGCGAAGAATGCCTGACCTCAAACTCATTACCGCCGGGCTGGCAGCACTTACTATCTTGGGGGCCTGCGCGCCCAAGTCCCAGCCAGTTCAACATGTCCTTATCGAGCCGGTTTACACCAAGACCGGCGGCGGAACCGGATCATGCCCCGAAGGCTATGTCATATCACGCACCACGGCCGCGCCGCAGCGCGAGGTCTGCGTCCCTTCCGATTGTGATGATTCGTTCTGGCGCGGGCAGACCTCCGTGGCCGGCTTGCCCTGGTGTGTGCCACCGCAGACCTTCCGTGACGAAGGTAGCGGAAACGGCAACGGCCGCGAGCGGTCGCCGAACGATCCCAGGGCCGGGTAATCCTGCCCCAGGTAGACAGCCAGTTTCCGCCGCGCCTTCTTACAACCAGGAGGCGCGGCCATGCTGAAGCACCGTGGCTTTCCCGGGCGGTTGCCGGGAACCGATCACCAGTTCACCATTCGCCGCGCGCACAAGGCGGGGGCGACGCGATTGATTGCGCGCGAGCGCCACGCCGACCGCCGACCGGCCGACCGGCGCGCGGATGCCTGGTTCATGGCCGCGCTGTGGCGGCATTTCGGCGAAGAGCCCTTTGAGCGCGGCAATCTAGATGCCGGGCGGCTTTCCTGGCTGTTCGGGCGCGAAGTCGTGCCCGCAGAAGAGCCTTTCGACCCCGAAAGCTATGAGGCCCTGCTGCGCATCGACGTGGCACGGGCGCGGGCCGCCTTCCCCGAGTCGTTCGGCCCGGACTGGCCGTCATGAAAACGGATGGCACGAATCCGCGCATCAACAGGCCGATCCGGCAAGGTTCTGCCGATGCCTTGCGACGACGCACAGCAAGCATTGCGCCGGCGCGCAGGGGCAGCGAATCTGCCCGCGTGAGGCGATCTGGCCGGGCAATGCCCCGTCGCTTTCACCGGGGCGACTGCGTCGTTCCCTTCCCTCCTGCGCGGTCCCGGCCTGAAACGGCCGGACCGTGCCTTTTGCACGTCGGGCAGGTGGGCGGGGAACCGGGGCAACCTTGGGGGCGTTTCATCTGTGTTGGCAGTGAACGTTTCGGCCCAACAGCGAAAAGGAAAGGACAGGAACAATGCGGAAAATGGCAGGAATTTTGGGTGTGGTCGGTCTGCTTGGCCTTGCGGCCTGCGGCGAGAACATCGGCCAGCAGGCGATTCTGGGCGGTGGCACCGGCGCAGTGGCCGGGGCAGTTGTCGGCGGCGACCCGATCACCGGCGCAGCCGTCGGCGCGGCGGGCAACGTGGCGTTTTGCCAGCTCTACCCGGAACGCTGCCGCTGAGGCGGCGCAGGCGCCGCTCAGCGCGACGCTGACATCGCTCCGCCTGCGGGCGGATTGCACGGATTTTCGGGCATCGCGCAGAAGCGCGGTGCCCGTTTCTGTTGCGTGGCGCGCTGGCAAGGAGGAATGCGCAGCATGTTCGACAAGATCCTGATCGCCAACCGTGGCGAGATCGCCTGCCGGGTCATCAAGACGGCGCGCAAGATGGGCATCGCGACCGTCGCGGTCTATTCAGATGCCGACCGCAACGCGCTGCATGTGGAGATGGCCGACGAGGCCGTGCATATCGGCCCGGCACCCGCGAGCCAGTCCTACCTGGTGATCGACAACATCCTCGCGGCGATCCGCCAGACCGGGGCGCAGGCGGTGCATCCGGGCTATGGCTTTCTGTCAGAGAACCGCAAGTTCGCCGAGGCGCTGGCGGCCGAGGGCGTGGCCTTCATCGGCCCGCCCGCCGGCGCGATCGAGGCGATGGGCGACAAGATCACCTCCAAGAAGCTGGCCGCCGAGGCCGGTGTCAGCACGGTGCCGGGCTATATGGGCCTGATCGCCGACGCCAATGAAGCGGTGAAGATCTCGGGCGAGATCGGCTATCCGGTGATGATCAAGGCAAGCGCGGGCGGCGGCGGCAAGGGGATGCGCATCGCCTGGACCGACGAAGAGGCGCGCGAGGGGTTCCAATCGTCGAAGAACGAGGCCGCCAGCAGTTTTGGCGACGACCGCATCTTCATCGAAAAATTCGTCACCCAACCGCGTCATATCGAGATCCAGGTGCTGGCCGACCAGCACGGCAACACTGTCTATCTACACGAGCGCGAATGCTCCATCCAACGGCGCAACCAGAAGGTCATCGAAGAGGCGCCCTCGCCGTTTCTGGATGCGGCCACCCGCAAGGCGATGGGCGAACAGGCCTGCGCGCTGGCGGCAGCGGTGGGCTATACCAGCGCCGGCACTGTCGAGTTCATCGTCGATGGCGCGCGCAATTTCTACTTTCTGGAGATGAACACCCGCCTGCAGGTGGAACATCCGGTGACCGAGTTGATCACCGGCGTCGATCTGGTCGAGCAGATGATCCGCGTGGCCGCCGGCGAGGCACTGCCCTTCGCGCAAGACGATCTGAAGATCAACGGCTGGGCCATCGAGAGCCGGCTTTACGCCGAAGACCCCTATCGCAACTTCCTGCCCTCGACAGGGCGGCTTTCACGCTATCGCCCACCCGCCGAGCGGGCCGAACCCGCGCGCGCGGTGCGCAACGACACCGGCGTCTATGAGGGCGGCGAGATCAGCATGTTCTACGATCCGATGATCGCCAAGCTTTGCACCTGGGCGCCCGACCGCGCCGCAGCGATCGAGGAAATGCGCCGCGCGCTCGATGCGTTCGAACTGGAGGGGATTGGCCACAACCTGCCGTTCCTCAGCGCGGTGATGGATCACCCACGCTTTGCCAGCGGTGAGATCACCACCGCCTTCATCGCCGAGGAATACCCCGAGGGCTTTGCCGGCGTCACGCCCGATGCGGCCACCATGCGCCGGCTGGCTGCCGTGGCCGCCCATTTGAAGATGCGCAAGGAGGCGCGCGCGGCGCAGATTTCCGGCGCGATGCCCAACCACCGCCGCCGCATCAGCCCCGAATGGGTGGTTTTCCTGGGGCGCGAGAGTTTCCCCGTGCGGATAAGCGAAACCGGCGAGGGCACCCAGGTCGAGATGGAAGATGGCGAGGTGCTCGAAGTGCGCTCGGCCTGGACGCTGGGCGAGCGGCTGTTTCGCGGCACGGTTGGCGAAAGCGAGATGATCGTCAAGGTGGAGTTCATCCGCGGCGGCGCGCGCCTGCGCCATCGCGGCGCCGGGTTCAAGGCGGTGGTGCGCTCGCCCCGCCAGGCGGAACTGGCGGCATTGATGCCCGAAAAGGCCCCGCCTGATACGTCGAAACTGCTGCTCTGCCCGATGCCGGGGCTGGTGGTGGCGCTGCATGTGGAGGAAGGCGCCGAGGTCCATGAAGGCCAGGCGCTGGCCACGGTCGAGGCGATGAAAATGGAGAACATCCTGCGCGCCGAGCGCAAGGGCACCGTCAGCGCCATCCGCGCGCAGCCGGGCGCGAGCCTTGCCGTGGATGATGTGATCATGGAGTTCGCGTGATGGCGTCCGGCCAGCCCCTGCGTGCCCCTTGGGCCAGCGCCATGCCCGGTTGCGGGCGTGGCCATGCCTCCGGCGGGGATATTTCTTTCACAGTGAAGAGGCAGGGCGCGCGCGCGGGGGCGCGGCGCTCAATCGCGGCCCGAGGGCAGCCGATCGAGGATTTCCTGCCTGCGCGAGGGGAACTTGTCGATGGTCTGGACAATCTCACGGCCCGGGCGCGGGTTGGGGCGGCGCAGTTTGACTTCGCCGTCCTTGTCGAGGATGGCCAGCATGAAGCCACGCGGGCGCAGCCGCTCGCGCGCCTGGCTGTTGGCCGAAGGGTCGGTATCGAGCACCACGACGACATCGCGCGCGATCATTTCATCGGCGCGTTCCTCAAGATAGCGGACCTGCCGTTCGAAGGACGGGTCGTTGGGAATGTCAGCGAAGATCACGATGGGCCGCATGGTCCAGAGGAAATCTTCGAGATCGACTTCGGCCGCGTCATGGACCTGCAGCCCCTCGATGATTTCGTCCTCCATGAGGGCATCTTCGGCGATGGTGCCCGTGGCGGCCTCAGGGCCTTGTGCCTCGGCTGCCGGGGCGGCGCCATCGGTGGCCAGTGTGATCGGCTCCTGGGCCAGGGCGGCCAGCGGAAGACATGCAGCGAGTATCGTGATCCGGAATGGTTTCATGGGGCCTCCTGTTCATCAGGATATAGGAGCTTTGCGCAGGATTACACAGCCGGAATTTCACAAGATTGCTGCCCGGCAGGGGCGCAGCCACAGCAACAGGAGTTGACGCGATGACCGAGGACCGCCGCGCCTGGCAAGACCTGGCCCGCAAGGAGTTGCGCGGCCGCGACCCCGACAGCCTGGTCTGGAACACGCTGGAAGGCATCAAGGTGCGCCCGCTTTACACCGAGGCCGACCTGGAGG
Source organism: Alkalilacustris brevis (assembly GCF_003350345.1). Classification (GTDB taxonomy): domain Bacteria; phylum Pseudomonadota; class Alphaproteobacteria; order Rhodobacterales; family Rhodobacteraceae; genus Alkalilacustris; species Alkalilacustris brevis. The sequence continues at coordinate 32,707 of NZ_QNVJ01000084.1, forward strand.
GGCTGGCGCATCTGGGGGGGCTGCCGGGGGTGGCGCCCTATACCCGCGGGCCGCGCGCGACCATGTATGCCGGGCGGCCCTGGACGATCCGGCAATATGCGGGGTTTTCCACCGCCGAGGAATCGAACGCCTTCTACCGCAAGGCGCTGGCGGCCGGGCAGCAGGGGGTGAGCGTGGCCTTCGATCTGGCAACGCATCGTGGCTATGACAGCGATCATCCGCGCGTCGAGGGCGATGTGGGCAAGGCCGGCGTGGCGATCGACAGCGTGGAGGACATGAAGATCCTGTTCGATGGCATCCCGCTGGATCAGGTCAGCGTGTCGATGACGATGAATGGCGCGGTCATTCCGGTGCTGGCGAATTTCATCGTCACCGGCGAGGAACAGGGCGTGGACCGCGCCAAGCTCTCGGGCACGATACAGAACGATGTCCTCAAGGAGTTCATGGTTCGCAACACCTATGTCTATCCGCCCGAGCCGAGCATGCGGATCGTGGCCGACATCATCGAATACACGGCCGGCGAAATGCCGAAATTCAACTCGATCTCGATTTCCGGCTATCACATGCAGGAGGCAGGCGCGAACCTGGTGCAGGAGCTGGCCTTCACCCTTGCGGACGGGCGCGAGTATGTGCGCGCAGCCATTGCGCGGGGCATGGATGTGGACCGTTTCGCGCCGCGGCTGTCGTTTTTCTTCGCCATCGGCATGAATTTCTTCATGGAAGCCGCCAAGTTGCGCGCGGCGCGGCTTTTGTGGGCGCGTATCATGGAAGAGTTCGCGCCGCAGGATCCAAGATCCTCCATGCTGCGCACTCATTGCCAGACCAGCGGTGTGAGCCTGACCGAGCAGGACCCCTACAACAACGTCATCCGCACCGCCTATGAGGCTCTGTCAGCCGTGTTGGGGGGCACCCAGTCGCTGCATACCAACGCGCTGGATGAAGCCATCGCCCTGCCCACCGAGTTCAGCGCCCGTATCGCGCGCAACACGCAGTTGATCCTGCAGGAGGAAACCGGGGTCACGAATGTCGTCGATCCGCTGGCGGGCAGCTATTACGTCGAAAGCCTCACGGCCGAGCTGGCGGAAAAGGCCTGGGCGCTGATCGAGGAGGTCGAGGGCATGGGCGGCATGACCAAGGCCGTGGCCAGCGGAATGCCCAAGCTGCGCATCGAGGAGACCGCCGCGCGGCGTCAGGCGATGATCGACCGGGGCGCGCAGGTGATCGTTGGCGTCAACAAGTATCGAAAGGAGAGCGAAGACCCGATCGACATTCTGGATATCGACAACGACAAGGTGCGCGCGGGTCAGATCGCGCGGCTGGCGCGGGTGCGCGCGGAACGCGACGATGCCGGTTGCGAGGCCACGCTTGCCGAGTTGAGCCGCCGCGCGGCCGAGGGTGGCAACCTGCTTGAGGCGGCGGTCGAGGCGGCGCGTGCGCGGGCCACGGTGGGAGAGATCAGCATGGCGATGGAGAAGGTTTTCGGGCGCCATCGGGCCGAGGTGAAAACCCTCGCCGGTGTCTATGGCGCGGCCTATGAGGGCGACGATGATTTCACGGCAATTCAGGCCGAGGTCGAGGCCTTTGCCGAGGCCGAGGGCCGGCGCCCGCGAATGCTGGTGGTCAAGATGGGGCAGGACGGGCATGACCGGGGCGCCAAGGTGATCGCCACGGCCTTTGCCGATATCGGCTTTGATGTGGATGTCGGCCCGCTTTTTCAGACCCCCGATGAGGCCGCGCAGGATGCGGTGGACAACGATGTGCATGTGGTGGGCATCTCGAGCCAGGCTGCCGGGCACCGGACACTGGCGCCCAGGCTGATCGAGGCGCTCAAGGCACAGGGTGCGGGGGATATCCTGGTGATCTGCGGCGGAGTCATTCCGCAGCAGGATTATCAGTTTCTGAAAGATGCCGGCGTGAAGGCGATCTTCGGCCCCGGCACCAACATTCCGGCGGCGGCGCGCGATATCCTGGCGCTCATTCGTTCCCGCGGCACAGGCGCGGGCTGAACCATGGGCAGGGCCTTGAAAAATCGCCGCAGCCCGCTGACAGCACCGCGAGGACCGGATAAGTTGAACCCATGAATATCTGGAAACGCATCGCCGAGGCCGTTGCCGCGCTGGCCCGGGGCGAAAGTCTCGCCCGGGTATTCGAGCATTTGCGCACCCCGCCTGAACGCAGCGTGGCCTTCACCATCGCGGTGATCGCGCTGGGGGCCAAGATGGCCAAGGCCGACGGGCAGGTGCGCCGATCCGAGGTGACGGCCTTTCGCGAGGTGTTCTCGATCCCGCCGGGCGAGGAGCGCAACGCCGCGCGGGTGTTCGATCTGGCACGGCAGGACGTGGCGGGATATGACCTGTATGCGCGGCGCATTGCCTCGATGTTCGGCCCCGGCGATCCGGTGCTGATCGACCTGGTCGAGGGGCTGTTTCACATCGCGGTGGCCGACGGCGAATATGACCCCGCTGAGGATGCCTTCCTGCATGATGTCGCGCGGATCTTCGGGTTAAGCGAGCGCTGCTTTCGCTGCATCAAGGCGCGGTTCGTGCCCGACGCCCCGGCCGACCCGTATGAAGTGCTGGATGTCTCGCCCGATGCCCCGATGGAAGAACTGCGCGCAGCCTGGCGTCGCGCCGTGCGCGAAAGCCACCCCGACAGGCTGATCGCGCGCGGTGTGCCCGAAGAGGCCGTGAAACTGGCCGAAGGGCGGCTGGTCGCGGTGAACAAGGCCTGGGAGGAAATCACCCGGGACCGCGCCGCGTGAGGCTGGCAACCTATAACGTCGAATGGTTCAACGCGCTTTTCGGTGACGATCACATGCCCATCGAGGATGACGGCCCCTCGGGGCGCTACGGGATCAGCCGGGCGCAGCAGCTTTACGGGCTGGGGATTGCCTTTACCGCGCTGGATGCCGATGCGGTGATGGTGATCGAAGCCCCCGACGAGGGCAACGGGCGCTCATCCGTCACGGCGCTGGAGAATTTCGCGCGCCATTTCGGGCTGCGCACGCGCAAGGCGCTGATCGGATTTGCCAGCGAAAGCCAGCAGGAGATCGCACTGCTCTACGATCCCGACGCGCTGAGCGTCGTGCACGAACCCCTGGGAGAGCCCACGGGCAAGCACGGCCGCGAAGGGGCGCCGCGTTTCGACGGGGTGCTTCGGTTGGGCCCGGACGAGAATGGCACGGAACAAAAGGTCGTGTTCTCGCGCCCGCCGCTGGAATTGCTTGTGGAAAGCCGCGCGGGCAATGTCTTTCGGCTGATCGGGGTGCATACCAAGGCCAAGGTGCCCCATGGCGCGCGCGATGCCGAGGATGCGATACGCCTTGCCGTCGAGAACCGGCGCAAGCAGTTCGCGCAATGCGTCTGGCTGCGGCGCCGGATCGAGGAACATCTCTGCGCGGGCGATCCGCTGATCGTGATGGGCGATTTCAACGACGGCCCCGAGATCGACGAGTATGAATTGCTGTTTCCCCGCTCGGGCGTCGAGGTGGTGCTAGGCTGGGACGGGCCGCGCGACCTGCAGCTTTATGATCGCAACGCGCGCAAGGCGCTGAGCAAGCACCTGGCGGCGGCGCCCTCGTCGGCGCGGTTCCTGCTGCCGCACGGGCAGTATGTCTCGGCATTGCTGGACTACATCATGATCTCGCCCGAGTTGCGCACGCGCAACCCCAAATGGCGGATCTGGCACCCGTTCGATGACAAGGGCTGTTTCGAAATTCCCGAATTGCGCGAGGCGCTGCTTTTGGCGTCGGATCACTTTCCGGTGACGCTGGACATCGATCTCTGAGCACGCTTCTTCGTGCGGCGCATTTGCGCTATCATGCGCGCATGAAGATTATGCGCCCCCTCCACCGCCGCCTGTTGGGCCTGATGACGGGCCTGGCGCTGGCAGTCTCGCCGACGCTTTCCCTTTCGGGGGCCGGCGAGGGTGCGGCATGGGCTTCAGAGGAAGGCGACACATCCGGCATGAACGAAGGGCTGGGCCTGATCGAGGAAGGCGCGCGGCTTATCCTGCGCGGCCTGATGGACGAGATGGACCCGCTTTTCGACGAGCTGGAAAAGATGATCGACGACCTTACGCTCTATCACCGGCCCGAGATACTGCCCAATGGCGACATCATCCTGCGCCGCCGCGTACCGCTTGAGCCCGACGAGCCGCCGCAGGGCGAGGGGGGCACGCAGCCGGACGAGGAAATCGACATCTGACAGGCCGCCGGTGCTTTGGCGTCCGGCGCGCCTGAAGGGATTCGGACCGCACCGAAGGCGCGGCCCGAAAGGCCTGCTCACCCTGCAGCAGGCAGCCCCAGAAGCCAGGTCGCCATGGCGAAATAGATTACCACACCGATAGCATCGGCAAGCGAGGTGATCAGCGGCGCCGAGGCCGTCGCCGGGTCCATGCCGAAACGGCTGAGCAGAAACGGCATCGACATCCCGATCAGGCTGCCCACGAGCACGATCAACACCATGGTCAGCGCGACCACGAATGCAATCTCGGGCCCCGCGCGGAATACGCCGATGGCCGATACCGCCAGCGCCATGGTCAGCCCCAGCGCCCCGGCCACAACGACTTCGCGGCCCAGCATCCGGCTCCAGTCGCGCAGACGCACATCGCCCGTGGCCAGCGCGCGCACCATCAGCGTGGCCGACTGGCTGCCCGCATTGCCGCCCGAGTCGATCAAGAGCGGCAGGAAGAAGACCAGCGCGATATAGGCCGCGATGATTTCCTCGAAATAGGCGATGCCGGCGCCGGAAAAGATGTTACCGAACACCAAGATCACCAGCCACGGCAGCCGCTTGCGATAGAGCAGCCCCGCCGAGGCGCGCATCATCGAGGTGCCCACGTCACGCACCGCGCCCACCCTGGCGAAGCTGACATCATCTACTGCGCGCGCGACATCGAACGCGTCATCGTGGGTCACGATACCCACCAGCCGATCGCCGCCATTGATCACCGGCACGGCCAGCAGGTCGTATTTCTCGATCATGCGCACCGCGACGGCGCGGTCGTCTTCGGCGCGCAGGTGCGGCGGCGCGCGGCGCATGACCTCTGAGACAAGCGCGCTGTCAGGCGCGACCAGCAGCTCGCGCAGGCTGGCGGTGCCGACCAGGCGGCCGGCCTCATCCATGACGTAGGAGTGGTAGATGGTTTCGGAATCGGGTGCAGCGCGACGCAGATGTGCCAGCGCCTCTACCGTGGTCAGGTCGGCCGGCAGCGTCGCGTAATCCGATGTCATGATCGCGCCAACCGTACCTTCCTCGTAAGAGGCCAGCTTCAGCAGGTCATCGCGCTCGGCCTGGGCCAGACCGGGCAGGAGGGCCTGCTTCTGGTCCTCGTCGAGTTGGGCGAAAAGGTCGGCGCGTTCGTCATGGGCCATGGCATCGAAGATGCGCGCCATGTCCTTGCGCGACAGGGCGCGGGCAATGCCGGCCTGGGTTTCATGGTCGAAATACCCAAACAGGACCGCCTGGCGGTCTTCGGGCAGGCAGCTCAACAAGGTTGCCATTTCCTGCCGCGTGAAATCGCCCGCCATCGCGACAACATCGGCGGGGTGGGCATGGCGCAAGCTACGGGCCAGTTCGGCCTTGCGGCCTTCGCGCAGCATCAGGGCCAGATCGGCCCGGGTCAGGGTCGTGGTGTTCATCGGTCATCCTCCGACTGCAGGGCCTGACAGCCCTGCCGCCCCTGCCCAGCAGGCGCGCGTCAGCCGTCAGACCGGTATTTCAGTAAGAGGGCCTTCAGCCACGCGAAGCAAGAAGCGGCGCGCGGCCAGGCCGGTATTACTTCCGTCTTTCACAGTGGCCTCCATCAATGCGCCGGGCCGGCCCCGGCGCGGTGAATGCGGTTGCGCGCGATACCAACTCTGGTCTGGCGGTCAACCGTTGCCAAGGCGAAAAACGCCTCTCTGGCAGGGTTTGCGGACGCGGCCGGCGGGTTTGCCGAAAAGCAAGAAGGCAGGCCAACGCGGCCTGCCCCCGTCATCTTGCAACCAGGTGCGCGCGACCATCCCGGTCGCGCGGTGCTCAGGCGGCTTCCGGCGCGCGCGCCTGGGCTTTCCCGGCCTCGACCGTCTGGCCGATCGCACGGCGCTGCGGCGCGGCCCCGCCCTGGGTGATCTCGATCCTGCGGGGCTTGAGCGCCTCGGGCAGCTCGCGCACCAGGTCGATATGCAGCATCCCGTCGGCATGGGTTGCCGCATCGACGCGCACATGATCGGCCAGGTGAAAACGCCGCTCGAAGGCGCGGGTGGCGATGCCGCGGTGCAGATAGGTGCGATCTTCCTCGTCCTCGGCCTTGCGGGCGGAAACGATCAGCGCGCTCTCCTTCACCTCGACATTGAGTTCGTCGGCAGCAAACCCGGCCACCGCGATCGAGATGCGATAGGCGTTCTCGTCGGTCTTTTCGATATTGTAGGGCGGATAGGTCGGGGTCGTGACCTCGCTGGACATGACGCGATCCAGAAGATCGGTGATCCGGTCAAACCCGACGGTCGCACGGTAAAGGGCATCAGGGTCGAAACGACGCATGGCAGTCATCCTCCTTGCTTGAGCGATGTCTTGAACCGCGGCCCTCCCTTATGGGACGGGCCAGTACACCCAGGCCCGGCTTCGGCGCCTGGACATCGGGGAATCTGGGAAGCGGCCAGCAGCGATTCAAGAGGGAAGAGCCTTGAATAACCCGACTTGAGAGGAGACCCGAGGGCAGCGCCTGCCCAGGCAGGCGCTTGTGCCTGACGGCACCACCGGCGCGGCGCTCAGCAAAGGATCTACGTTACAGTATGTTGAGGCGCTGCCCGGCGATGCCGCCGGGCGGGCCGTCTGGCAAGGGGCTGTGACATGCACAGGCCTTGAGAGAGCAATACGCCCGCGCGTTCAGGGGCGGATGAATCGTGCGCCAATTTCGGGGCGGGTATCGCCGGCCGCGGCTGACGGACCGGAGGACGGCACGCGGCCATTCGCAAGCGCCTGGTGCAGGGTGGCAATCTCATCGCGCAGGGCGGTGCCCAGGGCCACTTCGCGCTGCTCCAGCTCGGCCTTGGCTGACACGACCGAGACAATCTGCGGCGCACCGCCCGCGCCGGCTGCGAAAACCGGCGCGCCGGAAGCCCCGAAATCCACCGGGCAGGACAACACCAGCACCCGGCGATCATTGTCGAGCACGTCGCACATTTCTTGCAGGGCGGGGGCCTCGGCTTGCGCCCGCGCGTAAGAAACGATGCTCACCCGTTCGCCCGGCCGCGCGGCATGGGCAATCGCGAATGGCTGCATCTGTGGCAGGCGGATCGGGCGGTCAAGCTCGATCACCGCCAGATCATGCGGCACATGCGCCAGCGCATCCTCGGACGCGGGCACATAGGCGGGATGCACCGCCACCCGACGCGCGCCGCGATAGGCCGCCGCGCGCCCGTTGCGCCACCCCGCCAGAAAGGTGATGTCGCCGGGCGCGATGCGCGCGCCACTGGCGGGGTCGAACAGGCAATGCGCGGCTGTCAGCACCTGATCGGGGGCGATCAGCGCACCGGTGCAGAAGCTCCCCTGCCCCAGATCGAGCCGTCCGACCGCCTCGAACCCGCGCCCCGCATCCGTGGTGGACAGAATCCGCGCACCATCCGCTCCCACCTGCGCCATCGCTGCGGCGGCGGGCAGCAGCGCCGCGCCCAAGGCGGCAACGATCCGGCGAAACAGGCGGGGCATGGACACTCCGTTGGTGGCGGCAGGATCCGGCAGTAACGCAGGGATGCGGCAAATTCAGGGCATATCGGCGGCAAGCGCGCGGGGGCGCGGCCCGCCGGTGGCCCAGTCGAGAAGTTCGACCGTATGCACCACCGGCCCACCGCCGTGATGGGTGATCTGCATCATGCAGCCCAGATTGCCCGCCGCCACCATATCGGCGCCGGTTGCGCGCAGGTGCCGGGCTTTCTGAGCGCCAAGCTGTCCGGCGATGGCAGGTTGCAACAGGTTGTATGTGCCCGCCGAGCCGCAGCAGATATGCGCCTCGGCCGGCTCGGTCACGGTGAAGCCGGCCGTTTCCAGCAAGTCCTTGGGAAGGGCCGTCACCCTCTGGCCATGGCGCAGCGAACAGGCCGAATGATAGGCCACGCGCAGCGCCGGCAGGCCCGTGCCCGCCCCCTCCGGCAGCCCCAGCCGGGCGACAAGTTCGGTGACGTCGAGCGCCCGCGCAGCCACATCCGCCGCCTGCGCGGCAAGCGGATCGTTGCGGAACATGTGCCCGTAATCCTTGATCACTGTGCCGCAGCCCGAAGTGTTGATCACCACTGCGTCCAGCCCGCCGGCGCCCTGTTCGGCGTGCAATGCCCGGATCAGCCGGCCCGCTGCGGTATGGGCATCGTCGCGCCGGCCCATGTGATGCGCCAGCGCCCCGCAACAGCCCGCATCGCGCGCGATCACCACCTCGCAGCCCAGCCGCGTGAGCAGCCGGATGGTGGCATCGTTGATATCGGTGTTGAGCGCGCGTTGCGCGCATCCGGTCATCAGCGCCACGCGCATCCGCCGTGCGCCCTGCGGCGCGAAGACCTGGGGATCATCATTGCGGCTGACCGGCGGGATCGGCGCAGCGGCCATGTCGAGCATCGCGCGCAGGCGCGCATCGGGCATCAGCCGGCGAAAGGGCCGCGCCAGCTTGGCTCCCGCCAGCGCCAGCCGGAACCGCCCGGGGCGCGGGAGCACCCGCGCCAGCAGCCAGCGCAATGCACGCTCGGCCGGGGGGCGGCGATAGGTGGCCTCGATATGGGCGCGGGCATGATCGACCAGGTGCATGTAATGCACGCCCGATGGGCAGGTTGTCATGCAGCCGAGGCACGACAGGCAACGATCCACATGGCGCACGGTGTCGGCATCGGCGGCGCGCCCGCTCTCCAGCATCTCCTTGATCATGTAGATGCGCCCGCGCGGGCTGTCGCGCTCATCCCCCAGCAGGCGATAGGTCGGGCAGGTCGCGGTGCAAAAGCCGCAATGAACGCAGGCGCGCAGCACCTCGTTCGACCGCGCGGTGTCGGGATCAGCCAGCTGTTCAGGGGTGAAATGGGTCTGCATGGCGTCTATCCCCTGCCGCTTGCGCCCGGCGCGGCGAAGATCCCGCGCGGGTCGAACTGTTGGCGCAACCCGGCCGAAAGCGCCGCAATGGCGGGCGGTTCGGGCTGCTGGCGGCCCAGCCGCGCGATGGTATCGGGCGCGGCGCGCATCAGCGTGGCATGGCCCGGAAGATCGCCCAACCGGGCGCGCAGATCGGTGCCTTCGGGAAACAGCATCCAGACCAGCCCACCGCCCCAATCGTAAAGCACATCCTCTGGCGAAACCCTGGCGCGGGACGCGGCCTCAGGCCCGTCCGAGGGCTTGACCGAAACGCGCCAGACATCGCCGCCGCGCCCGGCAAAGGGTGCGACATCGCGGATATCGCACCACAGCGCGGCCGATTCGGTGGCATCATCGATGACCTCGGCCGTGCCGAAAGGCGCCAGCCAATCAGCCAGCAGCCCGGCGCGGCGCTCGACAGCCTGCGCGAACCCCTCGATCCGCAGGAAGGTGCCCTGCCCCGGCCAATGCGCGGCACCCGAAACCTCCCAGGGGCTGCTCAGCCCGGCGGCAAGCGCCGCCACCGCGCGCACATCCTCCAGCCCACGCAGCGCAAGTGTTGTCTGCGCCTCGGGCCTTGGCGCGAGTTTCAGCGTCACCTCGCTCAGCGCGCCCAATGTGCCCATGCTGCCCGCAAGCAGGCGCACCAGGTCATAGCCGGTGACGTTCTTCATCACCCGGCCGCCATTGCGAATGATCGTGCCCTGCCCGTCAATGAACCGCACGCCAAGCAGGGCATCGCGGCACGCGCCAGCCTGAATGCGGCGCGGCCCCGAGGCATTGGCCGCCACCATGCCGCCAACCGTGGGCGCGCCCGTGCCGCCCGGGCGCGGTGCCGCGCCGGTGCCCAGCAGCGCGCGCGCGTCCATCGGCTCGAAGGCGAGGCGCTGGCCCTCGGTGGCAAGGCGCGCCTCGATCTCGTCCAGTGGGGTGCCGGCACGCGCGGTCATTGTCAACGCACCGGGATCGTACTCGGTGATGCCCGTCAGCGCGGCAGTGGATAGCGCCGCCCCGCCCCCAACGGCGATCCGGGTGCCGCCGCCAATGATGTCCAGCGGGCCGGAAGCCGCGCGCAACATTTCGGCAAGCTCGGCCTCATCGGCAGGTGTGTGCACCGCTACCCCTCCACTCATGGCAGTTCATCCGAGGGAATCAGCGGAAAGAACCGCCCGCCTGACCAAAGCCCAAACCAGCGCGCACCCTCGTGCATCTCATCTGCGCCCAGATCGACAAGGCGGTAAAAGCTCTTGCGATCGATCAGCGCCTCGAGCCCCGCGCGCACCATCACATAGGGCGATGGCTCGCCGCTCTCCGGATCGCGGGTGACGCGGATCGGGTGATCCGGGCCTGCAGTCACACTGTCGCCCACCTGGGTGGTGAAGGTCAGCCGTTGATCGCGCCCCTGCCCTTCTGCGGTGAAATCGACCGCCACGAAAGGCGCATCATCAACGGTGATTCCCACCTTTTCGACGGGTGTGACAAGAAAATACCTGTCACCCTCGCGTTTCAGGATCGAGGAAAACAGCCGCACCATCGCAGGCCGCCCGATGGGGGTGCCCTGGTAGAACCAGGTGCCATCGCGGGCGATGCGCATGTCGAGATCGCCGCAGAACGGCGGGTTCCACTTGTGCACCGGCGGCAGGCCACGCCCGCCGCTGGCCGCCCTGCTGGCCGCCGACATCACGCTTTCCGCCGTGGCTTTCACGATCTTTTGTGTGCTCATCCTTTTTGCCTGGCGCTCCCGGTGGCATAGTTCGGCTACAAACGTCATACAGCATAGCGCCCCCCGGCGTCACGCGCAGAGAGGGAAAACAGAATGGACGATCAGACGCGCCTTGTCGCGGAAATCGAACAGCTCGGCGAGCGGCTGGAAACCGCGCGCGACAGCATCAACCGCCGCTTCATCGGACAGGAACGGGTTGTGGAATTGACCCTTTCGGCCATGCTGTGCGGCGGGCACGCGCTGCTGATCGGGCTTCCGGGGCTGGGCAAGACGCGGCTGGTCGATACGCTGTCCACCGTGATGGGGCTGAACGGCAACCGAATCCAGTTCACCCCCGACCTGATGCCCGCCGACATCCTCGGCTCCGAAGTGCTGGAAACCGCCACTGACGGCAGCCGCGCCTTTCGCTTCATCGAGGGGCCGATCTTCTGCCAGCTTCTGATGGCCGACGAGATCAACCGCGCCAGCCCACGCACGCAGTCGGCGCTGCTGCAGGCGATGCAGGAGCGCGAGGTGACCATCGCCGGGCAGCATCGCAAGCTGGGCATGCCGTTTCATGTGCTGGCCACGCAAAACCCCATCGAACAGGAAGGCACCTATCCCCTGCCCGAGGCGCAGCTCGACCGCTTCCTGTTCCAGATCGACGTGGAATACCCCGACCGCGACACCGAACGCGCCATCCTGCTGGCCACCACCGGCACCGAGGAGGAGGAGGCCAGCGCCGTCTTCACCGCGGTCGAGTTGCTTGCCGCGCAGACCACTTTGCGCCGGATGCCGGTGGGCGAGGCAGTAATGGAGATGATTCTCGACCTGGTGCGCGCCTGTCGCCCCGGCGAGGCCGAAGCCAACGATGCCGTGAACGAATCCGTAAGCTGGGGGCCGGGGCCGCGGGCGGCGCAGGCGCTGATGCTGGCGGTGCGGGCGCGGGCGCTGATCGGCGGCCGGCTGGCCCCCGCGCCCGAGGACGTGATGGCACTGGCCCGCCCGGTGCTGAGTCACCGCATGGCACTGAGCTTTGCCGCGCGGGCGCGGGGCGACACGTTGTCTGCGCTGATCGAACAGGTCGCGCACCGTGTCACCCGCGCCGAGGCCGCCGCTTGAGCGCGCCGCGAGATACCACGCTGCCGCGTCAGGCTGCGGCCACCCTGCGCCACCGCGCCGAGTCGGCGGCGGCCGGGCTGCCGCCCCTGCTGGCCGAGGCCGAGCATCTTGCGGCCAATATCCTGCTGGGCGAGCACGGCCGCCGCCGCGCCGGCACGGGCGACGAATTCTGGCAATACCGCCCGGCCCATGCCCTCGATGCCGCCCGCAGCATCGACTGGCGCCGCTCGGCCCGGTCGGACGCCCATTTCGTGCGCGAACATGAATGGCAGGCGGCGCAGTCGGTGGTGTTCTGGGTCGATGATGCGGCCTCGATGCGTTTTGCCGGCGCGGCCAGTCGCCCCGAGAAAGGCGCGCGGGCACGGCTGCTGGCACTGGCCGCGGCCATCTTGCTTTTGCGCGGGGGCGAACGGGTCGGGCTGGCCGGGGGGCGGGCGCTTTCGGTTGCCGAAGAAGGGGCCGGGGCCGCCGGCAGTTGTGACGCCTCCGGCGGCCCCGGCCTGCCGCCGCGCAGCGGCTCCGTGCAGCGTGACCGCCTGGCGCTGGCGCTGGTCGAGATGGCCGGGGCTGCCTCCGCCGCAGCGGGCAGCAGCAATGAATACCGCCAGCCCGATCTGCGCGGCCTGCCCGCGCATGGGCGTGCGGTGCTGGTTTCGGATTTCTTCGGCGATCCTGCCCCGATCGAGCGCGCCGTCACCGCCGCCGCCGAGCGCGGTGTGCGCGGCGTCATGGTGCAGGTGCTAGACCCGGTCGAGGAAAGCTTTCCCTTCGACGGGCGCACCATCTTCGAGAGCATGGGCGGCAGCCTGCGCCACGAGACCCGCAAGGCGGGCGATCTGCGTGCGCGCTATCTGGCGCGGCTGGCCGAACGCAAAGACCGGCTGGCGGCGCTGGCGCGCAGCACCGGCTGGCTGTTTCAGGGCCACCATACCGACCAGCCGCCGCTGGGTGCGCTGGTGGCGCTTTATCACGCGCTTGAACGCAGGGGGCGGCGATGCTGACGCTGGGGCCGCTGGGGTTCACGGCGCCGGCGCTGCTGCTGGGGCTGCTGGCGCTGCCGCTTCTGTGGTGGCTCTTGCGCGCGGTGCCGCCCGCGCCGGTGGTGCGGCGCTTTCCCGGCGTGGCGCTTTTGCTGGGCCTGCGCGACGAGGAAACGCAGGCCGACCGCACGCCCTGGTGGCTTCTGCTGCTCAGGCTGGTGGCGATTGCCGCGGTCATCATCGCCTTTTCCGGCCCGGTACTGAACCCGCGCGCCGAGGAAGCGGGCAGCGGCCCGCTGCTGGTGATTGTCGATGGCAGCTGGGCCAATGCCCCCGACTGGCAGCGCAGCACCCGGCGGCTTGACGACCTGCTGGCCGATGCCGCGCGCAATGCCCGCCCCGTGGCGCTGGCCATGCTGAGCGACCCGCCTGCCGACACCACCCTGCCCCTACGTCCGGCCGAGCACTGGCGCGGCCGCCTTGCCGGGCTGGAGCCCAACCCCTGGGAGCCGGACGCCGCCGAGGCCCTGGCCGCCGCCCTGCCCGAGGGCGGGTTTGAAACCTTCTGGCTTTCCGACGGGCTGGCCCGCGAAGGGCGCGAGGCGCTGCTTGCCACGCTGGAGCAGCGCGGCCCCGTCACCGTTTTCGAAAGTCCGCGTCCGATCTACGCGCTGCAACCGGCCCGTTTCGAGGAAGGGCTGATAAAGATCACCGCCCTTCGCGCCGCTATCGAGGGCGCCGCCCCGGAAACCGAGATCGAGATCACCGCCCACGGCCCCGATCCGGCGGGCAACATGCGCGAGTTGGCCCGCGGCACGGTTCCGTTTGACGCAGGCGCCACCGAGGGGGAGCTTGCCTTGTCGCTCCAGCCCGAGTTGCGCAACCGCATCACCCGGTTTCAGATCACCAGCCAGCCCAGCGCCGGCGCGACCAGCCTGACCGATGACGCGCTGCAACGCCGCAAGGTGGCCTTGCTGGCCCCCAGCGAAGGGCGCGAGGCGCTGGAACTGCTTTCGCCGCTCTATTACCTGCGCCAAGCGCTCGATCCGGTGGCAGACCTGATCACCGGCGGGATTGACGATATCCTGCTGGCCAACCCCGATGTGGTCGTCTTTGCCGATGTCGCCCGCGTCACGGACATCGAGGCCGACATGCTGGTGGAATGGATGGAGGCAGGCGGGCTCCTGCTGCGCTTTGCCGGCCCCCGCGTCGCCGGAAGCGACATCAGCCGTGGCGAGATCGACCCGCTGATGCCCGTTCGGCTGCGCGCGGGCGGACGCACCGTGGGCGGCGCGATGAGCTGGGGCGAGCCGCGCGCGCTGCGGCCGTTCAACGAGGAATCGCCCTTCCATGGGCTGGAAGTGCCCGAGGATGTCACCGTCAGCGCCCAGGTTCTGGCCCAGCCCGACCCTGCTTTGACCGAGCGCGCCATCGCCACGCTGGCCGACGGCACACCGCTGGTGACACGCCGCCATGTGGGCCAGGGGCAGGTGGTGCTGTTTCATGTCACCGCCAATGCCGAATGGTCCACGCTGCCGATCTCGGGGCTGTTCGTGCAGATGCTTGAACGTCTGGCCGTCTCCACCCGCCCCAGCCGGCCCGGCGCCGACGAGCTTGCCGGCTCGACCTGGGTGCCACGGCAGGTGCTCGATGCCTTCGGCGCGGTGTGGGATGCGGGCAGCATGGCCGGGATCGACGGGCCGCGCCTGGCCGACGGCGCCGTGTCGGCCGATCTGCCCCCGGGCATCTATGCCGAGGGCGAGCGGCGGCTGGCGCTGAATGCCATCGCGCCCGAGCGCGCGCTTGTCCGCACTGCCTGGCCCGCGAATGTCCGGGTTGAAGGGGTGCAGCTTGTTCGGGAAACCCCGCTCAAGGGGGCTTTCCTCTCGGTCGGGTTACTCGCACTGCTGATCGACGTTTTCGCCACGCTCTGGTTGTCCGGGCAATTGCCCGGACAGGGGCGCGCCAGTCGAAAAGGCGGCAGCGGGAGGGGGGCCGGCGCGGCGCTGTCGGGCTGGCTGCTGGTGCCGGGGCTGGCACTGGCGCTGGCGTTGGTGGCACCGATCTCGGGGCCCGCGCTGGCGCAAAACTCGGGCAACGGCGCGCCCGCCGACGACCGGCTGGCCCTGCGCGCCACATCCGAGGTCGTGCTGGCCCATGTGCTGACGGGCGATCCGCGCGTCGATGAGGTGGCCGAGGCTGGGCTTCGCGGGCTGTCGCGCACGCTGACACTGCGCACCTCGGTCGAGCCGGCCAACCCCATCGGCATCAACCTGGAAAACGACGAGCTGGCCTTCTTCCCCTTCCTCTACTGGCCGGTGACCGCCGAGATGCCCACGCCCTCGGACGCGGCCTATGCCCGGCTCAACCGCTATCTGCGCACCGGCGGGATGATCCTGTTCGACACCCGCGATGCCGACATGGCGGGTTTCGGTTTTTCCTCGCCCACTGGGCGGCGGTTGCAGGAACTGGCGCGGCCGCTCGACATTCCGCCGCTTGAGACCGTGCCCGAGGATCACGTACTGACTCGCACCTTCTACCTGATCCAACGGTTCCCCGGCCGCCATGATGGCGAGGTCTGGGTCGAGGCTGCGCCGCCCGACACCGAACAGGCCGAGGGGATGCCGTTTCGCAGCCTCAATGACGGGGTGACGCCGGTGGTGATCGGCGGCAACGACTGGGCCGCGGCCTGGGCGACCAACGAACGCGGCCAGCCGATGATAAGCATCGGGCGCGGTCAGGCGGGCGAGCGACAGCGCGAAATCGCCAACCGTTTCGGGGTGAACCTGATCATGCATGTACTGACCGGCAACTACAAATCCGATCAGGTGCATGTGCCTGCCCTGCTCGAGCGGCTGGGCCAATGAACGCAAGGAACACGCGCCGATGATACTGGGCGAAAGCCTCATACTCGATCCGCTGCTGCCCTGGCCGGTGCTCTACCTGGCCTCGGCGCTGGCGCTGGGCGCGCTCATGGTGGCGGTGTGGCGGCGGCTGGGCGGCTGGTGGCTGCGCGGGCTGACGGCGCTGGTGTTGCTGGCCGCACTGGCGAACCCCTCGCTGCAAAGCGAAGAGCGCAGCAGCCTGCCCGACATCGTGCTGCTGGTGGTCGATGAAAGCGCGTCGAACCGCATTTCCGACCGCCCGGCACAGACCGAGGCCGCGGTGGCGCATGTCAGCGAACGGGTCGAGACGCTGGCCAACACCGAATTGCGCGTGGTGCGGCTCGGTGATGGCGCCGACAATCGCGGCACCCTGATGATGGGGGCGTTGCAGGCCGCGCTGTCGGAAGAGCCGCGCGACCGCATCGCCGGCGCCATCCTGGTCACCGACGGGCAGATCCATGACCTTGAGCTTGCGCCCGACCTGCCCGCGCCGCTGCACGCACTGGTGACGGGCGTTGACGGCGACTGGGACCGCCGCCTGATCGTGCGCAACGCGCCGGCCTTCGCGATCCTGGGCGAGCCGGTCACGCTGACCCTGATGATCGAGGATCAGGGGCCGGTGCCGCCCGAGTTTGCCGGGCAGGCGCGGCTTTCCTTTTCGCTAAACGGCGAGCCTGCGCGCACGGTCTCGGTCCCCACCGATCAACCGCTCGAACTGCCCGTTACGCTGGAACGGGGCGGCATGAACGTGCTGCAATTCGAGATCGCCCATAGCGAGGGCGAGTTGACCGACCGCAACAACAGCGCCGTGGTGCAGATCAACGGTGTGCGCGACCGGCTTTCGGTGCTGCTGGTCTCGGGCGAATCGCACCCCGGGCAGCGCACCTGGCGCAACCTGCTGAAATCCGACTCGGGCGTCGATCTGGTGCATTTCACCATCCTGCGCCCGCCCGACAAGCAGGACGCCGCGCCGGTTTCCGAGCTATCGCTGATCGCCTTTCCCACGCACGAGCTTTTCGTCGAGAAGATCGACGAATTCGATCTGATCATCTTTGACCGCTACCGCCGCCGCGGCATCCTGCCAATGGCCTATTTCGAGAACCTGCGCCGCTATGTCGAACAGGGCGGCGCGATCCTGGTGGCGGCCGGGCCGGAACTGGCGAGCGTTGACAGTATCTGGCGCTCGCCCCTGGGCGATATCTTTCCCGGGCGGCCGACATCGCGCGTCCTCGAAGAGGGGTTCACGCCCCGCATCACCGACCTGGGCAACCGCCACCCCGTCACCGCCGGGCTAGAGGCCCATGCTCCGGCCCTGCAACCCGGTGGCGAGGGCGACATGGACGGCCCTGGCTGGGGCCGCTGGTTTCGCCTGATCGAGATGGAGGCCCGCCAGGGCCAGACCGTCATGAGCGGCCCCGGCGACCGCCCGCTGCTGATGCTCGACCGGGTGGGAGAAGGACGGCTTGCGCTGCTGGCCTCGGATCACGCCTGGCTGTGGGATCGCGGCTATGAAGGCGGCGGGCCGCAGCTTGAGTTGCTGCGGCGGCTGGCGCACTGGATGATGCGCGAACCCGAGCTTGAGGAAGAGGCCCTGACCGCCACCGCCGAGGGACAGCGCATCACCGTCACCCGGCGAACGCTGGAGGACAGCGCCGGCGAGGTCACCCTCACCACCCCCGAGGGCGAGTCCGTGACGCTGGAACTGACCGAGTCTGAGCCAGGCCGCTTCACCGCGCGGTGGGACGCCCCCGATATCGGGCTTTACAGGCTGAGCGATGGCGATCTCGACACGGTTGTCGCGCTTGGCCCCTCGGCCCCGCGCGAATTCGAGAACACGATTGCCACCACCGGGCTTGTGCAACCTTACATTTCGGCCACCCGCGGCGCGGCGCTGCGCATCGAGGATGGCCTGCCCGACCTGCGCCAGGTGCGCGAGGGCCGCGCGGCCAGCGGGCGCGGCTGGATCGGCCTCACCCCGCGCGAGGCCTACCTTACGACCGACCTGTCCATTGCCCCGCTGTTGCCGGCCTGGCTGTGGCTGATGCTGGCCGCCGCGCTGGCGCTGGGGGCCTGGCTACGCGAGGGGCGGCAGTAGGCGGCGGGTGAGCGAGGCCGCAGCCCGGCGCCCCCCTCATGCCATGGGTGTGTCTGCGGCACGACGGCGGGCGCATGCCCTCTGGTCGGAAACGGACGCGTCCAGTTCAACGCGGGCACGCGCCAAGATATTCCCCGGCAATCGCCCGGGACAGAACAAGTGATCCCTTGCCAGCCCCCGCAATCCGCGTCACGCTACTCCAACTCCCCCTTTGCGAGCCACGCCAATGCAGATGCCCCACGCCAACCCCGCCATCCTCGAACGCCGCGACGACATCCTTGCGCAGTTGCGCGGCGCGCTTGGCCCGGATGGCGTGATCGACTCCCCCGCCGGATTGCGCACCTATGAATGCGACGCGCTCTCGGCCTATGCCTGCCCGCCGCTTGCGGTGACCCTGCCCCGCAGCACCGACGAAGTCGCCGCCGTGCTGCGCCTGTGCCATGCCGCGCGCGTGCCGGTCGTGCCGCGCGGGGCAGGCACCGGGCTGGCCGGCGGCGCGCTGCCCACCGCCGATGCCGTGGTGCTGGGGCTGTCGCGCATGGATCGCGTTCTGGAAATCGACACCGCCAACCGCTTCATCCGAGTCGAGGCCGGGCGCACCAACCTGTCGGTCAGCGAGGCCGTGTCGGAACATGGTTTCTTCTATGCGCCCGACCCGTCAAGCCAGCTGGCCTGCGCCATTGCCGGCAATATCGCGATGAACTCGGGCGGCGCGCATTGCCTGAAATACGGCGTCACCACCAATAACCTGCTGGGGGCGAAGGTGGTGCTGATGGATGGCACGGTGATCGATCTGGGCGGCCCGCACCTGGACGCGCCGGGGCTTGACCTGCTTGGGGTGCTTTGCGGCTCGGAGGGGCAACTTGGCGTCGTGACCGAGGCCTGTCTGCGCATCCTGCCCCGACCCGAGGGCGCGCGGCCGGTGCTGATGGGGTTTGATACCAACGCAGCCGCCGGGGCCTGCGTGGCCGATATCATTCGTGCGGGGCTTCTGCCCGTCGCGATCGAGTTCATGGACCGCCCCTGCATCCGCGCCTGCGAGGATTTCGCGCATGCCGACTACCCCGACTGCGAGGCGCTGCTGATTATCGAGGTCGAGGGCGCGCCCGTGGAAATCGACCATCAGCTTGCCCTGATCCGCGAGATTGCCGCCCAGCACAACCCTGTGGCCTGGCGCGAAAGCCGCAGCGAGGCGGAAAGCGCGCTGATCTGGCTGGGCCGGAAATCGGCCTTCGGGGCGATGGGGCAACTGGGCGATTACATTTGCCTCGATGGCACCATCCCGGTCTCGGCCCTGCCGCAGGTGCTCGACCGGATCGCCGCGTTGAGCGCGGAATTCGATCTGCCTGTCGCCAATGTCTTTCACGCCGGCGATGGCAACCTGCACCCGCTCATCATCTACGACGCCAACACCCCCGGCGCGCTGGAGCGGGCCGAGGCCCTGGGCGCAGCCATCCTGACACTCTGCGTCGAAATGGGCGGCTGCCTGACCGGCGAGCATGGCGTGGGCGTCGAAAAGCGTGATCTGATGGCGGTGCAGTTCACCCCCGACGACCTGCGCGCGCAGATGCGCGTCAAGGATGTGTTCGACCCCGAGTGGCTGCTCAACCCGGCAAAGGTGTTTCCGCTGGACGCCAGCGCGGCACACCGGCAGGCGGCAGGTGCCGCGGCGCCCTGAGCCGCTGAACCCCTGAACCCCTGAACCCCTGAACGAACCATGCCGTGAAAATCGGCGCCAGGGGGCCTTTCCATCGCTCCATGTGCCGCTAGGATGCCCGCGGAAAAGCCGCGTGCGCGCCCGTCGCCGCGCCACCAAACAACCGGAGGCCCTCACACATGATTCCCAAGCGCTTCGAGCATGTCGTTTTCGGATTCTTCCTGACATTCATGATGACATTTCTGATCGCCGGCATCGTCAATTTCATGGCGCTCGGCATCGTGCCCGGCTTCTTCACCATATGGTTCTGGAGCTGGATGTCTTCATGGGCTGTGGCGTTCCCCTCCGTGCTGTTCGTGGCCCCGCTGACCCGGCGGATCGTCGCAAAACTGGTCAGCGACTGATCCCAGGCGTCCGCCTGCGGGGCCGGCGCGGCCAGGCTCAGGGCTGCATGATCCGGCCCTCGCTCACCGGGGCTGCACCGCCGGCAATCCGCACCGAGCGCAAGGCCCCGTCATCGCACTTGATCGAAACCGCTATCTGCGAGGGGCGGCCCATCTCGACCCCCTGCGTGACGGTCAGCCGGGTGATGCCGTTCTCCAGCAGCCCGGCGGCTTGCAATTCGACCGCAAGGATCGCGCAGGCCGAACCTGTGCCCGGATCTTCGGCCACGCCCGAGCCGGGCGAGAACATCCGCGCCCGATAGGCCCCTGCCCCGACCCGGGTGTAAAGCCAGGCGCTGTCGGTCCCGGCCTGGGCCATGATGCTCGACCAGCGCGGCTCGCTCGGGCGGGCGCGGCCCAGCGCGGCAGTGTCGCGCAGCGGCACGAACAGAAAGCGCGGCCCACCCTGCCAGAGCGCCGGCGCCAAATGCGGCCCGCAGCCCATGTCCCCTTCACCCAGCCCCAGTGCCGGCGCCACCGCCGCGGCCGAAGGTGCAGGCACCGGCACGGCATGGGGCAATACAGGCGCCGTAAGCTCGGCGCGCACGCGCCCGGCCTGCCGGCTCACGCGCACCGGCACCAGCCCGGCCTCCAACTCCAGCACAAGCTGCCTGTGCGCCTCCCCGGCCCCGTCAAGCAGGCCCGACAGCAGCACCGCCGCGCCGATAGTGGGGTGCCCCGCAAAGGGGATTTCAGCGCGCGGCAGGAAAATGCGCAGCCGCGCCGTATGCTCGGGCCGGGCCGGCGCCATCACGAACACGGTTTCGGAAAGATTGAACTCGCGCGCGATCGCCTGCATCTGCGCATCCGTCAGGGCATCCGCCCCCAGCACCACGGCCAGCGGATTACCTGAATACGGCTCGTCGGTGAACACGTCGAGCGTGTGAAATTCCAGCGCCTCCTGCATCTGTTCGCCCCCCGCGTTCCCTTTCGTGCTTGCAGGTTCTCACGCCTGCCCCTGCAGGCAGAACAGAAGTTGCCCCTGCGCACAATACCCTTCACTGTGGCGAAAATATCCTCACTGACAGGCATCCGGCGGCGGCAATCAGCGCCGCGCCGCGCAAGGACAGACCGGCGCAGGATGCGCGCGCCGTCAGATCGCGCTCGCGCGCGCCGAGGTCAGATCGAGGAAGACATCTTCCAGATCCGGCTCCTCGGTGGCCAGGTCGGCGATCCGCACGCCCGCGTCGGCCAGCGCCTCGAGCAGCTTGCCCGCGGTGATGCGGCTGCGCGAATAGCCCAGCACCAGGGCACCATCGGCACGGCGCTCGACGCTGACGCCTTGGGGCAGCGACAGCGCCGCCGGCACCGCCCCCTCTGGCTGCACCACCAGCGTTTTGGCATCCAGCCGCCCCAGCAGCGCCGAGGTACGGTCGCGCGCGACCACCGCACCGTGGTTGATGATGGCGATCTCGTCGCACATCTCTTCGGCCTCTTCCAGGTAGTGGGTTGTCAGGATGATCGTCATGCCGCCCTGGTTCAGGCGGCGCACATTCTGCCACAGGGTCTGCCGCAACTCGATATCCACGCCCGCCGTGGGCTCGTCGAGAACGAGGATCTGCGGCATGTGCACCAGCGCCTTGCCCAAGAGCAGCCGCCGCCGCATCCCGCCCGAGAGGTTGCGCATATAGGCGTCGGCCTTGTCGGTCAGGCCGATGAGTTCCAGGATCTCGTCGGTGCGCCGGGCACGGCGCGGCACACCGTAAAGCCCCGCCTGCACCTCAAGCGCGGTGCGCGGCGTCAGGAACGGGTCGATATTCGGCTCCTGCGGCATCACACCGATGGCGGCGCGGCTCTGGCGGGCATTCACATCCTGGTCAAAGCCCCAGATGCGCACCTTGCCCGCGGTCTTGATGACCAACCCGGCCAGAATGTTGATGAGCGTCGACTTCCCCGCGCCGTTCGGCCCCAAAAGCCCGAAGATCGACCCTGCCGGGATCTGCAGGTCGATATCATTCAGCGCAGTCTTCGCCGGCTGCCCGCCTTCGGAGGCATAGACCTTGCGCAGGCCCTCGATCTCGATCGCGTAATCGGTCATGCGTGTATCACCTGTCTGAAACGGAGCGGCGAACAGGGCCGCGTCCGGCCCTTGTCCATGCCTGCGCTTTCGGTATCATGCGCAGCACTTAAGCCGTTTCTCGATCCGCGACAAGGAAGGCCCCTGCCGATGACCCGCACCCCTGCCCATGACGCCCCTGAATTCGAGGTGGTCTCCAGATACCGCGTGTGCTGCGACGGGGGCGAGGGCGCGCTTGGCCATCCGCGCGTCTGGCTGTCGATCCCGCATGACACGGGCTGGGTGGAATGCGGCTATTGCGACAAGCGATTCATCCACGAGGACCATGCCGGCGACACCGGGCGCGCGGCTTGATACCAATCCGCCTTGCCGCCGAAGTTCCGGTCGGGCATTTCAGGACGCAGCGCCGAACACGGCACACAAGCGCCCAGCCCGGGCGCGCATCGAGTCGGCTTGACATGTGGCAGCCCCGGAGGCGCGCGAAATGACATTCGGCAAAGGCCACCACCTGCACCTGATCGACGGGTCCAGCTTCATCTTCCGGGCCTACCACGCCCTGCCGCCGCTGACCCGCAAGTCCGACGGGCTGCCCATCGGGGCGGTGGCGGGGTTTTGCAACATGCTGTTCAAGTATGTCGAGGGCAACAATGGCGCCGAGGCGCCCACCCATGCGGCGGTGATCTTCGACTATTCCTCCAAGACCTTCCGCAACGAGATCTACCCCGAGTACAAGGCCAACCGCCCCGAGCCGCCCGAGGATCTGCGCCCGCAGTTTCCGCTGACCCGCGACGCCACGCGCGCCTTCAACATCGCCTGCATCGAGGTCGAGGACTACGAGGCCGACGACATCATCGCCACGCTGGCCTGCCAGGCGCGCGAGGCCGGCGGCACGGTGACGATCATTTCCTCCGACAAGGATCTGATGCAGCTTGTGGGCAACGGGGTCGAGATGCTCGACGCCATGAAGGACAAGCGCATCGGCCCCGAGGAAGTGGAGGCCAAGTTCGGCGTCGGCCCCGAGCGGGTGGTCGATGTGCAGGCGCTGGCCGGGGACAGCGTTGACAACATCCCCGGCGCGCCGGGGATCGGGGTGAAGACGGCGGCACTCCTGATCAACGAATACGGCGATCTGGAAACCCTGCTGGAGCGCGCCGGAGAGATCAAGCAACCCAAGCGCCGTCAGACGTTGCTCGATTATGCCGAACAGGTGCGCATCTCCAGGCGGCTGGTAACGCTTGATTGCGAAACGCCGCTCGATTTCGGGCTGGACGATCTGGAGGTGAAGGAACCCGAGCCCGACAAGCTCATGGCGTTTCTCGCCGAGATGGAGTTTCGCACCCTCTCGCGCCGCATCGCCGACAAGATGGGGGTCGAGGCGCCCGTCATTCCCGAAGTCGCTGCAAAGGCTGCCGGTGGTAGCGGCACCGCCGCACAACCCGCCGCGCCCGAGGCAGTGCCCTTCGACACAGCCGCCTATGAGTGCATCCGCGACTGGGCAGCGCTGGAGCGCTGGATCGACGAAATCGACGCCATCGGCCTTGTCGCGGTGGATACCGAAACCACCGGCCTGGACGAGATGCGCGCCGATCTTGTCGGCATCTCGCTGGCAGTGGCGCCGGGGCGGGCCTGTTACATTCCGCTGGCGCATCGCAAAGGCGACGGGCAGCAGGGCGGGCTGTTTGATGATGCAGCGCTGGCCGAAGGGCAGCTTGACCGCGAAAAGGTGCTCGCCGCGCTGAAACCGCTGCTGGAAGACCCTGCGGTTCTGAAGATCGGGCAGAACATGAAATATGACGCCAAGATCTTCGCCCGCCAGCGCGGCAAGGGGTTTGAGGATGGCATCACCGTAGCACCCTTCGATGACACGATGCTGATCTCCTACGCGCTCCATGCCGGGCTGCACGGGCACGGAATGGACGCTCTTTCAGAACGTTATCTGGGCCACGAGCCGATCCCGATCAAGCCGCTGCTGGGGTCGGGCAAATCGGCACGGACCTTCGACATGGTGCCCATAGACGAGGCCACGCCCTACGCCGCCGAGGATGCCGACATAACCCTGCGGCTTTGGCAGGTGCTCAAGCCGCGGCTGCACACGGCGCGCGTGACCACCGTATACGAGACGATGGAGCGCCCGCTGGTGCCGGTGCTGTCCGCGATGGAAATGGCGGGCATCCGTGTCGATCGCGATACGCTTTCGCGCATGTCGAACGCCTTCGCCCAGAAGATGGCGGGCCTTGAGGCCGAGATTCACGAGCTTGCGGGCGAAAAGTTCAACGTGGGCAGCCCCAAGCAGCTGGGCGAGATCCTGTTCGACAAGATGAGTCTCGCGGGCGGCAAGAAGGGCAAGACCGGCGCCTATGCCACTGGCGCCGACGTGCTGGAGGATCTGGCCGCCGAAGGCCATGACCTGCCCGCACGGGTGTTGGACTGGCGCCAGCTTGCCAAGCTGAAATCCACCTACACCGACGCGTTGCAGGAACATATCAACCCCGAGACTGGCCGCGTGCATACATCCTATGTGATCGCGGGGGCCAATACCGGGCGGCTGGCCTCGACCGACCCGAACCTGCAAAACATTCCCGTGCGCAGCGAGGAAGGCCGGCGCATCCGCACCGCTTTCGTGGCCGAACCCGGCAAGCGGCTGGTCAGCCTCGATTACAGCCAGATCGAGTTGCGCATCCTGGCGCATGTGGCCGGGATTGACGCGCTCAAGGCGGCCTTCCGCGAGGGCCATGACATCCACGCCATGACCGCGTCCGAGATGTTCAACGTGCCGCTCGATCAGATGACCCCGGAAATCCGCCGTCAGGCCAAGGCGATCAATTTCGGGGTGATCTACGGGATTTCGGGCTTCGGGCTGGCGCGCAACCTGCGCATCCCGCGCGGCGAGGCGCAGGGCTTCATCGACCGCTATTTCGAGCGCTTCCCCGGTATCCGCGCCTATATGGATGACACCATCGCCTTTGCGAAAAAGCACGGCCATGTCGAGACGCTGTTCGGGCGCAAGATTCACACCCCCGAGATCAACGCCAAGGGGCCGGGCGCGGGCTTTGCCCGCCGGGCGGCGATCAACGCACCCATCCAGGGCTCGGCCGCCGATATCATCCGCCGCGCGATGATCCGTGTGCCCGCCGCGATCGAGGGGCTGGCGGCGACCATGCTGTTGCAGGTGCATGACGAACTGGTCTTCGAAATGGCCGAAGACGCGGTGGACGAAACCATCGCGCGCGTGCGCGATGTGATGGAAGGCGCGGCCGAGCCGGTCGTGCGGCTTGACGTGCCGCTGGTGGTCGATGCCGGCCAGGGCGGCAACTGGGCCGAGGCGCACTAACCCCGTCGCGAGGCCGGCGCGGGCTAGCGGAACGCAGGCACAGGCAGGAAAGGCCGCTCAGCCCGCCTCGCGCTTGGCCGTCAGCATCCTGCCCAGCACCCGGCCGCCCAGCACATGCACATGCAGATGCGGCACCTCCTGCATGCCGTGGGTGCCGCAGTTCGAGATCAGGCGATACCCCGCCCCACCTGCACCGGGGCTGATCGCCTCGATCCGGCAAACCTCACCGATGGCGCGGGTGAAATCCAGGATCTCGGCATCCGTCGCCTCGGCCGCGAAATGCTCGTAGCACACGTAAGCCCCCTTGGGGATCACCAGCACATGATGCGGCGCCTGTGGGGCGATGTCGCGAAAGGCCAGGCTGTGCTCGGTTTCCAGAACCTTCTGGCAGGGGATTTCGCCGCGCAGGATCTTGGCGAAGATGTTCTCGGGGTCGTAGCGGTAGCTCATGGTGAAACCTCATTCATCGCGGATAAGTCGGGACACGCCAAGCGCCGCGGCGGCCTTTTGCGTGATGCCCAGATAGTCGGCAAGCGTGACGGTGGCGGCCCGCGCAGAGGTGCCCGGGCCAAGCGTCCGAAAATGCGCAAAGCCCGCCTCGCGCAGGCGCTCTTCCTCGTGCCTGAGATCGTTGCGCAGCGCGGGCAGAAGCTGTTGCAGCATGTCTGGCGCGCTGTTCTCGCCGATCAGGCCGAGGCGGCGGGCATGGCCGGCGAGGAAGGCCTCGTCGGGGCGGGTTTCCAGATGCAGGATATTGCAATGGGCGCGATCGGCGCTGAAATCCTCGAACAGGTCGAAACTGCCCGGATCAAGGCAGATCAGCAGCCGGTCAGTGCCATGCACCTCGTAAAGTAGACGCAGGAGCGCCCGGCGGTGGCGCGTGCGCTTTTCGACGCTGGTTTCAATTCCCCCCAGGTCAGGCAGGGGCGTGTCAGCCTCGTTGAACAGGTAGCCCAGCGCCGGGATACCGGTTGCGCCCGCGATGCGCGCGGCAATCTCCTGGCCCAGATGCCATTTCTTGCTCGACAGGATCAGCAGCGTGCGCTCGCGCCCCAGCGAGGCTTCACGCTCCCAGAATCTGGGCGCCACACGCTGGCCCACGCGCCCCTTGCCCGCCAGATAGGCATAAAGCGCGCGCCCTTCGTCGGTGATGGTAAAATCATCGCGGTCGCTTGCATAGAGTGACCCAAGCCGCACCTTGAGTTCCGCCGCGCCGGGCGAAATCTTGCGCGCGAAAAGGTAGCCCTGCGAGAGCAGAAGATCGTAATGGTCGTTGTGAAAGGTGACCGGCATTCCGTAATCGGTGAACATCAGGAAGGTCAGCGTGCGGCTGCGGATCTCGGACTCGGGCACAAGGTGGCGCACCAGGGTCTGGAAGAAGGATTCGTCCGGAATCCATGTGGTGCGGAAAAAGCGCACCACATCGGGGCGCTCGCGGCAAAACGCCAGCACCTTCTCAAGCGTTGCGCGCCGCAGGCACCACCATTGCGAGCCGATCATGATCCGCAAATCCTCGGGCGGGCGGCGTGACAGGCCCAGCCTGCGCTGCAACTCGAGGCTGGCATAGAAGGCGCGCTTGTGGCGACGTTCATTGAAGTAATGGCGGTAGTGCAGCCGATCCTCGCGCATCCCGGTTCTGATCCAGCCGGAGGTATGGAAATCGACGCTTTCGATATAGTCGGCCGGCTCGGCCTGCAGCAGGCGATGCGCATAACGGGCCGATTTGATCGGCATGCAGTCGCCCGAAATCATGTAGAAATGGCTGGCATCGGGAAAGGCGGCCAGCGCGCTCTGCGCCGCCTCAAGCGTGGCCCCGACCAGCGACCATTCCCCCCAGCCGCATTTTATCCGCCGCCGGGTGAAAACCACCCCCTCCTGCCCCGCGAGCGCAGCGTGCAGCCGCGCGTAATCGGCATGCGAAGCGCGGGCATCAAAATGGATCGCCACGCAATCGCCCGCCGCGACAAGCTGCCGTGCAAGGCCAATGATGCCCTCCGGATCCTTGTGGCACAGCAAGAGAAAGGCGATACGCGTCATTCCTGTGGCATTCCCCGTGGGCATGAAACTCGGGCCGCTTCTGTGTAACCCTGCCCGACAGCCGTTGAAAAGAGCGGGGTTCTTTGCTTACCTGCCCCGGCGCCCGGCACAGGGCGCTCCGCTTTCCCTGAAGGAGACGCCTTGCGATGAGTTTTCCCGGCACCTGGATGACCGAAAGCGGCAGCATGATCTACCGGGTGGTGCCCAAATGCGCCTGCTCGACCATCGGACAGATCATGTATTACTCGGATCACGGCCGGTTTTTCGATGGCGACATCCACGACGCCACCGAAGGGCTGCACAAATGGGGGATCGAGGCCAGCCAGCCCACGATCACGCAGGCCGTGCGGGCAGGCAAGACCTTCACATATACCTGCGTGCGCAACCCTTACGCGCGCATCCTGTCGTCGTTTTTCGACAAGATCTGCGGCATTCAGCGTAACGGGCGGCGCTATCGCGGCAACCTGGTGCCGCTGCTGATCCAGAAATACGGCATCGAGGTCGAGGGCGATTTCGACCAGATCGCTTCCTTCCGGCGGTTTCTGCTGTTTGCGCGCGACACCATCCGCTGGCGCAGACCGATGGACCCCGACATCCACTGGTCGGCCATGTCGAGCCATATCTCGACCTTCATCGCCAATGGCGGCCGCTACGACCACATCTTTTTTACCGAGCGCTTCAACGAAGGCATGCAAACGGTGCTGGAGGAGACCGAAACGCCGCATCAGGTCGATCTGGCGAATGTGCCGCGCTTCAACGAATCCGAAGGCCACGGGCCCAAGCGCGCGCATCCGGTCGAAGACTATTTCGACGACCTCGCGCTGCATCTGGTGAACGAAATCTATCACCGCGACTTCGAGCTGTTCAAATACGATCGGCTCGATCCGTCGAACAAGATGCCGGTGGGCGAGATTGATCTTGACGAAGTGCACGCCAAGCTTGGCCCTGACTGAGGCATGCGCCGCCGCGGCCCGTCCGATCGGGTCGGGCCGCAATCAGCGCTGCCCCGGGCCGAGGGCCAGGCCCGGATTTGCCGCACGCGCCGCACCGCCGCAATCGCCGGGGGCGTTGCCCCTTCCCGCAGCGGGGCAATCCCAGTTGTTGGGCTGGCTTCCCTGTTCATCACCGTTCGGAACCTGATCCTCCGCGCCGGCATCGGGCTCCTGCTCGTCCTGGCCATCCTGCCCTTGCGACGGGGCATCACCGCCCACACGCTGCCCGTGATCAAGCTCCTGTGTGCTGATCTTGTCCGAGACCCCGCGCATGACGTTTGTGCTCAGGGATGTGAAGATGATCGCCGCCGCCAGGGCCAGCCCGATGATTCCCGCCGTCAGCACAACAAAATCGACCGAAGCCGCACCAGCCTCGCCCAGCAAAAAGCGACGCGCCCGGCATGGCGCGGGGTATTGCTGGCAGGTTCTGGGTAAATCGTTCATCTTCGCCATCCTCCGGCGTGATCGCGGATGCCTAGCAGCCGGCGGGCGGGGTGCCCCAGTTGTCAGGCCAGGCCGGGCGCGTCACTTCCCATATGCCGACCAGCCCGCTGTCTAGTTCGATAACCACCGTG
Source organism: Alkalilacustris brevis (assembly GCF_003350345.1). Lineage (GTDB taxonomy): Bacteria > Pseudomonadota > Alphaproteobacteria > Rhodobacterales > Rhodobacteraceae > Alkalilacustris > Alkalilacustris brevis. The sequence continues at coordinate 61,632 of NZ_QNVJ01000084.1, forward strand.
GCGGTGCTGCCGCAAGGCGGGGTCGGAATCAGGAGATTCGTGCCCGAGGAAGGGATTTGCCCTGACGCGGCGCGCCCGTTGAGCGTTTGCAGGGTGGCCCCCTCATAGCCTGAAAGGGTGAAATCCACCGGCCCATTGGCCGGGATATCGCCAGGAAGGCTCAGCCAGTCAGAGACGACCGTATCGCCCCAACCGGCTGTGAGGGTCTGCGGGGCAATCACGAAATCGGCATTGACCGGAGGGGTGTTTCCGTTGCCGCCTGCGTTGCCGTTGCCGCTGCCATTGCCGTTGCCGCCAGCGTTACCGTTGCCGTTTCCGCCAGCATTGCCGTTGCCACCGGCGTTATCATTACCGCCCGGATTCCCGCCGCCGGGGTTGTCATCACCGCCGCCGGGATTGTTCGTTCCAGTGCCGCCGGGGGTATCGCCCGCGTTGTTGTTGCCGCTTCCCTGCCCCGGATTGGTGTCATCGCCCAGCCCCGAACAAGATTGCCCCGGTCCGCCACAGGGGTTGCCGCCGCCATTGCCATTTCCGGGCACGAAATCGCCCGCGCCGCCCGATGGCGGCTGCGACCCGGCATTACCGCTGCCTCCACTGGACGGCGGCGGAGTTGCTTCGGCGAAGCCGGCGGCCGACTTGAAATCGAATTCTCCCGCGGTAGTGCCGATCTCTTCGCCGCCCAGCTTGACCGCCGAGATGATCCCGCCCGTAACCACAAAGGCCAGCATGAGCACCCCGGACAATACGACCACCCAGTCGCTCGTGACGGCGCCGGACTCGTCTTTCAGAAATCTTGTCCGTTTTTCGTGCATGGCCGGGCTGCCCTGTGGTTCTTTCCAGCCTGCGTTCTTGCTGCCGATTGCGCCAATCGCAGGGAAAGCCTGTGACCATTTCTTAACCACCTGCCGTAATATCGCCGCAGTTGGCCCCGCCACGCAGACCAGCGTGCCGGCTTTCAGCGGTCGGGAAGCTCGATAGTCAGGATCAGTGTGCTGAGGCTCTTGCCGTGCTTGTCCTGCGCCAGCGAGCGCGTGACACCACCGCCCAGCGCGCCCTCGATCACGAAGTTCAGCGCGCGCAACTTCGGCAGCACATAGCGACGCACCGGGCCGGCGGTGATATGGCCATAGGCCCGCGCCACGCGCCCGGCGGTCAGTTCGCGCTCCAGAATCTCCCAGGCGCGCGCGTCATAGGCGATGACCGACACGTTCGAGGTGTTCCCCTTGTCGCCCGCGCGCGAATGGCCAAGATCGTAGACACGCACCATCGGCTAACCCTCCTGCCCGTCATGCAGATGCACCTGCGGCCGGACCAGATCACGCGGGATCAGCGCCGAGGCCACCGCCAGCACCTTGCGCACCGCCGGGTCCGAGCCGCCACCGCCCCCGGCCGGGCCGTTCACATGCATGGCACGGATTTCGGTGCCCACGGCGCGGGCGGCCGCGGCACTGCCGCAGCGCGCAGCGATGCGCAGGCGCACCTCATAGGGTTCGGGGCGGCCCGCGCCCATGCCATGCAGGCTGGACATGCCGATCAGATCAGTCCGCATTTCGGAATAATGGTGCCCGTTGCGCGCCAGCCGGGCGCGCACCACTTCGGCGGCAAGCTCTGCACGCGCCACGGCATTGATGCCCGCGTAGCTCACCTCGCCCTCGCCAATATAGCCATCGTGATACCCGATCGTGACCTTGTAGCTGCTAGTGGGCGGGGCGGCGCGGGCGCCGGTGGCACAGATACGGTTCACGCCATCAGGCGCAAAGCCGACATCGGTGACATCGAGCACGCAATCGGGGGTCAGGTAGCCCGCCGGGTCGTGCATCTCGTAGAGCAGTTGCTCAGTGCAGGTGGCGGCGTCCACGCGCCCGCCGGTTCCCGCAAGCTTGGTGATGACCACGCGGCCATCGGCGCCGATCTCGCCGATCGGGTTGCCCAGGTCTTCGAGGCCCGGCACCTCCTTGATGCCGGGATCGGCGAAACAGCCGCCCGAAACCTGGGTGGAACATTCCAGCAAATGCCCGGCGAGCGTTCCGGCGGCGATGCGCGGCCAGTCGTCAGCGGCCCAGCCGTGGTGATGGACCATGGGCGCCAGAAACAGCGACGGATCGGCCACACGGCCCGTTATGACCACCTGCGCGCCGGTTTCCAGCGCCGCGACAATCGGGCCCGCCCCCAGATAGGCATTGGCCGAAACCATCTGCGGCAGGATCGCCTCAATCGGCCGGCCATCTTCCAGCACCAGATCGGGGCGCGCGCGCAGCAGATCGGCCACGTCGTCGCCCGCGACCGTGGCAACCGACAAGGGGCCAAGGCCCGCCGCCTGCGCAACCGCCTGCGTGGCGCGCGCGGCGGCCAGGGGGTTGGCCGCACCCATATTGGTCACGATGCGGATACCGTGGCGCAGGCAATGCGGCAGCACGGCTTCCATCCGCTCGATCAGGCGCGGGGTGTAGCCGGCCTCGGGGTTGTCAGTGCGCGCGAGATTCTCGCGCGCCACTGTTCGTTCCGCCAGGCATTCGAACACCAGATAGTCGATTTCCCCGCTTTCGGCGAGCGCCACCGCCGGGCCGACACGGTCATCCGAAAACCCCGCCCCGACGCCTATACGCAAGGGCCTTTCCGTCATCAGAGTTCACGCAGCGCGTTGAACTGATCGACATAGCCCGAACCGTCGATCTTGGCCGCGATCAGGGTCGTGCGCTCGGTATGACGGGCATTGGCCAGGGCGTCCTGCAGGGCGTTTTCCGTCTCGACCACCGCCGCATCGGCATCGAAGGCGCGCGCCAGGCTTTCCCAGTCGATGCCGCCGATGCCGACGCCGTAACGGTCGATACCCTTGAGCTCCTGCTTGACGCGGATCAGCGCGATCTCGGAATCGTCGAACACCACGATGGTGATCGGCAGCTTCTCGCGCGCGGCTGTCTGCAACTCGGCCACCGCCATCATGAAGCCGCCATCGCCAGTGAACGCGACCACGGGCCGGTCGGGATGGGCAATGCGCGCCGCAAGCGCGCCCGGAATAGCATAGCCCATGGAGCCGAGCCCGTTCGAGGTGAGAAACTCGCGCGGGGCGTAGGATTGCCATTTCTGCACCACCAGAAGGCGGCTTGCCCCTGCATCACAGGTGGCGATGGTCTCGCGCGGCAGGGTGGCACGGGCTACTTCCATCGCGCGCTGCGGCGAAAGGCCCTTGGCCGGAGTGTTGAGCGCGTTGATGACATCCGTCCGGAAGGTCGCGGCCGATTTCTCACCCCAGGAACTGCCGCCGCTGCACTGGTCGCTCAGCGCCGCCAGCAGCGACTTCAGGTTGCCGACAACCTCAAACTCGGCCGGCACCAACCCGTCGAGCGAGGGCGTGTTGGCCAGCGAGATCACGCGCGTCGTATAGGGCCAGGGTTTCGGCTGCAATTCCACCGCATCAAGCCCGATGGTGATGATCAGGTCGGCCTCGGAGATGAGCTTGCGCTCGATCAGACCGCCGATGATGCAGCCGGCGCGCAAGGGGTGGTCCTCGGGGATCGCGCCCTTGCATTTCGAGGTGGTCAGCACCGGCGCGCCCAGCGTCTCGGCGAGTTTGACCATCTCGTCCGAGGCATTGTCCCAGAAGGTGCCAAGCCCCACCAGCAGCACGGGCTTGCGCGCCGCATCGATCGCCGAGACCACCTTGCGCAGGCGCGCGCGGTCGGGATCGGGATAGAGGGTGTCGGGCATGATCGATGGCTCGACCTGCATCTGCCCGGCCTCTTTCGTGGTTTCGCTTTGCGGCATGTCGAACTGCACAGGCCCCGGCGCGGGCGCAATCGCAGTGCGCATGGCGCGCGCAATCTGCTGGCGCACAACCCTGGCATCCACTGTGGTGCCCCACTTCACCAGAGGCTCGTACATCGCGATATGGTCGATCCGCTGGCGCAGCCCCACCGCCTGTTCGGGCGCCGAATAGCGATCGGTGATCGCGATCAGCGGCGAACGGTCAAGCGCGGCATGGGCCACGCCGTTGACCATGTTTGCCGCGCCGGGGCCGCGGGTCGACAGGCAGACACCGGGCGCGCCGGTGATGTCGCCCCAGGTGGCCGCCAGCATCGCGCCCGCGACCTCTTGCTTCATCAGCATGAAGCGCATTCCCCGTTCGCGTGCGGCCTCCATCAGTTCGACGGATTCGCCGCCGGGATGGCCCACGATGAAATCTGTTCCCGAGGCCTTGATGGCATCGGCCAGCACTTCAACAGTTGTCGGCATGTTCTTGTTCCTCCCCTTGATCGGTTGACACGGGCGCCTCAGCCCGCGGGCGGTGCGACGGCGATATCCCCTTCGGGCAGGGGGGCGCCGCGCAAAAACCTCTGGTAATTCTCCACGGCCCGGTCGGCCACGGAGGCGAAATTGTCGATTGTCGCCCCGGCGCAATGGGGCGTGACCACCGTATTGGACAACGCAAGAAGCGGATTGCCCACCGGCGGCTCGGTTGAGAAGGCATCGAGCGCGGCGGAAAAGAGCCGCCCTTCGCGCAATGCCTCGACCAGCGCCTCTTCGTCGACCAGGCCGCCGCGCGCCGCATTGACCAGAATCGCGCCGGGCTTCATCGCCGCCAGCCGCGCGCGCGACAAAAGCCCCGCGGTTTCCGGCAGCAGCGGCAGGTGCAGGCTTACCACGTCGGCGCGCGCCAGCAGATCGTCAAGCGGCAGAAGGCCGGCATTCAGGGCGGCTTCGTCCTCGGGGCTGGCCTGTACCGGGTCATAATAGACAATGCGCACCCCGAAGCCGGACAGAAGCCGCGCCACCTGTCGCCCGATAGCGCCGAACCCGACAAGCCCGATGGTCTTGCCACCAAGGTGCCGGTTTTCGCCGCGCACGGCCTCCTTGTCCCAGCGCCCCGCGCGGGTCTGGGCATCGAGCCGGGGCAGGTTACGGCAGGCAGCCAGCATCAAAAGAAGCGTGTGCTCGGCCACGGGAATGTTGTTGCCCGCCTGAAGCCGCGCCACCGCCACGCCATTGGCGGCACACCAGGCGGTGTTGATCCGGTCCACCCCGGCGCCCAATTTCTGGATGAAGCGCAGCGACGGCGCCTGTTCAAGCAGGCTGGCCGGCAAAGGCGTGGCCATGACAAAGGCCGCATCCGCCCTGGAAAGCGCCCGCGCGCGCTGCTGTTCATCGGGGCCTTCCGTCACCGCGAGCGACCAGCCCGGCACGAGGCGCGCGCGAATCGTTTCGATCACGCGCGGATGAAACGGGTCGATGATCGCGATTGTCTTGCCTGTCATCTCCACCCCCCTGTCGCCGTCGGTCATGCGTTGAACAACGTCTATATCAGCATCATATCCAACTGTATACATATGGCGCCATCTGGATGCGAGGCCAATATTCAACCCCGGCGCAAAACTGCAACCACCCCCGGCTCCGCCGTGGCGCTCCCGTTTTCGGCTTCGGCTGGAAACGCACGCCCACGCGGTATATTGGTGTATGCAGTCAGGTATTTTCATTATCATGGGCGACCCAGGCGCTCAGCAGCGAAAGGCAACACATGTCGCGTGCGCATGAGATCTACGAGGCGCTGATCACCGATTTGCGCAAGGGCAAATACCGCTATGGCGACCGGCTGCGGGCCGAGGTGCTGGCCAGCGAATTCGGGGTCAGCCGGACGCCGGTGCGCGAGGCCCTGTCGCGCCTGCAGGAACGCGGCCTGCTCGAGATGACCCCGGCCGGGCTGGCCGTGACACGGTTGACACGCCAGCATGTGCTGGAACTTTACGCCGCACGCGAGGTGCTTGAAGGCTCGGCCGCGCGCTATGCGGCGCAGCACGCCTCGCCCAGCGACATCGCCACCATGCGCGACATCGCCCGCGCTTTCGCCGAAAGTGCCGGAGATTCGGCGCGCACCAATCATCTGAACCGGATGCTGCACAACGCCATCTATGAGGCGGCGCACAACCGCTACCTGATGACCATGCTTGACGGCATGAACGACACATTGATGCTTCTGCCCACCGACACCTTCGACGTGCCCAACCGCATCAACGCGACGATGCGCGAGCACGAGGCGATTCTCGCCGCGATCGAAGCCCGCGACCCCGACGCCGCCGAAGCCGCCGCCCGCGCCCATATCCGCGAGGCGCTTCAGGTCAGGCTGAGCCTGATGTTCAACTACTGAGCGGCCCGCCTCAGGCCAACCCCTCGAACCCGTCGGGCAATGGCCGGCCTGTGGCGGCATAGCGCTGCACCAGTGGCAGCAGGTCGGCCGCGCGATAGGGGATGCCTTCGCGCAGGCGCTGTGCTTCCAGCCGGGCCTCGGGCTCGCCTGCGATCATGACCTCGTCAAACCCGTCGGCAAGCGGGTTCGCTTTCATCCTGTCGACAAACGCATCCATGCGGGCCGAAATCGCCTCGCGCGCGAGGAACAGATCGGGCCGGATCGCCAGCATGAAATGCCCCACCCATTGCGGCCGGTCGAAGACCTTGTATTGATCGCCGACCTCACCGGCGAAGGCCGCCCCGGTAAACACCCCGCACAGAATATCCATGAGCATGCTCAACCCCGACCCCTTCGGGCCGCCCATCGGCATGACCACGCCGCGCAGGGCGGCTTCCGGGTCGGTGGTGGGGCGGCCGTTCTCGTCAAGCGCCCAGCCTTCGGGAATGCTCCGCCCCTCGCGCAGGGCGCGGCGGATCTTGCCGCGCGCGGCAACCGCGGGCGACATGTCGAGAATAAAGGGCACGCCCCCCGCGCCCGCAGGAAACCCAGCGCCAAAGGGGCTGGTGCCGATCAGCGCCGCACGCCCGCCCCAGGGGGGCATGGCAGGCGAGGCATTGGTGAAGATCAGGCTGGCATAGCCCCGCTCGGCCGCCTGCAGCAGGTAATTCGCCGCCATTCCGAAATGGGTCGAGTTGACGACCCCGACCAGCCCGACGCCGGACTCTTCGGCGATGGCGAGCGCCTCGTCCACCGCGCGGCTGGCCACCACGAAGCCCAGCCCGTTCTTGCCGTCAAGCCGCGCGACAGCGGGTGCGACGCGCTCAGGCTCCAACTGCGGCGCGGGATCGATCAGCCCGAGGTCAAGCCGTTCCAGATAGCCCGGCATGCGCGTAATACCGTGAGTGTCGACCCCGCGCAGATCGGCCCGCACGAGGCAATGCGCGGTGGTCGCGACGTCAGGCTCCGGCACGCCGTACTGGCCAAGGATACCGGCGACCAGCGCCTCGGCGCTGGCCGGGGCAATGTAGCGGATGCCTGTGGACGCGGCTGCATCTTTCTGCATGGCTGGCCTCCTGGATCACGGTGAATACAACTGGATACCATCATGAATACGCCCTGACAGCCAGGCTTGCAAGCCGTGCAGCGCATGGGTTTGACGCCAGATACACAGAAGTATACAGATGGATTCGACAATGAAACGGGAATACTCCGGATGCTGCTGCTAGAACATGATGCGAAGGCCGCCCTCGAGGCGCGCGGCGTGCCTGTCCCCGCAGGGGCATGGTTTGAGGCAGGCGACGCGCCGCCCGCGCTGCCCTGCATGATCAAGGCGCAGGTGCCCGCTGGCGGGCGCGGCAAGGCCGGGGGTATCCGCCGCGCCGAGACGGCACAACAGGCCGACACGCACCGCGCCGCGATCGTGGGCCTGACCATCGGCGGCCACCGCGTGCTGGGCTGCCGGGCCGAGGCCGTGATCGAGAACGGGCATGAGGTCTATCTTGGCTTCACGCTCGACGCGGCGGCGGGCAAGGTGCGGGTCATGCTGTCGGAAGCGGGCGGTATAGATGTTGAGGACGCAGGCGACGCAATGCACCACGCCCTTGCCGCCCCTGCCCCGCACGCACTAGCCGCTGCCGTGGACGGGCTGGCCGAAGCCTTGCCCGATGATCTGCAAGCCGCCGCACGGGACGCGGGCAGGATTATCGGGAAGACGTTTCTCGATCTCGACGCGCTGCTGCTGGAGATCAACCCGCTGATGCTGCTGCCCGATGGCGGCTGGGTGGCCGCCGACGTGCGGCTGGCCATCGACACCGATGCCCTGCCCCGCCAACCCGACCTGGCCGCCTTGCTCGAGGCCCGCCCGCAAGCTTATGGCGATGCGCTTTTCAAGCGCCACCAGGGCTACGACCTGATCGTGATCGACCCGAAGGGCGAGGTCGGGCTGGTGACAACCGGGGCGGGCCTGAGCATGAAACTGATCGACGAGATGACCGAACAGGGCGTGCGCCCTTACAATTTCTGCGACATCCGCAGCGGGCAGATGCGCGGCGACCCGGCGCGGCTGATCGGGGCCTTTCAGGTGATGGCGCGTGCACCCCGGCTGAAGGCGGTGCTTGTGAATATCTTCGCCGGTGTCACCGATCTGGGCGAATTCGCGGAACTTCTGCTGACCGCCCTCAAGGCCGTGCCCGAGCTTGAGGCGCCCATCGTCGCCCGGCTGGCCGGCAACGGGCAGGAGCGCGCCGCCGCAATTCTGACCGGCAGCGGCGTCACGCTGGAACAGAACCTTGACCGCGCCGTCGCGCTGGTCAGCAACCATGCGAGGCAGGGCGCAGATGCTTGATGCGGTTCTGGGGCCTGCCCCGCAGGACATTCCGGTCATCGTGCAGGGCGCCACGGGGCGCGTGGCGCAGAACCATGTGCGCCTGATGCGCGATTACGGCACGCGGATCGTGGCCGGCATATCACGCTCTACCCGCACCCCGCGGATCGATGAGATCCCCATCTATACCGACACCGCCCGCGCCGTGGCAGAAACCGGCGCGCGAGCAAGCGTCATCATGGTGCCGCCCCTTTCGGTGCTCGACGCCATTTCGGAGGCGCTTGAAGCCGGACTCAAGCTGGTGGTCACGGTGACCGAGGGCGTGCCCGCCCATGACGCATTGCGCGCCCACGCACTGGTGCGCGCGGCGGGGGCCTGCTGGATCGGTGCCTCGACACCGGGGCTGGCGGTGCCGGGCAGGCTGAAGATGGGCTTCCTGCCCGATGTCGCACTGGCGCCGGGGCCGGTCGCGATCTGGTCGAAAAGCGGCACACTTTCTTATGAAAGCGGGCTGCGGCTGGTGCAGCACGGGCTGGGACAATCGGCCTGGATCGGAGTGGGGGGCGATGCAATCAAGGGCACGCGCTTTGCCGATCTGGTCGAACCCTTCCGCAACCATGCCGCCACCCGCGCGGTGCTGGTGATCGGCGAGATCGGTGGCACCGAGGAAGAGGAACTGGCCGAAACACTGGCCCAAACCCCCCTCGGCAAGCCGGTTCATGCGCTGATCGCCGGCGCCTCGGCGCCCGAGGGGCAGGCCATGGGCCATGCCGGGGCCATGGTCATGGGCAACCGCGGCAGCCATGCCTCGAAACGCGCGGCTCTGATGGCCGCAGGTGTCAGGGTGCATGACCGGATCGGCACGATGATCGACGCCATTACCACCGATATCAGGAAAGGCCAGCAATGACCCCCGAGTTCACCACCGAACAGAAAGCCATGATCCGGTCTGTGCGGGAGCTGACACAGGGCAATTTCATCGCCCGCGGCACCCGCTATCTCGATGGCAGCTTCCCCTGGGAGAATCTGCGGGAGCTGGCCGGGCTGGGCGTTCTGGGCATGGCCGTGCCCGAGGAATACGGCGGGCTGGGCCTGCCGGTCTTCGACACCGCGCTGGTGCTCGAGGAGATCGCCAAGGGCTGCTATGTAACCGCCATGGCGGTGCTGGGCGAGGTGGGCGTGCAAACCCGCATCATCGCCCATTACGCGCCCGAGAAAATCAAGCAGCGCATCCTGCCCGGTGTCTGCGAGGGCACGAACATCCTTGCCGTCTGCATGACCGAACCCGACGCCGGCACCGATGTGGCCAGCTACCGCACCAACACCACCGTCAAGAGCGACCGGGTGATCGTGCGCGGCACGAAAACCATGATTTCGCGCGCGCCCGAGGCGGCAATGTTTGTCGTCTTCACCCGCGTGAACGGAGAGCCGGGACGCGAGGGGATCGGCTGCGTGCTGGTCGATGCAGGCACCCCGGGGCTCGAGATCACAGCGAACTACCACACGCTGGGCGGCGAAAACCTGCACGAGGTGCAATTCAACGATGTGGAACTGCCGCGCGAGAACCTGGTGATCGAGCATGACGGCTTCCGAAAGCTGCTCAACGCCTTCAACACCCAGCGCTGCCTGAATCCCTCGATCTCGCTGGGGCTGGCCGAAGGCGCCTTCGACCAAGCGCTGAAATACGCGAAGGAGCGCATGGCCTTCGGACGCCAGATCGGCGGCTTTCAGGGGATGCGCTGGAAGCTGGCTGACATGTATCGCGATATCGAACTGGCGCGCGGGCTGCTTTACCGCGCCTGCGCCAGCGCCGATCCTTTTCCCGATCCGTTCCTCGCGGCCAATGCCAAGATCGCCTGCAACGAGATGTCGCTGCGCGTCACCAGCGAGGCGATCCAGGTGCATGGCGGGTTCGGCTTCACCGACGAGGCGCTGGTCTCGCGGCTTTATCGCGGCGCGCGCTACGGCACGCTTGGCGGCGGCACCTCCGAGACACTGCGCGACCTGGTCGGCAAGCGGCTCATGGCGCGTGACGATGACGGCGACGGCATACTTGGCCGTCTCATCAACTGACATCGCCAACAGGAGGCATCGCAGATGGGCACCAGGTTCACAAATCCGCTGAAGGAAAAACTTGCACGCGGCGAGGTCGCGCTGGGCATGAGCCTGCGCCTTGCGCGTTCGCCCGATATTGCGCGCATCGCCAAGACCACCGGGCATGACTTCATCTTCATCGACACGCAGCACTCGATCTTTGGCCTTGAGACACTGAACAACATCGCGCAGACGGCCCTTGCCATCGGCGTCGCGCCGGTGGTGCGCGTGCGCGGCATTGACGACCCGGATGTCTCGCTTCTGCTCGACAATGGCGTGACCGGCATCGTCTATCCCGATATCGAAACGCCCGAGCAGGCACAGAAAGCCGTCGATACCTGCAAGTTCGCGCCGATAGGCAAACGTTCGGTCAGTGGTGGCTATCCGATGTTCGATTTCGCCCCGATGCCGCTCTCAGAGGCGATGCCGCAGCTCAATGAGGCCACACTCGTGGTCTGCATGATCGAGACCCGCGCGGGCCTGGAAAATGTCGAGGCCATCGCCGCCGTGCCCGGTGTCGATGTAATCCATGTCGGCACCAATGACCTGCTGGTCAACATGGGCAAGCCGGGGCAGTTCGACGACCCGGAAATCATCGCGGCGCAGGACCGCGTGAATGTCGCCTGCGCGGCCAATGGCATCATCGCCGGCTGCGGCGGAAACCGTGACGTGACGCGTCAGAAGGGCATGACCGCCAAGGGAGTCCGCTTCTTCACCACGCAAACCGATATTGCCTTTCTGACCTCGGCCGCCAGCGCATGGACAAAGGCACTGCGCGAAGACTGAGCCACAGGGCTTCGCGTCGGCAGGCTGCCGGCCCATTCCGCGCGCCTGTGGCGGGCGGGGGCCTGCGGCGCGGATATTTTTCTCACAGTGAAGGGATGGGGCGCGCCTGCAAATTCACTGTGGCAAAATATCCCCGCCGGAGGCTTCGGTGCGGCGCAGCCGCGCCGAAAA
>NZ_QNVJ01000074.1 GCF_003350345.1 Alkalilacustris brevis
CCGCCCGCCCCCCAGGCGGGCGCATCCGCGCCCACCTCGGGCGAGCGCATGCCCTCTGGTCGGTACTGATTGAGTCCAACTCAACGCAACACGCTATAATGCGCTTCGGCAATTCAACGAATTGCCGAAGCGCTTCAACCTTCTGTTTTGTCGCAATTCCGATCCGAAACAGTCTATCAACTTTTTCTGGAATTGCTTTAGCCGCCGCGCAACTCTTCGCTCAGGCGTAGATCCACCGGCCCGCCGTTGAGCCGCGCGCGATAAACATAGAGCGATTCCATCACCCGCATGATGTAGTTGCGCGTTTCGGTGAAAGGCACGGATTCGATCCAGTCAATCGGATCGACACCGGCGTTGCGCGGGTCGCCCAGGCTCTGCACCCAGGTGCGGGGGCGGCCGGGGCCTGCATTGTAGGCCGCCGCAACCAGAATGGTCGCATCGCCGAACTCGCCGATGAGCTGTTCAAGATAGCCCGCGCCCAGTTGCGCATTATAGGCCGCGTCGCTGGTCAGCCGCCCCGCATCAAAGCCGATACCCAGCCGCCGCGCCACCAACTCGCCTGTCGAGGGCAGAAGCTGCATGAGCCCGCGCGCATCGGCGGGGCTGATTACTGCCGCGTCGAATTCGCTTTCGCGCCGGGCGATGGCCAGCGCCAGTTCGGTGGGGATGCCAAGGTCCATTTCCGCCAGTTCGGTGAGCGGAAAATAGGCATGAGGCACGATGATGCCGCGATTGGCGACAACCTTGCCCACGTTGACGGCCCAGTTCGGCTCTCCCAGTGCCAGGGCCAGATCACCAAGCTGCCCGGCTTCCTCATGCTCCAGGTCCTGCGCAAGGTGCAGAAAGAAGCGCCGTGCCAGATGCCATTCGCCGGCCTCGCGCAGCAATAGCGCGGCCTGCAGAACGGTGGAGTCGGCGAAAGAGGCTTCCTGCCAATGGGGGAAATCCGCATCTCCGGCAAGTGCCGGGTCCATCGGCAGCCCGGCGCGCTCGGCCGCGAGAAGACCGTAGAACGCGGTCTGGTGTTCGCCACCGAAGGCATAGGCGGCGCGGGCGCTCTCCTCGTCTCCCAATGCCTCATGCGCGCGGCCTTCCCAATAGCCCGCACGTGCAAGGCTGATCGGGGCGCCGACATTCACCCGCAGGTGCTGGAAATGCCGCAACGCGCGTGCCGGCTCGTCGAGATGCCGCAGCGCGATGAAGCCTGCAAGCCATTCCAGATCGGCGAAATCGGCGCCGCTTTCCAGAAAATGGTTCGCCGCCAGGTCATAGGCCCGTTGCGTGCGCCCTTCGCTCAGCTCGCGCCGCACCAGCCAGGCCCGCCAGCGCCCCCAGGCCTCGGGCCGGCCCAGCGACTCGGCGCTGACCGATCGCTCGATCGCCAGATCGGCCGCCGTGTCATATAGCCGGTTGCCGATGCGCCAGTTGAACCTTTCCCAGGCGAGGCCGCCGTCATCAGCCAGCCCGGATGGCACCGCGTCGATCAGCGTGTTCACGCCCGAGACACGCTCGCGCAGCCCCAGCCGGGCCTCGGCCAGGCGCGCATGGCCGGGCGACAGCCTTGGCAGAAGGCGTTCGGCCTGCGCGCGTTCGCTCCGCCACAGCAGCGCATCGAGGCGTTCGGCATGATGCGCCGCAAGCGTTTCGGCATGGCGCGACAAAAGCGCCTCTTCCTGTTGGCGTGTGAGGTCCATCTCGCGCCAGACGCGCACGGCCTCGGCGCGGGCGGCTTCGGCCTGACCGCGGGCTTCAAGCGCGGAAATCAGCGCGATTGCCCCCTCGGGTGTCTGTGGCGCGGCCCCGTCGAAATAGGCGACAACCTCGCCGGGCATGGCGGTTTCGGCCAGATCTTCCTCGCCCTGGCGGCGTAGCCAGGGCAGGCCGGGCCAGTCGGGGTTGGCCTGGATGAAGGCCTGATGCTCGTGCCAGGTGCCGTTGCCATTGCCGTCGCGCAGGCGATGCCAGTCGACCAGTGACAGCGCGACCGGCCCGGCGGCCTCGGCCAGGTTGCGCGCCTGCGTCCAGTTGCCTTGCCGGATCTCGGTCAGCGCCATGCCCAGCATACCCGCCGTCCGCACTGGCGGAGGGGAGCCCTGGGCCAGCACATCCGAAGGGACAACGGCAGGGAGAGACAGGCAGACGGCCAGAAGGACGCTGACAAGTTTTCGCGGCATGGGAGGCTTTCGGCTTGCAGTTTTCCTGCCGCAAGTCTAACGCCCGGATGCCGTGAGGCAAAACACAAACTTGGCAACGACCGGCTCGGGCCCTAGGCTGCGTCCGGTGCGGTCCCCGGGGTTTTCCGGGTTGACGGTAGATGATGTAGCGAGGAGGCAGGCGCGATGTTCAGGGGCTCCATTCCCGCGCTGGTGACGCCGTTTCACAATGGCGCGGTCGATTTTGACGCCCTGCGGGCGCTGGTAGAATGGCATGTCGAGCAAGGCAGTCACGGGATCGTTCCGGTGGGCACCACCGGCGAAAGCCCGACGCTGAGCCACGCAGAACACGAGAAAGTCATCGAAGAGGTGGTCAAGGCCGCCGGAGGGCGCATCCCGGTCATCGCGGGCGCGGGCAGCAACAACACCACCGAGGCGGTGCGCTTCATGCGGCATGCCGAAAGCGTCGGCGCCGATGCCGCGCTGGTGGTGACGCCCTACTACAACAAGCCCACGCAGTCCGGCATGATCGAACATTTTCGCGTGCTGCATGACTGCTGCGAACTTCCGATCATCATCTACAACATCCCCGGCCGCTCGGTCGTGGACATGCTTCCCGACACGATGGGCCAGCTTGCGAAACTGCCGCGCATCATCGGCGTCAAGGATGCCACGGGCGATGTCGTGCGCGTATCGCGCCAGCGCGAGACCTGCGGGCCGGATTTTGTCCAGCTTTCGGGCGAGGATGCTTCGGCGCTCGGCTTCAATGCGCATGGGGGCGTTGGCTGCATCTCGGTCACGGCCAATGTGGCGCCGCGGCTCTGTGCCGAGTTTCAGGAGGCGACGCTGCGGGGCGATTACGCCGCCGCGCTCGAATATCAGGACAAGCTGATGCCGCTGCACCGCGCGATCTTTCTCGAGCCGGGTGTGGCCGGGGCGAAATATGCGCTCTCGCGGTTGGGGCATTGCCGCAACGAGGTGCGCTTGCCGCTGGTCGGCGTGACCGATGGCGTGGCCGAGCAGATCGACGCCGCTATGCGCCACGCTTCGCTGATCAACTGATACCGGCCGGGGCCCGGGGCCAGCGCCCTTCCTCAGCCGGTGGTGGCCAGGTATAGAATCCGCACGGCGATCAGGCCCAGTACACCCAGGATCAGCTTGTCGAAAACCTGCGCGGGCAGGCGCCGCCCGATCCAGGCGCCCACCGGCATTCCCAGCGCCAGCACTGCCGCTCCGGCAAACCCCAGCAGGAAGCGCGGCCCGTCGAGAATGCCCAGCGCAATCAGCATCGGCACCTGCGGCAGCATCATCGCCACGAAGAAGGCCGACGCCGTTGCGATGAATTGCGGTCGCTCCAGCCGCATCGCATTGAGAAAGGTCAGCGACGCCGGCGCCGACAGCCCGGTCGCGCCCTGCAGCACCCCGGCGAGCATCCCGGCAGGAAAGGCAAGCCTGCGCGCAATAGTGTATCCAAGGCGAAAGCTCGGCCGCAGCACCCGCAGCCCGATATAGCCCAACACCGCAAGCGCCACCGCGATCGACAGTGCCTCGGGTGGTAGCCAGGCCAGCAACAGGTTGCCGACCACCGCGCCCAGCACGCCGGCTGCGAGAAACCGCACCACGAAACCGCGCTCCAGCAACGAGGCCCGGTACCCCCAGGCCTGCCAGACATTGGTCAGGATGTTCGGGACAATCATCACCGCCACGGCAAAACGCACGTCGAAAGCCATGGTCAGCGCCGGCACGGCCAGGATCGGCGCACCGGCCCCCGTCGCGCCCTTCAGGACGCCGCCCATCAATATACCAAGTATCGCCCAGATCATTGCGGCCCCGTGCTCAATCCATCGTTCCGCCATGCCCGACCGTGGCGATAGGGTGCATCTGTTTGCCCGGGGGACCTAAACCATTAGCCACGGGGCACTTCACCAGGGTGGTCTGCAAGGGGCAAGAGTCAGTCATCCGTGACGGGCGCACGCAAGAACACCGGCTTGTCTTGCGCGGACAATTCCGGTGCGTGGCGATAGCCGCCGGCGTCAAACTCCAGCAGCGCCTCGGGGTCGCTCAGTCGGTTCTCGCAGATGAAGCGCGCCATCGCCCCGCGCGCCTTCTTGGCATGGAAACTGATGACCCTGGGCGGTTTGCCCGCACGCTCTTCCATGAAGACGGGCGTGATGACCCGCGGCTTCAGCGCCTTGAGGTCCACCGCGCCGAAATACTCCTGCGAGGCGCAGTTGACCAGCACTTCGGTTCCCTGCTCTGCAGCCAGATCGTTGAGCGCCTTCGCCAGCCGGTCGCCCCACCATTCATAAAGGTTGCTCCCGCGCGGGGTTTTCAGCCGCGACCCCATCTCAAGCCGGTAGGGCTGGATCGCATCCAGCGGGCGCAGCAACCCATAAAGCCCGGACAGGATGCGCAAATGCCCCTGCGCCCAGCGCAGCGCGTCCTCGTCGAGGCTGCGCGCCTCAAGCCCCGCATAGGTGTCGCCGGCGAAGGCCATTGCGGCCGGACGCAGGCTGTCCGGGTCAGGGGTGTCCGAAAAGGCCGCAAATCGCGCCTGATTCAATTGCGCCAGCTTGTCGCTGATCCCCATGAGCCGTTTGATGCCAGCAGCATCCAGTTGCCGCGCGACCTGCGCCAACTCCAGCGCCGAGCCGGCGAAAGCGGGCATGGTGGGCTGCACCGGCTCGGGCGGTTCGGACCAGTCAAGCCGCTTTGCGGGCGAAAGGACAATGAGCATCGGCAGAACCTCCTGTCAGACCGGCGCGAACCTAGCTAAAAAACGGGCAGTGTCCAGAAGGCGGTTGCCCTTCGCGCGGCCGGGCTTTACCTGTGATTGCGCAATCGCCACCGCATTCCAGACAAGGGGCCAGAAGCCATGCTTTCGTTGATGCAAATCATCCTGCTGATCCTGAATATCGTTTGGTTTCTGGTGATCATCCACATCATTCTGAGCTGGCTGATCAACTTTCAGGTGATCAATCTGCGTCAGCCCATCGTCGCCTCGATCTGGGATGGGCTGAACCGCCTGCTCGAGCCGATCTACATGCGCATACGCCGTTTCCTGCCCGATCTGGGCGGGATCGACCTGGCGCCGCTGGTCCTGCTGATCGGGATTTATGCGCTGCAGGTCGTCATACAGAACAACATGCACCTGTTCATCTGACGCCGCCGGATGCCGCGCGACGATACCTCTCCCCAAGCGCTGCTTTCTGCCGTTTTCGGCTTTTCCGGTTTTCGTCCGGGGCAGGCCGAAATCGTCGCGGCCGTCACTGCCGGGCGCGACACGCTGGCGATCATGCCCACCGGCGGGGGCAAATCGCTTTGCTACCAGCTGCCGGCTCTGTGCCGCGAGGGCGTGACGCTGGTGGTCTCACCACTCATTGCCTTGATGCGCGACCAAGTGCGCGCCTTGCGCGAGGCCGGCGTGGTGGCGGGGGCGCTGACCTCTGGCAACACCGATTCTGAGACCGACGAGGTGTTGCGCACGCTCACCGACGGCAGCCTCAAGCTTCTCTACATGGCGCCCGAGCGGCTGGCTTCGGGCGGGACGCTTTCGCTGCTGCGCCGGGCAGGGTGCAGCATGATCGCCGTGGACGAGGCCCATTGCGTCAGCCAGTGGGGGCATGATTTCCGCCCCGATTACCTGCGTATCGGCACGCTCAGGCAACAGCTTGGCGTGCCGCTGGCGGCCTTCACCGCCACCGCCGACGCCGAAACCCGCGCCGAGATCGTCACCCGGCTGTTCGACGGCCAGACGCCCGAAACCTTTCTGCGCGGGTTCGACCGGCCCAACATCCGCCTGGCCTTTGCCGTCAAGAACCGCCCGCGCGCCCAGATCGAGGGCTTTGCCGCCGCGCGAAGGGGGCAATCGGGGATCGTCTATTGCGGAACCCGCGCGCGCACCGAAACCCTTGCGCGCGCGCTGTCCGAGGCCGGCCACGCCGCCGTGGCCTATCACGGCGGGATGGAGCCCGACGCCCGCCGCGAGGTCGAGCGGCGCTTTCAGCAGGAAGACGGGCTGATCGTCGTGGCCACCGTGGCCTTCGGCATGGGGGTGGACAAGCCCGACATCCGCTGGGTGGCCCATTCCGACCTGCCCAAATCCATCGAGGCCTATTACCAGGAGATCGGCCGCGCCGGGCGCGATGGCGCGCCGGCTGATACGCTTACGCTTTTCGGCGCCGATGACATCCGCCTGCGCCGATCCCAGATTGACGAGGGGCTTGCCCCCGCTGAACGCAAATCCGCCGATCACGCACGGCTGAACGCGCTGCTTGGTCTGGCCGAGGCCACCAAATGCCGCCGCCGCGTGCTGCTGGGCTATTTCGGCGAGGACAGCACTGATTGCGGCAATTGCGACCTGTGCGCGCAGCCGGCAAAGCTGTTCGATGCCACCGAGGCGGTGCGCAAGGCGCTTTCGGCAGTGCTGCGCACAGGCGAAAGCTTTGGCGCGGGGCATCTGATCGACCTTCTGACCGGCAAGACCACCGACAAGATCGCCCAGCGTGGGCATGACCAACTGCCCACCTTTGGCGTTGGCCGCGACATGGGCCGCAACGCCTGGCAGGCGGTGTTTCGGCAGATGATGGGCCACGATCTGCTGCGTCCCGATCCCGAACGCCACGGCGCCCTGCGTATGACCGAAGCCGCTCGCCCGATCCTGCGCGGCGAGACCGCGATCAACCTGCGCGCCGATTCGGTCGAGGCCGCGCGCAACAGCAGCCGCCCCGAGCCCCGTGCGCTGGTCTCGGACGAGGACGCGCCGCTGCTGTCGGCGCTCAAGGCAAAGCGCCGCGCCCTGGCCGAGGAGGCGCGCGTGCCCGCCTATGTCATCTTCACCGACCGCACGCTGATCGAAATGGCTGAAAAGCGGCCGCAAACCTTGGATGACATGGCCGGAATCACCGGGGTCGGGGCCACCAAGCTGGAGCGCTACGGCGACACGTTCCTTGCAGTGATCCTGGGCGAAGCCCCGCCGGAGATGCACCCGGCGCGCCGGCGGCTGGCCGGGCGGGATGGCGGCGCACTGCATGACCGGCTGGCAGTTGCGCAACGCGATCTGGAGCGCGGGCCAATTGGGACGGAAAAGCCGCTGAGCTGCTCGCCCGCGCTTATCGCGCGGATCGCACAGCAGCGCCCTCGCGATTACGCGGCGCTCTTGCAATTGCTTGGCCCGCGGCGCGCAGAGCGCTTCGCTGATGCGTTTCTGAAGATACTGCGTGACAGCTGAGGCCACTGGAGCGTGCCGGAGGTCCGCTTCTGCACCGCTGTGCTTGCGGCGGGGGCCTTTCGCGCCTCGGTTGCCATTTGCCGACTGGTTCGTGGCGAAAACCCTCGTGCCGCGCGGCACGATATGACGGGCCTTGGCTGTGCCCCCCTCGCCGTTGCGGCAGTGGCGCGCTATCGTCACGCCCGGACCCGCCGCCACGAAAGTGAGACAAGATGCACCGCCCCCTGCCCCTGACGCGAGATATCCTGCTTATCGGTGGGGGCCATGCCCATGCGCTGGTGTTGCGCATGTGGGGGATGAACCCCTTGCCGGGCGCGCGCCTTACCCTGGTCAACCCGGACCCGATCACCCCCTATACAGGGATGCTGCCCGGTGCGGTTGCCGGGCACTACCGCCGTGACGAGATGATGATCGATCTGGTGCGGCTTTCTCGCTTTGCCGGGGCGCGCATGATCCTCGACCGGGTCACGGGGCTGGACTTGTCGCAAAGGCAGGCGATCCTCGCCTCCGGGCGGCGGGTGGAATATGACCTGGCCTCGCTTGACATCGGGATCACCTCGGATCTGCCACAAATCCCCGGTTTTGCCGCGCATGGCGTCAGCGCCAAGCCGCTGGGCGATTTTCTGCTGCGATGGGAGAAATTCCTGGTCGGGGCTGCGGATGACCCACATCTCGTGGTGATCGGCGCGGGGCTTGGCGGGGTGGAGCTGGCGCTTGCCGCTGCGCATCGGCTGCGCGGCACGGGCAAGGCGCCAAGGGTCACGGTGCTGGATCAGGCCGACACCATCCTGCCGGACCTGGGCAATGGCGCGCGCCGCAGGCTGCTGGCCAGGATGGAGGCGCAGGGTATCGCCTTGATGACAGGCCAGCGCGTTGCCCGGATCGAGCCAGGCGGCATCGTGCTGGCAGATGGCCGGCGCCTGCGGTCGGATTTCACACTTGCCGCCGCCGGCGCGCGCCCGCAGGACTGGCTGGCGCAGACGGGCCTGACCCTGCAAGACGGGTTCGTGCGTGTCACGCCAACGTTGCAAGGCTCGGACCCGGCGATCTTCGCCGCAGGCGATTGTGCCCATCTCGCCCATGCCCCGCGCCCCAAGGCCGGGGTGTTCGCTGTGCGCCAGGCCCCGGTCCTGTTTGCCAATTTGCGCGCGGCCGCCTCGGGGCAGGGGGGAGTGCGTAGCTATGCGCCGCAGCATGATTACCTGAAGCTGGTCTCGCTGGGCGACAAGGCGGCACTGGCCGACAAGCACGGGGTGGCCGCCTCCGGCCGGTGGCTCTGGCGCCTGAAAGACCGGATCGACCGCAAGTTCATGACGAAGTTCGAGATATACCCCGCGATGCTTGCCCCCGCCTTGCCGCGCGAACATGCAGAAGGGGTGCCGGAGGCGTTGGGGCACAAGCCGCTTTGCGGCGGTTGCGGGGCAAAGGTCGGCAGTGACGTTCTGACCAACGCGCTGCGCCGTCTTCCTTCGCCGAAAGGGCCTGATCTGCTTTCCGGTCCGGGTGACGATGCCGCAGTGCTGCAGATGGGCGACACCCGGCAGGTCATCACCACCGATCATCTGCGCGCCTTTGTCAGCGATCCGCACCTGATGGCGCGGCTTGCGGCGATCCACGCGCTGGGTGACATCTGGGCGATGGGGGCCGCACCGCAAGCCGCGCTGGTGCAGATCACGTTGCCGCGCCTGTCCGAACCGATGCAGGCGCGGTTTCTGGGCGAGATCATGGAAGGCGCCGCGACAGTGCTGGCTGATGCCGGGGCCGAGCTTGCCGGCGGGCATACATCCATGGGTGACGAGCTGACCATCGGCTTCACCATCACCGGGCTTGCCGCAGCGCCGATCGGCAAGCAGACGGCACGGCCGGGCGACGTGCTGATCCTGACAAAGCCCCTGGGGACGGGCATCTTGCTGGCCGCCGAAATGGCCCTGGCGCGCATTTCGGGTCATGGCGGCGCAGCGATGCTGGGTGAGGCCTGGCGCGACTGCATCGCCAGCATGGCGCGCCCGCTTGGCCCGGCGGCTGACATGCTCGGGGCCAAGGCCCATGCGATGACCGATGTCACCGGCTTCGGGTTGGCCGGGCACCTGTGGGAGATGCTGGGCGCAGGCCGCCTTTCGGCGCGGCTGGACCTCGATGCGGTTGCGCTGCTGCCCGGTGCCGCGGATCTGGCGGCGCAGGGCGTCGGCTCGACCCTGATGCCTGCGAACCGTGCCGCCCTTGCCGGCCGGATCGAGGGGCGGCAGGGGCCGGTGGCTGACCTGCTCTTCGATCCGCAGACCTGCGGCGGGCTGCTCGCCGCGCTGCCCGAAGCGACGGCGCAGGCGGCGCTGGCCGCGTTGCGGGCGGCGGGCGAGCCGGCGACCATTGTGGGGACGGTCGGGCAGGCCGAAGGCTCGTCGGGGTGTATCGTTTTGGTGTAACGGGCGATGGGGGCTGCCTTGTCATGCCTTTACCACACGCGCGCGCCAGAGCGTGAACAGCCCCGCCGCGACGACGACACAGGCCCCGATAATCACGTTGAGCGACAGCGTTTCGCCAAAGATCAGCAGACCGAAGGCCGCGATGAATACAAGTTGCAGATAGGCAAAGGGCTGCACGGCCGAGGCTTCGGCCAGCTCATAGGCCTTGATCAGAGTGAAGTGGCTCAGCACTCCGGTCAGGCATAGCGCCCCCATCCAGCCCCAGTCGGGGGCGCTCATCGGCTCCCAGAACCACAGGCCGATCAGCGTTATGGTCACGGCGCCCGCGGTTCCTGTCCAGAAAAAGCTGACTGCGGCGCTGTCCTCACGGGCGACATATCGGGTTAGCAGCCCGTAAAGCGCAAACATCAGTGCCGCCAGCATCGGCACCAGCGCGGCGGGGTTGAACACGGCAAAGCCCGGTTGCAAGATGATCAGAACCCCGGCCAGGCCGATCATGATGGCCGTCCAGCGGCGCCAACCCACCCGCTCGCCCAGCACCGGGCCGGAGAGCGCGGCAACGATCAGCGGGTAGGCGGCAAAGACGGCGTGCGTCGCGATCAGCCCCAGCAGCACGAAGCCCAGCACCATGATACAGACCTCGACCGCCAGCAGCACCCCGCGAAAGATCTGTAGCACCGGCTGCCGGGTCGCGACCGCGCGGCGCAGCCCGCCGGCCTTGCGCGCCGCAATCGCGATCACGAAGGCGGCAAAGAACCAGTAGCGGATCATCACCACCATGAGCACGTTGTATTCGCTGGCCAGGTGGCGCGAGAGGCTGTCCTGCACGGCAAAGACGAAGGCCGTCGCCACCATCATCCAGATGCCTAACCGGGTGTTCTGTGGTGTCATGCAAGCCGTCCGGTCGTCATGTGGCGTTTGCGTCCAAAGCCGGAGCGGCGCGATATCTCGAAACCTGCATCAGCCAGCGCGCGGCGCACGGCGCCGGCGGCGGTGTAGGTGGCCAGCGTCGCCCCCGGTGCGCTGTGCCGGGCGATCTCGGCCATCAGGGCAGGCTCCCATAGCTCGGGGTTGCGGGCCGGGGCGAAGCCGTCGAGAAACCAGGCGTCTGCCCGTCCTTCCCATCGCGGCAGGGTGCGGCGGGCGTCACCCTCGATCACTGCCGCATCCAGCCCTTCGATCTGGATGCGGCGTGCGCCGCTTGCCCATTGCGCGATGAAGGGCGCGGCCAGTGGGGCAAGCTCGGGGAAGGCGCCAAGCGCGCGGGCGATGTCATCCGCGCCCAGCGGGTAGGCCTCGAAACTGGTGTAGCGCAGGCGGCCCGCGATGCCGGCCTCCTGCCAGGCCGCCAGTGCGGCCAGCATGTTGAGCCCGGTGCCGAAGCCCAGCTCGGCAATGTGAAAACCGGGGCGGAAGCGGCCGGGCAGCCCGTTGCCCCCGAGAAAGACATGCCGGGTCTCGGCCAGCCCGTCCTGCAGCGAGAAATACGGGTCATCGAACCGGCGTGAGACCGGCAGGATGCCGTCCTTCCAGTCGATCAAGCCGGTGTTGGGGTGCTGGTTCATGGCGCGGTGATGTCCTAGGGTTGCGCCCGGGCAGAATGGGCTTGCGACAGGGGAATGGCAATGGCCGATCGGGTTGCGGTGATGGGTGGCGGCATCTTCGGGCTGGCGGTGGCCTATGCCTGCGCGCGCCGCGGCGCCACTGTGCGCCTGATCGAGCGGCGCCACATCGGCGCCGGGGCGAGCGGCGGGCTGGTCGGCGCGCTGGCCCCGCATGTGCCCGAAGGCTGGAACGCGACCAAACAGTTCCAGCTTGAAAGCCTGCTCATGGCCAAAGACTGGTGGTCGGAGGTGGCGCGCATCGGGGCCGAAGATCCGGGCTATGCCCGGTTGGGCCGGGTGCAGCCATTGGCTGACGACGCCGCCGTGGCCCGCGCACGTGCACGGGCCGAAGGTGCGCGGCAATACTGGGGCGATGCCGCGCGATGGGAGGTCCGCGAAGCGGCAGCCGTGCCGGGGTTACCTGCAAGCAGCCCCACCGGGCTGGTCATCCATGACACGTTGAGCGCGCGGCTACACCCGCGTCGGGCCTGCGCCGCGCTGGCCGTCGCGCTGCGGGCGCTGGGCGCCGAGATCATTGAGGGGGCCGAGGCCGCTGCACCCCCGGCAGGTGCTGCTTATGGCGCCATCGTCTGGGCCACGGGCTGGGAGGGGCTGGAAGCGTTGCCCGACGGGCGGGGCCGCTCGGCAGGTGGCGGGGTGAAGGGCCAGGCGCTTGTGCTGGGGCATGACGCAGGGCCTGTGCCGCAGGTCTATGCCGATGGCATCTTTCTGGTCCCTCATGCCGATGGCACGCTGGCCGTGGGTTCGACCAGCGAGCGTGATTTCGACAGCCCCGACGGCACGGATGCGCAGCTTGACGATGTGCTGGCGCGCGCAATCGCGCTTTGCCCCGCGCTGGCCGGCGCGCCGGTGCGGGAGCGCTGGGCGGGCGTGCGCCCCCGCGCGCGCAGCCGCGTGCCGCTCCTGGGGCCATTGCCGGGGCGGCCGGGCGAGTATGTCGCCAATGGCGGCTTTCGTATCGGCTTCGGCATGGCCCCCAAGGTGGCCGAGGTCATGGCGGATCTGATCCTAGAAGGGCGCGCGTCGGGTATTCCCGAAGAGTTCCGTTTTGCTGCGCCGGGCTGATACGGCGATTTCGCGGCGTGGCGGCTCAGGCCTCGGCCTCGGCCTCCATGCACTGGCGGCCATCGGGGCCACGCACCCAAAGCCGGTTTCCTGCACGGCAGAGTGTGGCGGCCTCGAAATCAAACAGCGGCGCGGTGGCGCGGAAGCTGAAACGCCGCAACCCGCCCAGCGCCTCTTCGGCCATCAGGATCAGAAGCTGCGCCAGCAGGGGGCCGTGCACGACAAGCCCGGCATAGCCTTCGGCCTTGCGCGCGTAATCGGCATCATAATGAATACGATGCCCGTTGAAGGTCAGCGCCGAATAGCGAAACAGCATCGTCGAGGTGAAGGCCACCTCGCGGGTTTCCTCGGCGTTTTCCGGGGCCTTTGGGGGCACAGGTGCAGGTGCGTCGGGGTGGGCAGGCTCGCGATAGACCAGATCCTGCTCTTCGGTGACGCAGAGCGTGCCCGCCTGCCGGATTTCGTGGCGCAGCGTGACCAGCCCCAGCCGGCCGCTGCGGCCCGTCTTTTCGCGCGCGGCGACGAGCTGGCTGTGTTTCTCGGCCGGCTGGCCCGGCAGGAGCGGGGCGTGAAACTCAAGCCGCCCGCCCGCCCACATGCGGCGCGGCAGGCCCATGTCGGGGATGACCCCGGCGCCGCCCACGCGCGGGTGGCCATCGGTGCCCAGGGCTTCGGCGGGCGCGGGCGTCCAGAAATAGACCTGATGCGCAAAGGGCAACAGCGGCGATACCGGCCGCGAAAGACCCAGCGTGACATGCAGCGCCTCGGCCCGCGCGGGGTCGAGCACGTCATGGATGATTTCGGTGGCAGGGCTGTTCTGTGTCATGGCGACAAGCTACCCGATGCGGCCGGGGGCGCAAGGCTCAACCGGCGTTTACATAACCTCAAACCGTGGGCGGGAGGCTCAGCGATAAACCTGCTCTTCGCTCGGGAAGGTGCGGGATTTGACCTCTTCGGCGTAGCTGCGTACGGCAGTCTCGATCATGTCGCCCAGCGCACCGTAGACCTTGACGAATTTCGGCGGGCGGGGATTGAGGCCAAGCATGTCTTCCAGCACCAGGATCTGCCCGTCGCATTCGGCGCTGGCGCCGATGCCGATGGTGGGAATGGAAACGGCTTTCGTGATCTCGCGCGCCAGCGGCTCGACCACGCCCTCGACCACCAGCGCGAAGGCGCCTGCTTCGGCCACGGCCCTGGCGTCGGCGATATGGCTTGGCCAGCTTTCCTCGTCGCGGCCCTGGGTCTTGAACCCGCCCATGACATGGCTTGTCTGTGGGGTCAGCCCGATATGGGCCATGACCGGAATGCCGCGTTCGGTCAGGAAGCGGATCGTGTCGGCCATGCGTCGGCCGCCTTCCAGCTTGACCGCGCCGCATTGGGTCTCCTTCATCACCTTTGCTGCGTTGCGAAAGGCCATCGCCGGGCTTTCCTCATACGAGCCGAAGGGCATGTCGACCACCACAAGCGCGCGTTGCGTTCCGCGCACCACCGCGCGCCCGTGCATGATCATCAGATCGAGCGGCACGCCCACGGTCGAGTCCATGCCGTGCATCACCATGCCCAGACTGTCGCCCACCAGGATGAAATCGGCGTAGCGGTCAACGATGGCGGCGGTATGCGCGTGATAGGAGGTCAGCGACACGATCGGCTCGCCCCCCTTGCGCGCGGCGATCTGCGGCACGGTGATACGGCGCACGGGTTTTGCGGCTTGAGTACTCATTCATGGTCTCCTTCGGGGGTGACGACACGCTGATCGATCAGCAGCACCTTGCCAAAGCGCACTGCCAGCAGGATCACCGCCGGGCGGTCGAGCCGCCCGCGCAGTGGCGCCAGTGTCTCGGCATCGCGCAGATCGACCGAACGGATCTCGGCGCGGGTTTCGGCGCTGATGCGGTCCTTGACCTGCTTGCGCAGAGCGGCCACATCGGGGCGTCCACGCGCCAGCGCCTCGGCCTCGTCCAGTGCGCGGTTGAGCACCGGGGCGGCGGCGCGATCTTCGGGGGTGAGCAGCACATTGCGCGACGACATCGCCAGCCCGTCGCGCTCGCGCATCGTCGGCACGCCGGCGATCTCGATGCCGAAATCCAGATCCTGGACCATGCGGCGGATGATCTGGAGTTGCTGGTAATCCTTTTCACCGAAATAGGCCCGGTCGGGCCGCACGATGTTGAAAAGCTTGGCCACGATGGTGGTAACGCCCCGGAAATGCCCGGGCCGCAGCCGCCCCATCAGGATACGCGAGAGTGTCGGGGCCTCGACAATGGTTTCGCAGCCGGGTGGATAGAGTTCGGCCACATCGGGCAGGAAGACAGTATCGACCCCGGCCTCGCTGAGCAGTTTCAGGTCGCGCTCGGTGTCGCGGGGGTAGGCATCGAAATCCTCGTTGGGGCCGAATTGAGTGGGGTTGACGAAGATCGAAACCACGACCTTCTCGCAACCGGCCCTGGCCCGGCGTACCAGTTCCATGTGACCTTCGTGCAGATAGCCCATCGTCGGAACAAGGCCGACGAAAGCCCCCTGGGCCCGAAAGACCCGTGCGGCGGCGCGCATTTCCTCGCGTGTGCGATAGAGGCGCATTCTGGCTGTCCCCTTCCCCTCTCGCGGGCTTTGCGCGTCGCGCGGCCCCTGCAGGCTGCTTACCTTTGCCCGCACAGCGTGACAAGGGAGCGGTGGCGCAGCCAGCGTCAGGCTGCCGTGCCCGGCCGGCGGTCGTGGCAGGCTTCTATGCTGTGGGCAATCGCCGCGCACAGCACGTCGTGGCTGTGTCCTTCGGCGATATGGCGGCGCCCGGCACGGCTCAGGCTCTCGCGCAGGGCGGGGTTGGCGGCCAGCCTGGCCGCGGCGCGGATGAAATCGGAATCGCTTTCGGCCCGCAGGAAATGTTCGCCATGGGTCAGGTCCAGCCCCTCGACAGCCTTTGCGGAGGCGATCACCGGCAGGCCAAGTTGCAGCGCTTCGAGCACCTTGAGGCGGGTGCCGCCGCCCTCGGTCAGGGGTATCAGCGTCATGGTGGCCTCGGCGTAGAACGGGGCCAGATCCTTCGGGTCGCCGGTCAGCCGGGCGCCAGGGGTGCGGGCGGCAAGCCTGATCAGGCTTTTCCGGGGCGCGCGACCGCAAAGATCGAGACGGGCATCGGGAAGATCCTGCCGCAGCGCGGGCAGGATGTGCCGCATAAGTCGCCGCGCCGCGTGAATATTGGGCCGATAGCCGAGATGCCCGACAAACAGCAGGCGCATGGCGTCACGGTCAGCGCCGCGCCGGGCGGCCGGGCTGCTGGCTTGAACCGTGCTGCACCACGGCGGCACCGGATTGGGAATGACGCTTGTGAAAATGTCCGGCCCAGCGATTGCCTGCAACCGCTGGCGGTCTGCTTGCGAACAGACCCACAGGCCGCAGACCTTGCGCGCGATGTCGCGCTCGGCCTCGGCCGCCCGGCGCCAGGTGCCCGCACGCCAGAGCGCCGCAAGGCGGGTGCGTCGCGCGAGGTCGATCTCGCGCAGCAGCGCGCTTTCGACATTGTGCATGTCCACGATCACAGCGTGGCCGGCCTCCGACAGGTGCCGCGCGATATCGGCCAGCAAGATGCCGTCGACAACGACGACATCCGCCCCCGCCACCTGCTGCGCGACCCGCTCGACCGCCCATGGGGGCAGCGCGGCCTCGATTGCGGTTTTCCTGCGTTCCAACCGGTGATCTCCGGTGGTGAACCATGGCTGAACTACGATAGATGTCAGCGGGGCAAGTTGCGCCAGGCACCGGTTGATCGCATGATTTCTGAGCTGCGCCCCCGACCCGTTTGCAAGTGGAGGTTCGTAAAGGACATGCGCAATTTTCATTCGTGCCGCCAATGATTCCAAAGCTCATCCACCAGACCTGGCGCGATCACGATATTCCGGGGCCAAGCGCTTGGCCAGAGAGTTGGAAGCGGCTGAACCCGGCCTGGGAGTATCGTTTCTGGACGGATGAAGACCTGCTGGAACTGGTTCGGCAGCACTATCCGCAACTGGAAGCACTTTATCAGAGCTATCCCAAGCCGGTGCAGCGGGCCGATATGGGACGATACCTGATCCTGCATCACTGCGGTGGGGTTTATGCCGATATCGATACCGAATGCCTCGCGCCCTTCGACCCGATCGCGCAAGACAGCCGCGTCATACTGGCCGAAGAGCCGGCAGAGCACCGCAATCACAGCCAGCCGCTGGGGTTGGAGCGACTATTCTTCAACGGGTTGATGGCCAGCCCGCGCGGCCACCGGTTCTGGGATCATGTGCTGGAGGTGATGGAGCGTTGCCGCCACGCCGCTGGCACCTGGGTGCTGGAATCGACCGGGCCGCTGATGCTGACGGGCGTGGTAGAAAGCTATCCGCGGCCAGAAGAGTTATCGCTGAACTCTTGCCATCTGTTCGCTCCGGTCACCAATGACGGGTGCGAAAGCCTGGCGCTGCCGAAAGGCGATTATGCAGGGCTGCGCCTGGCCAGTCACCATTGGCAGGGATCATGGCTCAGCGCGCCACGGCGCAAGCCTGGAACCGTGCTGAAGGCAGCATTGCGCCGGGCGCGTTACAGGCTGACGCGCGGGAAGGTTCTGGGGCGCGCGGATTTGCGCGTGCGGGTCGATCAGTCGCTTCTGCATACCCCGATCCAGCCGGGCGCCGAGAATGTCGCGGTTATGATCCCGGTGCGCGATGCGGCGCCGTTCCTCGATCGCTGTTTCGAACTGCTGCGCTCGCTCGATCATCCGCCCGAGAAACTCAAGCTCGTGTTTTGCGAAGGCGACAGCCGCGACGATACCGCCACACGGCTTAAGGATCTGGCGCAGACGCATGCAGGACATTTCCGCGACATCTGTCTGACCACGCTGAACGGCGGCGCGCCGCTAAAGCGTTCGCGGCGCTGGAAACCCCGGCTGCAGTATGCCCGGCGCGCGCACTTGGCCCGTGTCCGCAACCATCTGCTCGACTACGGCCTGGATGCACAGGACGATTGGGTGCTTTGGATCGACGCCGACGTCTGCGATTACGCGCCTGCCACGCTCCGCCGGCTGCTTGACGCACGGTGCAAGGTGGTCACGCCGGATTGCGTGCAGGAATGGGATGGGCCGAGTTTCGACCTCAATGCCTTTCTCGAAGATCGCAAGCCTGTCCCATCGGCCTATTACAAGCATGTGCGCGGCGGGCTCTACATGCCGCCCAAGGGCTTGGCGCGGCGTTATCTTCACGATCTGCGGTTTCTTGACCGTGTGCCGCTTTCCTCGGTCGGGGGCACGATGCTCCTGGTGCATGCCGCGGTGCATCGTGCGGGGCTGCGCTTTCCCGAGATCCCTTATGACGACCTGCTCGAGACCGAGGGCTTTGGCCGCGCCTGCCGGGATCTCGGTGTGCAGCCTTGGGGATTGTCCAACCTGCAGATCCGGCATGTGCGTTCGTGACCCCTCGGGGCAGATGCCGTGCAGCGCCCCGACCGTGACGAGCAGGCCTTCGCGGTCCAGGTGCGCAGCTCGACCAATATTCTCGATGCCGATGGGGCCGCGGTCGAGATCGTGCCCGGCATGGTGGCGCAGGTCGATATCCTGGCCGGGCGCAAGAGGGTGCTCCATTACATCAGCCAGCCGTGGTGCGGTGTGCGACCGGGCGTTGCGCGACTGAGTGAACTCCCTCGGTCCGGATTCGCCGCTTGATATTCTTCGCAAGGCCGCGCGGATGGCCCGGGGCGCAGCAAGCCCTCATGGAACTTCGCAAGCAGAGTGTCAGGCCGTTGCGACCGGATGCCGATGCGCTGTGGTTCAGAACCCTACCTTGTCGCCACCCTTGAGGCCCAGGATTTCGCGCGCTTCATCCGGGGTGGCGACGCTCTGGCCAAGGTCTTCGATGATGCGGCGCAGCTTGATCACCTGCTGCGCGTTCGACGTGGCCAGTTCACCGCGCATGATGAACAGGCTGTCCTCCAGCCCCACGCGCACATGCCCGCCCATCTGCGCCGCCGTCACCGCCAGCGGGATCTGTGCCGCGCCGGCCGCCAACACCGACCAGCGATAGCTGTTGCCGAAAAGCTTGTCGGCGGTGCGTTTCATGAACACCAGGTTGTCCACATCCGCCCCGATGCCGCCTAGGATGCCCATGACGAACTGCAGGAAGATCGGCGCGCGAAAATGCCCCTGATCGACCATGAACTTGAGGTTGTAGAGGTGCCCGACATCGTAGATTTCGTGCTCGAACTTGATCGCCTCGGGCGCGAGCGTCTCGGCGGCTTCGCGAATGTCGCGGAAGGTGTTGCGAAAGATGTTGCCCTCGGACCCGGCGACGTAATCGCGCTCCCAATCGAACTTCCATTCGTCATAGCGCGCGGCCAGCGGATGAAAGCTGAAGTTGAGCGAGCCCATGTTCATCGAGCACATCTCGGGCGAGAAGCGGCGCGCGGGGGCGATGCGCTCGGCGATGGTGGCGGTGAGCGAGCCGCCGGTCGAGATATTCACCACCGCATCGGTGGCCTGCTTGATACGCGGCAGGAAGGGGGCGAAATCCTCCGGTGCGATCGAGGGCGCGCCGGTGTCGGGGTTGCGCGCGTGCAGATGCAGGATTGCCGCGCCCGCCTCGGCCGCCGCGATGGCCTGCTCGGCGATGGCATCGGCGGTGTAGGGCAGGGCGTCCGACATGGTCGGTGTGTGGATCGCCCCGGTGACGGCACAGGTAATGATCGTCTTGTGGTTGCGGGCCATATGGGCCTCCCTTTGCTTTGCCGGTGGCGCTCAGTCTTCGGGCAGGATGGTGTCGAGCCTGCGCAGATGCGTCGCCACGCGCTCTCGCGTGGCGGTGGCCTCGGCCTCGGTCCATGTACGAAAGCCCTCGCCGGTCTTCATGCCCAGTTTGCCCTCGGCTACCAGTTGCTCAAGATAGGGCGAGGGGCCGGGGCGGTGTTCCAGATCGGCCAGCACGGTGCGGTGGATATCGAGTGTCAGGTCGGTGCCCACCAGATCGGCATTTTCCAGCGGCCCCAGTACCGCAAGGCGCCGGCCAAAGCACGACTTGATGACGGTATCCACCGACTCGGCGTCGCAGATGCCGCGCTCTACCAGGCTGATCGCCTCGCGCCACAGCGCGTGTTGCAGGCGGTTGCCGATGAAGCCGGGCACGTCGCGTTCCACCCGCACCGGGGTCTTGCCGGCGGCGGCAAGCAGGTCGCACATGGTGTCCATGGTGGCAGTTTCGGTCCATTCGGTGCGGATCACCTCGACCAGCGGGATCATGTGCGGCGGGTTCCACCAATGGGTGCCAAGCGCGCGGTGGCGGCCCTTGAGGCCCTGCATGATCTCGGTGATCGGCATGACTGAGGTGTTCGAGGCCAGGATGCAATCGGCGGGGGCGTGGGCCTCGACCTCGGCAAAGAGGGCCTGTTTCAGCGCCATCTTTTCGGGCGCGGCCTCGAATACGACCTGGGCCTGCGCGACGGCCTCGGGCAGGCTGTCGGCCAGGGCGATCCGCGACAGGGTTGCGGCGGTCTCGTCCGCGCCGACCCCCATCAGACGCAGGCTTTCGCTGACCCGTCCGGCCAGCGTGGCGCGGGCATCATCCACCGGGTCGGTGACGGTGACGCTGTGGCCGGCGCGGGCCAGCGTCAGGGCAATGCCATGCCCCATCAGCCCCGCACCAAGCACTGTGATTTGTCGGGGGGGCTGTGCGCTCATCGCTCAGCCCGCCGTATAGCCACCGTCGGCATAAAGGATATGCCCGGTGTAGAAATCCGACGCCTTGGACGCCAGAAACAACAGTGGCCCGGCCAGGTCTTCAGGCTCGCCCAGCCGGCCTTTGGGCACGCGCGACAGAAAGCCCGCACGCACGGTCTTGGCGCGCTCGGTATCCTCGAACATCCAGGCGGTGAGCGGCGAACGGAACACCGTGGGCGCGATCGCGTTCACGGTGATCCCGGTGGGGCCGAGTTCGCAGCCAAGCGCCTTGGTGATCCCGTCCACCGCCGCCTTGGAGGCGCAATAGGCCGTATACCCAGCCGGGTGCCCCAGAAGGCCCCGCGCCGAGGACATCAGCACGATCTTGCCGCCCTCGCCCTGCGCCTGCATCGCGCCTGCCGCGGCGCGCGCCATCAGCCAGCTTTGGGTGACGTTGGCGTTCATCACCGCCTCGAAGGTGGCGGGCTCCATCTCGCCGATCTTGGCGACCTTGTTCATCCCCGAGGCAACCACCAGAATGTCGAGCCGTCCGGACTCTGCCACTGCGGCGTCGGCAAGCGCATCGCAGGCGGCCTCGCTGTCGGGGCGCATGTTCTGGCGTGAGACCTGCGCGCCCATGCCTTCGCACTCGGCGGCGATTTCCTCCAGCGCGGCGGCATTTCCGGCGGCCAGCACCAGCTTGCAGCCCGCGCCCGCCAGCACCCGTGCGGCGACCGCGCCGAAGGCCCCGGAGGCGCCGGTGATCAGCGCCACCTTGCCGGTCACGTCGAACATGGAAAGCGGATTGGCAAAGGCGTTCATGTCGCAGGCTCCTTGGGATAGGGAATGACAACCAGCAGCGTGCAGGTGTGGTTCGCGCGGTTCTCGATCTTGCGCACCTCGCCAGGGGCGATTGTGCAGCTGTCATAGCGCCGCAGCACGGTTTCCTGCCCGTCGATGATGACGGTCATTTCGCCGTCGAGCACGACATAGACCTTTTCAAAAGGCGTGCTGTCCGGCCCCGCCCCGCCGCCGGGCAGGAACTGGCTCAGGCCGACCCACTGGTTGGTCGGGCCGCCTTCTTCGAATCCCTGCAGGCGCAGGCCGACGACGCCCCAGTGGTTGGGCGCCTCATAAGGCTGCGCGTCTTCAAATCGTTTCACATGCATTTGCCGGGCCTCCCCAAGCCGTTCCGTGATGCGTTGCGGCCTGCCGGAGCCGGCCGCGGCAGCGGGGCGCAGGGGCTGGCCCCGCCCGCGCCCCGCAAGCGTGGCTCAGAAGCTTTCGCCGCTTTCGATCCGGTAGCCGCCCGACTTGTCGAGCATCGCCACAAGGCGGATGACGCAGCCGTCGCCACGGTCCCAGTTCCACGGGAAGAAGGCGAAGGTGCAGCGCTTGCCCGTCACCGCATCCAGATCGCCGCCGACATTCTCGATCCCCAGGATGCCGTTCTTGAACAGGATGTTGTGTACCGGTTCCCATTCGGGGAAGTCGTCTTTCCAGTCGCGCCCGCCGGACCATTCCTTGTATTCCTTGGCAAGGTGGGGCAGCAGCGGTCCGTTGCGCTGCGGGCCGATGGCGGTGGCCAGCGGGTGATCGTTGGCCTGGGTGTCGTGGCCCACGACTTTGACGCCCTTTTTCACCATCCATTCGCCGGCCGAGGGCACGAAGCCCGGGCAATAGGCGAAATAGTCGCCATCTTCGTATTTCTTGTGCCAGCCGGTGTTGATGATCAGCACATCGCCCTTGCGGATCGCATGACCGCAGGCCTTTTCCAGATCGTCACCGGTGATCGGCTCCCAGTAGTCCTTGGGGATCGACACGACGATGCCGGTGCCGAAGAAATGCGGCAGCGGCACCTCGTCGATGAAGGGCGTGCCCTGCACCACATGGGCGGGCGCGTCGATATGGGTGGTGGCGTGCATCGTGGTGGTGATGCGTTGGCTCAGCACACCCGACTTGGCCATGTAGTGCATGCGCTCGATCTTCACATCCTCGAAATACGGCCAGTTGGGATGCTGAAAGCCGAACCGGTGGCTGAGGTTGTAGAACTCCAGCCCCATGCTGTTGTCGAGGTTCCCCTCGAACTCGATGCCGCGAATCTTGACCATGAATTCTCCTCCCTGAGTGTGTCGTGTGGCGCTGGCGTGCCGGGCGGAGATCGCCCGGGTCATCGCGGCCGACATTACCGCATAGTAATACATTTGCATCACATTGCGGTCAAATGCTAATTGCTGTAGGGAGGTCTGTATCGCAATGCGGGCTGGTGCGAGGGTGCGAGGCATGGCATCAGATTGCGGCATCAGATAGCGGCAAGTCGGGAGTAGAGTGCGTTGGTTGATATCGGACCCGGTGAGAAGGGACTTGCGAGAAGCGGAATTCAGGTGATTGCGCGGGCCGCGGCCATTCTGCGCGTACTGCGCGACAGCCACTCGGGCATGAGCCTGGGCCAGATTGCCGAACAGGTCGGGCTGCCCCGTTCCACCGTACAAAGGATCGTCGCGGCACTGCAGCAGGAGCGGCTGGTGATTGCACAGGCTTCGGGCGGCGGTTTGCGGCTTGGCCCGGAATTGACGACGCTGGCCGAAGCGGCGCGCTTCAACGTGGTGGAACGGTGCCGCCCGCTGTTGACCGAGCTGGCGCGCAAGACCGGCGAGACCGTCGATCTTTCGGTGTTGCGTGGCACGGGCATGGTGTTTCTCGACCAGATTGCCGGAACGCAGCGGCTGCGGGCCATTTCTTCTGTGGGCGAGGTGTTCCCCCTGACCGACACCGCCAATGGCCGCGCCTGCCTTGCCATGCTGCCTGAAGACGAGGCGCGCCACCGCACGCAGGAGGAATGGGCGCGCCGGGGCGTCTCCGGTGATATCGAACACTTCATGTCGATGCTTGCCCGGATGCGTGAGAGGGGCATCGCGCACGATCTGGATGAGCATCACGAGGGAATATCGGCGCTGGGGTTCGCGTTTCGTGATCTGGCCGGCGATCTGCATGCGATCTCGGTGCCGGTGCCTTCGACACGGTTTCGCGAGAAAAGACAGCAGATCGCGGCAGATCTGAGTGTGACGAAGGCACATGTCGCAGCAATGATGACATTGTGAGGGGCCGGCGGGTGGCCCCGATGAACCATGCGAGGAAAGTCAGATGCTGATCGATCCCCGTCACCTGCGATACCTCCTGGCCGTCGCAAGGGCCGGGTCTTTCAGCAAGGCAGCCGCGGCGCTGGCCATTTCGCAGCCGGCGCTTTCGACCAGTATTCAGCGCCTCGAAAGCGTGACTGGCGCGATCCTGTTCGAGCGCAGCCGCCACGGCGCCACGCTGACCCCTGCGGGTGAGTTGCTGTTGCGCCATGCCGAGCGCATGGAAAAGGTTCTGACCGGCGCCGAGGAAGAGCTGCGCCTCAACGCGCTTTCGGTGCGCGGCCCGTTGACGGTGGGCGGCACGCCGCTGGCGGTGATGGGCATCATTCCCGCCGCGGTCGCCCGGCTCAGCCACGATCTGGGCCCGGTCCGGGTGAATATCTGCGAGGGCGGCGATGAAGAGTTGCTGGAGCGGCTGCTGAAATTCGAGCTCGATGTGCTGGTCAGCACGATTGACCTGGGCGTGACGCATCCGCTTGTCTGCGATGTGCCGCTGTTCAAGGCCGGGCTTTTCGTCGTGGTGCGTCCGGGGCATCCGCTGGCCGGGCGCGAGTCGCTCACGCTGCGCGAACTCGACTCGTACCAGCTTGTCCTGCCGCACCCCAGCGGGGCCTATACCGTGCAGCTTGAATCGACCTTCGTGGCCTCCGGCTGCCGGTTGCCCGAAGCCGTTGTCTATACCTCGTCGTTTGCCATCCTCAAGGAGGTGGTGATCCAGTCGGATGCCGTGACCCTCGTGCCGCGGCAGATCGTCCGGTCCGATCTGGAACGCCGGCAGCTTGTCCGGATCCCGATAGAAGAGCCTGTCGGTCTGCGCACCTTCGGAATGCGGCTGATCAAGGATCGCAAGCTGTCCGGCACCGGCACGCGCTTTGTCGAGCATCTCAAGGGGCTTGCGCCGGATTTTGCCTGATCCCTGGCCCCGGCACGCTGCGGGGTTTCTACGGGCCAGGTGTTGACCCTGCGCGGCGTGCCTTGTGCTTGCGCCACAGCGGGCCAAACAGGGTGATGGCGAGAACGACCAGGGTGATCGACAGGATCGTGCCGCTGATCGGTCGAGTGAAGAAAACGGTCGGATCCCCACGCGACAGCACCAGTGCGCGGGTCAGGTTCTCCTCCATCATCGGCCCCAGAACGAAGCCCAGAAGCAGTGGCGCGGGCGGATATTTCCGCATCGCCATGAGATAGCCGACAAAGCCGAAGAACAGCGTCAGGTAGATGTCGAAGACGTTGTTGCGCGTACTGTAGACGCCCACGCAGACAAAGAACAGCACCGCCGGATACAGGATATGCCGGGGCACCGACAGGATGCGCACCCATATGCCCACCAGCGGGATGTTAAGGATCAGCAGCAGGAAGTTGCCCACCCAGAAACTGCCCACCAGGGTCCAGAACATCACGTCATGGTCGGTGATGAAGCGCGGCCCCGGCGTGATCCCGTGGATCATCATGGCGCCCAGCATGATCGCCATCACAGCATCACCGGGAATGCCGAGGCTGAGTGTCGGGATGAACGAGGCCTGCGTGGTCGCGTTGTTGGCGGCTTCGGGTGCTGCGATACCTTCGATCGCGCCCTGGCCGAAGCGCGACGGGTCGCGGGCGATCTTCTGCTCGACTGCATAGGCGAAGAACGACGTCACCGAGGCCCCGACCCCGGGCAGCGCCCCCAGAAGCGTGCCGGAAATCGCGCCGCGTATCGCCGGCATCAGGCTGGCGCGAAACTCGTCGCGGCTGGGAATGAGGTCGCGCAGGCGGACTTTGGGCGTGGTGTAGCCATCAAGGTTGCGGGTCATGCTGGCAAAGACTTCCGAAACGCCAAACAGCCCCATTGCCAGCGCCACCAAGCTGATCCCGTCCATCAGGTTGTACGAGCCGAAGATCAGGCGGAACTGGCCGCTATTGATGTCCACCCCCACAAGGCCCAAGGCGATGCCCACCACCACCATGGCCAGCCCCTTGATCGGTGAGCCTACTGTCAGCGCCGAGGCGGCGATCAGCCCCATGAACATCACCGCGAAATACTCGGCCGCGCCGAAATTCAGCGCGACCCTTGCCAGCACCGGCATGAAGGCCACCATCACCAGAATCGCCACCGTCGCGCCGATGAACGAGGTGATGGTGGTGATGAACAGC
The DNA here is from genome assembly GCF_003350345.1 of Alkalilacustris brevis. GTDB lineage: Bacteria > Pseudomonadota > Alphaproteobacteria > Rhodobacterales > Rhodobacteraceae > Alkalilacustris > Alkalilacustris brevis. The sequence continues at coordinate 25,430 of NZ_QNVJ01000074.1, forward strand.
GCGACCCCGGCCTTGCCCTTCCTGGCCATCGGATAGCCATCGAGGCAGGTCACAGCCGCCGTGGCCGTTCCGGGCAGATTGAGCAGGATCGAGGCCGTGGAGCCACCGTATTGCGTGCCGTAGAAGATGCCTGCCAGCATCACCAGCGCGCCGGTTGGATCGAGGTGAAAGGTAATCGGCAGCGCGAGCGAGATCGCCGCGATGGCCCCGATCCCCGGCAGCACGCCGACCAGCATCCCGACGACCACCCCGACAAGGCAGAGCAGGAAGAACTCCGGCGCAAGGGCGTTCTGTACACCGCCCAGCATGAGGCCCAGCGTGTCCACCGTCAGAACCTCCAGGGCACAAGGGCAAGCCCCAGCCCCCAAATGAATATCGCAACCCCGGCCAGACTGAGCCCCGCCGCCAGCAGGATGACCGAAAGCGGCCGGAAGCCGGCGCCGCCCATCGACCCGAGTACAACCAGCGCAACCGTCGCCGGCACCAGGCCGTAGCTGCGGATCAGCGTGGCGAAGGCGAGCATCCCGAGGCTGACAAAGAACATGGTGCGCAGTGGCAGCGGCGGGCTCTGCGTCGCGCTATGCGCGCCGGCTGCCAGGTAAAGCGGCACCGAGAAGACCACCAGAAGCCCACCCAGCATGAGCGGGAAAAGCCCCGGACCGAAGCTGGCCAGCCGCCCGAGCGGCATCGAATAGCCCTCGCGGACAAGGACAAGGCCGATGCCAAGCACGGCACCGGCCCCGATCCGTTCCTGCCACAGTGGTGAAATCAATTGATTGTCCTTTGCTGTCGCTCACCCGGCAAGTTTCGGCCTGTCGGCCTGGTCAGTCTTACTCCGGCTGAATCCCGAGATTGGACGTGATGGTGGCCCAGTTCTCGAATTGGGCTTCAAGGTGCCCCAGCGAGCCTGCCACGTCCAGATCCCCGACCAGTTCGTAGCCCAGGCTAGATGCCAGTTCCTCGACTTCGGGCTTGGCGAGAATCTCGTTCACCGTGGCATTCAGCGAGGCCAGGATTTCCGGGTCCGTCCCGGCCGGCGCGACGAACATGAACCAGCCGGTCAGGTCGATCCCCGGCAGGGTTTCGGCAATCGTTGGAACATCGGGATGTGCCTTGGTGCGCTGGGCGCTGGCAACCGCCACCGGATGCAGCGAACCTTCCGCAATGAAGGGGGTGGCCACCGATGCCGACTGGATCGAAACCGGAATCTCGCCGCTGACCGTATCCTGCACCATCTGCGGGATGCTGTTGTAGCTGACCAGCGTCAGGTCGACCTCGCCGACGTGGTTGATCGAGCGGGCGATGATCCCCGACAGGTTGCGCGGGCTGTCCACACCCAGCGAGATCGACCCCGGATTGGCGCGCTCGGCTTCCAGCAGGTCTTCGATGGTTTCGATGCCGCTGTCCGGGTTCGCCGTGACCATGATGTTGCTCATGGCCACCAACACTGCCGGGTCGAAATCCGTGAGCGGGTCATAGGGCAGGTTGGCCATCAGGTAGGGGTTCGTCACCAGCGCGGCCGAAGTGGCGAAGAAGATCGTGTATCCGTCAGGATCGGCATTGGCCACGCTGAGCGATCCCACGACATTGGCGCCCCCGGGCCGGTTGTCGACGATGAAGGGGCTGCCATAGGCTTCCGTAAGTTGGTCGGCGACCAGGCGTGCCATGATGTCCGGGCTGGCCCCGGCCCCTTGGGACACGACGACAGTCACCGGGCGTTCGGGCCATTCCGCGAGCGCCACGCCAGTGGTGGCCGTGAGCAGAATGGCGGCAAGTGCAGTGGTGTTTTTCATGTTCCTCTCCCTGTTGTTTCGAATGATCCTGTCGCCCTGCCGGGGGGCTGTCCAATAGTAAGATTTGGGGTGGTTACAAATGCCGGTTATGGAAGGCGGCGGCCGGAAACCCAGCGCGTTCGCGCAAATGCCCGATGCGCCGCCGCACCCCGCGCGGCAACGATAATCGGGGTTTATACGGTACCGATAAAACGGAATTAGACGCGTGGCGCCGGCTCGTGCAGTATTCCTTCCTTGCGCCTTGTCATGGAAGGGGGAGACGCCAGTTGGCAGATAAACTTCTGATTTTTGAACCGGAAAGTGCTGAAGAGCTTGCGCATTATGCGGAGGTATTCGCCCGCGATCTGCCAGAGGCCACGATTCACACAGCGCACACGCTGGACGAGGCGCTCAAGGCGCGTGATGCTACGGCGCTGATCGCCAAGGCCCAGCTCATCCCCCGCGAGTTGGTCGCCGCGCTGCCGGGGCTGAAATGGGTTCAGTCGCTGATCAGCGGGGTGGATCACCTGCGCCCGCTGGGCCTGCCTGATGGCGTTCTGGTGACTGCCGCACGCGGATTTCACGGCCCGCAGATGGCTGAACTGGCCATGATGCTGATGCTCGCGCTCAACCGGCGCCTGCCCGAGATGCTTGAGAATCAGAAAGCCTGCCGCTGGGACCACCGCAGCCAGCCCCTGCTGGTGAACAAGACGGCTGTCATCGTGGGCCTGGGCAACATTGCCGAGATGGTCGCCGACCGCTGCCGCGCCTTCGGGATGACGGTGATCGGCGTCAGCAACGGCCGCACCGAAGTGCCTGGTTTCGCGCAGGTCTTCCCGCGCGACCGGCTGCCCGAGGCCGCCGCGCTGGCCGATTTTCTGATCGCGCTGGTGCCGTATGAACCGGCAACCCACCATCTGATCGGCGCGCAGGTGTTCGCGGCGATGAAGCCCTCGGCCTATTTCATCAACATAGCGCGCGGCGGTGTCGCAGATGAGGCGGCACTGATCACCGCGCTTGAGGGCGGGCAGATCGCCGGCGCCGGGCTGGATGTGTTCTCGTCCGAGCCGCTGCCGCCCGAGCATCCGCTTTGGCGTACCGAGCGGCTGATCATCACCCCGCATGTGGGTGGGCGCAGCGATATCTATGCTCAGCAGGTCGCCCCGCAGGTCATCGAGAACGCGCGAAACTTCATCGCCGGACGCCCCGAGCGCATGACGCACCGCGTCACACTTTGAGGGAGAACAGGATGAACCGGATCGAAACGGCAATTTCCGACGCCGAGCTGGCGCGGCGCTGGCAGGCCGTGCGCGCGGCGATGGCGGCGAAGTCGCTCGACGCACTGGTGGTGCAGAACAACAACGACTGGCTGGGTGGCTATGTCAAATGGTTCACCGACCTGCCGGCCAACAATGCCTATCCCGTCAGCGTGCTGTTTCTGGCTGATGGCCCGATGGTCATGGTCGAGATGGGCGGCTTTGGCGGGCAGCGTGCTGTCGCAGGGGATGATCCGGTGCTGCGCGGGGTGGGCGAGGTCCGCAACACACCCGCGTTTCTGTCGGCGGCCTATACCAACGGCTACGCCGGCGACCTGATCGCCGATGCGATCACGGCGCGCGGCCTGCGCCGGGTCGGGCTGGTGGGGCGCGGCGGCATGCCTGCCGGGTTTGTCGATGCGCTGGACGCCACGCTCGAGGGCAAGGCCGCGTTCAGCGATGCGACAGATCTGGTCGACACGATCAAGGCCGTCAAAAGCCCCGAGGAGATCGCGCTGCTGCACCGCGCGGCGCAGATGCAGGACCAGATATTCGAGAAGGTGCTCCAAGAGATCCGCCCCGGCATGCGCGATATCGAGGTCACGGCGCTGGCGCAGTATCACGGCCAGCTTCTGGGCAGCGAACAGGGCATATTCCTGGCCGGCTCGGCACCGCTGGGCCAGCCGGCGCGGCTGTTGGGCCGGCACATGCAGGGCCGGACCCTGAAAGAGGGCGACCATATGGTGCTGCTGATAGAGAATAACGGCCCCGGCGGGCAGTATACCGAGATCGGGCGCACCATCGTTCTGGGCAAGGCAAGTGCCGAGTTGCGGGAGGCTTTCGAGGCAATGAAGGAGGCGCAGTCGCATACGCTTGGCCTGCTCAAGCCCGGTGTCCCGGCTGCCGAGATCGCGCGCGCCCATGACGCCTATATGGTCGGCCGGGGTTTCCCGCCCGAGATCCGACTTTACGCCCATGGGCAAGGCTATGACATGGTCGAGCGCCCGCTGCTGCGCGCTGATGAAACCATGCCACTTGCCGAAGGCATGTGCCTTGCCGTCCATCCTGGGGTCGAGACCGCGCGTTACTTTGCCATGATCTGCGACAACTACATGCTTGGCGCCGATGGCGTCGGACCCTGCATGCACAAGACCCCGAAGAAAATCTTTGAACTCGGCTGAACCGGCCGCGTCGGCGCCAGCCGGATACTTGCGCGCAATGTCGGGTATCTGATGATCACGTCGGCGGTGCCGGCGGGGCATCTGAGCGGGCACAAACCGATGCCGGTTCAGTTGTCCGTGCCTCCGGATCGGATATGACATTTGTGGTGACCCCGGCAGGACTTGAACCTGCGACCTCCAGATTAGGAATCTGCTGCTCTATCCAGCTGAGCTACGGGGCCGTCGGGGCCTTTTCGCGCCATTCGTCCGGTTGCGCAAGGGTTGCCATTGCATGTTGCGGCGCCCAGGCGGCGGGCAAACTCGTTTGGACAAGGTCGCGCTTTGGCGCTAACACTCAAAACTGAATGATGCTCTCGGGATCGGTTGCCCCAGTGACCAGCGATTCACCTTCGCAGATGCGCCGCAGTCTGACCTTGCGCGATGTCGCCGAGGCTGCCGGAGTCAGCGAGATGACGATCAGCCGCGTGCTGCGCAACCGCGGTGATGTCTCTCCCGACACGCGTGCGCGGGTTCTCGAAGCCGCGCGCAAGCTGGGCTATGTGCCGAACAAGATAGCCGGTGGCCTGGCGTCGCAGCGGGTCAACCTCGTCGCGGTGATCATCCCGTCGCTGTCGAACATGGTTTTTCCCGAGGTTCTGTCGGGCATCTCCGAGGCGCTCGAGGATACCGGCCTGCAGCCGGTGGTCGGCGTCACGAACTATTCGGCCAGTCGCGAAGAGGCCGTGCTTTACGAAATGCTTTCCTGGCGTCCTTCGGGGGTGATCCTGGCAGGGCTGGAGCATACCGAGGCCTGCGCCGCCATGCTGCGCGCCGCCGGCATTCCGATCGTCGAGATCATGGATGTCGACGGAACGCCGATCGACTCGGTGGTGGGTATTTCGCACCGCCGCGCCGGGCGTGAGATGGCCGAGGCGATCATCGCGGCGGGCTATCGGCGCATCGGCTTTCTGGGCACCAAGATGCCCGATGACCACCGGGCGCGAAAGCGGCTTGAAGGGTTCCAGGCCGCCCTGGCCGAGGCCGGGCTGGAACTGGCCGATACCGAATTTTACGGTGGCGGTTCGGCCCTGCGCAAGGGGCGCGAAATGACCGAGGCCATTCTCGGCCGCAACCGTGATCTGGATTTCCTGTACTACTCCAACGACATGATCGGCGCAGGCGGGCTGCTTTACTGTCTCGAACAGGGGCTTGATGTGCCCGGTGCGCTGGGCCTGGCCGGGTTCAACAATGTCGATCTGCTGGATGGCTTGCCGGTGCGGCTGGCCACCATGGACGCCCGCCGCCGCGAAACCGGCCGCCGCGCTGCCGAGATCATCGCCGGCAAAAGTCCCTCGGGCCTTGTCGGAGGCGAGCGGATTGAATTTGCCCCGACCCTGCTGCGCGGCGATACGGTCCGCGAAGGTAGCGGCTGACCGGTCTCAGCCTCGCCGTTTCGGCGCCCCTTCACCCACGCTGTTTTTTGCCGGTCGGTGCTGTGCCCGGCCACGCAAGGTCTTTGCATCGCGCGCGCCTGGATGGGCGCGCAACTTTTCCATCGCCTTGGCAAGCCCCTTCGCCACCGCCGGCGCGCGGAAGCGGCGGCGTGCCCGTTCAAGCAGGTCGAGCAACGCATCATCGCTCAGCCCGCTGACCCGCACGGCCTCGATTTCGTCGGGCGCAGGAATCGAACGGCAAAGAAACACCATGCTGCCGGGGGCCACATGCGCCAGCGGCTGGAAATGCCTGGCCAGAAGCTCCATCTGCGCAGGCAGCCATGGCTGGGCATCGTGCAGGTAATCCTGCTGCACCAGAATCGACCGGCCTGGGATCAGCGCAGGAAAGAATTGTGCGGCGATATGATCGGCCAACGCCGTGGACTTGGCCAAGTCCACGGTAAGCACTTCGATCGGGTCGCCCTGCCAGCGCATGGCGGCGACATCGCCGCGATGCAGTTCGATGCGGCTCTCCCACGGGGCAAGCAAACGACGCACCAGCGCAAGCATGTCGCGCCCCTCGAAAGGTTTGATACCGGCGGGATAAAGGAAGCGTTGCTTGGCCGCGTCATTCAACGTGAAGCGATCATAGGCATGCACAGGCTCCCGGCGCCCGGCCAATACAAGTCCCTGCGCCAGGCTCGCGGTCGAACCGCCTGCAAAGCAGCCCAGATCGACCACCACCCCCGCCCCACGCATCCAGCGCGCGGTAAGCCATGTGTAGAGTCTGCGCTCGCGGTCGCTCAGCATCGATGGCACCGCCAGCGACTGCCCCAGCGCGGGCCGGGGCAGATAGTGCCAGGGATGGTCGGCAAAGAGGGTCTCGGGCGGGTCGTCGGGGCTGGTCATTGTCGCGTCGCGGGCCTTGTCGGAAGCTGATTAACACGGCGCCCGGCCATCTCCCAGCATTTTGGCAATTGCGCTCTTGATTTTGCCGGGGGGGTGCCGTACGTCGCGAGGGGATAGGGGTATAGCTCAGTTGGTAGAGCATCGGTCTCCAAAACCGAGGGTCGTGGGTTCGAGTCCCTCTGCCCCTGCCAGTTTTCATAGGGTCCGACCCGGAAGCAAGGGTGACAACCTCGTGCCGAACGGGTTGTTGAACGCTTGCCATATCCTCTGTTCAAAGTCGATTCTGCGTAGGTGTTCAGTCCCGGCATTTGGTGGATCGGGTTAACGATGAATCTGTCGAGCTCTGAAGTCCAGACCATGCAGACATATTCGTATGGCGTGAGGCCGTTCAGCGTCTTGAGCCTGCGTGCGAAGTTGTAGGCGGCGAGGAAGTCGGCGAGGTGCGACCGCAGCCGGCCGGTGGCGTTATTGCCGGCCGGCGCCTTTGGCGGGCAAGTGAGCAAGAGCGATAGGCGAGGGGCGTTTCAACCTCACAGGGGAGGCCAGTACTGCCGCCAAGGTCGTGCCATCTCGTACTGATGCGCGATGCGATAGACGGTCGCCTCATCGAAATGGTGGCCGACAATCTGCATTCCCATCGGCAGCCCGTCTTGCGAAAACCCGGTAGGCACCGCGATCGCCGGATGGCCCGACAGGTTGAAAGGGGTGCGCGCCTGGCGGTCGTAGGTTGCGTCGACGGCGTCATCGTCGTCGATCCTGCTGGGAAACTCGAAGCTGGAGACACAGATTGCAGCTTCCACCCCTGCCAGCCCCTCGGCCAGGGCGGCGCAGAGCCGGCGGCGCATCTGCTGTGCCTGCAGGTAGGTTCCGGCATCCACCAGCCCCCCGGCAAGGATCTTGGTGCGGGCGCGCCAGCCGTAATCGTCCCGACGGGTCTGCATCCAGCCCTTGTGAATCGCGTAGCTTTCAGTTTGCAGGATCAGCCGCCCGATATCGGTGTAATCGTCGAGCGGTGGCAATGACAGCGGCACGATCTCGGCACCAAGATCGCGCAGGGCCTCGACGCCCGCTTCCAGTGCGGCCACAATTTCGGGGTTCGCCTCGGTGTTGAAGCCTTCGATCACGCCGATCCGCATCCCGCGAATGTCGCCGCCGATCCCCGGATAGGCCGGGCGCGCGCGGGCGCTGCTGGTGGGGTCACGCGGATCAAGTCCTATGCAGCCGTCAAACAGGAGCGCATTATCGGCCACGCCGCGCGTCATCGGCCCGACATGATCGAGCGACTGCGCCAACGGGAACACCCCGCGCCGGCTGATTGCCCCATAGGTAGGCTTCATGCCCACGATCCCGCAGGCAGTGCCGGGATGGCGCACCGACCCGGCGGTATCCGTTCCCAACGCGGCTGGGGTCATCCCTGCGGCCAGCGCCGCCCCCGACCCCGAGGAAGATCCCGCCGGGTGATGATCGGTGTTCCACGGATTTCGTGCGGGCGGCCAGGGTAGGTCGAAAGACGGCCCGCCTGTGGCGAACTCGTGGAGCATCGTCTTGCCCAGGATGACGGCGCCCGCGCGGCGCAACTGGTGCACCACATGGGCATCCTCCGGTGCCGCATCATGGATGGTTATGCGTGAGTTGCCCGTGGTGGGCTGCCCGGCGACATCGATGATATCCTTGATCGAGACCGGCACACCATGGAGCGGACCCAGCGGCGCGCCCGCGGCGCGTTCGGCATCGCGCGCCCGGGCCTCGGCGCGGGCCTCTTCGGCCCCGATGCGCAGAAAGGCATTCAGCCGGTCGTTGCGCGCCTCGATACGCTCAAGGAAGGCATCGGTCACTTCGAGCGCGGTGAAGTCGCCGCGCGCGATCCCGCGCGCAAGATCGGCCAGGGGCAGTTCATGAAACGCGGTCATCTGCGCCCCTCCTTGCAGATCAGGGCGATGGCCGGTTCGGTGGCTGGCGGAACCTCGTCATCCAGTCGCGCCGAAAGCTGCTGCTGCTTGACATAGCTCTTCCAGAGCCGTGCAATTTCGGCTTCGGGCAATGTACCGAGGCCCAGCGCTCTGAGCCGGGCATCGAAGGGTGCCCTCGTGGGGTGGGGATCACTCATGCGGTATCTCCTGCGGTTTGCGGAACGGTCCTAACGGGCGGGGCGCCATCGCCGGGCTTTCGCCGCGACTGCAGAACATAGACAAGCACCAGAAGCGCCAATCCGGCAACGTTGAGCAGCAGTTGCGGGAACAACAGCACCACCGCCCCCAGCACCAACGTGACTCGCTCAAACAGCGTGGTCCGCACCAGCATGAAGTTTGACACAGCCGCCGCCGTTGCCCCGACCGCGATGAACGAAGTCACCATCGCCTGAACCGCGCCGAAGGTCAGCCCCTCGGGCATGAGGATTGGGGTGTAGACGAACAACACCGGAATAATGAACAGGAAGATCGAGAATTTCAGCGCCGTGAAGCCCGTGCGCATCGGGTTCGCCCGTGCGATCGAGGCCCCGGCAAAGGCCGCCATGCAGACCGGCGGCGAGATGTTCGAGGATTGCGAATACCAGAACACGATCATATGCGCGGCCAGCGCCGAGATCCCCATGACCTCGAGACCGGGCGCGACCAGAATGGCCATGAGGATATAGGCCGAGGTCACGGTCATCCCCATTCCGAGGATGTAGGAACTGACCAACGCCAGCACGATCCCCAGCGGCAACAGGCCGAAGGTGAACTGCATCACCGACGAGGTGAAGATGAAACCCAGTCCGGTGAGGAAGACGACGCCCAGAATGACCCCCACCGTGCCGACGACCGCCGAGATCACCAGCGAATTCACAGCGCCTTCTTCCAGCCCCTTGAGAAGATCGATGAATGACCGTTTAAAAACGGAAAAATAGCTCTCGTCAGGCGATTTCAGGATCAGTCGCGCCAGCATCGCCACGCCGATGAACAGGAAGATGCTGTAATAGACCGCACGCGAGGGCGATGTGCCCGACAGCATCAGGTATATGACGAACCCGATGGGCAGCAGGTAATACCAACCCTGCTTGAATATCTGCCAGGCGTCTTCGCGGTCTTCCTTCGGCAGGATGGGAATGTTTTCTCGCGCGGCCTCGAAATGCGCTACCGCTGCCACCGAGAAAAAATACAGGATCGCCGGTACCAGCGCGGCGATCATGATCTCGGTGTAGGGCATCTGGATCATCTCGGCCATGATGAACACGGCAGCCCCCATGATCGGCGGCATGAACATGCCCCCGGTGGAGGCGGCAGGCTCGATTGCGCCTGCGACGTGGCGCTTGTAGCCGGCCTTGATCATCAGCGGGATGGTGAAGGTGCCGGTGGCCACCGTATTGGCGGTGGCGCTGCCCGAGATCATGCCCATCATGCCGCTGCCCAGCACCGAGGCCTTGGCCGGCCCGCCGCGATAGCCCGCAGTCAGTGCGAATGGCAGCCGCACAAAGAAATCCCCCGCGCCAAAGCGGTTCATGAGCGCCCCGAACACGACAAACAGCACCACATATTGCGCGGTCACGTTCAGCACGAGGCCAAACATGCCTTCCTGGGTGAACATGTCGGTCAGCACCCGCCCCCAGGGATAACCCCGGTGCGAGATGTTCTCGGGCAGCATGTTGCCGTGGACGGCATAGAGCAGAAAGATGATCGCCACGACAGGCAGCATCGTGCCCATGACACGGCGCGTGGCTTCGATCGAGACGATTGTGGCCATCAGCGCCATGTAGAGGTCCATGTCGGTATAAAACCCGGTGCGGTGGACGAGTGAATTAAACTCCACCACGAAATAGCCGAACGACACGATGGTCATGGCGATCAGCACCAGGTCGATCACCGTAGGTCGGCGCATGTTCGACCGCCGCCCGAAAGGATAGATCATGAAGACCATGGTGATGGCCAGCAGCAGGAACAACCCGCGGAAGGTGCCTACCCCGATCCGCCCGAAATAGGCCGGCCCCGCAGCATAAAGATAGAAGCCTGCGAAAAAGATCGCGATGACCGAGAAGATAAGCCCCAAAAGCCCCCGACGATCGCGCAGAAGCACATCAGACATCGCGCCCGCATCGTCAGCAGGTTGTTTACCGGTCTTTTCGTTCTCATGCGCTTGCGGCATTCGCGCCCCTTTCGATGAAGGCCAGGCAGACGGGTCACGTGATCAACTGGCCGCAAGCACAAGGCCTGCGGCCAGTTGATCGTATCATTGCAGGAGTTATTCCTGCATCGGGTCCGGAATGTCCAAGCCCTTTTCAGCCCAGAATTCGGCTGCAGCCGGGTGCAGCGGCACATAGGCGGCGGTCAGCCATTCCATGTTGCGATGGTCGTGGTTGGGGAAGGCGCGATCGAGATGGGCGGCCGCATCCTCGGTATAGGCCAGTTCGAGGAACTCACGCACCGCCTCATCGGGCACATCCTTGTGCACGATCCATTGCACACCCTGGGCATAGGTCACGGCATCATTCTCCTGTCCCGAGTAGGTGCCCGCCGGGATCGTCAGCTTGGTGAAGAACGGATAGGCATCGAGAAAGCCGCTCTCGTCGATTTCCGGCTCCAGGTCCAGCACGCGCAGGGGATGCGTGGCGTCAACCTCGGTGGCGAAGGGTGCCGGCGCGCCGCCGGTGCGGTTGAAGCCGTCGATATCGCCATCGGTCAGCATCCGGCCCAGCTCGCCCCAGCTGTAGTAGCTGATATTGATCTGGTCGCGGATACCGATGTGCTCCAGGAACAGGTCGGCGTCCGAGGCCGACCCCGAACCGGGCGCACCCGGAACGAATTCACGGCCGATGAGATCCTGCGCCGAGTGGATTTCGCTGTCGGCGAGCACCACATAATTCCAGCCCGAAGTCTGCTGCGCCGGGCCGACCATGCGATACTCGTCATAAGCGCGCTCGAAGCCGACGCCCGTCCAGGCACCGAAGATGTGCCCTTCGAAAGCCATGCCGAACTCGGCCTGCCCGCTGCCCACCAGGCGGATATTCTCGACCGAGCCGCCCGAGGTCGAGGGCACGATACGGATGCCGCTGGCGCGGGAGTTGATGTGATCGGCCAGTGCCGAGCCCTGGACATAGAATGTCCCCGAGGTGCCGCCCAGCGGCATGCCGATCTGGTAGACCTGCGCGGCAGCCGTGCTGGCCAGTACGGCAGGAAGCGCGAGCGCTGCGCCTGCCATAAGCAAGCGGATCGATTTTGTCGTCATGTGAAGAACCTCCATCGTTTCCTCCTTGTGCGGGCTTGTTTGCCCCTGAGGCCCCCCCCGATTGGCGGGGCCGTCGCTACCGGACCTTTTACAATTTCATTGCGAAGGGGTCAC
>NZ_QNVJ01000091.1 GCF_003350345.1 Alkalilacustris brevis
TCCAACGGAACCATCATGGCATACGAGATGCCGCTGGGTGGGGGCATCCACCGCATCAGTTCAGACTGACTTTCGTTGCCAATTTGAGTTCAGCATTCATTTTGCTGCAAACCGCCTTTTGACAGCCGGGGGCGCGAGGGCGATCACACAGAGCAGCGCTACCCAACCCATCATCAGAGGCCCCGGTCGGCGTGCGCGGGTGCGCATGGTGCTTCGTCCGCTCTTTCAAAAGGAACCGCAAGTCAATCCGTTGAATCAAGTCACTGGGCGGACTCGGCGGCGACCAAAAGCTCGCTTGGGGAATACAGGTTCGTCGCCGAACGGATCGCCTGCCTTCTCGAGGTGCCGGCAGAACAGTTGACCCGCGCATGGAACGGCTCGCGCGCGGTTGGCGTTCGCTATTGAGTGAACGTGTCTCCCTTGCTGTGGGAGGCAGTTGTTTGCCCGTCACTGAAACACGATCGGGGTTGATACCCCACCTAGGGAGGAATCATTATGTCTCAATTGCGTACAACGACGCCAGCCGGCGCGATCATGGCCGCAGCCGTGGTTGCCATTCTGCCGACAGCCGCGCTCTCTGACAGCCATGCCCCAACTCTGAGCTATACCACTGTATTGTCGGGCCTCGCGGAGCCGTGGGATATGGCGTTCCTGCCCGACGGGACCATGTTCTTCACCGAAAAATGTGATGGGCTGTCGGTGCTGCTACCCGATGGCGAGGTGAACCACCTGCTGGGCATGGGCGACTCCGAAGGCTATGACAGCACCGCGGACGATCTGTTCTGCGAGGGTCAGGCCGGGATGATGGGTGTCGCTGTCGATCCCGAGTTCGATGACAACCGCTTGCTCTATGTCTACTCTACGTCAAACATGACGGCGCCAGGCACCAATCGCCTGATGCGGTTCACAGTCAACGAGGAACTTTCCGAAGTGGCGGACCGCACCGACCTGATAGATAGCGTTCCCTACAAGCCAGAGGCCAGTGATCAACCCTTCGGTGGTCCTGGCGCGCATAATGGCGGGCGCGTCCGCTTCGGTCCGGACGGCTATCTATACCTGACCACCGGCGACAACCACAATGCCGAGGTGCCGCAAAGCCCGACACTGCTTGGCGGCAAGGTGATCCGCATCGACCGCGACGGCAATGCCGCTGAGGGCAACAATGCGCCCGAAGGCTTTGACCCGCGTATCTTCACCTATGGGCATCGCAATGTTCAGGGTATCGCCTTCCACCCTGAAACCGGCCAGCCGATCACGGCAGAGCACGGGCCCTGGCACTCGGACGAGATCACCGCGCTGGTGCCGGGCGGCAATGGCGGCTGGGATCCGCGCCCCAACATGGCCGGGCGCAGCGACTGCCCCGATGGCTACTGCGGCTATGAACCCGGGCAGATGGACGCGATGGATCCGGCAGAGCGCGCGGCCTACATGCCGATGACCGACTTCGAGACCTACCCTGACGCCATGCCACCGGCCTGGAACAATAACGGGCTGTCGCAGGGCATGACCTCGAACGTGTTCCTGACCGATGCGCAGTGGGGCGACTGGGAAGGCCGCATGGCCGTCGGCTTCATGGGCATCGGCTTCGGCGGCACGCCCGTCGGCCAGCGGATCGACGTGATCGACATCGCCGAAGATGGACTGTCGGTCCATGACGTGACCGAGATGGACCTGCCCATGAACCCGGGCCGCTTCCGCGCGCTGGTGCTCGGGCCGGACGGCGCCCTTTATGCCGCCATCGACGAGGGCGACATCTACCGCATCGTCGCAGAGTGACACCAACAAACGCCGCACTGCCCTCCGGGCAGTGCGGCTGCGCCACCCGACCGCATTTCATCGACGCTTCAGCAAGGGCAGGTGTGCCGAATACCTCTTTGCGCCTGTGCTCTGCGCGCGAAAGGTGTGCCTGGTTCCGGAATCGCGCTGAATCGAGATATGACCAAGGGAGCCTTGTCATGAAAGTTCTGACCAGCACGGTCGCCATCCTCATGCTTGCGACGCCTGCCTTCGCATCAGACAGCATCACCATAGACGTCGCGAAAAGCGAAAAGCCAGACCAATACCTGACGGATGATCAGGACCGACCTGTCTATATCTTCTCGACCGACACTCGCGCATCGGAAGAGCAGGAAGCGGAAATGTCCTGCACCAGCACGGACTGCCTTGAAGCCTGGCCGCCCGTGACAACGCCCAGTGAGCCGCTGGCCGGCGAGGGCGCGGACGCTTCGCTGCTGGGCACGACCGAGCACGACTCCCAGCAGGTCGTGACGTATGACGGCATGCCGCTTTACTATTTTGCGCGTGACGAGGGCGCGGAGGCACCACAGGGCCATGAAGTCGAGGCCTTTGGCGGTGAGTGGTCGCTTGTGAACCCAGCTGCAAGCATCGAAGCCGGGGATATTGCTACCGGAGAATCGATGTTTGCAGATTCCTGCGCCCAGTGTCACGGGCGCGCGGGGCGTGGCATGGCAAGCTTCCCCTCGATCGCAGGCAAGAATGCCGAGTACATCTCGGGCAAGCTTGTGCGATACCGTGCTGGCGAAACGATCGGGCCGAATTCCGCTCTGATGCGTCCAGTGGCGGCAGAGTTATCAGACGAAGATATCGCAAACCTTGCTGCCTTTATCTCAACAGGCCTTGAGTAAGGTCAGTTGGTGTTCGGGCATGTGGTGTAATGTCCGCGGCGTCAACAGTGGCACCCCAGGTGTGAACTGATATGGTAGTTGCCCCCATCCGACGGCATTAGCTCAGTCGAGGGCCCGATCGGTGCTGGCAGGCACGGCCAAATGTTATCTGCAATTCGCCGGTCCTTCGCTGCCGCAGTTTCCCCTGTACCGCGGCGCGGAAGTGTCCCGCGCGTGCGAAAGTATTGCGGGAGGCAAACCTGTATCAGTCTCGAGAGAGTCGTTTCAGGGTAATCAAGCCATAAGACGCGACACCTGTCGCGAGCGTTGGTTCGGTGCCGTGCTCATTGAAGCGCCGGATTCCGACCGGAAACCGGCACAGCCCACTCGGTCGGCGACAGTGGTTACCGGGGAAGCCGCAACAATTCAGGAAAGGTAACGACATGACCTCCAGATCTCTCAAGGCAACCACTGCCATTGTCGCGGTGCTGTCGCTCTTGCAGCCCCTTCCGGCGTTGACGCAATCCAGTTCGGGCGCCAGCGCCGGGGCGAACGTGTCGGCCACGGGGCAGCTCAATCGTTTGGCGAACGCCGACATCCGCTCGTTCGAGGAGATCTGTGCCGAGGCCATGATCCTCGACGCGGCCGCCTGCGAGCTTCATATCCAGGCACTTGAGGCAGAGCTGGAGGCAGAGGCCGCGGCTGACGCCGCCGCACAAGCCGCGATTGCGGCCGAGGCCGCGCAACAAGCCGCGATCGAAGCCGATGACGCCGTGAAGGCCGAGGCCGAAGCCGAGGCCGCGGAACTGGCACGGGCTGCCGCCGAAGCCGAAGCGCAAGCCCTGGAAGCGGCCGATACCGCCGCGCGGCTCGCGCAGGAGGCCGAGACTGCGGCGCAAGCCGCGGCAGAGGCGCAAGCTGAGGCAGACGCCACCTCTCAGGCCGAAGCAGAGGCCGAGGCCCTGAAACTGGAACTGGAGCGTGCCGAGGCCGCAGATGAGGCTGAGGCTGACGCCGAGGCGCAAGCTGAGGCTGAAGCCGATGCGCGAGCCGAAGCCGATGCACAAGCTGATGCACAGGCTCAAGCTGACGCCGCCGCCCAGGCCGAAGCAGAGGCCGAGGCTGAGGCCGACGCCGAGGCCCGCGCCGCCGAACGCGATGAAGATACCGACACGGAAACGGCAACCGAAACACCTTCACGGTCGGCATCCATTGCCGAAGACTGCGCGGCCGAGGTGATCGGCTCCGACGGGGCGCTCGTCTGTGTCGATGCGCTGACCTCCGAGGGTATCGCCGCACTCGCGGCCGAGACCGATGTCGAGACCGAGGCGCAGGCCGAAGTGACGACCGAAACCGTCACCGAGCGCGACCAGCGCTCCAGCAGCGAAGAGTTTCGGGAATGGAGCCGGGATGCGGACG
Source organism: Alkalilacustris brevis (assembly GCF_003350345.1). GTDB lineage: Bacteria > Pseudomonadota > Alphaproteobacteria > Rhodobacterales > Rhodobacteraceae > Alkalilacustris > Alkalilacustris brevis. Next base: position 4,044 of record NZ_QNVJ01000091.1, read on the forward strand.
CGGACGGCGAGGCGATCAGCACCCAGGAGTCAGACGAGCCGGTCCGGGTGCAACGCGACACCGGCTTGAGCGATCTCGAAAAGGCCGGCCTGCTCGCGCTTGGCGCAGTGGTTGTCGGCGCGATCCTGACCAGCGGCCAGCGGGTGGAATCC
>NZ_QNVJ01000064.1 GCF_003350345.1 Alkalilacustris brevis
CTATGATCACCGCGCCATAAACGGCGCAGACGCCGCCAAATTCCTCGCAAAAATAACCCAATATATCAAAAATCCACTGAAATTGATGATGTGAGAAGGCGGTAAAAGCTTTGGGAAACACGAACTGGGGCGCAAGATCGCGCCATGGCTGTCTGATGACGCCAGGTTCAGCCTGCACGAAGCCGGAAACTTCATCCGGTGCGACATAAAATCCGAAAAACCATGTTGATTTGTGCGCTTCAATGTGTAGGCCTTAGAGAACGCAATCGTTTGCGTGAAAGAGGGGGGAATCCGAAGACAGGCACTCCGAGGGACTGGCCGGCGATACGGGGGGAGGCCCGCGGTCGCAACGCCGAACAGAGCCCGTCAGGAGGAGCGCCCGAACGGGTTTTGCCCCTGTGCAACGAAGGGAGATGGACTATGAGATTTTCAACGGTTTCCAAGCTGGCGCTGACCGTCGCGGGCTGCTCGGTGGCGATGCTGGCTCCGGCGCCGGCCGACGCGCAGGATCGCCAGTCGATCCGCTGGGCCACGTCGAACACGGGTTCGTATGGCTACATGATCGGCAACGTGATGGGCAACATCCTGGAAGAAGCCATGGACGGCCAGGTGGTTGTGACGATCAACCCCTACCCCAACACGACGGCGGCCATGAAGGCCGCAATGGATGGTGAGGCCGAAGTCGGCTACACCGCCGATGTCGGCATGCGCGGCCTCTATGACGGCGGCACCGGGTTCGAGGGCTATCAGCCCGGCATGGGGCTGCTGGTGCACACCTGGTATGCCTATCCGATGGAAAGCTTCATGGCGGTTTCCACCGACATTGCCGACCAGTTCGAATGCTGGAGCTCCTTCTCGGGCGAGCCGGTGTTCTACACCACGGCGGGCTTCATGAACTGGCACAACTTCCGCCGGATTCACGACGCGCTCGGCTATGAATTCAACCATGTCGAGATCGACCCCTCGACCCAGGCTGACGCGCTTGCCGGCGGTTCGATCCGCGGCGCCACCGCCTACACCACCGCGGGCCGCTCGCTGGCCAGCTACTGGCGCGAGACCGAGCTGCGCGCCGACGTGACGGTGATCAACCCCTGTGAAGACGAGATCGCGACGCTGACCGAAGCCGGCCTCGCGCCGCTCGAGATCGACCCGACCATCGCCTTCAGCCAGGATGTGGGCGTCGATGTGGTTTACGGTGTGCCGATCTACTTCGCCTACAACGTGCGCCCCGACATGGATGAAGAGCTGGTCTACACCATGATCAGCGCCTTCTATGACGCGCGCGAGAGACTGGTCGACGCCGACCCGGGCTTCACCCCGCTGGCCAATGACTTCATCGGCACCCAGGTGGGCGGCATCGGCGCCAACCCGGATATCCCGGTGCATCCGGGCCTGGCGCGGTTCCTGAAGGAGCATGACGCCTGGAACGACGCCTGGACGATCGCCGAGAACTGATCAACCCGGCAAGGGGGCGCACGCGGCACAAGGCCGCGTGCGCCTTTTTCACTTGAAACATGGCGGCACGCCAAAGGCATGTCAGCCACGGTGCCCGGCGCAAGGCCGCCCCCAAAACAACACAGGATTCCGCACATGATGGGCCGTGTCTCCAGCCTGTTCACCCTGCGCAACGCGACCTTCCTGCTCGCGTTGTTCATGTTTGGTTGGCTTCTTAACTATTTCAACACAGGAGCCGGCGGAGCACGCAATCTGGCGGCGCTCATGGTGCCGGTCGCCATCGCGCTGCATATTCTCTATTTCTATCAGGAGAACTGGCTGTATCCGCGCCTGCCCGCGCTCTTCAATCACGCGGCGTTGCTCGTGTATCTGGGGATCTGCGCCTACACGTTCTATTACTTCTACTTCAACTTCCAGGCGGTGGCGATCTTCCGCATGGGCTCCTACACCCAGCACGATTTCATCGTCGGGCTGCTGATGGTGCTGCTGGTGATGGAGCTGTCGCGCCTCATGCACCCGGTGCTGTTCTGGGTGAATGTGGTGATGATCGTCTACACGATCTGGGGCTATCTCAGCCCTGTCGATTTCTTCTGGCATCCGGGCACGACCTTCTACCGGCTGATCACATCCAGCTCGGTCGAGTTCGCAACCGGGGTGTTCGGCCTCTATGCCCAGCTTGCACTGACGCTGATCGCGGCCTTCCTGATGCTGGCGGCGGTCGCGGCCGGGTTCGACGCGCAGAACGCGCTGGTCAACGTGATGCGCCGGCTTGCGGGCCGCTCGCGCCATACCATCCCGCAAACGGCGGTGCTGTCGTCGGTATCGGTGGGCATGGTCAGCGGCTCGGGCGCGGCCAACACGGCGGTGACAGGGTCTTTCACCATCCCGCTGATGAAACGCTACGGCATTCCGCCGGTCTTCGCCGGCGCGGTCGAGACCTCGGCCTCGATGGGCGGGCTGATCATGCCGCCGCTGATGGGGGTTGCCGGCTTTCTCATGGCCGAGTTCCTCAGCGTACCTTACTGGGATGTCGTGGTGCGCGGCTTTGCCGTGGCCTTCGTTTATTTCTGCTCGCTGACGCTGGCAGTCTATCTGCTCAGCGTGCGGCTGCTGCCCAATGACCCGATTGCCACCCCCAGTGTGCCGGGGTATCAACAGGTCAAGACAGCGGTCTTTTTCGGCGGCATCGCGTTTCTGGTGCTGCTTATGGGCTACTGGGGCTTTGGCGCGATGCGCGCGGCCCTCTGGACATCGGGCTTCATGTTCATCGGGCTGCTGGCGGCGTTCCTCTTCTTCAAGCATGTGCTCGATGACGACCAGGTGCGCGACGAGACGCTGTTCGGCAACCTGCGCAAGATCGTCGAGACCCATGCCGAGATGACCTCCTACATCGTGCTGCTGATGGCCACGCTGGGCATCATGATCGGGTTGTTCACGGTGACGGGCTTCATCCTGCGCATGGGCGCGATGCTGGTGCAGTTGGGCGACTGGCACATCATGGCAACCATCCTGCTGGCCTTCGCCTTCGGCTGGCTGGCGGGCACCGGGCTGCCGCCCACTGCCACCTATATCATCGTGGCGATCATCATCGTTCCGCCGCTGCGCGAACTGGGCGTTGATCCGTGGGTTGCGCATTTCTTCGCCTTCCTGCTGGCGATCTGGGGCGAGCTTTCGCCGCCCACCTCGCTGACGGCGGCGGTGGCCTCGCGAATCGCCGGGGCATCGTTCATGCGAACCATGATGGTGGCGCTCAAGATCTGCTTCCCGATCACCATCATGTCGTTCGCGATCTTCACGCGGCCCGAGATGGTGACGACACCGGGATGGGGGCAGATCTATCATACGCTCCTTGTCGCGGTGGGCACGACATCCGTCACCTTCGCCACTTTCGGGACCTACACCCGAAGTTGGATGTCGAACATGGCGGCCAAGCTGTCGCTGGCGCTGGCGGCGGCTGTGGTTCTCTTCCACCCGAACGAGACGCTGGCGGTGATCGTTGCCCTTGCTGCTCTGGCAGCCACGCTGTACGGGGTCTCGCGGCATCGTCAGTATGGCCAGACACACCCCCCCTCGCCCAGCGCCCAGGCTGCTGAGCTCTGAGAGGCTCAAGAACTGCCATGAGCGGGCCCGTTCCCGCTCATGGCCCCACCCCCCGGAAGGCCGGGAGGCGTTAAGCTCCCTTTAGCCTGTGGTGCCTAGGCTGCGCAAATCCCTGACGCAGCGCGAGGCACGACCATGCTCGAAAACACCCGTATCAGCACCCGCATTCGCGGCGGCTTTGGCATCATCATCGCATTGCTTATCGGCCTTGCGGTCTTCGCCTATACCTCGACTTCCGGGATGGGGCGGATCTTCGGCAACTTCCATGATGCCGTGGACGTCGATCTGCAGACCGTAAAGGTGCGCGAATCGATGATGCTCGCACAACAGGCCGTGGCCACGTTCGAGGCTGAGCCAAGCACCGAAAACGCCGAGGCACTGACCGAACGCGTGGCCGACCTGCGGCAGCTCGGCGCCGACTTCGCGGCCGGCGCCGAAACCGATACCCGCCCCTATGCCGAGGCTGTCGCCGCCGCGACCGAGGCCTTCGCCCAAAGCGCACTGTCTTTCCTCGACGCCTCGCTGGTGCGCGAAGATGGTGTGCGGCAGGTGCTCGATCTCGGCATCACCCACCGCCGCGGCATCGGTGCCCTGCACAAGGCACTGGATGAACGCGGCGCGGTCACCCTCGCCTATCAGGTTCTCGGCGCAAGCGAGGCGTTCCTCGTCGCGCGCGTCCGGATCGACAGGTTCCTCGGCGGTATGCCCCTCTCGGAGTTCGAAACCGCAACCGCACCCATGGAGACGACGCTCGAAATCCTCGGGGCGATCCCGCGCACCCTCCTCAACGGCGACGAACCCGAGATGGTTTCCCACGCCCGGCGTGGTGTGACGGCCTTCCGGCAGGCAGCCAATGTGGCTCGCGGTGCCGAACTTGCTCGCCGCGATGCCTTGCAGGACATGCGCGCGGCCGCGCCCTTGCTCACCTCCGCCGTCGATGAGGCCCGCGCCTGGGCCGATGCCGAAATGTATGCCTTGGGGTCCGAGGCGGACGCACGCCTCTCAAGCACGCTGTTCACCATTATCTCGGTCAGCCTGGGTATCCTGCTTATCGGCGCTGTTGCAGCCTGGACCATCGGAAACTGGATCTCGCGCGCGATCAGCCGCATGGCGGGAACCATGCAGCAAGTGGCCGAAGGCAAACTCGATATCGAGATCACCGGCGCCGACGCTCAGACCGAGCTGGGCGACATGGCCCGTTCGCTCGATGTGTTCCGGAGCAACGGACTCGAAGCGCGCAAGGCCGAAGACATCAAGCGCCTGGCCCGCGCCGAGCAGGGCCGCGTCGTCAGCGAACTGACCTCCGGACTGGAACGGCTGGCGAAAGGCGACCTGTCCGCCGAAATCGAAAGCCCGGCCGACAACCCCTTCCCGGCCGAGTATGACTCCCTGCGCCAAAGCTTCAACCAGGTGCTGCAACAACTCAGCGAGATGGTCACGCAATCGCGCAACAGCGCCGATTCGGTGCGCAACAGCGCGCATGAAATCAGCCAGGTTGCGCAGGATCTCTCGTCGCGCGCCGAAACACAGGCCGCCACGGTCGAGCAATCCGCCGCTGCACTTACGGAACTGACGGAAAGCGTGCAATCCACCGCGCACAAGGCCTCCGAGGCGGAGCAGGCCACACGCGCCAATCACCGCGAGGCCGAAAATGGCGGCACCGTGGTGCGCGACGCGGTGGAAGCCATGCGCCAGATCGAGAAATCCTCGGAACAGATCACCCGCATCATCGGCGTGATCAACGACATCAGCTTCCAGACGAACCTGCTGGCGCTGAACGCCGGGGTCGAAGCCGCCCGCGCCGGCGAAGCTGGCCGCGGCTTTGCCGTGGTAGCATCGGAAGTCCGCGCGCTGGCGCAGCGGGCCTCCGAATCCGCGGTCGAGATCAAGACGCTGATTTCCGAAAGCTCGGACCAGGTACGCCAGGGCAGCGAGCTCGTTCACAAGACGGGGGCGAGCCTCGAAGGTATCCTGACCCGCGTTTCGCAGGTCTCAGAGCTGGTGGCCGATATCGCCAATGCCGCCGACGAGCAGGCGCGTGGCCTGGCGGAAATCAACGTGGGTGTGACCCAGATCGACACGGTAACGCAACAGAATGCCGCCGTCTCCGAGGAATCCACCGCCGCGGCGCAAAACCTCCTGCAGGAGGCCGAGGCCCTGGCCGAAGCGCTTTCGGGCTTCCGAGTGCGCCATGGCCCTGCGTCCGAAAACGAGGCGGGCGCGCGGGTCACACAGCTTCCCGCACCCGCCCGGCGCAGCCCCGAGGCCGCGCCACAGGAAAGCGCCCCCACACCGCCGGCCCGCGCTCTCGCCGCGGCAGGCGGCGGCTGGCAGGATTTCTGAACCCTCCCACAACGGCCGCATCCTGTCCGGCAGGACGGGATGCGGCGCAAGGATCGTGAACGCCCTGCCCGGCACGGGTGGGGCGTTCTCCGCATGAAACCCCCAAAGCCTGCCGGGCGCGGGCATGGGTGCGGGCGCGGATCATCGGGGCCCGGCCGGAGGAAACACCACCGGTGTGCGCCTGCTCAGGGAAAGACCAGCCCATCGAAAAGCTTGCGCGCGGTGCGCAGAACGCCGGCCGACTGCACCTCGCCCGCCGCATCGAGCCGCGCGAGCACGGTGAATTCTCCGGTTGGGTGCTCGACTGACATCTGTTTTTCCGCGCCCTCCGGCACATTTGCCAGCGCCGCCGCCGGCCCTTCTGGCAGCAGGCAGGCGGTCGCCACGCTGACCGCGCCGAGCACGCCGATCGCCTTGTGGCAACGGTGCGGAATGAAGGTGCGCGTCGCGATGCAGCCGTCCTGCCGCGGCGCGCTCACCATCGTCATCTTGGGCACGGATTTCTCGGCCACGTCGCCCAGGTTCATCATCGGCCCGGCCTTTAGACGGATCGCCTCGAGCCTTGCGCGCAGTTCCGCGTCGGCCTCCAGCTCGGCGGGTGGTTCATCGCCGCGGATGCCCATGTCGGCCGCCGCCAGCACCACGCAGGGCATGCCGTTGTCGATCAGCGTCACCTTCACCCCGTCGATCACGTCCACCGCGTTGCCCGTGGGCAGCAGCGCACCGCAGGTCGAGCCAGCCGTATCCTGGAACACGATCCCCACCGGCGCCGAACTGCCCGGCACCCCGTCGATGCGGGCCATGCCCTCGTAATTCACCTTGCCGCCGGGGGTTTCCACCGTGGCGATGGCCACTTGCGCCGTATTCTCCATGAAGATGCGCACCTCGGTGCGCCCGTCCTGCGCCTTGACCAGCCCGCGCTCGATCGCGAAGGGGCCGACACCGGCAAGGATATTGCCGCAATTCTGCCCGTCCGACACGATCGCCTGGTCGACGAAAACCTGCAGGAACAGGTAATCCACATCCACGCCCGGCCGCTGCGAGGGCGCCACCACCGCCACTTTCGAGGTCAGCGGGTCCGCACCGCCCATGCCGTCGATCTGCCGCGGATCAGGCGAGCCCATCACCCGCAGCAGCACCGCATCGCGCGCCGCCAGGTCCAAGGGCAGGTCGCCCGCGATGAAATAGCCGCCCTTGGATGTGCCCCCGCGCATCCACATGGCCCTGATCCCTTGCGACATTGCTTCCCCCTGGCCTGCGGCGCACGGCTCGTTGCGCGAGTCTTGGCACGAGCCTGGCACCGGGGTCCAGAAATTCCCCTGCACATCCCCCTTCGAAACCTGCAGCCGGGTGGTTGACGCAAATTGCGTCCCTGCGTATACCACAGGATGCAATCCTCGCGGACCAGATGCCAGCCGATGCAGCAGCAAGCGCCAGACCACGAAGGCAACCCCCAGGGCACGACCGCCTATCATCGTCTGCTTGACGAGATCAGGCTGGGTGCGCTGCCGCCGGGCACCCGCCTGCGCGAGCACGAGCTTGCGCAACGCTTCGGCGTCAGCCGCACCCCCATCCGCGAGGCTATCCGCCAACTCGAGGCCGACGGGCTGGTCACCCATGTGCCGCGCGTCGGCGCGGCGGTGCGCAGCCTCGACCATGCCGAGGTGATGGAGCTTTACGAGATGCGCGCCGTACTCGAAGGCACCGCCGCCCGGCTGGCCGCGCGCGCCGCCGCCGATCTGGAACTGGCCGAGCTGGAATCGCTCAACGACGCCATGCGCGCAGCCGGCGATGACGCGGCTCGGCAATACCGGCTGAACCAGCAGTTTCACCGCGCGTTGATGGATGCTGCGCGCAACCGCTTTCTTTCGGCCTCGATGGCGGCACTGGGGCGCACCATGCTGATCCTCGGCCCCTCGACCCTGGGCGCGCGGGCGCGCGCAGACGAGGCCGTGGCCGAACACGCCGAGATCCTCGAGGCACTCAAGCGGCGCGACGCCGATGCCGCCGAACAGCACATGCGCGCCCATATCGAGGCCGCGCATCGCGAGCGGCTGCGCCAGTTGCGCGACCGCACCACACCTGAATTCGAAATCTAACGGGCTGCAAGAACGGATAGGACCATGTCACAAACCAATGCCGCCGCCCTCCAGGGGCCATGGGATATCATCGTCGTCGGCGGGGGGAATGCCGCGCTCTGCGCTGCGATCACCGCCACCGAGCAAGGCAAGCGCGTGCTCATCCTCGAAAGCGCGCCCAAGCACATGCGCGGGGGCAATTCGCGGCACACGCGCAATTTCCGCTGCATGCATCACGGCCCGCTTTCGGTGCTGATCGACAGCTATGAGGAGGATGAGTATTTCGACGATCTCATGCGCGTGACCGACGGCAAGACCGACGAAAACCTCGCCCGCATGACGATCCGCGAATCCGAGGCCTGCCTGCCCTGGATGGAGGCCCATGGCGTGCGCTTCCAGCCGTCTCTGTCGGGCACGCTGTCGCTGTCACGCACCAATGCGTTTTTCCTGGGCGGGGGCAAGGCGCTGGTGAACGCCTATTACGCCACCGCCGAGGATCTGGGCATCGGCATCTTCTATGACGCCGAAGTCACCCATGTGAACATTGAGGGCAGCCGCTTCACCCATGTCGATGTCACCATTGACGGCCAGTCGCACCGTGTCGAGGGGCGCGCGGTGGTGCTGGCTTCGGGCGGGTTCCAGGCCGATCTGGAATGGCTGACCCGCGCCTGGGGCCCATCGGCGGCCAACTTCCTGATCCGCGGAACACCGTATAACCGCGGCGTGGTGCTCAAGGATATGCTGGATCAGGACGCGCAAACGGTGGGCGACCCGACCCAATGCCACGCGGTGGCCATCGACGGACGCGCACCCAAGTTCGACGGCGGTATCGCCACGCGGCTTGACTGCGTGCCTTTCTCGGTGGTCGTCAACCGCGATGGCGACCGCTTCTATGACGAGGGCGAGGATGTCTGGCCCAAACGCTATGCCATCTGGGGCCGTCTGGTGGCGGCACAGCCCGATCAGGTTGGCTATTCGATCATCGATTCAAAAAGCATTAACCTGTTCATGCCTTCGGTCTTTCCGCCTGTCGTTGCCGACACGCTGGAGGAACTGGCCGAGAAGCTGGGCATCGACGGCGCCAAGCTCAAGGCCACCGTCGAAGCGTTCAACGCCGCCTGCCGGCCCGGTGACTTTCACCCCACCGAGCTTGATGGCCTGGCCACCGAAGGCATCGAGCCGCAGAAAACCAACTGGGCGCGGCCGATCGACACTCCGCCCTACTATGGCTACAGCCTGCGCCCCGGCGTGACCTTCACTTATCTCGGGCTGAAAGTCTCGGAAACCGCGCAAGTCAGCGGGCCGGACGGGCCGCTTGAAAACGTCTGGGCCGCGGGCGAGATCATGGCCGGCTCGATCCTGGGCCAGGGCTATCTCGCCGGGTTCGGCATGACCATCGGAACAGTATTCGGACGCATCGCAGGACGGGAGGCAGCCGCCCATGTCAACTGAAATCATCCAGGAGGCCCGCCGCCAGGTGGAGATCTGCAACGCCTGCCGCTATTGCGAAGGCTACTGTCAGGTATTCCCGGCGATCACGCGCGAACGCGCCTTCGCCGACGGCGACATCACGCAACTGGCAAATCTGTGCCACAACTGCCGCGGCTGCTATTACGCCTGCCAGTATGCCCCGCCGCACGAGTTCGGCATCAACCTGCCTGCGGCCCTTGCCGAGGTGCGCGCCGACAGTTGGGAGCGCCTGTCCTGGCCCGGCGGGCTGGCACGCACCTTCCAGCAAAGTGGCGTGGCGCTGGCCGCGGCGCTGACCGTGGGGTTTGCAGTGATCTTCGCCACCATGCAGGCGCTGCGCCCCGAAGATGGCGAAGGGTTCTATGCCTACATGTCGCACACGCTGATGGTGGCTATCTTCGCGCCCGCATTCCTGCTGCCGCTGGCAGCCATCGCGATCAGCCTGCGCGATTACTGGCGCGAGATCGGCGGGGAATTTCCGCGCTGGTCGCATCTGGTCGATGCGGTGAAGGCGGCGGGCCGTATGCGCAACCTCGATGGCGGCCAGGGCCAGGGCTGCAACTTCGAGCAGGAGGACCGTTTCTCGAACAAGCGGCGCGCCTATCACCAGATGGTGCTTTACGGCTTCCTTCTGGCCTTCGCCTCGACATCAACCGGCACCATCCTGCATTATGGTTTCGGGATGGAGGCGCCTTACGGGCTGTTCAGCCTGCCCAAACTGTTCGGCGTACCGGGCGGGATCCTGATGTGCATCGGCACGGTCGGGCTGGCACACCTGAAGGTGCGTGCCGACAAGAGCCTTGGCGCCGCGCGCGTCTGGGGCGGCGAGATGGGCTTCATCGCGCTGTTGTTCTTCGTCTCGCTCAGCGGTCTGGTGCTCTACGCCGCAACCGGCACAGCATGGGTGCCCACGTTGCTGGCGCTGCACCTTGGCTCGGTGCTCGCGTTCTTCCTGCTCATGCCCTACTCGAAGATGGTGCACGGCTTCTACCGCTTCGCGGCCCTTGTGCGGGACGCGCAACTGAAAGCTTGACGCGGGGTGCGCGCACCCGGCATCGGGCCACGGCAGTGCCCCCAAATGCAGAACGGCCCCGGAATTTCCGGGGCCGTCTTGCATTCAGGAACGCCATTCGGACTGGCCCTCACAGCCCTGAGGGTATGCGATCAGACCATGCCGCCGTTGGGCTGAACGATCTGCCCGGCCACCCAGGAGGCCTTGTCAGAGGCTATGAAGCTGACCACTTCGGCCACTTCCTCGGGCTGGCCCACGCGGTTGAACGGGCTCAGCCCGGCCGAGCGTTTCAGCGCGGCCTCATCCTTGCCGGCGCGGAACAGGTCAGTATCCACCGGCCCCGGCGCCACAGCGTTGACGCGAATGCCGCGCCCGGCCAGTTCCTTCTGCATGGAGCGCACAAGGCATTCCACCGCGCCCTTGGTGGCGGTGTAGGGCCCGCCGCCGGGCACACCCACCCGCACCATCGACGTGGTGATCGCGACGATGTTGCCGCCGTCGGCCACGTTGCGCGCCGCCGCCTGCAGGATGTTGAAGGCGCCGACGATGTTCACCTCGACCACCTTGCGAAAGCTCTCCGGGTCGAAATCGGCGATCGGGCCGGGCGGGATATTGATGCCCGCATTGGCCACCACGCAATCGGGATTGCCGAAATCCTTTTCCACCCGGGCAAAGACATCGGCCACCGAGGCGGCATCGCGAATGTCACAGGCATAGGCCTTGATGCGGGCGCCCCCCACATCGGGCAGGGCCTCGGGCGCGCGGCTGACATAGGTGAATGCCACGTCATACCCATCGCGCGCCAGCGCCTTGACCGTGGCCGCGCCGATCCCGCGCGTTCCACCGAATACGATTGCTGTCTTTCTGCTCATGCTCTGCTCTCCCTTGTCTGTCTCATTCTGGCCGCCACCCTTCACGCGCGAAAGGTGATGATGCGTTCTTCCGTCATCTCGCGCACCGCGTAATGCGGCCCTTCGCGGCCGAAACCGCTGTCCTTCGAGCCGCCGTAGGGCATCATGTCAACCCGCGAGCTTGAGGTTTCGTTCACGTGCACGCCGCCCACCTCGAGCTGCCGCGCGGCGGCAAAGGCCGCATCGAGCCGGTTGGTGAAAATACCCGTGGCCAATCCGAAAGGTGTCGAATTCACGCGTGCAATCGCCTCTTCCAGCGCATCGAACGGCTCAAGGCACAGCACCGGGCCGAAGATTTCGCAGTTTGTCACCCGCATCTCCGGCACCACATCGGCCAGCAGCGTGGGCGGCACGACGGCGCCCTTGCGTGCACCGCCCACCAGCCGGCGCGCGCCGGCGGCCACGGCCTCGTCGATCCAGGCCTCGACACGCTCGGCCTCGCGCTCGGAAATCAGCGGGCCAACGACCGTGGCCGCATCATGCGGGTCGCCAAAGGGCAGGTCGCGCGTCATTGCGGCAAGGCGTTCGGTCACTTCGGGCAGGATGGCGCGATGCACCAGCAGCCGCTGGACCGAGGTGCAGACCTGCCCGGCCTTGCGATAGGCGGCCGACGCGATCTTGGGCAGCGCCGCATCCAGGTCGGCATCTTCACACAGCAGCGTGAAGGCGATCGAGCCCAGCTCCATCTGCGTGCGCCGCAACCCCGCCGCGGCCTGGATCAGCTGCCCCACCCCGGTCGAGCCGGTGAAGGCGAAATAGCGCACACGTGCGTCATCGATCACCCCGCGCAGCATCTCGCCGCCGCCATGAAGCACCGAAAGCAGCCCCGCGGGCACGCCGGCCTCGTGCAGGGCATCGGCCAGAAGGCAGGCGGTCAGCGGTGTATTGGAGGACGGCTTGAGTATGGTTGCGTTGCCCGCGGCGAACGCGGGCGCGATCTTGTGCGTCACCGTGTTCAGCGGCGAATTGAACGGCGTGATCGCCAGCACCACACCCAGCGGCACCCGCATCGTGAACCCCAGCCGCCCGGCCTGCCCCGGCGCCCCTTCGAGCGGCACCATCTCGCCGGTCAGGCGGCGCGCTTCCTCGGCCGACAGGCGCAGGGTTTCGATGCAGCGGCGCACTTCGCCCATGGCATCCTGCGCGGGAAAGCCCGCCTCCACCTGCATCGCCCGCACGAAGGCCGCACTGCGGGCGGCGACCAGCTCGGCCGCGCGTTGCAGGATCGCGCCGCGTTCATGGGCATTCGGCGGACCGGCACGAAACGCCGCTTCGGCCGCCTCGATCATGGCGGCGGCCTGCGCGGGACTGGCGCCGCGCAGGGTTGTGTGCGGTGCAAGGCTGAACCTGTCGCGCACCACGATCTCGTCGCCTTCACCGGCGGTCCAGCGCCCCCCGAGCAATAGCGCCCGCGCCTCGAACGATGCCAGGAAGCTTTCCGCCTCGGGAGCCGGATCTCTCATGTTATCAAACCTTTCTACCCTGTTTCACAGCCACAGGATCTTCTTGCGATAATCCAGATCGGTCAGCAATGCCTCGGCGGGCCCTTCGTGAAAGACCGCGCCATTCTCAAGCGCGAAAACCCGGTCGGCGAGTGCAAGCACGAGGTCGAGGTTGTGCTCGACAATGATCATGGGCACCTCCTGACGCAACCGGTCGAACACGGTGAAAAGCTCTTCCACCACCGCCGGCGCCAACCCTTCGAACGGCTCGTCCAGCAATAGCAGGCGCACATTGCCTGAAAGCGCGCGCGCAACCGCCAGCATCTGCTGTTCGCCCCCCGACAGGAAATCGGCATGTGAACGATACCGCTGTTTCAGCTTGGGGAACATCTCAAGGATCTTTTCCTCGCTCCAGACAACACCGTTGCGGCCATCGGTCGCACGCGCGAGCCGCCCGAGGCTGAGGTTCTCGGCCACGGTCATGCCGTGGAAAAGCCCCCTGCCCTGCGGCACATAGCCCACGCCCATTCGCGCGACATCGGGCGCGGGTTGCCCAGCCAGTTCGCGATCCTCGAACCGGATCGCCCCGGAGCGCGCCGGCACCAGCCCGGCAATGGTTTTCAGGAAGGTCGATTTGCCTGCGCCGTTCCGGCCCAGCAGCGCGACGATCTCGCCCTCGCGCACATCGATGCGGGCGTCGTTCAGGATGTGGCTTTTCCCATAGAAGGTGTTCAGCCCCTCGGCGCGCAGCACCTCCTTGCCGGTTTTCGCACCGGTAGCGGCGCGTCCGACGACAGCGGGCGTGCCTGTGCCGGTATAGATCTGCTGCACCTGGGTGTTGGAGCGGATATCCTCGGGCCCGGCGGTGACAAGCACCTTGCCATCGTTCATCACGGTGACTTCCTGCGAAAAGCCCAGCACGCGGTCGATGTCATGCTCGACGATCAGCACGGGGATGTTGCTGGCGATCGTCGTGATCAGCCGCGAGATACGGTCCCGTTCCGCGGCGGCCAACCCGGCCAGCGGCTCATCGAGCAACAGGACCCTTGGCCGCGAGGCCAGCGCGATGCCCAGATCGACCAGCCGCTGCCCGCCATAGGAAAGGTCGCCGCCCTTGATGTCCTCCATCCCTTCAAGCCCAAGAAACTTCATCAGCGCGTCAGTGTCGGCGTTGATGTCCTGGTAGCTGTCGGTATCGTTCCAGAAATCGAACCGCCCGCGATGCCGCGCCTGAGCCGAAAGCCGCAGGTTCTCGTAGATGCTCAGCCCCTCGAACAGATTGGTGATCTGGAACGAGCGCGCGAGCCCCTGCTGACAGACACGATCAGGCGCGAGACCCTGAATCTCGACCCCGTGCAGGCGCACCTTGCCACCATCGGGCCGGTAGAAGCCCGAGACCAGGTTGAACAGTGTCGTCTTGCCCGCACCGTTCGGGCCGATCAGCGCGTGTATCTGGCCCGGCTTGACCGAAAGGCTGGCGTCGGTGACGGCCTTGATGCCGCCGAACCGCTTGGAGACGCCGCTTACCTCCAGAATGTCGCCCTTGGCGGGCGGGGGCCGCAGGAATTCGGGCAGGCCCAGCCCTTCGTAGATCTTGCGCCGGCTCATCGCGGCGCTTTCCGCGATCTCGGGCACCCAGTTGCGCCGCAGCCGCTGCCAGACCCCGACAAGCCCGCCGGGCGAATACATCACGAAAGCCACGAAGATCAGCCCGAAATAGAACATCCAGTCGCTTGTCCACATCGAGAATAGTTCGCGGAACATCAGGTAGAAAACCACGCCGATAGCCGGCCCCAGCAGGTTGCGCATCCCGCCGATCACCACCATAGCCAAGAGTTCGCCCGACATCTCGATCGAAGTGGATTCAGCCGAGACCATGTAGTGGTGAAACCCCGATAGCGCCCCGGCCAGCGCCGTCACCATCGCCGACAGCACGAAAACCGCCAGCTTGTAGCGCTGCACCGAATAGCCCTGGAACTCGGCCCGGGTCTGATTTTCGCGGATCGCCACCAGAACATGCCCGAAGGGCGAGCGGGTGACGCGAAACAGGAAATAGAGCACCCCGAAACCCACCAGCGCGACAAAGCTGTAATAGGCCATGGAGCCGCTCAGGCTGATCGGGCCGATGGCTCCGCGTTCCAGCCCGCCCAGGCCATCTTCGCCGCCCGTGACCGCTGTCCAGCGAAACGCGATGGAAAAGGTCAGCGCCGAAAGCGCAAGCGTCATGAGCGCGAAATAGACCCCACGCCGACGCAACATCAAAAGCCCCAGCGCCGTGGCCAGAACCCCCACGAAGGCCATGCCGAACAGAAGCGGCAGAACGATCTGCCCGGAAAACCAGTTGAGCTGGGCAAGCCCCGCGGCATAGGCGCCGATGCCGAACCAGGCGCCATGCCCGAACGAGACGAGCCCCGTGTAGCCCATCATCATGTTCAGCCCCATCGCGGCGATGGTCAGCGTGACGATCATGGTGGCGGTGCTGACCGTCAGGCCCAGGAGCGGCAGGATATAAGGCAGCGCAACGAGCGCCACCGCACCCACGATCAGCGGGCGGTAATGCGAAAGTGCGGATTGGTTCATTTTTCGAACTTCTCGATCGACTCGCCAAGCAGGCCGCGCGGGCGCAGCAGCAGGACGAGGAACATCAGGACATACATCGAGGCCTCGCTGGCCGCGGGCACGAAATGCACGGTGACGCCGCGCACCACGCCCACCAGAAGCGCGGCGCAGACGACACCCCAGAAGCTGCCCAGCCCCCCGATGATGACGACAACGAAAGCAATGGTCAGGATCTCGAGCCCCATTGCCGGGTGCACCGTGGTGATCGGCGCGAACAAGGCGCCACCCAGCGCGGCAAGCCCCACGCCCAGCATCACCACTGCCGTCATGTAGGGTTGCAGCCGGATGCCCAGCGCCGCCACCATGTCAGGCTGCTGGATACCCGCGCGCACCACCCGGCCGAAGGATGTCTTTTTCAGCAAGAGCCAGAGCCCAAGCAGGATGGTTGCCACCACCGCAAGCATCAGCAGCCGGTAGCGCGAAAACAGGAAGTCGCCCACGATCACCGGCCCGCGGATCTCGGAGGGCAGCGACCAGGCAAGCGGCGCCGAGCCCCAGATCATCCGCAGCGCCTGTTCGGCGATCAACGCAAGGCCGAAGGTGACAAGCAGGCTCAGGATCGGGTCTTCGCGGTAAAACCGGCGCAGGATGAAGCGCTCGAACAGGATGCCGAGCATCGCCACCAGCACCGGCGAGACCACCAGCGAAGGCCAGAACCCTACCCTTCTGCCGATCTCGACCGACACATAGGCGCCCAGCGCGTAGAACGCCCCGTGCGCAAGATTGACGATGCCGCCGACGCTGAAGATCAGCGAAAGCCCCAGCGCGATCAGAAGGTAATACCCCCCCAGCACCAGCCCGTTGACGATCTGCTCGATCAGGAAAATGGTCTGCATGGCTTTTCCATGTCTGCAAGAGACGCGGCAGCTTCCGGCCCGGCCCGATACGGCCGGGCCGGAAGGCCCTGTCTGGCTTTGTGAATACGCGGAGCGGGATCACCCCCGCGCCACGCGCGAATCACGCGCGGAACGTGCAGCTGTTGCGGTCGGCCGACGGATAGATCGACTCGAGCGGCTGGCCCGCCACCGGCACCGACGCCCCAAGCTCAAGCATCTCATAAGGGCTGTCATAGGTGCCGTCGGGCTTGACCGTGAACGCATAGGCATTCTGGATCAACTGGTGGTCCCAGTCGCGGAAATAGGCCGGCTGATCCTTGAGAATGTCAAACTCCGCCCCCGACTCCAGATAGGCGATCAGGTCCTCCGTGCCGACCGACTGTGTCTCGTCCATCGCCTGCGCCATGATCTTGAGCGCGATGTAGGAGATCCAGGCGTGGTTCTCCGGCATCCGATTGTATTTCGCCTGGAACGCCTGAACAAAGGCCTGCGTGCCGGGGTTGTCGATCGTGTGCAGCCAGACCGTGGGCCAGGTGCCGCCGAGGTTGCCCTCGCCCGCGGCCCAGGCATCGGCGGTATTGAGGTTGAACCCCACCAGCGGATAGGGCAGCCCGAACTCGGCATATTGCTTGACGAAGTTCGTCACCTGGTTGCCTGCCAGATTCAGGCAGACGATATCGGGCTGCGACTGCCGCACCTTCAGAATCAGCGCGCTAAAATCGGTGATGTCGGTCGGCACCAACTCGTCGCTGAGGTGGATGGCGTTGTTCGCGTCGAAGAAGTTGCGCGCCGCCGCCAGCAGGTCATGGCCGAAGATGTAATCGGCGGTCAGCGTGATGAATCGCTTGCCCTCGACCATGCCCTCGTTCTGCAGTGCCGCGCCGACGGCATTGACCATCACCGTGTTGGGAATGTCGGTGCAGAACATGTAGCGCGAGCAGCGTTCCCCTCGCAGCACGTCCGAACGCGGCCCCACCGCCATGAAGAGCCGCTGGTTGCGCTCGGCCACTTCCGAGATGGCCAGCGCGGTGGCCGAGCTGATCTCGCCCATCAGGAATTCGGCATTGTCGCGCTCCAGCATCCGCTGGGCCTTGGTCGCGCCGTTTTCGGGGTTGATCGAATCCTCCGACATCACGTCGAGCGTCCGGCCATTCACGCCGCCTGCTGCGTTTATCTCATCGGCGGCCATCTGGATCCCCTGCACGGCATACTCGCCCAGCGTGCCCAGAAAGCCGGTCATCGGTGTCAGATGCCCGATGCGGATCGGCCCGGATTGCGCCCGGAGAATCGCGGGCATCCCCAGTGTCGATGCCGCAGCAAGCCCGACGCCAAGTTTGAGCGCAGTGCGCCGCCGCATCACCCCGCGCCCCGGCGCGGTTTGGTTTTCTTGAAGTTTCATGTTCACTCCTCCCAAAATGACCGCAATGTGCCCGCGCGTGGTGCGAATGAAATCAAGACCGCGTCCGGGCGAAATCTGCCAGCCATGTCGCAAGCCTATTCCCCGGCCAGGCGGCGCGAAAATACGAAATTCTTTAGGGGGGTATACGCTGGACTTATGGCCCATATCGTGGCATTCGAAACCACATCGCCCACAGAACCAGGCCGAAGCACCATGGATATCAGGCAGCTGAGATATTTCGTGCAGATCGTCGAAAGCGGCAGCCTGTCGAAGGCCTCCAAGATGCTGCACATCGCCCAGCCCGCACTGACCCAGCAGCTGCGCAAGCTTGAAGACCTGATCGGCAAACCTCTACTCACCCGCTCGTCAAAAGGAGTCACGCCCACTGATAACGGGCTGGCGCTCTATCATCATGCGCGGTTCATGATCCGGCAGTTCGACCAGGCGCTCTCCATCGCGCGCAGCGAGGCCGGCGCGCTGCACGGGATGATCTCGGTCGGGCTGCCCGCAACCACGGTTTCGGCCATCGGGCTGCCGCTGGTGCGCCGTATCCGCGAACGCTATCCCCATATCCTGCTGAATGTCGTCGAGGGCATGAGCGGGCATATCGCCGATCTGATGCGGCTCGGACAGCTTGACCTTGCCGTGCTGTTCAACGCCGATCTGTCCCAGGACCATTCGGTCGAGCCGCTGCTGACGGAGGAGTTGTTCCTGATCGTCGCGGATGAATCGCCCCTGGTCCCGCGCGCGCAAACGACAATCACCATTGCCGAGGTTGCGAAAATCCCCCTGATCCTGCCGACCGTGTCGCACGGGCTGCGCCAGCGCATCGCCGTCGAGTTCGAAAACCGCGACCTGAACATGAACGTCGTAGCCGAGATCGATTCGCTCGCGCTGCTGATGAACTGCGTGCATGAAGATATCGGCGCCACCATCAAGCCGATGGGCGCGATCATGCACGAAGGGCCGCGCGGGCGGAAATGGCGGCACCTTCCCATCGCCGATGCCCGGCTGCGCCGGCGCAATTACCTCTATATGCCACCGCATGACGAGCAACCCACGGCCGCCGCGGTGGTCGCCGCCGAACTGAAGGAAACCGCCCGCCAGTTGATCGACAATCCGGTATGGCCCGGCTTTGAACGTCTCGGCGGCACCGCAGGCGAAGCCCCGCGCAAGACCGCCGATTTCGCCGATGGCATCTCGGCCGCCCGCATCATCTGAGTCTGCGCACGAAAAAGCGGTCCCCGCTGCCGCGCGGCCTTGAACGTCAGCCGCAGATACCGTATCGCATGTGGGCTGCGACCGGATGGCGAGTTGGCGGAGTGGTTACGCAGCGGACTGCAAATCCGTGTACACCGGTTCGATTCCGGTACTCGCCTCCATTTCATTCTAAATCAGTGACTTAGCTTCATAGCTCTCAGGTGTGACACAAAGTGGGACACACCACCTATGATGCTGTCATCCTACCTAAGCCCCTCCAGGCACGGAATTTACTACTTTCGCTGGCCCCTTCCCCGCACGGAAAACCGGAAGCGAGCCACTATCCGGATATCCCTCAGAACCCGTTGCCCGGATCGTGCTGGAGATTTGGCCCGTTATCTTGCATCATGCGGACGGTTAATACGGGATAACAGCACCTTGGCAGGACTACGACAGGCTGAGATACGAGAGAAGGTCCAGACCTACTTCAAAGAACAACTGAGCCAGTACGATGACTGGCTAGACCGGCGCGTCCTGTCACGTAACGCCCTAGATCACGTTCGGGAAGAGATACAGGACCATGAGAGTTTTTTAGGACTGGACAGCGCGCATACTCAGTGGCTTCCTGTGGCCCGCTTCAAGCGGAAGATGGCCGTTTCCGATGCTGAGTGGGATTCCAGCCTACCCCGGATCGCGATTGAGCTTCGCAAGGGCCGACGCGATATGCTCAGAGCCGTTCTGGAGGCCGCTGAGAGCCGTGAGCGATATTCCTACGCCCAGACTCCCGCCGCACATCCTGCGCCCTCTCCGGTCGCCTCAGCGCCTCTGGGGCGGGCTATCGAAGATTTCATGGACGAGCATTCTCGCCAATGGCCTCAGAAGACCTCGAAACAGTTCCGAGCCTATCTCAACATCTTGATCGAGTACTTCGGTGAAGATCGGCTGCTGGGAACTATCACCAAGCAGGATGCCAGCGAGGTCAAGAAGGTGTTGCAAGCCTTGCCTTCCAGCCGGAAGACGAAACCCGCTCTCAAAGACTTGCCTATCACTGAGGTCATCAAGGTCCGTGGGCACAGCACGATCACACCCAAGACCATCAACAGCCACATAGATGCCTTTCGCCGATTCTTTGATTGGGCAGAGCGACACGCACATGCTCCGCACAGGTTGTTTGAGGGTATGAAAGTACCTAAAGCAAAGGACGGAGTGACCGAGCGCAAGCCCTACACGAAAGAACAGACAAGCTTGATATTCTCGGTGTTGACGAGGAACCCATCCGGCCTTGTGCGCAGTGATAGCCACAGGTGGGGAACGCTTCTGGGCATGTTTACCGGAGCGCGGTTGAACGAGATTTGCCAGCTAGAAATTGCCGACATCAAACAGGACGGAGACATCTGGTTCTTAGACATAACCGATGAGGGTGACGATACCAAACGACTGAAGGCTAAGGCAAGCAAGCGTAAGGTACCTATTCATTCCGGATTGATCCAACTGGGCTTCCTTGATTTTGTTAAAAGCCGTGAGAAACAGCAACGCCTTTTCCATGACTATAGCTACAACCGCAACGGTGGCTATGGCCGCAATCTAGGCCGTTGGTACAATGAAAGCTTTCTGCCAAAGCTGGGCATCAAGGAACCAGCGTTGGTTTTCCACAGCCTACGGCACACAATGATAACCCGACTTGCGCAGGCAGGTGTTCCTGAACCAATCATCCAGTCTATCGTGGGCCATGCCCGAGCAGGAGTGACGCAGGAAGTATATATGCGAGAAGGATACACCCTTCATCAGTTGCATCAGGCGATAGAGAAGTTTCAGCTGTGAGACAGGAACAGTCTTGTTCGAACATGTTAGCTGAACCGGAGTAATGTGTCGCGTACTGTATACTGGGTATCTGTCGAAGCAGACATGAACTTAATATATTAAATATTATACATATCACTGTATAATAATATTTATACCCGGTGAGCACTCAACTGAGTACATACCCGCTGCACTAAGGTAGTTACCAGATACATATTTATATTTATATTTGTATATTTAATATCTATCTAGACACCTAACTTCGGATCATCATACAAAGTATATATGAATGCTATCACATACTGTTGTGTATCACTTCAGATATAACATCTTTTGTATTATTATTATCAATAACCTATCATCTGTTACTGATACATCTGACAGATATCAGTAGCGGTGTTTCTTTCCATAAACGGGGGCAAAAAACAAGGCGTCCATTAACTTATTGACATTAATGTATATTTAGAGGTCATAGCATCAACTGACACACTCGGCGGAAGATCGAGCAAGCATACCTGAAACGACACCCCGGATGACCTGGCGCAAGAATTTACTGATTGTATAGGCTGAGAGCCTCCCTATCTGGCAGCGCCAAGCATCCTAACCAGCCATTCCGGTTTGCTCGTCAAACACACAAGCAGCCTACCCCCACCCGTCCACTGCGTCCAATTCCGGGCCTTAACCTGAGCAGTTTGACCGGCACCCCGGCATAGAGCCGCTGAGCCGCCCACTGAGAGCCTATCCAGCCTCCAGCCTGTCGAGCACGCGTTTGACCTGCGAAGCCTGCCAGCGCCCACCTCTGGCGCTCTGAACGCCTGCCCGATTTAGATGGTCTGCAATTTCTCGCAAGGGCTTCCCAGCCTCTCGCAAAGGCAGCACGATTCCCGCGACCTTGTTCGCCCTCGCAATCGCATTCTCCTTGATCGCAGCATTGCGGCGCATAGTCTTATCTCGAAGTCCACCAAGCTGTTTGCCACGCGCTTTCGCCTCTGCAAGTGCCGCCTTGGTCCGCGCCGAAATGAACTGCCGCTCTTGCTCTGCCAGCGCCGCGTAGATGTGCAGTTGAAAGTTATCCGCATGAGGCATCTGAGCAACGCGAAAAGTCACGCGCTTGTCCTCCATTAGAGAAGCAATGGCCGAGACCTTCCGAGACAACCTATCGAGCTTACTGACCAGCAGCGTAGCCCCTGCCTGACGGCACATGTCGAGCGCAGCGATAAGGTTGGGCCTCTCCGTGCTCGCCCCGCTCAGAACATCTGTGAACGTTGCCAAGACACGATAGGGCTCAGTGTTAAAGCTCTCCAGGAACAAAGCAATATCGCGATCCTGCGCTTCCAGACCTAACCCACTACGCCCCTGCTCTTTGGTGCTGACTCGCCTATAGATAACATACGCTTGCATCAAAACGACCTTCACTTGCCCACCCCGTGTCTGAGCAGCATCCAACCGTATGTTGCAAATGTCAACGTTGGTTGTGCTCGTTACAACCGATAGATGTGCTACTACCTGGTGGGCTATGGGGACTTCTGAGCACTGGTCAGATTATGATACCGCCTTGGAAATCTGTGCCGAAAAATGGCGCTAGTGTTCGCCACCTGACGAAAGATATGATAACTAACCCTCGAGTGGGAAGCGTCTCCGACGCAGCGGACGCCAGTGCTATGATAAGATAGGATTTTATAGGTGCCACTTGAGCTTTGATCGCGTGCTGAGGGTAGTCCTGGGTGTCATTGGCTTGGCAGGGTCTCGTTCTTTACGGGGGGCATATTACAACACCCGCAGGATTTCCCGAGCAATTAAGACCCCTTCAAAAACTCATCGCCAACACCGACCAAGAAACGACTTGGCAACTGAAGCGGGAACTCATGATGACCTCCGCTTAATGGCTGCTTGGTTGACTGAGAACGTCGTCGATCAGCTCAACCCTAAACAACGCAGCTTTGTAGAAAATATGGACGCCGGGTTGAAGAGTGGCAGAAGGCCTTCCCCGAAACAAGAAAAATGGCTACGATCAATTTATAGCAAGTACAGTACAACAAAAATATAGGGTAACGATGCGAATTTTTGTCTATCAGGTCTTCATTGCCATACTTACGCTTACTGGTCTCCCGTCGATTTTGAGCGCTCAAGTACCGGTCGTTCCGCATGGGCAATCATTCTCTTGCACCCCTACTCATGTCTGGGATGGCGATGGTCCGGTATGGTGCGAAGAGGGGCCGCGTGTCAGGCTCGCCGGTATTGCAGCTCGTGAACTGGATGGAAGCTGCTCTCCGGGACATCCTTGCCCAGCATCAAGCGGCATTGCCGCACGCGATGCGCTGGTGGCGTTTTTGGGAACACCCACTGGAGTAGGCCGACATGGACATATTCTTATAACTGGACCTGTCCTGAGATGCCGGTCAGACGGTTCGGCTGGAGGCAATCGTACTGCCGCGTGGTGTGTCTCCCCAGTACATGGCGACATTAGTTGTGCGATGGTTCGCGGAGGTTGGGCGCTACGCTGGGACCGATATTGGGGACAGCATAGGTGCTAGTATTCGCTACTAGACACATGATTCCCGATTGAATCGAGGTTTGGGACATGCACCCAGCATCACCAACGAAACGGCCATATGACGGCTTGGAGCCCTTTGCGGACCTTCAGGCTTGATTGATCAAAACGTGAGGCGCTGCTACTCTTGCTGGAGACAACCCGACGAAACCTAAGGCGAATAGTATTCGTCGCCATGGAACAGAGCATTTGGACAACGAAATTTGGCAAGCCGTAACTGAACTGTTCTTCTTATTGGAGCAGCCGGACCTTCCTGAAGAAGAGTATCAGCTGTTCTTTGAAAGAAATCCGTGTGTTTTTGATGTCCTTGGCTTCGACTGCTTTGCTCCGTTTGATATCAAGTCAGGAAACAAGCTTCCGTTCGATGAAGAGCGTGGTTTCACACCGATGCCAGATTTCATATGTGGTAAGCGCGATGTTGAGGAAGCTGTCGTGTTTGAAATAAAGAGGCCAGATGAAACACGGGCAGTTACAGCCAGGGCAGATGGAAATCGAGCGAAACTGCGGGCCAATATTGAAGGCTATGTGAGTCAGACATGTGAATATGTTAAATCTATACGTGGCAACTCAGATGCACGAAAGGCGGTATGCCAGATTCTGGAAATGAACAGGATTAGATCGACCTCTGGATTACTATTGTGCGGGATGTCTGATGATAACGATGCACCAGTAGTGGCTGAGCTAATCTCAGAAAGGGAGCCAAGAATACAGTATATGTATTACGACAAGCTTTACGATAAAATGTGTGACGCATATGCGCGAAATCGTAAACAGTATGCGAAAGTAGAAAGAGTGTATGAAGGCTTAGAGGGCGTGCATTTGACTGTGATGGCCAGCATTTCGCCAGAGCAGTTGCATGGACGCGCCTATTTGATTGATATCGGGGAAGCCAGAAGAAATAGAGTCTCACTCTATGTCACGGACACTGCTTATATTCATCTCTTAGACGCTGACGGCCATCCTCTTGAAGTCAAGATTGACGTTGAATTTGGCGTTCCTCAGATTTTCCAAATTGAGTTCTCAAATGATCCAATAGTCGGCTTTCTCTCAATTTTACACAACAATAAGGAGATAATAAATATGCAGCGTCAAGATGGATATCAGAATTCCCTAAGCATGGAGAATATGGTAATTGGATCTGACCGCGATGGCCAGCTTGGCGCTTGTTGTATTATTGGCACGACTCTGCTCAGGTACAGAGTACTGGGAATTAAAGAGAAGCTAGATTTTCTTGGCTGGCTCATTAATGAGTCCGAAACAGGGTATGGCTTAGAGCATAATGGCACACAGTACATGCGCAGAAATGTGGATGGTAATTTCATTCAGGAGTCAGGGGAGGCAAGGCCGATATTACGAGAAACTTTGCATTACAGTAGAACAAAAAAGTGAGTGCTTTGTGTCGACCTAAATAGACCCGTTTCTTTCTTCGCTGCGCGCCCAGCACAGAGTCTCACGACGGCTACGAATGAAAATAGAAATGTTGAAGCGAACGTCCGCAAGGTCCCGCATAGCCGCGTTGAAGCCAACAAGGTTCCATCGCGCTGTCAAGCTTTGGTGTCAGTGCAAATTCTCACCCATCGAAAACCGGGAATCGCGCTTGGGAGCGACACGTCGCACTGAGCACACAAGTTGGCACTCTGGAGTTATAAAAGCGACGAGAGGGCGAGATTTGTTCTCTCTGTGCTCTCAACCCAACGCGCTCGAAAGCCAAATGCGATAGCCTGCTATTGACAAGTATTCTGACCTGAAACAAGAGTGTGCCTCACAATGAGACACGCTGCGAAACCTCAAGCCTGACGGCTCAGCTAACTCAAAGACTTAGAAAATTGGTAGCGGGTCCGGTACTCGCCTCCATTTTCAATCTCGACAACCTGTTCGGGACGCACCGGCGATAGGCGCCAGTTTGGCACGCCAGGACCAACTGGACAATGCCACCGGCACGCCCGCGAGGCCCCCGCCACCGGCCTGCCGCGCCCTTTCTCGGCCAGTTGCCGGCGCCGGGGCTTTCAAATACCGTGGGGCGGATCATTTTTCAGGGGAGGCCCATCATGACCGACGAACAGAATCTCGGCTTCGACACCAAGCTGATCCATGCCGGGGCCAGCCCCGACCCCGCCACCGGTGCGCGGCAGGTGCCGATCTATCAGACCACGTCCTATGTGTTCCGCGATGCCGACCATGCGGCGGCGCTCTTCAACCTTCAGGAGGTGGGCTACATCTATTCGCGGCTGACCAACCCCACGGTGGCAGCCCTGCAGGCCCGCATGGCCGCGCTTGAGGGCGGGGCGGGCGCAGTCTGCTGCTCGTCGGGTCATGCGGCGCAGATTCTCGCGCTGTTTCCGCTGATGCGGCCGGGCTGCAACGTGGTGTCGGCAAACCGGCTCTATGGTGGCACGGTGACGCAGTTCTCGCAGACCTTCAAACGGTTCGGCTGGGAGGCGCGCTTTGTCGACACCGACGATCTTGACGCGGTCGAGGCGGCGATTGACGAAAACACACGCGCAATCTTCTGCGAAAGCATCGCCAACCCGGGCGGCTATGTCACCGACATCCCGGCGCTGGCGGCGATCGCTGATCGTGCGGGCATTCCGCTGATCGTCGACAACACCACCGCCACCCCCTATCTGTGCCGCCCGATCGAACAGGGCGCCACGCTGGTGGTGCATTCGATGACCAAATACCTCACCGGCAACGGCACCGTGACCGGCGGGGTGCTGATCGATTCGGGCACGTTCGACTGGTCGGCCAGCGACAAGTTCCCCTCGCTCAGCGCGCCCGAGCCGGCCTATCACGGGCTGAAATTCCACGAGACCTTCGGCGCCATGGCCTTCACCTTCCACGGCATCGCCATCGGGCTGCGTGACCTGGGCATGACGCTCAACCCGCAGGCCGCGCATTACACGCTGATGGGAATCGAGACGCTGAGCCTGCGGATGCAGCGCCATTGCGAGAATGCCGTCAAGGTCGCCAGTTGGCTTGAGCAGGATCCGCGCGTAGCCTACGTCACCTATGCCGGGCTGCCCTCTTCGCCTTATTACGAGCGGGCCAAGCGCATCTGCCCCAAGGGCGCGTCGTCACTGTTCACCTTCTCGCTCAAGGCCGGGTATGAGGCCTGCATCAAGCTGATCGACAATGTGGAAATCTTCAGCCATGTGGCCAATCTGGGCGACACGCGCTCGCTGATCATCCACTCGGCCTCGACCACGCACCGGCAGTTGACCGAGGCGCAGCAGATCGCCGCCGGCGCCGCGCCCGACGTGGTGCGCCTGTCGATCGGCATCGAGGACGCCGATGACCTGATCGCCGATCTCGACCAGGCGCTGACCAAGGCGGGGGCGTAACAGCCGGCCGGAACGCGGCCAGACATAATGCCAGGCGCACCGGGGTATTGGGTGCTGCGTTTGATCGGTTTCATTCCGCCCGGGCCACTTGTGGCCCGGGCATGCGCCCGCCCGCCCCCCAGGCGGCCGCATGCCCTCTGGTCGGGGCTGACGAGTACAATTTAACGCAACACGTAATACCCCGGCGCGCCCTCCGTTCACTCACCGATGCCGAACACCATGTTCACCCGCGCGGTGATTTCCATCTCGCCGGGGGCGACGGGCACACCTGAATCCATCGCCATCTCGGCGCGCAGCATCGGCGCGGGCGGCTGGCTGCCGCTTCCGGGCTCTTCAATTCGCAGGACCGGGCCCAGCATCACCCCGGCCGCCCCGGCCAGTTCGCGCGCGCGGCCCATGGCATCCCCCACCGCCGCCGCGCGGGCCTGGGCACGCAGCGACTCGGGCGCCGCCACGCCAAAACCGAGCCCGCCGAAACTGTTGGCACCGCTGCCGACCGTGGCCTCCAGCACATCGCCCAGTAGCGCAAGGTCACGCACGCGCACGGTGACGGAATTCACCGCCATGTAGCCGGTGATGCGCGGCCCCTGATCGCGGCTGGGGCGGTGATCCCATTGCGGGTTCAGTGTCAGGCCCGAAGTCTGCACGTCGCGCGGCTCGATTCCCGCGGCGGCCAGTTCGTCCAGCATCGCGCGCGCCGCCTCGGACGCGGCGGCCAGTGCGTCGGCGGCGCTTTCGGCCTCGCGGCTCACACCGATCTGGACAGTCGCCATGTCGGGCACCGCCATAACGCGCCCCTCGCCCGACACCGAAATCTGGCGCGGAGAGTCGGCCAGCGCAGGCAGCGCAAGGGCCAGCGCGGCCACAAGGCCCAGCGCGGCGATCAAATGTTTCTGCTTCATCATCCTGCTCCTGAAGTGAATGGCCACCGCCCCGGCGCGGCCTCACGATCTCGGGAAGGCGCGCAACCGGGGCAGCGCTTCCCCTCGGCAGATTCCTGCTGTAGTCTCGCCGCGCTGGCAAGGGGACTCCCGGCGCTGAAAGTGATTGTGATAGACCCGTGAAATGAAACCAGGTTTTGCCCTATCGCTCGCCCGGACGGGTGTCAGCCTTCTGCAACGCAGCCCGCGCGGCTGGCTGCTGGTTGGCGAGGCCGCGCTGGACGATCCGGCCTTTGACAGCGTGCTTTCCGGTCTGCGCGCCCGTGCCCTGAGCCTTGCGCCCGAAGGGGTCACGGCCAAGCTGATCATCCCCGAGAGTGAACTGCTTTACACCACGGTCGAAACCTCCAGCCCTGACCCGGAAGCCCGCCGCGCGGCTGTTCGCGCCGCGCTCGAAGGCGCCACGCCGTATCCCGTGGATGATCTGGTGTTCGACTGTTCGGGCAGCGGCGGCGCGCTTAATGTCGCCGTGGTGGCCCGCGAAACCCTGGATGAGGCCGAGGCCTTCGCCAGGCAACAGGGCTTCAACCCGGTCTCTTTCGTGGCAAAGCCGACCGACGGCAGCTTTATCGGCGAGCCCTTCTTCGGTGAAACAAGCTGCGCGGCAGAGGTGCTCGGCCGTGGCGAGAAGGTCGAGCGCGACCTGATCCCGGTTTCGGTGGTAGGCACGGCAGAGCCACCCGAGAGCGAAACGCGCGCGCTTTTCTCGGGTACAAGCCCGATCGGGCAGGCACCCGCAGCGCCTGATGCGCCCGCGCCCGCTGCCCCCGCAGCAGAAGACCCGGAGGCAGCCCCCCACACACCAGAAGGCCCGGCAGCCGAAACGACGGCTGAAGAATCCGCCACCCCCGGGACGAGGGAAGACCCCGCGCCAAAGACAGCGCCAAAGGCGAAGCGGAAGCCCCCGGCAAGCAGTGATCGGCCCAAAAAGCGTGGTGATGCCGGCGATGGCGCCCTACCCCCGCCCCCGGCGCCGCCCGCCGCCGTGGGCGTATCCGGCGAAGAGCCGCCCGACCAGGACGCCGCGCAAGAACAGCCCCGCGCCAGCGAAGCCGCCCCAGAACAGCGCGCGGACCCTGGCCAGGGTGATGAACCCGCCGCCGAAGGCCCGGCCACGGGCGCGCGCGCAACTGACGCCCCCGAGCCCCCCGCCCAAGACCCTGCGAAAACAGCAGAAACCGCGCCCGCAAGCTTTGCCTCGCGCCGCAAGCCGGGCCACGCCCCGCCCGCCGACGGCAAGACACCAGAGCCGATTTCAGGCCGTGCGCGGCTGAGCTTTGGCGCAGCGCGCGCGCCCGATGGCCCACCTGCAGCGCCGGCACCCACGACGACAACCCAGCGCAGCGCGGCACCGGTCGGGACATCTCCCGGCACAGGCACCGACACAGCCCTTGCTGCAAGGCTGGGCGCGGGGCTAAAGAACATGGCCGCGCGCGCAGGCAGCGGTGTCGCCAGGGCTGCGCGCCATGCACGCGCCCCGCTCGATGCCGGGAAAGCTGCGCTCGGGCGGGCCGGGGCGGGGCTCAAGGCCCGCCGCCCAACCCCTGCCGCGCAGCCCGGATCGTCCGACCCGTTCTCGGGCCGCAAGGGCAAGGGGCCGACCACAAGTGCCGCTGCCAGCAGCGCCGCAGCGCCAAAGCCCGCACCCTCTGACAGCGCCGCTGGCACCATCACCAGCGCCCCGGCCACCAAGCCGCACGCGCTGAACGGCCCCGAAACCCTGCGCACACAGACCCGGCAGCCGCTTGCCATCGACAAAGGCGTGACCGAGGCCGAGGCAATGACCGTGTTCGGCGCGCGGCGGCGCGAACCGTCGCACCCGCTGGCAGGGCGGGGGCCCCTGCTTATGGGTGCGGTGGCCGTGCTGCTGGTTTCGGGTGTGGCGATCTGGGCCGCCTATTTCACCTTTGCGCCCGGCTCCGCCCCGCAAGAAACCGCCAGCGCCCCGGCAGATGCGCCGGTTGCCGCGCCGCAACCCGTGGCTCCGGATACCTTCGCCCCGGCCCCGCTGCCCGAGGCGGTGCCGGAAGCCGATACCGCGCTTGCCCCCGAGGCCGCGCCCGCCCCCGCGCCGCCGCTCGACCCCGAGGCCGAGGGCTTTGCCCCCTTCAACGTGGACGAGGCGATCGCCGACGCGCTGGAAAGCCTCGGCCCGGCGGAAGACCTGGCAGCGCCTCCTCCTCCCCCGCCCGCAACAGAGGAATCGCAGCAAGACGCCACCGCGCCGCTGGAACTGATGGCGCCGCCCGCATTGCCCGAAGCCGCGCCATCGCCCGAAACCGCAGCGGAAGACAGCGCGACAACCAGCCCCGACGCCCCGCAAGCGGCACAGCCCGCCCCTGTCGCCCCCTCGGCAACGCCGATGAGCGACGCTGAACTCGCCGCCGCCTACGAAGACACCGGCATCTGGCCCTTCGCCCCCGACGTGGGCGCGCAGCCGGGCACCGGCACGCTGGGCGACATCGATCCGCCGCAAGCCGATGCGCCCCTGTCCACGCCAGCGCCCGAGTTGCCCACCCCCGGTGCCGGAGGCCTGCTGGCCGATGCCGCGCCCCTTGCCCCGGCGCCACCGCAGGCTTTCGCCGAACAGGCCGATGCCCTGTCAGGAGGTGCCGCAGCCGTGGAACTGACACCCGATGTCAGTTTTGTTACTGGCGCGCCCCCCATCGAGCCGCCGGCGCGCCGCACGGTCGCGCCGCGGCTGCTGCTGATCCAGGGCAATGCGCCCCTGCCCGATGACCCCACGCCGCAGCCGCGCCCCGAAGGCCTGGTGCCGCAGCAAGGCAGCACCCCCGAGGCCGCACCCGCACCCGAGTCGGGTGCCGGAACCACGGGCGAAGCCACTCCAGACGATCAGGCCGGGCTGATGCCCCCGCCTGCCGCGACTCAGGCCGCCCAAGCCACCACGCCTGTGTCGGCAGCGGACCCTGCCGAAAGCCCGGACGCCACGCCGCGAGCGGCCATCGCGATCCTGCCCGAGGTCGCGGTGGAGATTGTCGATGCGAGCCTTGCACCGCTTGCCCCGGCACCGGCACAGCGCCCGGCAGCCCCTGCAGGGGCGCAGGGGCCGGGCCCGGACGACAGTGCGGCGGAGGAACCTGTGGAAACCGCAAGCGAGGCAGCGGCAGCCGAGGTGCCGGAGGCCGCCGCGCCCGGCGCAATCAGCCTTGCCGCGCTGCGCCCGCCCAGCCCGCGGCCCGATGCGCTTGCCGCCGAGGCCGCCGCGCGCCTGGCCGAAGAAGCCGCCCGCGCCGAAGCCATCGCCAATGCCAGCCCGCTGGCGGTTGCGCAATCGCCGATGCCAGCCACGCGGCCGCGGAATTTCAGCGCGATCGTCGCGCGCAGCCAGGCGGCCAGCAGCCCGCCCGCCCCGGCACAGGCGGCAGCCCCGTCCGAGCCTGCCGCAACACCTGCGCCGGCTCCGGCGACCGTCCCGGCCCCATCGGCGCAACCGTCAATTCCCACGCGGGCCTCGGTGGCGCAGCAGGCCACGACGGACAGTGCGATCAACCTGCGCCAGATCAACCTGATCGGTGTCTTCGGCACACCGAACCAGCGCCGCGCCCTTGTACGGATGCCAAATGGCCAGATCGTCGCCGTCAGGGTGGGCGACCAGCTTGACGGCGGGCAGGTCGCCGCCATCGGCGATGGCGAGCTGCGCTATGTCAAGAACGGGCGCAATAACGTGCTGCGCGTGGGGGAAAGCTGACCCCGGCAGGCCCGGTGCACATGAAAACGGGGCCGTGCCATGCCGGCAGCGGCCCCGCAAAGGTCAAACGTCAGATCGGCTTCAGGCTGCGCGCGACAACAGCACTTCATCGACCTGCTTTTGCGCGCCGACCTCGTCGGTGCCGCTGACAGCGGCAACCTCGCGGGTCAGCCGCTCGAGCGCGGCCTCGTAGAGCTGGCGCTCGGAATAGCTTTGTTCGCGCTGATCGTCGGTGCGGTGCAGGTCGCGCACCACCTCGGCGATCGACAGCAGGTCGCCCGAGTTGATCTTCTGTTCGTATTCCTGCGCCCGGCGCGACCACATCGCGCGCTTGACGCGGGCCTTGCCCTTGAGCGTGTCCAGCGCCTTGTTGACGATGTCGGGCGTCGAGAGCGAGCGCATCCCCACCTCGGTGGCCTTGTTCGTCGGCACGCGCAGGGTCATCTTGTCCTTCTCGAACGAGATCACGAACAGTTCAAGTTCGAGACCGGCGATCTCCTGCTCTTCGATCGAGATGATCTTGCCGACCCCATGCGCGGGGTATACGACAAAATCGTTCGGGCGGAATTCCGGCTTTTTCGTCTTGGTCATTCAGTTGTTTCCTCAAAAGGCACCCATACGGCCATCCACCCGCGAAACCGGCCCCCACAGGGAAAGATGACCCCGTGCTGCCGGTCGTCTGTCGCTAAAAAAACACCACACAGGCGGGCAGCTCTGTGGATGCTGGTCAGGTTTCAGGCCGTTTACGGACCCTTCATACCACAGAATCGATCAAATTCAAAGCATGGCAGATGGCCGGGCGGTGTAAGGGTGCCGAAACGAGGGCCGGCGCAGGTAAATCCTGCGTGTCACCCCTCGCGCGATAGCCGCCCGCGCAGCCAGCGGCCCATGTAGAACACGGGCCAGCGCAAGACCGAAACACCTGCGGCCAGCGCAAGCATTCCCGCCAGCGGGCCGGATTGCCAGGTGATCAGCCCGACAAGGGGAATACCCGTGGCGATCAGCAGATAGGCCCCCGCCCAGTGCCGCCGGCGCGGCAGCATGGCGATCGAGGCCGCCGCAACAACCCAGAGGCAGCCAAGGACAAGACCGGTCATCGCCCCGGCCCGGCTGTTGGGTGCGCGGCCTCCGACCCTGGACTGTCGCCGGTGGCCGCTGCCGCCGCCAGTCTGTCCGGCAGGTTCTGCGCCCAGGCCGAAATGGTGCCTGCCCCCAGGCAGACCACCATATCGCCCGGCCGCGCCTCGGCCCGCACCAGACGTTCCAGATCGTCCTCGGTGCTCAGCGCGTGGGCATTGCGGTGGCCGTGGCGGATCAGCCCGGCCACGAGATCGTCCCGCGAGGCCCCGGGGATCGGATCTTCGCCGGCGGCGTACACCTCGCCGATGGCCACGACATCGGCCTCGTTGAAACACGAGCAGAAATCATCGAACAACGAGGCGAGGCGTGAATAACGGTGCGGCTGATGCACAGCGATGATCCGCCCGCCACCCGGCCCGATAGACTGTCGTGCGGCCTTGAGCACGGCGGCAATCTCGACCGGATGGTGGCCGTAATCGTCGATCACGGTGATGCCGTTCACCTCGCCCACACGGGTGAAGCGGCGGTTGACCCCGCCGAAGGCGGCCAGCGCCGTGCGGATCTCGTCCCGCCGCATCCCCAGATGCCGCGCCACCGCCACCGCCGCCAGCGCGTTCGAGACGTTGTGATCACCCGGCATCGGCAGGGTGCAGCCCTCGATCCGCGTGCCCTCAAGCTGCAGCGCAACGTCGAAATGCGCCGCGCCCGCCTCGTAACGCAGGTTCACCGCGCGCACATCGGCCTGGGCGTTGAAGCCAAAAGTCACCACACGGCGGTCGGTCAGCCGCCCGACCAGTGCCTGCACCTCGGCGTGATCGGTGCAGCACACCGCCAGCCCGTAGAACGGAATGTTCGAAACGAAATCGAAAAAGCCCTGGCGCAGCGCATCGAAGCTGCCCCAGTGCTCCATGTGTTCGGGGTCGATATTGGTGACGATGGCGATGGTGGCGGGCAACCGGTTGAAGCTGCCGTCGCTCTCGTCGGCCTCCACCACCATCCATTCGCCTGCCCCCGCGCGCGCGTTCGAGCCATAGGCATGAATTACACCGCCATTGATCACCGTGGGGTCGAAGCCGCCGGCATCCATCAGCGTGGCCACCATGGTAGTGGTCGTCGTCTTGCCATGGGTGCCGGCCACGGCGACGTTGGATTTCAGGCGCATCAGTTCGGCCAGCATCTCGGCCCGGCGCACCACCGGCAGGCCGCGGCGGCGGGCCTCTTCGAGTTCGGGGTTGCCGGGACGGATCGCGGTGGAGACGACGACGACCTGCGCGCCCTCCAGGTTCTCGGCGCGCTGCCCGGTAAAAACCCTTGCGCCCAGTTCGGACAATCGCTTGGTGATCGCGCTTTCCTTGAGGTCCGAGCCCTGCACATCATAGCCCAGCGTGAGCAGAACCTCGGCAATACCCGACATGCCGATACCCCCGATCCCGACAAAATGGATCGGCCCCACATCCACCGGCAGCTTTGTCGCCGCGTTCATCGCCCTGCCCCTTTTGCCACCTGGTATTCGACAAGATCGGCCAGCCGCACGGCCGCATCGGGCACCGCACAGGCCAGCGCGCGCGCCGCCATCTGCGTTGCCGCCTCCGGATCGCCCAGCACCAGAGAAAGGTGCTCGGCCAGCCCCTGGGGGTCAAATCGCGATTCTGGCATCATGACCGCCGCGCCGGCCTCGACCAGCGCGCGGGCATTGGCCGTCTGGTGATCGGCCGCGGCGGCGGCGAAAGGCACCAGGATGGCCGGGCGCCCGATCACCGTGATATCCGCCAGCGAAGAGGCCCCGGCCCGGCTGATCACCAGTTGCGCCTCGGAAAGCCGCGCGGGGATATCCTCGAAGAAGGGGCGCACCTCGGCGGTGACGCCCGCATCGGCATAGGCCCGTTCGACGCGCGCCACGTCCTCGGGCCGCGCCTGCTGGGCCACGCGCAGCCGAGCGCGCAGCGGCTCGGGCAATGCCGCCACCGCCGCAGGCACCACATCCGACAGGATCCGCGCCCCCTGGCTGCCGCCAATAGCCAGCAGGCTCATCGGATAGTCGCCCGGCGGGATATAGCCCGCGCCCTGCCGCGCCAGCACCGCCGCGCGCACCGGGTTGCCGGTGTGCACGCCCTCGACGCCCTTGGGCAGGTCGGTAGGCCAGGTGCCGCAGGCCACTGCATCGACACGGGGCGCGAAGATCCGGTTCACCCGGCCCAGCACCCCGTTTTGTTCATGCAGCACGCGCGGCAGCCGCAGCAAGCTGGCCGCCGCCAGCGCCGGAATGCTGGGATAGCCGCCAAAACCCACCACCACCGAAGGCCGGTCGCGCCGCATCTGCCACAAGGCGCGCGTCACACCGCTGACAAGGCGCAAGGGCACCGCCAGCTTGGCCAGCACGCCACCCCGCGCGAAGGTTGCCGCGCTGACCTGCCGCAACGCGACCTCACGCGGGAAGCCGCCCGCATAGCGCGCCCCGCGCGCATCCGTCGAAAGCATCACGCGCCAGCCACGCGCCAGCAGTTCCTCGGCCAGCGCCTGCGCGGGAAACATATGGCCGCCGGTTCCTCCGGCAGCGATCATGGCAAGCGGCCCTTCGGCCATCAGCGCCCCCGTCCAAGCAGAATTTCACCAATCTCGCCTTGTGGGCGGGTCCGGGTAAAGGCCAGCAGCATCCCCATCGCCGCCCCCGCCGCAATCAGCGACGACCCGCCATAGGAGACGAACGGCAACGTCATCCCCTTGGCCGGCAGCAGCCGCACCGCCACGCCCATGTTGATGAGCGCCTGCACTGCAAAGATGCTGACCATCCCGGTGCCCGCAAGCCGGATGAAGGTATCGCGCTCGCGCATCAGCCGAAAGAGGGCACGCAGGGTGATCGTGGCGTAAAGCGCGATCACGAAAAGGACAAGGACAAGCCCGTACTCCTCGGCTGCGACTGCGATGATGAAATCGGTATGGGCATCGGGAAGCAGGCGCTTGACCTCGCCTTCGCCGACGCCGACGCCCCAGAAGCCGCCCTCCTGAATGGCGTTGGCGGCATAATAGAGCTGGGTGCGCGGGTCCACGTCGGGGGCAAGAAAGCCGTCGATGCGGCGGGCGAAATGCTCGGACCCGTTATAGGCCAGCACCCCCGCGCCCACCACCAGCCCCGCCGCCAGCAGCAACAGCACGATCGGCGCGCCGGCCACGAAATACATCACCCCCCAGCCGAAGACGATCAGCGCCGCCTGGCCGAAATCGGGCTGCATCGCCAGAAGGCCGGCCACCACCCCGGTAAAGGCCAGCGAGATCGTCACCCCCGGCGGGCCTTGCAGATCGCGACTGGCGGCCATCAGCCAGGCGACTACCACCACGAAAGCGGGTTTGAGAAACTCGGACGGCTGCACGCTGGCAAACCCCAGCGAATACCAGCGCACTGCCCCCTTTCCGAAATCGGTGCCCAGGAACGGCAGCGCCGCCAGCGCGACCAGCGCGATCAGAAAGCCCAGCACACCAAGCCGGCGCAGCGTGTCGGGCGACAGCATCGAGGTGAACAGCATCACCACCACCGCCATGCCACCGAAGAAGGCCTGCCGCTCGACGTAATAGAAGGCAGGAAGCCCGTTACGCTCGGCCAGTGGCGGCGACGCCGCAAGCCCCAGCAAAAGCCCGGCCCCCAGCAAGAGCAGGACGCTCGACAGGGTCCATTTGTCAACCGTGCGCCACCATCGTGGCAGAATCGGCTCCCCTGCCGCGATGGGCATGGTGCCGTGTGCCATTTCCGTCATGTGAGACTGCCTCGACTGCCTCTTTTACGCCCGGTTTTCCGGATCTGATCGCAACTGTAACGGGTTTTCGGCAATCGCGCCAGCCCTTGCTACAGGTGCAGCATCCTGGCGCATCCCCTCATTTTCGCTTGCATGGCCGGAAAAATTCCCCATCTCTGAGGCATGTCCGAAAAGCGACCAACATATGGCGTCGATGCCAGTTCCGATGCCCCCGACGACCTGATGCCCCCCGACGCGCTGCTCGTTGCCTCCTACAACGTGCACAAATGTGTGGGCCTGGACATGCGGCGCGATCCGGCGCGCACCGCCCGTGTCATCGGAGAAATCGGGGCCGATGTGATTGCGCTGCAGGAGGCCGACAGGCGATTCGGCTCGCGCGCAGGGTATCTGGACCTTGAGGCGCTGAGCGAGGTTTCGGGCCTGACCAGCGTCCCGCTGGAGCGCAAGGGCCCCGCGCATGGCTGGCACGGCAACGTGCTGCTGACCCGCAATGTCGAGATCGAGGATGTGCGCCCGCTGCGCCTGCCCGGACTGGAGCCGCGCGGCGCGCTGGTGGTTGACATGAAACGCGAGGGCGTGCCGCTTCGGGTCATTGCCGCGCATCTGGGGCTTTTGCGCAGCTCGCGGCTGCAACAGGCCCAGGCGCTGGTCGCTGCGCTGGGCACTGAGGACGAGGAACGCACCACCCTGCTGATGGGCGACCTGAACGAATGGCGGCTGCGCCGGCGCTCTTCGCTCGAGCCCTTGGCCCAGCGCAAGGCGCCGGGGGTCTCGGTGCCCAGCTTTCCCGCGCGGTTTCCGCTGTTCGCACTTGATCGGATCATGACCAGCCCCTGCGCCGAGGTGCTCAAGATCGAGCGCCACGACAGCCCGCTTGCGCGGATTGCGTCGGATCACCTGCCAATCAAGGCATGGCTGCGCCTGCCGCGTAACCCGCGCGAGGCCGAGGACACCCTACGAAGGGCCGCCGCGTCGGAGCGTCGTTGATGCACCGCGCCGCTACCCTTCTCAGCCAGGCCGCCTGATATGGCATTTTTCCTTTGGTTTCTGGCCTTTGTGGCGGTTTTCGCGGTCGGGTCGGTTCTCGCGATCTATTCCTATGGCCGCTTCGCCCGCAAGGCGCGCGGCGCGGCATCGTATTGCCTGCCCAAAGCCGAAGACCAAACCCCGCTCGACCGGATTGTAGCCCCGCTTGAGGCCGCCCATCCCGGCCAGACCGGGCTGGCGCTGGGCTTCGACAACCGCGAGTCCTTTCTTCTGCGCCTGCAATCGGCGCGGCTGGCCCGGCGCAGCCTCGATCTGGTCTATTACATCTGGCGCGACGACATGACAGGGCGGCTGCTGGCGCGCGAGCTGATGGCTGCGGCGGATCGCGGGGTGCGGGTGCG
The DNA here is from genome assembly GCF_003350345.1 of Alkalilacustris brevis. Lineage (GTDB taxonomy): Bacteria > Pseudomonadota > Alphaproteobacteria > Rhodobacterales > Rhodobacteraceae > Alkalilacustris > Alkalilacustris brevis. The sequence continues at coordinate 37,425 of NZ_QNVJ01000064.1, forward strand.
GCTGCTGCTCGATGACGTGAACGCCCAGGGGCTGGACCCGAAGTTTCGCGCGCTGAACGGGCATCCGGGCATCGAGGTGCGGCTGTTCAATCCGATTCGCAACCGCGGCAATGCACTGCGCCGGGGGCTGGAAATCCTGCTGAGTTGGGTGCGGTTCAACCGCCGGATGCACGCCAAGTTCTGGATTGCCGACGGGCGGCTGGCGATCACGGGCGGGCGCAATATCGGCAACGACTATTTCGACGCGCCCACTGATTTCGGGCGCCGCCCCAACCGCGATGCCGATATCCTGATGCTCGGGCCGTTGGTGGACGAAGCGGGCACCCTGTTCGACAGCTACTGGAACAGCAGCGAGGCGCTGCCGATCGCGGCCTTCTGGCGCGATTACGAGGCCGGGCTTGAGCGTTTTCGCCGTCGCCTCGCCGTCAACGCCCAGCGCCCCGCGACACGCCGGTATCTGGAAAGCCTCAAGCGGCTGGACGACACGCTTGTGGACGGCTGCCTGCCCGGGAACCTGCAGTGGGACAAGGGCGCGCGGCTGGTGGCCGATCCGCCCGAAAAGGCCCTGGGCCTGGGGCAGCAGCACTGGAGTCCCGGCCAGCTTGTCCCGGTCATGCAGAGCGCACAAGAGCGGCTCAGGGTGATGACCCCGTATTTTGTACCAGGCCGCGCAGGCATGGCGCAGCTTGTCGGGCTTGCCCGCAAGGGTGTCCGGATCGAAGTGCTGACCAACGCGCTTTCCGCGACCAACCATGTGGTCGTTCACGGGGCCTATCGGAGTTATCGGCACGGGTTGCTTTCTGCCGGGGTCCGCCTGCGCGAATTCGCCGCCCACGACAGTGGTGAAATGCTGCACAGCAAGGGGTTTTCGGTAGATGGGCGCCAGGCCTTCGTCGGGTCGTTCAATTTCGACCTGCGCTCGGCCTTCCTGAATATCGAGGCCGGGGTGTTGTTCGAGGCACCGGCCCTGGTGGCGGAATTCGATGCCGAGTTCGACCGCTGCGCGGCCCCCGATCAGGCCTATTCCCTGGCGCTGGGCCACAAGGCGCGCGTGACCTGGACGCTTTGCCGCGGGAACGAGGGCAGGCAGACGATCCTGCTGGCCCATGAACCAGAGGCCCCGGCGCTGCGGCGCGGGGCCTCCTGGCTGATCGGCATGTTGCCGATCCATTCATATCTCTGAAGCGGGCAGCGGCCGTGGGGGCCCTTGTCGGGCCGACACGCCGCCGCGCCGGGTCAGACTGGCTCAGGCCAGGGCGATGTTGGCCGCCGATTCACGACCGTCGCGGCCGGTTTCCAGATCGAAGGTCACTTTCTGACCATCGTCCAGACCGCGCAGGCCTGCGCGCTCAACGGCGCTGATATGCACGAACACGTCGCGCGAACCGCCATCGGGCTGGATAAAGCCGAAACCTTTGGTGGAATTGAACCATTTCACGGTGCCATTAGCCATCGTGATGTCTCCTGTCATGTATGCTACCCGCGGAAGTGCGGCAGCTTGGCTCAGTCAGTCCATAATCGAGTGACTGTGGCCGTAGACGGAGAACAGTGGTCGATAGTGAGTAACGTCGCATCCCTCAGATAAGCCATTCCCCGCCCCGTTACAAGGGAAATCCAAAGCGCTGCCCAGAAAATCGCAAGCAAGCCCCGAATTCACGCGCCCCGCATACCGGCAATAATTTGCCTGTTTTTTCAATGAGGTTAGCGGCGATCCGCCGGGCGCTTCCAAAGCCAGCTCGCAGTCCTTGCCAAGCGGTTGAACATAGGACGTGGGCTGTTAGGTGCAGAAAGACCCGGCTCAAGGTCTGCTTTCGGTGCTGTTGCAACCGTGTCCGAGCGCCGGGCTGGCAAATGCACAAAGGAGCAGTCATGCAGTTCAGAAAACCCCTCACCGCGATTGCAATCATCCTGGGCTTCGGCGCGGGCGCGGCCCTGCCGGCAATGGCCCAGACCGGCGATATGCCCGCGGCCCCTGCCCCCACCGCCCCTGCCACCGACTTCTCGGAAGAGCAGCTGATGGCCTTCGCCGAAGTTGCGGTCGAAGTGTCGGAAATCCACGAACACTACGCGGTGCAGCTTGACGCCGCCGATTCCGACGCCGAACGCGAAGGGCTGATCGAGGAAGGCAACGCCGCAATGCTGGCCGCGGTCGAAGAGGCGCCGCAGATCACTGTAGAGGAATACCTCGAAGTCGGCGAGGCCGCCGCGGTAGACCCGGAGCTTGGCCAGCGGATCTCGATGATCATCCAGGAGATGACAGCGCAGTGACATCACGCGCACCCGGCGCCGCCACACGAATTCAGGTGCTGGCGCCGGGTTTCCCGACCACAAGGCGCAGATAATTCAGGCTGCCGCCTTCCGGGGCTATCAGATAGGGCATCAAGAGGCCCGCCACCGCATTGCGCAACAGGTATTGCGGAAGGAACGCGCGCGCCAAAGCCGGTGTCAGCCCCTCCATGAAGAATTTCGTGGCCAGCCGCTGCAGGCGCTGCGTGGTTGGCCTGACCTGCGGTGTCAGGTCTCCGGTGGCCAGCCGTTTCAACCCCGCGCCTGCCAGGGCGGTATCCCACGCCGGCAACGGGCGAAAGCCGTCGGCCACGACCATGGCAACCTCGGTCAGCCGGGTTGCGGTGGCGATATCGTCCGGCAGCGCCTCAAGCGGGGCAGTGCGGTATCCATCGTAGACGATCAGCCGCCCGCCAGGACGCAGGACACCCGCAACCGAGTGCGCCAGCGCGTCAAGATCACGCGCGTGGCACAGGCACTCCACCGCGAAGACCAGATCAAATTGCGCGCCCGCCTCGGGGGCGAGCGCCTCGAAACTGCCTTGCCGGAACGTGATGTTGCCCATCCCGCGCGCGGCCTGCCGGGCCTCGGTCACATGCCGTTTCAGCAGGTCCAGCCCGACGAATTCGACATCGGGCATCGCGCGCGCCAGATGAAGGCTGTTGAACCCGACACCGCAACCCAGTTCCAGCACGCGGCCCGCGCCGGTCGCCGCAATTTCCGCCGCCACGCTGTCGGCCTGCCCGAGATACCCCGCCCGATCAAACTGCCCATCGGGATTCAGGGCCATGTGCATACACCCGTCGCGCGAATGCACCTGCCGGAAACCGAACGCCGCCTGACGGTAGTATTCCGTCACCAGATCGCGCCCTTCATCCCCTAGCACACGCGCAATGCCAAACCGGGTATCGACAAGCCCCAGCGCCCGCGCCAGCGGCATGGGCTGGGCAGAGACTGCGCGCAGGGGCGACGCCGCGCTTGCAGGATGACGGACAACTGACAAATCCATTTCTCCGCTTGAAACTCTTACCTGCGAAAAACACGTTAGAGAGGCAGCACCCCACACCATATCGTGCCAAGGTTGTTATGCCACCTAAAAATGCCGAAGACGGATTTTCCACCAGCCTCTGCAGCACAGGAAAGCCGACTGCGCGCGCGCCTGATAAAAGATGCACCTTCGGCGCGGAAACGGGCACTTTCGGCGCAATTGAAACCCAATCTGACGGGAGGGCGAAATGCAGGCGAGGCAACGAAAAGCCACAGCACCGGGCGACAGTGTCAAGCTCGCCGACGAGGCGCTTTTCCGGCAACAGGCCTATGTCAATGCCGAATGGGTCGGCCAGCCGCAGCTTGATGTCACCGACCCCGCCACGGGCGCGGTGATCGGGGCGGTTCCCGCGCAAAGCGCCGCCGAAGCGCGCGCAGCGGTCGATGCGGCCCATGCCGCGTTTCGGCCTTGGGCCGGGCTTCTGCCACAGGAACGCGGGGCGCTGTTGCGCCGCTGGTTCCGCCTGATCGAAGACGCGCGCGAGGATCTGGCGCGGCTGATGGTACGCGAACAGGGCAAGCCAATTTCCGAGGCACGCGGCGAAATCGACTATGGCGCCTCTTTCGTCGAGTTCTACGCCGAAGAGGCCCGGCGCCCGAATATCGAGGGGATTACCTCGCACCTGCCCGATGCCGAGGTCGAGCTGTGGCGCGAACCCGTGGGCGTGGCCGCGCTGATCACGCCGTGGAACTTCCCTTGCGCGATGATTACCCGCAAGGCCGCCGCGGCCCTAGCGATCGGCTGCCCGGTGGTGGTGCATCCTTCTAGCGAGACACCGTTTTCAGCGCTGGCGCTGGCGGAACTGGCTGCGCGCGCCGGGCTTCCTGCGGGCGTGTTCAACGTGGTCACCGGCGCACCGCAGGAGATCGTCGGCGAATGGTGCGCGGACCCTCGGGTGCGGGCGCTGTCCTTCACCGGCTCCACGGAAATCGGGCGGCTGCTTTACAAACAGTCGGCGGCCAACATCAAGCGGCTGGTGATGGAGTTGGGCGGGCACGCGCCCTTCATCGTCTTTGCCGACGCCAATCTGGATCAGGCTGTGGAAGAGGCGGTTAAGGCCAAGTTCGCCACCTCGGGGCAGGATTGTCTGGGCGCCAACCGCTTTTACGTCGAGGCCACGGTTTACGACGAGTTTGTCGCCCGCTTCACCGCCGCCAGCCAGGCATTGTCGATCGGGCCGGGCATGGAGGACCCTGACATCGGCCCGCTGATCAATGCCCGTGCCGTCGCCAAGCAGGAAGAGCATGTCAAGGACGCGCTGGAACGCGGCGCGCGGCAGATGTGCGGCGGCCCGCGCCCCGATCTCGGACCGCTCTACTTCGCGCCGACCGTGCTGGCCGATGTGCCCGACGAGGCGCTGATCATGCACGAGGAAACCTTCGGCCCGGTCGCGCCCATCGCGCGCTTCACCGACGAGGCGGACGTGATCGCACGCGCCAACGCCACCGAATACGGGCTGACCGCCTATCTGCACAGCCAGAACCCGCGGCGCATCTACCGCATGAGCCGCGCGCTGGAGTTCGGGATGGTCGCTGTGAACCGCACCAAGATCACCGGCGCGCCGATCCCCTTTGGCGGGATGAAGCAGTCGGGCCTGGGCCGCGAAGGCGCCCGGCAGGGGATGGAGGCCTTTTCCGAGGTCAAATACGTCTGCCGCGACTGGCGCTGAACGCGAGCCCCCCCGGCGGCGGCCCTGCAGCGCCGCCGGGGGGCATTTTCATCAGATCGGGTGCAGGATCATTGTGGCCACCGTATAGATAAGGACAGCCACGAAGAATGCCGTGATGCCCCACAGTTGAAGTTTTTCGCGCATGGAAGTTGCCCTTGAAGCACCCTCCGGAAAAAGCTGACGCGCCTTTTCGGTTCGGAGATGCGTAAACCCGGGAACTGCCGCGTCTTGCCTGTTTCAGCGAAAGACCGAAACACGGCAGGCGAGACAGTGAAAACGTCGTTCAGGTTGTCACGCCGGGCGGGCCGCGCGCGCCGGGCAGCAGGGGTTTTGTGCCGGTGGCCCCTCTGCGCCCGCCATGGCCCGGCGGCAGAGCGCCGCGCACCAAGATGGCGCCGGCCACATCCGCCAGCGCAGTTTCACCGGTTTCCGCATTGTCCTGGGCTTCGGCGGGCAAGGCCATGGCGGGCGGCAGCACCGCCGCCGGCAGCGTTTCGGGAAGCACCGACTTGCCGTGCGGCGTTTCGGCTTCCGCCTGCCGGGCCTGGGCCGATGGCTCGCCCGACACGGCCGGCAGGGTCAACGCCAGCAACAGGGCCGCCGTGAGAGCGCCGCATATTCGGGTGAGCAGGGTCAAGCGCATGTGTCCATGAAAGCGGTGCGATGCCCCTTATCTGGCCCTTCGCCCGCCACGGCACAAGTGCACTGGCGCAGATACGGCCAGATCAGTCGCCTGCGCATCCATCACCTGCTGGCGCGCGGGCCGAACCGCACGCCAGCGTCATGTTGCTGACCGCTCAGAGCAGCTTCAGATCACCCGCCGAAGAGCGCCCGTCGCGCCCGGCCTGAAGCTCGTAGCTGACCTTCTGGTTGTCGGCCAGGCCGGTAAGGCCCGCACGCTCGACCGCCGAGATATGGACGAAAACATCCTTGCCGCCATCATCAGGTGCGATGAAGCCGAACCCTTTCGAGGCGTTGAACCATTTTACGGTGCCGGTAGGCATTCCGTGTCTCCTGTTTCAGTTTTCCCGCAGCGGTATTGCTGCGGGTCGTGCAGCCAGGTCTTCCTTATCCGGCTGCCTGGAGTACAGGAGGCGGTCTTGCGAAAGTCTGTTGTCACAGGGGCGAGTTTGCCTGATCCACGCAAAAAATCAATATCCGCGTTCGCAGCACCACTGCCCTGCCCTTTCATTCATGCACAGGCGCTGTGCCCTCCGCCCCTTTCCCCCGCGGCCGCGATGCTCTATCTGAGGCGCGAACGCTAAAGGTGAATCCCCATGAGCTACGAAAATCCGGGTCCGGTCGAGGAAAACTGGCGCGATGCCATCTCGCCGATCGAGGAAATCATCGAAGATGCCCGCAATGGCCGCATGTTCATCCTCGTCGATCATGAAGACCGGGAAAACGAGGGCGATCTGGTCATTCCCGCCCAGATGGCCACGCCCGAGGCGGTGAATTTCATGGCCACCCACGGGCGCGGGCTGATCTGCCTGTCGCTGCCGGGGGCGCGCATCGACGCGCTGGGCCTGCAGCTGATGTCGACCAAGAATTCCTCGCGCCACGAAACGGCCTTCACCATCTCGATCGAGGCGCGCGAGGGGGTGACAACCGGCATCTCGGCGCATGACCGCGCGCGCACCATCGCCGTGGCGATCGACCCGACCCGCGGCGCGGCCGATATCGCCACGCCCGGCCATGTCTTTCCGCTGCGCGCGCGCGAAGGCGGCGTGCTGGTGCGCGCGGGCCATACCGAAGCCGCCGTCGATGTGGCGCGGCTGGCGGGGTTGAACCCCTCGGGCGTGATCTGCGAGATCATGAACGAGGACGGCTCCATGGCCCGCCTGCCCGATCTTGTCGGGTTCGCCCAGAAGCATGGCCTCAAGATCGGCACGATCTCGGACCTGATCGCCTATCGCCGGCGCCATGACAATCTGGTCAACGAAAAACTGGTCAAGCCCGTCAATTCGGCCTATGGCGGCGACTGGCTGATGCGTGTCTTCGCCGACGAGACCCAGGGCGCCGAACATATCGTGCTGACCAAGGGCGACATCACCACCTCTGATCCGGTGCTGGTGCGGATGCACGCGCTCAACCCGCTGGAGGATGTGCTGGGCATCGACCCCACCCATGCGGGCGAGCTGCAATCGGCCATGCGCGTGATTGCCGCCGAGGGGCGCGGCGTGGTGGTGCTGCTGCGCGATACGGCAATGCAGCTTGCGATGGAGGGCGCGCATTCGCCGCATACGCTGCGGCAATACGGGCTGGGCGCGCAGATCCTTGCCGCGCTGGGGCTGGGCCGGATCGAGCTGGTCACCAACTCGGGCGTGCCGAAGGTGGTCGGGCTTGAGGCATACGGCCTTTCGATCAAGGGCACACGCCCCATCCCCAAGGAGTGACAGTCTGATGGCCGGTTCCGAAACCCATCACATCCTCGACCTGCCCGCATTCGACCAGCCGGTGAAGCTGCTGGTCGTCGTCGCCCCCTATTACCGCGACATCGCCGATGCGCTGATCAAGGGGGCCGAGGCCACGCTGCGCAAGGCCGGCGCCACCTGGGAGATGGTCGAAGTGCCCGGCGCGCTCGAGGTTCCCACCGCCATTGCCCTGGCCCATGAGCGCGCCAATTTCGACGGATATGTCGCTCTGGGCTGCGTGATCCGCGGCGAGACGACCCATTACGAGACAGTGTGTAACGATTCCTCGCGCGCGCTGACGCTGCTGGGGCTGCATGGCGCCTGCATCGGCAATGGCATCCTGACGGTGGAAAACCGCGATCAGGCCGTCGTGCGCGCCGACCCTAAGGGCCAGAACAAGGGCGGGGGCGCCGCATCGGCGGCGCTGCACCTGATCGCGCTGGGGCGCAAATGGAGCGCGCCACGCGGCAACGTGGGGTTCCGCAGCAACGAAAGCTTCCGCATCGCCGGTGACAGCGAAGGATCACAAAGCGCATGACCAGCAAGGAAGATCGCCAGCGCGCGCGCTCGGCCGCGCGGCTTTACGCCGTGCAGGCGCTGTTCCAGATGGAGGCCGCAGGCCAAACCGTCGAAGCCGTGCGCCGCGAGTTCGAGGATTACCGCATCGCCGCCCCGCAAGAGGACGAAGGCGAAAGCCCCGACGCGCATATAGGGCTGTTTCGCAGGCTGCTTGACGATGCCGTCAACTGGCAGGCCAGCATCGACCAGCTGACCGACCGCGCGCTTGTCGCCAAATGGCCCATCGCCCGGATCGACCCGACCCTGCGCGCATTGTTTCGCGCCGCCGGCGCCGAGATGACGCAATCCGACACGCCGCCGCGCGTGGTCATCAACGAATATGTCGACGTCGCCCGCGCCTTTTTTCCCGAAGGCCGCGAGGCAAAATTCGTCAATGCCGTGCTCGACCACATGGCGCGCGAGGCCCGGCCCGAAGCGTTCTGAGGGGACTTTTGAAAATTCGCGCGGCGCCCCCCGCACCGGCGGCTTTTTGCCGCCCGCGTCAGCCCGCCGCAGGCCAGCATCTTGCCGACCGGCGCTCGGACGTTACCTTTCAGAGGGAACGTAACGCCAGGTCCGCGAGGTCGCCCATGCCCGAACTGCCCCAGCTTGTCCGCCTTTACATCCGGCAGGTCGCCATCGGCTTCGCCATTGCTGCGGGCTTTGTCGCGATGCTGCTTGTGTTCAATGTCGCGAATCTGCAGCACCTGATCTTCAACACGCAGGGCGGCTGGCTTGCCCTGTTCCTGCTGTTCTTCTTCAACGGGCTGGTCTTTGCCGGGGTGCAGTTCGGCATCGCAGTGATGAGCATGGCCGAAAAGCCGCGCCCCGGCGGCGGCCACAAGCAGCCCTTGCCCATGGCCGATGCCTTCAGCCCGCAGCCCGTGCGCATTCCGCGGCCGAGCGAGGCCGCACCTGGGCGCCGCCCCGAAGGCTGATCGCATTGGTCGAAAGGAATGGGCGGCGGGCCCGCAGCATCCGTGGAGGCGTGAATTTCCCGAGAGCCTGAACATTCAGGTGGGCGCCAGGTAACGAGGCCAGGACCCCGACAGAGCCAGCCCCCTCGGAAAAACTTATCGGCCACTGGAAAAGGGCCTCTCACGAAACGAGCAGAACCCGCCATCCACAGAGATAGGCCCAGCCGGGCGCCACTGCAAGGGTTGCCTTGTGTTCATGACTTGTTCATATTTTCCCCATGCCGCAGGATAACCTACAACTCGCCCCCGGTCAGCGCATCGCGCGCGGCGTCTGCCGGCATCTGGCGGGCCACGGTTTTGCTTGCGTGGAAGAGTTGGCGCCCGCAACCGGGCTGCGCGTCGATGTCATGGCGCTGGGGCCAAAAGGCGACATCTGGATCGTCGAGTGCAAGTCCGGTCCGGCCGATTTTCGCGCTGACAGGAAATGGATGCACTACCTGCCCTGGTGTGATCGCTTCTTCTGGGCCGTGGATGCCGATTTCCCGACCGAGCTTCTGCCAGCCGACAGCGGCCTGATGCTGGCCGACGCCTTCGATGCGGAGATCCTGCGCCACGGCGCCGAGGCGCGGCTGGCCCCGGCGCGGCGCAAGGTGCTGGTACAAGCCTTCGCACGACACGCCGCGCGCCGGCTTCAGGCGCTGCGTGACCCTGGCGTCAGGGCTTTTTCGCCTTAGCCGAACGCGGCTTCCTGGCAGGCTCGGGTTTGGACGTGACGGCCCGCGCGCGTTCGGCCGCGCCGATCAGTTCCTGGGCAATTTCCTCGGCCTCGTCAGGGTCGAAATCCAGCGGCAGATCGATACCGTCGCCGGTGACGAAGATTCGCACCATTCCCAGCGTGGTCGGCCCGATCTGAAGCCCCGCTGCCACGTCGCTTTCGCTGTCGATGCCCATATCGCTCTCCGCCTGTGGCCCATGCCTGTCACGACAGCCGCAGTTACGCCCCTTCGCCGCCGTTTTCAAGCGCGCGCCCCTTGCATTCAGCCGGACCCGGCGATAAATCACCGCCAGTGCCGCCTTAGCTCAGTTGGTTAGAGCACCAGATTGTGGATCTGGGGGTCGCCCGTTCGAGCCGGGCAGGCGGTACCATCCAACATCTTGAGTTCCTTTCGGTTTTGTTATCGCGGCGCGATCCGCAACTGGTGTGGTTTGCAGGCGGTTTGCAAAAGCCGCGCTGGGCGAGGCCTCGAAAGCCCGCATCGCCGCCACAGCTGCGGCCTTGGTGCGCTTGCGGTATCGTTCGAGAATCGAGTGCGCGCTTTTCAAAGTGTGGCCCGTAATCGCGCATATGTGGCCTATCTCGCAGCCTTCGGCCTCGAACAGGAGCGTAACTGTCGTCCCGCGCAGATCACGCAGCTGCAGCCGCTCGGCTGGATCGGCACGCCAGAGACCGGCCACCTTCATGTGCGCCGCCCAGGCTTTCGAGAGCGCCTTGTCATTGCCATCGGTGAACCACGGGCGGCCGTCGGCCCTGGTCAGTATGTAGGGGCCGGATCGCGGCATAGCTTCGAGCATTTGGCGCAGCGCTCTGGTACAGGGAATTTCGACAGGCTCACCCGTCTTGCGTTGGGTCAGTCGGATCACCTCGCCGTCGTAGTCTGCCCAGCGCATGCGGATCACGTCACCGTAGCGCTGGCCCGTATGCATGAACAAAATCATGGCCCGCTGCAGTTCGACCGGAGCCCCGTCCATGAACCGCGTCACGTCCGCCTCGGTCCAGATCACATCCGAGCGATCGCCATGGTGCTGTCGTTCGAAACCTTCCGAAAGCGGGTTGACCCGGATACGGCCACGCCTCTTGGCGCGCTTCAGGATCATGGATAGCAGTTGCATGGCATTGTCTGCCTCGCGCGGCGTGTCGAGCCCCTGCTCTTCGTGCCAGTCGAGGAACACGCCGGCAGCCTTTGGCGAGTCGAGCGCCCGCAATGGCATGTCTCCGAAGGCCGACTCGAGCTTACCGCAAAGGCGGCTATACTCTCGCTGTGTGCTGGGCGCCTTCTTGGCGAAATGCGCGCTGCGCAGATACTCAGCAAGTTCATTTGCCAGCGTTGCGGCCCGCTTAGGGCGCAAGGCCTCCGCCTCTGCATAGGCACGCAGAAACTCGGGGCTGCCCGGCTCACCCGGCAATGCCGTTTTGGTTCCACGGTGATAGCGATAAACGCGGATCTCGCCACTCGCGAGCCTCTTCTTGGTCGTGTTGATGCCACCAACCTTAATCCGCACCACGCCGTCCTCTTTGCCATCGGTCCAGTGCCGCGTCAGCTTCCGATTCGACCGCACCAGCGAATTGCACCTTAATGATCTTTCCCGGCTCGATCGTGAAGCCAGAGATGGGTAGACCAGTACGACGAGCCGTTTCGAGGACGCGCTCGATTTCCTGCCGGGTCGCCAGACCGACATTCTTCGCTCGCTTTCTCTTCGCGCCCTCGGTCATTTGTTACCTCTTACGCGCGCCCCGCCACTGGCGCAGCGGCCAGGCGGCAATCGTCATGGCTCGGCAAGTGCTCGACCTTGTCGGCCGACTCCCTGGCGCATTGCGTGGCCACGTCTCCGCCATGCGAGGTGGCGATCAGCGCCAAAGCCGAGGAATGCAGCCCGGCGAGCACTAGGTCGGGGTGGAGGCCACGAACCATGATAAGCTGCGCGGCCAGGTCATCGAGTGCGGCGGAAACCAGCTTCGCGGCTTGATCCTGCTGCTTGTCATCCATCGTCTCTACTCCGTTACACCCCCGGCCACCGGCGCGGCGGCCGGGGTCTGTGATGCCTCACGCCGAGGAGGCTGACGCGGCACCTGCGGGTGTTTTTCGCCACCGCCCGCCGGGCGGCCGGCCCACGAAGGCCGGCATGCCATTCATGCATCAGGCTCCTGGGTTCATGACCCAGCCGCGCCAGTCGACGAAACCGGCGGCGAAATCGATCCGCCCTTTGACCTCCATGCCGTCGACCTCGAAGCCCATCCGCGTCTCGATCTGGGGCCCGCGCTGGCCGCGCAGGTAGCCATGGATCAGCGCTTCCGGGCGCCCCGGCTCGGCGGCCAGATACCAGCGCGTCTCGCTCGCAAGGCGCGGCTCGACGATCACCTCGAGCCGGCGCGCAAAGGGGTTCACGTTCTGGACCTCGGCCGCGTAGAGCTGCGAGGTGGCCTGCAGCGCCTCGGTTTCCTTCTCCGGGCTGACAATGATGTAGCGCGGCACCACCGCGATCACCTCGCCGCCCATGCCGCGCTGGCGGCGCAGGATCACCATCGCCTCGGAGAGCGCGTCGATATCGATCACGGAAGCCTGGCCGATGTTGACCCGATCCTCGTGGAAGACCGGCAGGGTATCGGAAAGCGTCGGGCCGGTCCCGGCGTTGTCCTCGAACAGGCCCACCAGCAGGCCGGCCTCGGTTTCCGCCGCGCCGGTGCCGAGAATGCTCGTGATCTTGTCGAAGGCCCCCTCGGCATCGTTGACCAGCGCCTGGCGCGTCAGCGCGAAGATGCGCCCATAGGTCGCCAGCCGCGTCTTCTCGCCGCTGTCTTCGAGCGTGCCATACTTGAACTCGCCGCTCTCGAGCGTCTTCTCGAAGGTCATGCTGCCCTGCAACCGGGCGCTGGTCACCTCGCGGAAGTCGTCGAAGGTGCGCTCGCGGCTCACCCGCTTGAAACCCGAGGCCGCGGCCTCGTAGTGATCGAGCACCCGTAGGTTCGCGACATTGGCAAGGATAGCCGGGAAGTCGCTGGTGGAATGGTAGCCCACCCCCGAACGCATCTGCAGAGCGATCTGCAGCGCCTTGGCCGGCCCGCCCTGCACCCTGATATCGTGGATGCGGCAGAACTCGGCCGCCATCTCGGGCACCGTCATGCCGGCGAAGTCGCGCGCGTCCTGCGAGCACTCGTGCCGCGCGGGATCGAGCCGGTGCAGCATGGCTCCGCTCATGGCGCGGGCCAGCAGGCCGTCCCGGTTGTTGCCGGTGATGGAAGGCTCATGCGAGCGGCCCTGCATCGGATCGCGGTCGGCCAGCTTGTCGAGGATTTCGTGGCGGGCCTCGGACTCGCTCAGGCCGCGCCCGATAAGGTCTTCGGCCAGGTCGTCTCCGAAGTTGTGGTGCGCCACCAAGGCGCGGATCGTGGACGCCGCGCTGGGCACGGTGTTGGCGCCGGCATCCGGCGTGGTCGTTGCATGTTTCATCGGTTTCTTTCCCTGCTCGAGAATTTCCGGCGCCTCGCCGGCATGGTCGCCGCGGATCCCTGCGGCCGGGTCGGCGCCAATTGCGACGGCCGAAATTTCCAGCGGCTCCCAATCGACAGCCCGGTAGAGCGCTCGCTCGCCCCCGTCGTTCCGGTCAGCCTTGGCGACACGCTCAAACTTGTGCACGCGGTAGCCTACGCTCACGCGCCGGATGATCCCGGCCTTGATGTCGCGCCAGAGCGACTCGACCTCGTCCCGATCCGACAGCCGGATCGTGGCGTAGCCCTTGCCGGACTCGATGCGAACGCTGCCTTCGACAACTACCCCCAGCACCGCGCCGAGGTCATGGGCGCGATGCGTTTCCAGAAACGGGGCGCCGCTGTTGAGCGCCTCGAGGCGCAGCGCCTTGTCATCGACGACCAGTTCCTCGTCGTATTCCTCGTCGCGCATCCACGAATAGCGCCGCACCATGGCGCCGGTGGTCCAGACCACCTCGAAGGTGCGCTGGGCATCATTGACCGTGGCCGGCGCTACGGCCGCCGCCCGGGTAGCGATCGCGCCCGTAAGCTGCGGTCGACCTACGAGCTGCTCGTTCATTGTCTGCCTCCAATGATCGTCCATTGTTTCGCTGATCGTCATGACTGCGCCTCCCCGCGATCGAGGCCCAGCTCATCCGCGCGGGCGAGCACCGTCAGAGCCGCCGCGGTGACGTTTACCAGCGCCAGCACTTTCACCGGATGCGCATTGCGCAGGGCCTCCGAGGTCGGGTCGGCCAACTGCGCAGCGATGAAATCCTGCAGTTCCGCCACCGGTCCTGCGAACCACCCCATCCATCGCTCGACTTCACCGTGGCGATCCGTGCCGGCAAATTCGATGGCCCCTATCCATGCCGCGACCTCGAGACCCACCACGTCGTTCGGGTGCGTGCCGTATCGCGTGCTGAGATAGCCCCACGCGTTGGAAACCATTCCGGCCGCATCATCGGGCCCGATTCCCCCGCTGGGTCCGTTTATCGCCGCGTCCTGTATGCGCAGCCGCCACGCGTGGCTGATGTCGAGCTCTGCGCGAAACCCCGGATTCGGGTAAGGCAGCTGCGCCCGATCACGGAGCTGGTGCAGCCGTTTCGTCGTGATCCCGGCGCAAAGCGCCACCGCTGCTGGTTTCATGGCCGCCTCCATTTGCTGGATAGCATCTCGCAAGCATCCCACCCGGTCAATACCCCAACTGAGGACAAGCCGTGGCAGTGCTCCAAAGCTCCGGTATGCTCAGGTTTTCAATTGCTTGCATTACTAGGAAGCCTTGCGCAAATATCATTGGCCGCCCATGGAGCGTGACCTTTCTTGTCGGCCCCGAGGCACCGCCAGGCCGGCGCGCAGAACCATAATGGTCAAGGATCGGAGCGAGCGCAGCGCGCGGCACGCAGGGAAAAATGCTGTGGAAATGGCTTGCACCCCCCTGCCCTCCCCGCTTGGGTCCTTCCTGGCGCGCGACGTATGCGGGGGGCAGAGGCGCTATAAGCCGCTAGCGGCAAACGAAAATTCTGGGTTCGCACTTTGGGTTCGCAGGTTCGCACCTACCACGCACCACCAGAAAACGAGGATGGACTGTGGGGCGCTTGAGACCGCAGCCCTTCCCCTGGGGCGGCTTCTTCTGGGCGAGCATCTTGTTGCAGAAAAGGACATTGAGATGACCTGCGGCGAAGTCGACGTCGTGGCGCGAGCCATCCAGGCCGTGCCCAAACGACTTTGACGAGGCACACACGAGGCGCATCAATTTTCTTCCCGACGGCCTTTCGGTCGCCAAGCTCCTTGCAATGGAACAGCGGTGAGTCAACACTGATGCTCAGAACCACAGAACTACGACACGGATGTCACCTAAGCATGCTCCAAAGACTCTTCACGGCGCTCACGACGACACTGTTTCTCGCCCCGCTAGCCACACCGGCGCTGGGAAACATCCCACAGCCTGTGATCGAGCAATGCAATGCGACTGCGACAGCGTCGAGCCTGCCAGATTGCCTGAAGGATGGTGCCATCGCATATGAAATGCTTGAACTTGTGCGCTCTGAAGATTTCTACGGATCCGCCGCGGCGCCCGTCATCTCGGAATGCGAAGACCGCAACGAGACCTTCTCGACAACGTGGTCGTGCTTTCAGCGCGCCGCTGACAATGCGGCTGAAACCCGAGGCCTCATCGGTGTCGACAACATCGCCGATCGCTGCATCGCAGGCATCTCGGACGAAGCACTCGCACCCCGGATCCGCGAGATCTACCGGGAGCGACGGAGACAACTCTATCCCAACGGAGGGTTCTACTCCGGCAATATGTTCTACCCCTTCCAGGGCTGCCCGGAACCCGTGGAGCCCGAGGGTTCTGCTTCGGCCGACACCGTACCTGAACCAGACGAGACGGCCAGTATCGGCCCAGATGGCTGTGCCGCCCTTAATGAAATCGAGGCGATCATCGCATCGCGATCGGCCGGGAAGCTTCGAGAGCTCAGCGCGGAACTGCGGGACATTGGTGATCCCGACGCGCGCGAGCTTGGCGCGGCAACTGGGCTTTCAGAGGGTGCGGCGGACTACGTCCTGAGCGGCGATGATGATCGCGGCTGGACAATCGCCGCAACATTGGGTGTGTTTCTTCGGGCTCACCATCCCGAGCTTCTCATGGAGTTCTTCCAACAACACGAAACCACATCACCACATCCTGGCGCTGACATGGGCGATGCGATGGCCCAGGCCTTCGTGACAATGATCATCGACGCCGCTGACGATCGGTTTAGGAGTGAATGCGGCGCGAGCTAGGGCGGACTCCGGACCTTCTCTGCGAGTGCGAGCTAACAAAGCCCGCGCACAGAAAGCCGACATTCAGAAGAGGCCGAACTCAAACAGTGGACTGCCGTGCCGCAAGACGGCGACGTGACCACCGCGGACGGTTCAGGCCACAGTGCGCTTGGAGTTGGTCAAGTAGGTCTCTTCAGAAAAGACCCCTTTATAGAGGCTTTCCTCCAGGAAGCTGAGGACCGTTTTTAGGTCGCGCTTGACGGAGGGTAGAACAACGCGACCACCGTCTTCGTCAAGCGTAAGCCCTACGGTATTTGCACGGGCGATCTCTGCGGCATCATAGTCTACCAAGATTCCCGATTTATGGATTCCCCGCATCAATTTTCAGCAGCGTTCATCCATCTGGTTGTCGAAACCGTCTCGGCTCAATTGATATTACTGCGCATTGAGCAACTACCAGCTGCTCAATGCGGGAAATCCCTAGTATCCGCCAGGCGTTAGCTGACATTAATGAGGTCGAAAAAGACTTCTTGACAGGATTTAGGGAATTCAAGCGCCCCTAGATTTAAAAACTGATTTCAATCGCCCATTACGCACTCTCATGAACCCAGCGCGAACAGTCAGATCGCCACTACTCTTCAGGCTCATGACGCGAAATCAATTTAGAGATTTCGGCGAGTCGATATTCTAACATTTCTACGCGCCGACTTGCCGCTACTAGGTCTTGAAACAATTCTTCCCTGTTGTGAGTCGAGGATTGCTCAAACTCTCGCTGAGCGTACTCTCTCGCTTCCAACGCCGCCGACATCTCCATTCTAAGCTCACGAATCTTTTCTGATCGAAAGGCAGGTCGGCGGCGACCAAAGTCATTAGTCCTTTCTGCAGAAATGCCGTCTCCGTACCGACCAAGCCTCTCAATGTCTTCGGACGATATCATATGGCTCCGTTCATCGTCGGCTATACGTGCGCCATGACTTAAAGCGTTTCTTCTGTATGTCAGGTAACTTTCGCGCTCACGATCATACAGAAAACGTTCACGTTCACTCAGGTCCTCCAACGCATTTCGCCTGCGCCTACGGACGGCGTAGCTCGCATGAGCATCCTCGTGTTTGGCGGTCTCAGCTGCTCGAACTTCGTCGATAGCTCCCTCCGATATTTTCCCACCAATGTAGTTGCTTGCAACTGCCACGAAACTGTCAGGAGTATAAAACTTCACATGCTTGCCGGTGAACCTGTTAAACTCAGCAATCAATTCTGGCCTAGGCGAAATGGTTTTTCCACTCTTCTCCAACCACCAATCTTCTTTTCGGTCGTCCGTCACGAACACGACATGCTTATCCTCTGCTTTCGCCATTTCCAAAGTCTGACGCCACAGGACGAAGTCTCCGTAAAGCCGCTGCTTATCGTCTGAGGTCTGTGGGTCTTTCACTTTACCAGCGTCCATATAGCCGGGCGGAACTTTGCGATTGTATCGATCTTGACCTTCCTCAAAGAGAGCCTTCATCGTGTCTTCATCGAACTCACCTCCCGACCGCTCATCAAAAATCTTGGCTAGTCGGACCAGCACGTCGTCTTGCGTCATACGCTGTTCGATTGTCTGACCACTTGCATCGAGTTCCTGCTCAATTTTCGTAATCGTTTCTTCCAGCTTGCTTGCGCTTTCCGCTGAGATGAAAGGGTGCCCTCGATCAGTCGAGAACTGACGCTTGATGGATGTCAGGGCACGCTTCATGTCGTCGTAAGTTTTCTTCTGGTCCGCAATAACGGAGATGCGATTTCGAAAGAACTCGACTCCAGCCTGATGAGGTAGCCAAACCCGCTTTTTGATCCTTTCGAATTGAGAGAACAGCGCATCTCGCGTGGTGTCCGAGTACCTGTACATATTCAGAAGTGTGTTAGCGTCGAAGACGAACACACCACTGGCCCAAATCTCTTTGACCTGATCATCGTTCAGCTTGAAATGGCCCAAAAACTTCGATTTCACACTTCACCTCATTTTCGATGGCTATCTATCAAGCCGCCACGATCTAATCACCAGAAGCGGCTTCTTGGCAACCGTCACTGAGGTCATGTATCGACCCAGTGAAAACCTGCTCATGCTACAAGGGAGGCCGATGCTCTGCCCCAGGGTGGCCTCCGCGGTTTCGTCGGGGACCCGGATGGCCACATCTAGGAGATCGCATGGAACCCCGCCTTGCCGGTCAACGAGCACGGTCACGTCGTCTTCGGAGTGTGATGCCGCGCGGGCTGGTCGGAATGACTTGAACAGTTTCGGCCAGCTCCTGAAAGCGTGAAGGGGAAGTCCCCCCGTGGTGCCGGAGGTCAGATTCGTCCCGCGCTGCTGGTGTTTGCGTGCCTGATGAAGCTGCCCGGGGTCGTGAACTACCGGTTCGGGGAAGCTGCATCGTAGCGATAGCCGATCCGGCGAACGGCTGCTATGGGCCGCGAGTGTCACCCCCGCCACGCTTGCCGCATCCAGCGCCATCTGGTCCGTCTCAGTCATGACAGCACCATCCGCCCCTTACGCCGGCCCAAACACCTCACGCATGATCCGCTGAGCAGCGGCGCGGCGCTGCGCAGTGGTCTGAGGGTCCGGGCGCTGTGCCTCACTGAATCGGCGCACCGCCCCGGCATCGGTGCGCAGCTGCAGCGCAAGTAGCTTGCGCGGCGCGGCGAGTTCCTGGCACGCGTCCTCGAGTTCGGCGAGCGCTGGGAAAAACCGCCAGCGCCGATGCAGGATCGCCTCGTGTACGCAATCCGCCGGCCATTCCGCAAGACGCTGGACATAGATCTTGATCGCAGCGCCTGCCTCGGCCGGGTCGCTTTCTCGGTGCGCGGTGATCAGCCGCAGCGCGGCCAGCCACTGCGCGATCTGCCGTTGGGGCGCCGGCTGAAGAGATTGCTCGACCAGTGCCCGGGCGCCCTCGATATCGGCACCCTCGGCAATCTCGATCCTCTGCTCGGCGCGGCCGCCCATTGCCGCGTTGCGCTCACGGACCATGGTTACCCCCATCCGGCCAATCTCGTGCAGCAGCCACCCAAGGGTCGCCGACGGCCTTTCGATTTCCGTGCCGGTGCGCGGCGTGACGGTTGCGGTGGAATGGCACGACGCGGTCGCCGTGGCTTTGATTCCGAGTTGCATGGTCATGGTGTTGTCCCTCGTCGATTTCCAGTTTCGGCGCCCGCTTCGCTGCAGCAAGCCGCTGCATCGGGTCGCGAAAATACCGAAGCGTTCGCGGCGGGCCGTCGCGTCTGGCTGCCATCACCTCGAGGATCACCTCGAGGATCTCCACACGGCTGAGGCCGAGGTCGCGCTCCCAGCGCTGGGCCTCGTGCATGTCGGCCTGGTCGATCAGCACGCGGCCGGTGGCGGTTACGCCCGGCGGCTCCACGCCCAGCGCCTCGAGCAGTTCCTCACGCCACGTCTGCCTGGCGCAGTCCTGTTTCTCAGGATCGGCGGTCGGCTGTGGCTCGCTCGGCGAACCGTCGCGTTCGACCGACGGCGGCTCGTCGATCTTCCGCTCTCGAAAATCAGCATTGAGCGCGCGCGCTCCACCACCATCACCAAAGGGTTCTAAGGGTTCGGGGGAACCGCCGTTCCGGTTTTCTTGCACCCCCGTTCCGGTTTTCTGACTTTCGTCGGCGCTTAACCGGTCCCCCGTTCCGGTTTTCTCGTTCCGGTCCTCGGGCTCTTTCCGGGTGAGCAGGATGACCCTGTAGCGGCTCCGGTTGCCGCGTCCACGTGCCACCTCGACCTCGAGCCAACCGTCCGTCTCGAGGCGCCGCACGATCTTCCTGGCGCCCCGTTGCGTGAACCCGCATCTCTCGGCGATATCGGCCATGGAAGGGTCGCAGCATCCCGTTCGCGCGTCAGCCCGATCAGCGATCGCCAGCAGCACCATCCGCTCCGCAGTCTTGCGCGGGCCATGTTTGAAGACGTGGTTGATGTGGTGATTACTCATCCCACCATCCCCCACGCGAGGCTGGCGACGGTAGACGCGATCGACCTCGGAAGCCCAAAGCGGCGCATCAGCGTTGCGGCGCGCAGATCGTCGTGATACTTTCCTCTGTGACGATTTGCGCTTTCGTCAGGATACCCTACAGCCCCGGTCGCGCCCGCCAGCGCGGCCGGGGTTTCTCGTTCCGGTGGCGCGCGGCGGTGGCCAGCGGCGGTTTGCACCCGCCTGATAACCCGTTGATCGAAAAGGCCCGCTTTGAGCGCCGGTTTGAAAAAAAGCCCTTTGGAATCAATCCTCGGGGTCAGATTGTGGATCTGGGGGTCCCCCGTTCGAGCCGGGGAGGCGGTACCATTCAATTCCCCTCGATATTTCCGACCGCGTCTTCGGCAACTATACGCCTGTGCCGTGAGGTTCTGCAGTTCACGCAACCTGCCTTCCGCGATAGGCTGCACCTGCCGGTATGGAACGCGCGGCGGCCAGGTCCCTTTCGTTTTGCAGGGGCGGGATCATCGCGCAGCTTGCGAAGCGCGAGGGGGAGGATAATCCATTGCAACGCGTCATCGACGTTCACGCTCATGTGGTGAACCGGCAGGTCTATTCGGAAACATCGCCCCACAGCATTTTCACGCGCCTGCCCTCCGATGTCTCCGACGAGTTGCGGCAGGCGGCAGCGGCCCGCGGCGAACGCGTGATTGCCGAGATGGCCGACTACACCGACCGGATCGCGGCCATGGACCGGATGGGCGTGGACATGCAGATCCTCAGCCCGAGCCTCGTTCATCAGAACACCGATTTCGCGGACCCGAAGGCAGCCCTCGCGCTCTGCCGCAGGACAAACGACTCACTCGCCGCCGGGGTCGAAACGGCCCCCGACAGGTTCCGGGGTCTTGGAATGGTTCCGCTCCACGCGCCAGACATTGCTGCCGAAGAACTGACCCGCTGCGTCAACGATCTCGGCCTCTCAGGTGTCACGATCTCGACCCGCGCGGGCGCGCGCGAGATCGGAGAAAATGCGCTCCGCCCCTTCTGGGCCGCGGCCGAGGCAACAGGTGCCGTCGTCTACATCCACCCCGCGGGCAACCACGACCCGCGCTTCGCCCGCTACATGCTGTGGAACAGCCTGGGCCAGTGCATGGAAGAAACCTTCGCAATCGCGTCCCTGTTCTACGAAGGCATTCTCGACGCCTTCCCGGACTTGAAGATATGTATCTCGCACGGGGGCGGCTACATGCCTTTCAATACCGGGCGCATTGACCGCAACTATATCGAGAAGCCCGCAACGCGGGTGAACATGTCCAAGGCGCCCGGTGATTACCTGCGGATGCTGCACTATGACACCTGCCTCTACGACCCGGTGACGCTGGAGCACCTGATCGACAAGGTAGGCGCCGACCGGGTGCTCCTCGGCTCGGATTATCCGGTCGGCGAGCCGGACCCGGTCGGCTTTGTCGGCCAGACCTCGATCGGGGAAGCCGACCGCGCCGCCATTCTCGGCGGCAACGCGGCGCGCCTGTTCGGCATCCGGTGATCCGCGTTCCGGTGCGATCGGCGCAGCGACTGCCTGCGGCGTCACTGGCGCAGGCGCCGCAGCAAACCTCGCCCGCCGCCCTCAGACAGACGCGACATGCCCCCCGGGCGCGCCGCCCCGATCTCGTCACGCCGGATTCGCGGCCACACGCCAGACGCCCTGGAAATCCGGGGGCTCCACTTTCAGCACGCGCGCGCAGTTCGGGGGAATAGCTGTTCGTGGTCTTGCTCATTTGGAGCCCCCGGCAAACCCGGCTTGGTTCAGTGCTCAGCGCCGGGGCATTCCGGCCGGGCCGCGGGCGCGCTGTTGCGCCGCGACGCGAAACGCCGCATTGGCGGCCCCATAGCCGCGATACCCGCCGCGGCGCTCCACGATCTCGAAGAAGAACCCTTCGCCAAGGACGGGGCTGTAGATCTGGAAATACTCTCCGCCCGCGTCGCGGTCGTAAAGAATGTTGTGCGCGCGCAGCCGGTCGGTCAACGCCTGCGGAAGGTCAAGCCGGGCCTCCAGGTCATCGTAGTAGTTCGGCGAAATACCCAGCGGGGCGAAGCCGTTCTCCGCGAGTGCGGCCGCCGCGGCAAAGATATCTTCGCAGGCCAGGGCCACATGCTGGACCGACGGGCCGTAGCTTTCCGCCAGAAAGCGCCCTGCCAAAGTGCGGCTGTTGTCGGCACCGTTGAGCGTGATGCGCAGCGCGCCATCGGGTGCCTCGACCGCCTGCGAACGCACCAGGCCCGACGGATCGATCACATCGACAAGCGGGGCCTTCTGCATCTCGAAAAGCGACAGGTGAAACAGCACCCAGCTTTGCATCTCTTCGAAATTCATCGTCTGCGCCACATGATCGACATGGGTGACACCGGCCGGGCGTGCCGCGTCCGGATCGGGGGCGTCGGCGAAGTCGATCTCCCACAAGCGGTCGAGCCCGGTGCCGGCATCTATGAAATGCCACAAGCCCCCACCCGAGCCACGGATCGCGGGGATGCGCAACTCGCCGGGGCCGATGGGCTGCTCGATCACCTCGGCGCCCAGGCATTGCGCCCGCGCAACTGTCGCGGCGGCATCGGCCACCCGCAGCCCGACATCGCACACGGTGGTGCCGCGCAGCAGATAGAGCGAGTGGGCAAAGCCCTCTTCGGAGGTGTTGATCAGGATATGCGCCCGCCCCTGCCGCCAATGCGCAACCTGCTTGGACAGGTGCTGTCCCACCCGCGCGAAACCCAGCGTATGCAGCACCCGCCCGAGCGCCGCCGCCTCGGCCGGATCGGTCGCGAATTCGATGAACTCCACCCCCTCGGCCCGGATGCGCGCGGGCATTTCAGGCGGGGTGATGCGGATGTCGGGCTCCTGCCGCGCCACATCGTCCATCAGCCAGCGCAGGCTGCGCTGCCCGTCAAGCGCGATGCTGCGCGGGGCGGCGCCGCGAAACTGGTCGTTGAATATCTCGAGGCTCAGATAGTCGTGATAGCCGGTGGCGGCGACCGCCCGCATAAAGGCGGTAACATCGAGATCCCCCTGCCCCGGCATGTTGCGGAAATGGCGCGACCAGTAGAGCAGGTCCATCTCGATGCGCGGCGCATCGGCCAGTTGCACGAAAAATATCCTGTCGCCGGGAATGGCGCGGATGCTGTCGCAGTCGATCCCGCGGGCGAGCGTGTGAAAGCTGTCGAGGATCAGGCCGACATTCGCATGATCGGCGCGGCGCACGATTTCCCAGGCGTCGCGGTGGTCATTGACATGGCGCCCCCAGGCAAGCGCCTCATACCCCAGCCGCAAGCCACGCCCGGCAGCGATTTCGCCCAGCGCATGCAGGTCGGCCGCGGCGCGGTCGATCCCGCCCAGCGCCTCGGGGTGGGTGTTGGAGCAGATCAGCATGAGATTGGTGCCCAGTTCGGCCATGAGATCGAACTTGCGCTCTGCGCGGTCGAACGCCCGCTGCCGCAACCCGCCGGGCAGCCCCTCAAGGTCGCGGAACGGCTGATAGAGCGCGATCTCCAGGCCATGGTCGCGCACCATGCGGCCAACCTCGCGCGGGGGGGCATCGAAGGTCAGGAAGTCATTCTCGAATATCTCGATCCCCTGAAATCCCGCCGCGGCGATGGCGGCCAGTTTCTCGGGCAGGTCCCCGGAAAGGCAGACGGTTGCGATGGCGGTCTTCATCTCAGAACCCCAATAGCCGCGGCAGGGCGATCACCGTCTCGGGCACGAAGGTGATGAGCACCAGCACCGCCAGTTCGACCAGGAAGAAGGGCATGATCTGGCGCACCAGCCGCGCCATACCGACATTGGCCACCCCCTCGGCCACGAACAGGCACAGACCCAGCGGCGGGGTGATCAGCCCGATCATCAGGTTGAAGATCACGATGATGCCGAAATGCACCGGATCGACGCCAAGGCTCACCGCGATCGGATGCACGATCGGCACCAGCACGAGCATCGCCGCGATACCCTCCAGAAACAGCCCGACGAAAAGAAAGAGCACGATGATCAGCAGCAGGAAGACGAACTTGCTGTCGACATTGCCGATCACCCAGTCGGTCAGCATGTTCGGGACGCGGTTGTAGGTCAGCAGCCAGTTGGCCGCCGATACCGCGGCGATGATGATCAGGATGATGGCGCTGTCGCGCATCGAATTGGCAAAGATCGCAGGCAGGTCGCGCAGGCCCACCTCGCGATACAGCACAACCCCCACGAACAGCGCGTAGACGACCGCGAAGCTTGCCGCTTCGGTCGGGGTGACGACGCCCAGGATGATCGCCCCGACAACGAAGACAGGCATCAGCAGCGGGATGATCCCGCCCAGCAGCGCCTTGCCCTGGCTGGGAATTTCGGCCAGCGCGGCACGGTCCGACGGGCCGCCCGTCTTTACGCGCCCCACCACGACCATCACATAGGCCGACAGGAAGATCGCCAGCAGAAGCCCCGGCACCACGCCCGCCAGAAACAGCGCCGGCACCGACACCCCGCCCACCGTGAGCGCATAGATGATCACCGGGATCGAAGGCGGAATGATCGGCCCGATGACCGAGGACGCGGCCGTAAGCGCGGCCGCGAAATCGCGCCGATAGCCCGCGCGCTCCATCTCGGGGATGAAGACGCGGCCGATGGCCGAGGTATCGGCCACGGCCGAGCCCGACAGCCCGGCAAACACCACGCTGGCCCAGATGTTCACCAGCGCAAGCCCCGCGCGCAGCCGCCCGACGATGACGATGGAAAAGGCGATGATGCGGCGGGTAATGCCCGAGGCGTTCATCAGCTCGCCCGCCAGCACGAAGAGCGGGATCGCCAGCAACGGAAAAGAGTTGATCCCGCCGAACATCTCGGTGGCGACGATGCGCGGATGATAGGGCAGCGCGCCGGTCGCCATGAAATAGATCAGCGCGGCGACGATGGCGAAGGCCACCGGCACACCGACCAGGAGCGAAATGAAAAGAATGGCATAGACCATGGCTCAGCCCCTGCTCGTGCGCAGATCGGAAATGCGCCGCGCCAGCCTCACCGCCGCCGCGAGCGACAGAATGCCGCCACCGAGAACGAAGGAGAACTGCCAGGGCGCCATGCGGCCGAAAATCTCGATCCACTCGATGCCGGTGTCGCGGGCCAGCCTTCGCGCGGCAGTGACGATGCCCGAGGCCTCGCGCGCGCCGCGGCTGTCGATGAACAGAAGCGCCGAGCGCGCCAGCATCACGCCGATCACGACCATCGCCAGATCGACCGCCGCGAACAACCATTCACGCAGCCGCGCCGGCAAATTGTCGGTGAGGATGGTGAAGCGGATGTGGCGATCCTGCAGATAGGCCATCGCGACGCCGAACATCACCCCGTAGATCGCCAGATAGATCGGCAGTTCCTCGCCCCAGGCCCAGGAGCGGCCAAGGCCGTAGCGGCGCGAGGAATTGAGGAAGATGATCAGGAAGACGCCCGCCATGCACAGCCCCGCCGCCCAGGCGAACAGCCGGCACAATCCGTCATTGAGGGTCTTGAGCATCGCGTTCTCCTCGGGGCCGGACCTTTGCGACGGGCGAGGCGGGGCCGGATCAGGACCGCGCCCCGGCTATCCGGCAGCGTGCTGGCAAGGCTTCATGCCTGGGCAATCGGGAAATTCTGTCAATGCGCGCGGGGCCGTGCAAGCCCCGCGCACCTGATCGTTGCCGGCCTCAGTTCGAGGCGGCCGTCACGGCGTCGTTCAGCCGGTCGATCCAATCGGCCTGATCGCCCAGCTCCTCGCGCAGCCAGGATACCACGGCGGGCTGGGCCGCATCGCGGAACATGCCGATTTCCTCTTCGGTGGGTGCGTAAACCTGCAACCCGGCCTCGGCCACCAGGCGCACGCCCTCGGCAGAGGTAAACTGCTGAATCGCGCGTCCCATCAGCCCGGCGACCTTGGCCGCACGCGACACCACCGCTTGATCGGCAGGCGACAACGACTGGAAGAACTCTTCGTTGATCAGCAGGAAGTCGGTTGCGTAAACGTGGCCGTCGAGCGTCATGTATTCCTGCAACTCGTGCAGGTTATTGCCATAGATCACGCCCACAGGGTTCTCCTGCCCGTCGACGACCCCGGTGGCCAGCGCGTTGGGCACTTCGGTCCAGGGCACCGGCGTGGGCTCGGCGCCCAGCGCTTCGACCATCTCGACATAGAGCGGGATCGGCTGGACGCGGATGCGCAGCCCTTCCATGTCGGCGGGGGTGCGGACTTCACGCACCGAGTTGGTGAAATGGCGCACGCCGGTTTCCCCATAGGCGAGCGTGCGCAGGCCGGACTCTTCAAGGCAATGCGCGGCCAGATCGCGGCCGAACGGGCCGTCGAGAACCTCCCAGGCGACGGTCGGATAGGAGAAGGTGAAGGGAATATCCAGCACCTGTGCCGCCGCACAGACGCGGCTCATGGCGCCCGAGACCATCACCACCTGGGTGAGCCCTTCCTGCGCCTGCTCGACGAGTTCGTTCTCGTTGCCCAGCGAGCCGGCGGGGTAGAGGTCGACCATCAGATCGCTTTCCCCCTCGACGATGTTCTTGAAGATCAGCGCCGCGGCCCCTTTCTTGGAGCTTTGCCAATCTTCAGGATCGACATGAGCAAAGCGGATGGTTTGCGACTGGGCCATGCCCGCCCCAAGCACGAGAGCCAGAGCCGTCAGGCCGCCGACAATTGATCCGGATTTCGTATAACGCATTTGGACCTCCCCATTTCTTGCGTCGTGATGCCGGGTGAACCGGCGTGCTGGTTGTCTGCCCGGCTGTGGCCGGGTCAGGGTGAAAAGGAATTGAACGTGGCCATCATGCGCGATGCATCGGCGCGACGGCCGGTGAACAGCTCGAAGGCACGCACCGCCTGGAACACCGCCATCCCCGATCCGGGCAGCACCCGGCAGCCCAGCTTGCGGGCGGCGGCCAGAAGCGCCGTCTCCAGCGGGAAATAGACGATATCGGCAACCCAGGTTTCAGGGCGCAACAGCGCGACCGAGCACGGAATGCCGGGGCATTTGGCCATCCCCACCGGCGTGGCGTTGACCAGGCCATCGACACCGTCGCGCAGCGCCGTGTCGGCCTCGGCGCTTGCGGCGCGGCCCGGATGCACTGCGTCGAGCCGCGACACCAGCG
Organism: Alkalilacustris brevis; assembly: GCF_003350345.1. Lineage (GTDB taxonomy): Bacteria > Pseudomonadota > Alphaproteobacteria > Rhodobacterales > Rhodobacteraceae > Alkalilacustris > Alkalilacustris brevis. The sequence goes on from NZ_QNVJ01000064.1 coordinate 64,414, forward strand.
CCTGCGCGCGCGCGCGGTCGGTATCTGCGACAAGAAGCTGCCGCACGCCGCACTCAAGCAGTGCATGTGCAACCGCCACCCCGGCCCCGCCCGCGCCGATCAGCAGCACGCGGTCGCGCGGGGCGTCGGCCATGCCGCGCCGAAAGCTTTCGGCAAAGCCCCACATGTCGGTGTTGTGGCCGCTGCGCTTGCCATCGCGAAACACCACGGTGTTGACGGCCCCGAGCTTTTGCGCGGCATCCGACATCGTATCGAGATGCTGGATCACCGCGATCTTGTGAGGATAGGTGATGTTGAGCCCGACGAAACCCTGGCTTTCGGTGATGTCCAGCAGGTCGGCCAGGGACTGGCCGTGATGGCCGGCATCGGTATCGAACAGATGATAATTCATGACGAAGCCCTGGGCACGGGCCTCGGCCTCGTGCATCCGCGGCGTCCGAGATAGCTGAATGCCGCCGCCGACAAGGCCGGCCGATACCGCCGTGTGAAGGTATCGTGGCACACCCGCCACCTGTCCGGCCTCCGAAGCTTGCTCCAGCACTGCTCCCCCCTTCAAGGCGACTCGCCCTGCCTAGCTTCCCGAAGCATTTAACTGGCTGGTTAAATTGTCAACGAAAAATTGTACTGTTCGGTTAAATTGATTTCCGGCAGACTGTGTGAGATGGAGACGCGCATGGCCGAACAACAAAGAAACAAATGGAAGCAGGATCCCGAGGCCGTGCGCGCCGATATCCTGCGCGTTGCCACCGACGAATTCGCCCGGGCCGGGCTTGCCGGCGCACGCATGGACGAGATCGCCGCGCGCACCCGCACCTCCAAGCGCATGATCTACTATTACTTCGGCGACAAGGAAGGGCTCTACCGCGCCGTCCTGGAACAGGCCTATCGCGGAATGCGGCTGGGCGAACAGGAACTCGCGCTCGACTCCCTGCCGCCGGAAAAGGCCCTGCGCGCGCTGGTGATCTATTCGTTCGACCACCATTGGGAGAACGGCGATTTCATCCGGCTGGTGATGACCGAGAACATGCACGAAGGCGCCTACATGGAGATGTCGGACGAGATTCGCGCGCTCAATGCCTCGGCCATCGACCGGGTGCGGCAACTCTATGACCGCGGGCGCGCCGGCGGAGTGTTTCGCGACGGCATCGACCCGCTCAAGCTGCACTGGCTGATAAGCGGGCTGAGCTTCTTCTACCGGTCCAACAGTGCGACCTTCGGTCTGCTCTTCGGGCAGGAACTGTTTGATGAGGCGGGGCGCGAAGCCGTGCGCCAGGAAGTCGTCGAAGCGGTGATGCGCTACGTTCTGGCCCGCTCGCCCGGCGCAGAGCGCGGGGCAGGAGAGGCGCCTTCGTCACACTGATGAAGCTCTCAAGGCGCCCCGAAGCGGTGCTTGCCTGACATCAGCGCCAATGGTGCAGGTCAGGCGCGGCCCCCGGCAAGAAATCCCCCGGGGCCTTCGAACAGAAGACTGCGCGACATGAGCATCCGACCAGTGCAGGCCCGGCTCAAAGCCCGCTCCATGCAGGCTTATAGCGCGCCCGCGCTTGATCTGTTGCACCCCGTCCGCCCTGTCACGACGGAGGCTTGCCTGCGGCACGACGGCGGGCGCATCCGCGCCCACCTGTCTGCTGGAAATATGCTTTATTGGTGACAGGCGACGCCCCCGGGCGCCCACGGGGGCGGTAGCAGCCTGCTTTCATGTCTTGCGGTCAGCCTTGTCGAGAAAAGCCTCGACCGATGCTCGATGCTCTTTGGTCGTGTAGCAGATCGCCTGGGCCTGGCGGCCCAGCGCGAAGACCTCGTCGCCGGAGCTTTCGAACGTCTTGTCCAGGATCGCCTTTGTCAGGGCCACGGCCGCCGGTGCGCCCTGTGTCAACTCCTCCGCCCAGGCGCATGAGGTGTCGATCAGGTCTCCGGGGGACGTGACACGATCGACCAGACCGATCGAAAGGGCCTCGTCGGCCAACACGACACGCCCTGAAAGAATAAGTTCCTTGGCCCGCGCCAGTCCGACCCGGCGCGGCAGGAAATACATCCCGCCACCGTCGGACACGAGCCCGCGCTTGAGAAAGCTCATCGACATCTTGGCGCCATCCGCCGCCACGATGAAATCGCAGGCCATCGCCATGTCGAGGCCAAGCCCGAAGGCCGCCCCATTGACAGCCGCGATCACCGGCTTGGTGCAGCCGTGGATCACCGCGATGCCCCGGTGCGTCTGTTTCTGACGCTTCCAGCCATTGAAAGCGACATCGCCCTGCGGTGCGTTCAACCGCTCGCGCATTCCGGCGATATCTCCGCCCGAACAAAACCCCTTGCCGGCGCCCGTCAGGATCACTGCGCGCACTTCCGGGGTCCGATCAGCCCATTCGAATGCCGCGACCAACTCCTGCCGCATCTGATCGTTGATGGCGTTGCGGACCTCGGGGCGGTTGAGGCGGATGATGGCGGAAACGCCGCGAGTTTCGATTTCAATAAACTCCGCCGACGGAGCGGATACTGCGCTATTATCTTTCATCCTCTTCCTGATCCTTGTCTTGTCCTGCTCATGCCGCAGGGCGTCGGTGGTTCTTGAGGGTGACGCCGCCAGGCAGGGCATCGGAATTCATGATGACGTCTCGCAGACGCGCGGCTTCTTCATGGCCAAGGACACCGACGGTCAATTCCTCATACTTCTCGACAAGCTCGGCGTCGGTGAAGGGATCGTCGGGATCGCCCTTGCGCGTGGGCTGGAAATGCTCGATCACTTCGCCGGAGTTCAGCTTGATTATCAGGCGCGCCTGGCGCCGCGCGGGATAGGCGGCGGTAATCTCGCTATCTTCGACGACCGTCACCTTGTGCATGAAGTCGCGCAGATCGGCCCGGGCCAGGGCCTCGGGCGAGAAGGCCGCCAGACGAACCGCCCCCGTATGAACCAGGGCTGCAGCGCAATACTGCACGCTGAAGCGGGCATCGCGGGCGTCGTTCACCTCCATCCGGTCGCAAATGGCAACTGTGGGGCCATAGCCCTGTATCTCGATCCGGGCGACGTCACCTGGGCCAAAGCTGTGCTTGGCCTGCATCGCGCGGATGCCGTCGAGCGCCGGAAAAATGTGGCCGCAGCAGCCGTGGTTCTTGAACGTGATCCGCGAGATCGGGGTCCACTCGCCAAGCCCGGCAAGCCCTGCCTGCCAGTTGCCGGTTCCGTCGCTCGTAGCGGCGGCATAGCCGTGGGCCGCGTGAAGGCTGTCGGGTGAGCCGGTCACGCCCGCAGCGGCGGCAAGCCCTGCCAGAACGCCGGCCTCTGCCGCATGACCGCAATGCAAGGGCTTGGTCTGCCCCCGCCCTTGCAGGTTCTCCTGATGGCCTCCGGCAAAGCTGCTTGCAATGGCGATGGCGTGGCCAATCTGATCCGCATCGCAGCCCTTGAGCATCGCAGCGGAAACAGCGGCCCCCATGGTGCCCACGGTCGCAGTGATGTGCCAGTTGCGGTAGTGGCTGGGCTGCAGCGCCATGGCGATCCGGCACCCGACCTCATAGCCGCCGATCACCGCGCGATAAAACGCCTCCGCGCTTGCGCCTTCGGCCTGCGCCACGGCAAGCGCGGCAGAAATCGTTGGGCTGGCCGGATGGTAGCCGCCATCGCGGAAGATGTCGTCGAACTCGACAGTGTGGCTTGCCGTGCCATTGAGCAGCGCCGCATGGCGCGCGGTGCCGCGGGCACCGTCCACATAGGCGATCGCCTCACCCTCCCCGCGCCCTGTCGCAAGCGCGCGGGACAGCGTCACTCCAGGCCCTTCGAGGCAACCGGGCAAAAGCGCGGCGAACCAGTCGAGAACCGCGCGGCGGGCATCATGCGCAACATCATCCGCAAGAGCGCGGCTGTGCCAGCCTTCGGCCGCGCGCGCCAGATCCATCAACGGGTTGCCATTCATTTCGTTACCCCCGTTTCAGCAGCAGGCCGCCATCGACCGGCAAGAGGACGCCAGTGATGTATTTCGCCTCGTCCGACGCCAGGAACACAGCGGCATTGGCGATGTCCCAGGCCTCGCCCATCCGGCCCATGGGGACCAGCGCATCACGTTCCGCGCGGATATCCTCGCGCGAGCGGCCGCTCTCCTGGGCGCGGCGCTCGATCGCCATGGGCGTGTTGATCAGGCCGGGCAGAATCGCGTTTGCGCGCACACCATAGGGCGCGTTCTCGGCAGCAACGTGCTGCGTGAACGAATTGACCGCGCCTTTCGACGTCTTGTAGGTCACGGTCGGCCGCAACGCGAAGGACGCGGTCGAAGAGATGTTGGTGATGGCTCCGGCGCGGCGCTCGCGCATCGAGGGCAGCGCCGCCTTGCAGAGCATGAACATGCTCTTGAGGTTGATCCCCATGATCCGGTCCCAGACATCGGCGTCCAGATCGGGCGTGGCCTTATCCCCTTTGGAAAGGCCGACATTGTTGTGCAGGACGTCGATACGGCCGAACTTCTCGAGAGTCGTTCGGACGATGTCCTGACAGGCAGCCTCGTCGGTCACGTCCGCCGGAATGACGATGGAGTCGCCGCCACCGATCATCTCTCGCGTTTCCTCTGCCCAGTCGCGATTGATATCGACCAGAACACAGGTCGCGCCTTCCTCGGCGAACCGGATGGCCGTAGCCCGCCCGTTACCGGGGGTCGTGCCGGGCTGCTGCCCTGCCCCTGTGATGATTGCCACTTTATTGCTCAGTCGTGCGCTCATGATACCGAATTACCTCTCCAAAGCTGACATCAGTCTAGCAGCACTCGGGCAGGGCAAGACCTGATTAGAGGTAAGGCTCGGCAAATCGCGAGTCTGACAAGATCAGGGCCGGTCGGGCGCACCTGATTTGAAGAACTCGCGCGGTTGACCCACCTGATCGAGCAACCAGTCGATGAACCGTTTCGTCTTGACGCTGACCGAAACCGTCTTGGGCCAGATCACATAGAACGCCGCCCCCGTCGGAATCCCCATGTCGAGCGGTCGGACAAGCCGGCCCTCCGCGATCATGTGATCCAGCAGCCCAAGCTGCCCGATAGCCAGTCCGAAGCCCTGCTGCGCCGCCGAGAACGTCAACAGCGAGGTCTCGAACTCCGTGCCCGTGTTGAAATCCAGATCCACGCCAACCGCCCGCGCCCAGAACTCCCATGCGCGCCGGCGATACCGCGAATGCAGCAACTCGCCCTTCGTGACATCCTCGGGTTTGCACAGCCCGCCAATGGAATCGAGATACGGCTGGTTGCACACCACGTCGACCTCTTCGTCCCACAGCTTGCGGCTGCGCGCATCGCGCCAGTCACCGTTGCCCAGCTGCAGGGCGACATCCAGATGCGTCCCGCGGAAATCCAGCGGCTCGACCCTTGTATCGAAACGCACGCGGATATCGGGATGCCGGCGCGTAAACCCCATGAGTTTCGGCATCAGCCAGTGATGCGCCATGGTCGGGTGCACACGCAGATTGACCGTGCCTTCGGTTTCATGGCTGATCATGCGCTGGGTCGCGCGCTCCAGATCGTCGAACAGACGCGCGATCTCCAGCCCGAAAGTGCGCCCCACCTCGGTCAACTTCGCAGACCGCACGCCGCGTTCAAACAGGCTCACATCCAGATAATTCTCAAGCGTCGATATCTGCCGGCTGATGGCAACCTGGCTGACACCAAGTTCTTTTGCGGCGGCCGTGAATGTCTTGTGGCGCGACGCAACCGCGAAAGAGCGAAGCGGGTTCAGCGGCAGATTGATGCGGCGACGCTGCATAAGCTCTGGTTATCCTTGAGCGACAAATAGGCACTTAACGCACTGTCTGTTTAGGCTAATCTGCAACAAAGACAACCGTCAAGTTGGCTGTGAACCTCGCAGCGCGACCTAAATACGCTTGTGGGCACGACGGTTCCTGCGCCAGACTCCTGGTGCAGAAGGTCGCTCTGAGCAAGACGTATCAACGGGTATGTTTCTTCATGCCCAAATCCCATGAACCTCAAGCCCGATCCTCCGCCGCAAACATCTAGAGAGGCCGACCATCATGACCCAACACCGACCGCTGCCGACGGGCCGCCGCGCGCGCATTGCCGTGCTGGACGACTACATGGGCGTGGCGCATCGCCTTGCCGACTGGTCCGTGCTTGAGAAGCGCGCGGACGTGACCTTTATTCGCCACGCCATAGAACCGGCGCGTCTGGTCGAAGAGTTGGCCCCCTATGACGCCATCTGCCTGATGCGGGAGCGGACAGACCTTCCCGCCGAAATCCTGAAGGGACTGCCCAACCTCAAGGCAATCGCGGCCACCGGCCGGCGCACCCGCACATTGGACAGCGCAGCCGCTGCCGAACTCGGCATTCCCATCATGACGACCGAAGGCAGTGGCAACGGCATCTATGCGACGGTCGAACTGGCCTGGGGGCTGATCATCGGCCTGATGCGCCATATTCCCGACGAAGCGGCCGCAATGCGCGACGGCGCGTGGCAGACCCGGCTGGGCCGCGCGCTTTATGGCCGCACGCTGGGCCTGGTGGGGCTGGGCAAGCTGGGCAGCCGCATGGCGCTGGTCGCCAGGGCGTTCGGAATGAACGTGATCGCATGGAGTCCGAACCTGACCGAAGCACGGGCAGCCGAGGGTGGCGCGGACTATGCCGACAAGGACAGCTTGTTTCGCACCGCCGATATCGTTTCACTGCATCTCGTGCTTGGCGAGACGACAAAGGGGATTGTCACGGCTAAAGACCTTGGCCGGATGAAATCCGACGCATTGCTGATCAACACATCTCGCGGGCCGCTGGTGGACCATGATGCCCTGATCGAAGCGTTGTCGAATGGACGGATCGGCGGTGCCGGCATTGATGTCTACGACAGCGAGCCGCTTGCCGCCGATGCCGCGATCCGCGCAATGCCGAACGCGCTATTGACGCCGCATCTTGGGTATTCCGTGAGGGAGACCTTCGAAAGCTTCTACAGCCAGACCGTCGAGAACCTCGATGGCTGGCTGGATGGAAAGCCGCGGCGCTTGCTCTTGCCCAACTGAAAAGGCCGGCCCCCTGCAGGGCCGGCCCGATGTCTGCTTGCGTGGCGCTGGGTTATTGCCCGATGCCGCGCTCGTCAGCCAGGTTCTGCCAGATCTGCATGTCACGCAGATAGATCTCACGGAACTCGGCCGGGGTCAGGTTGCCGGCAACAGCGTAGTTCTGCTCCAGTTGCTCCTGCATCCGCTCAGAGGCCATGGCCTGGGCAAGATCCGCGTTGATCCTGTTGGCCAGTTCCTCATCCATGCCGCCCGGCCCGAACACCGCCACCCAGCCCTCGATATCGACCCCGGTAACGCCCGCTTCGCCGCTCGACGGAACATCAGGCAGCAGCTCGAAGCGTTCAGGAGCCAGCACGGCCAAGGCCTTGATACGGCCGTCATTGACATAGGGCATCACGCTGGCCGTGGTCGAGATGTAGGTATCGGCATGGCCACCCATCATGTTGGTATAGGCCTCACCGCCACCCCCGAAGTGCACGATGTCGGCATTGAGACCCGACGCCGAGATGACCAGTTCCGACATGAAGTGGCCCGAGCTGCCGGGGCCGGCGGTGCTCATGAAGATCGTGCGTTCCTGAGACTCCTCAAGCAAGCCCGCAAGATCGTCCGCGTTGACATTGGAGCCGCCGGTCAGGACATACGGGCTGGTAATCAGAAGCGAGATTGGCGTGACATCGTCTACTGGGTCGAATTGCAGGTCGGCCTGGATCGCCGGCGCGGTCGTGATCGCGGCGGTATTGATCAGCAGCGTATGACCATCCGGCGCGGCCTGCGTCATTTCCGTCGTGCCGATCATCGAGCCCGCGCCAGGCCTGTTCTGGATCACAACGGGCTGGCCCCAGATCTCTTCCAGCTCGATGGCGAGGGGGCGCGCGGTCATGTCCGTCGAGCCACCGGTTCCATAAGGAACAATCAGTGTAACCGGCCCGGTTGGAAAATCGGCCTGTGCATGGGCAACCCCTGCCCCCAGGGCCGCGACGGCCGCGGCTGTGATAAGTGCTTTCATTATCGTGTCCTCCTCATTGGTTCCGACGCGGATATACGCCTGTTTGCGGCCTTCGGGCGGCCGCTGCCCGTTTCGCGTGACGAACCGGGCGCCCATCTCGTCTGCCGTCACCCTTGCGCCGACAGTGTGGTCTTTGTTCTGCGGCGGTAACGCAGGTATGTGCTTGCCAATGTCCAGAACAGTAGCAGCGCGGTAAGCGCCAGAACGGTGCCGGCAATCGGACGCGTCATGACGACAGTGAAATCCCCTTGCGCCAACACCATTGCCCGGCGGAACTGGGATTCCACCAACGGCCCCAGCACAAAGCCCAGCAGCAGCGGCGCCGCCGGCAGGTCAGCAAGGCGCATGACGTAGCCGAGCACACCGAACCCCAGCACCATGACGACATCTGCCGGATTGGAGCGCACGCTGTAGGCGCCGATGCACACGAAGACCAGAATCGCGGGATACAGATAGTGGTACGGCACCATCAAGAGCCGCACCCACAACCCGATGAGAGGCAGGTTCAACACCAGCAAAAGTAGGTTGCCGATCCAGAAACTCATCACCAGCCCCCAGAACAACGAGGGCTGCTGTGAAATCAGCGTCGGCCCCGGCTGGATACCATGCACCATCAGGGCGCCCAGCATCAGCGCCATGGTCGCGCTGCCCGGTATGCCCAGCGTGAGGGTCGGAATGAACGCGGTCTGGTCTGCGGCATTGTTGGCGCTTTCGGGGGCCACCACCCCCTCGATGGCGCCATTGCCAAAGCGTTCAGGCGTCGCCGAAATGCGTTTCTCGAACGCATAAGCCATGAAAGACGCAATGGATGGCCCCGTGCCCGGCAGCGCACCGAAGAAAGACCCGATCGCCGATCCACGCAACCCCGGCCGCCAGGAACGCGCCCAGTCGTCCCGACTGGGGATCATGTTGCGCAGCCGTGCGCTGGATTTGTCTATCTTTCCATCGCGCTTGGCGCCAACGGAACTCAGGATCTCGCCGATCCCGAAAAGCCCCATGGCCATGGCGCTGATGCCGAAGCCTTCCATCAGGCTCATGGACCCGAAGGTGAAGCGCGCAGCACCACTCTGGCTGTCGATTCCCACGGTCGCGATCAACATGCCCAACACGACCATGGCAAGCCCCTTGGAGGGGGTGGAATTCGTGATGGTCGAGGCCGCCACGAGGCCCAGAACCATCAACGCGAAATACTCGGCGGGGCCGAAAGTCAGCGCATACTCGGCGATCAGGGGCGAGAACAGGCTGAGCATGATGATGCCGATCGACCCGCCGGTGAAGGACGCGATCGTCGTCATGAAAAGCGCGATCCCGGCACGGCCCTTCTGCGCCATCGGGTATCCGTCAAGGCAGGTCACCGCAGCCGAGGTCGCGCCCGGCATGTTCAGAAGGATCGAGGCGGTAGAGCCACCATAAGTCGTGCCATAGTAGATCCCGGCCAGCATGATCAGCGCGGCGGTCGGATCGAGATAGAAAGTGATCGGGAACAGCATCGAGATCGCGGCGAGCGGCCCGATGCCCGGTATGACCCCGACGAACGTTCCCAGAAAGACGCCCGCGAAACAGTAAAACAGGTTCGTCGGCGTGATTGCCGTTTCCAGGCCAAGGGCGAAATTGGCAAGCAGATCCATCAGAACGGCCACCGATAGGAAGGAAGTGTCAGGCCCAGCCCCAGAATGAAAATGGACCATGTCAGCAGCGCGGTGGATGCGCTCAGGATCAGTGCGCGGACAAGGGTGACCTTTGATTCGGCGAATGTTGCGATCAGGGTGGTCGCAAAGACCGACGGCACCAGCCCGAACTCTCTGATCATGAGCGCGAAACTCAGGATGCTGGCAGAGAGGACGATAAGTGCGCGAAAGCGAAGCTCAACCCTCTCGCCCCTCTGAAACAGTGCTGGAACCGCGATGATGATCCCGAAGACGAGGAGGATAGCCCCGAGCGTGACGGGCATCATCCCCGGTCCCATCCGGGTGACCGTGCCCATCGGGTATTTGGACAAGGCATAAAGAACTGCAGCCCCCCCAAAAATGGCAAGGCTCAGACCAGCAAAAGCATCACGGTAGTTTCGCTCCAACTCTTCTTCTCCCTCGCCCCTGGTACGATCGCCTTCCTTGCAGTCCGGCACCATGCGCTTATTAGCCGAGTGTGTAGATGTCGACCAGTTCCCACAACTCGCAAAAATTCGGGAGAGCATAACAAACAGTTAGGCTAGGGCTGCGACAAAAGCGGCTTGCCTCGCTGCGATTCCGGTCGCAGAACTTTCGGCATGGAACAGGAACTTGAGAAAGCAGGGTGGCGCCTGGAGGCAGATGACGGGTTTGTCGGACATGTCGGGGGCTTGTGGCGTCGCGAGGTTTCCGGGCAGACGCAAATCGCCTTCGTTGCGCGCGCACTCCATGCCAACCGCAACCGGGTGGTGCATGGCGGTATGCTGATGACATTCATGGATCGCGCCTTGGGGCAGACGGCCCGGCTGGCGACAGGGGCCGTGCGCGGTGCGACTGTCAGCCTGACCCATCAGTTCCTTGCGCCGGTACGGATCGGCGATCTGGTTGAAGTGACACCGCAAATCACCAAGGCGACGTCCCGCATGGTCTTTATGACGGGAACGGCTTTTGTCGGTGATGTCCCGGTCGTCTCCGCCCAGGGCGTATGGCGGGTATCGCACTCACCGCGTTGACGGCGCGGTCAGCCCTTCAGGACGACCAGCCCGTCGGCCGCAGCAACACCCTGCCCTTTTGGCAACACGAAAAGGGGGTTGATTTCCGCCTCTTGCAAGCGCTCGCCCAGCGCGTCGCCCATGCGGGCCAGCGCCTCGATGGCGACCACGAGCGCGTCAATATCATGGGCCGGGGCGCCACGGAAACCTTCGAGCAGGCGCGCAACCCGCAGGTCGTCCACCATCGCGCGCGCGTCGCCTTCCCTCAGCGGCAGAAGGCGCAGCGTACTGTCGCCGGAAAGCTCTGCCTGCACTCCGCCGGCCCCCAGCAGGATCAGCGGCCCCAGTTGCGGATCACGGCGCAGGCCCAGGATCATCTCGATGCCACCCCGAACCATCGCCTGAACAAGATAACCTTCCGGTTCGGGAAGGCCCTGCGCGGCCAGAGTCTCGGCCATCTCTGCCATGGCCGGCGCCACGGCCTCGGGCACAAGACCGACGCGGACGCCGCCCACATCGGATTTGTGCGCGATCTGGCGCGACAGGACCTTGAGGACGACAGGCCCGCCCAGCCGGGCCGCGGCTGCTGCCGCTTCGTCTGGCGTCTGCACCACATGGCTTTCCGCCCCGGCGAGACCGAAAGCATCAAAAAGCGCGCGCGCCTCGGCCTCGTTCAGCGTCCCTGTCGGCAGATCGGTCGGCACTGCCGCGGTGCCATCCACGGCCATCGGCGCCCCGACCGGAGGCATAGGCAGCGCGGCCTTCAGGACGGTGGCGCAGGTTTCGGGCGCCGTGAATGCCGGCACGCCGTCGCGATTCAGCAAATCGACGATATGCGGTGCGTGCGGGCTGACATAGGCGATCAGCGGCTTGTCACTCGCGGCAGCCCCGGCGCGGATTGCGCCGACAGCCACATCGGGCCTCGCAAGCGCCGAAGAGCCCACAACAACCACGACGCCGTCGATCCCGTCCGAGCTAAGCAGGGTTTTCGTTGCAGCCGTCATGATCGCTGGCTCGACCCCGGCCAGTGTCACGTCGACCGGGTTGCCCGTCATGGGCGTATCATTGCCCAACAGCCCCGCCAGTGTCCTGCCGGTTGCCGCATCGAGTTCGGGCACATCCAGCCCGAGGATTCCGCAATTGTCAGCGACAAGGCTGCCTGCCCCACCTGTCGATGTCAGGATCGCGACGCGCCGCCCGCGCATCCGGCGCCGGCTGGCCAGCATTGCCGGAAGGTCGAGCAGGTCGCTGAAGGTCTCGGCCCGGATCGCACCAACCTGGCGAAAGAGCGCGTCATAGGTGCGATCCTCTCCTGCCATCGCGCCGGTATGCGACACTGCGGCGCGGGCGCCCGATTCCGACCGCCCGACCTTGTAGACCACAAGCGGCTTTCCCGCTGCGCGCGCGAGATCGGCTGCGGCGCGAAATTTCTCGACTGACCGGATACCCTCGACATAGGCCGCGATGACGGTGGTCGCCTCGTCATGGGCATAGGCCGCGATCAGATCGGCGATGTCGAGATCGGCCTCGTTCCCGGTCGAGGCCAGTTTGCAAAAGCCGATCCCGCGCGCAGCCCCGCGCGACAGAAGCGCGCCCAGGATGCCGCCGCTCTGCGAGGCGACAGAGATGCCTCCCCTGGGAATATCGTCGCCTTCCAGCGCCCCGCTCGCCGACAGCACGATGCCCCGCGACAGGTCCATCGCCCCGATCGTGTTCGGGCCGAGCAGCCGCATCTCGCCGGCGGCCTCGCGCAGCGCATCCTGCCGGCGGCGCCCTTCATCGCCGGCTTCGCTGTAGCCGCTGGCCAGAACGATGGCCAGCTTGCAGCCTTTGGCGGCAAGGTCGCGAACCGCCGCCTCGGCCCGTTCGACGCCCAGAAGCACGATCGCCACGTCAGGGGCACCCGGCAGGTCGGCGATGCCGGCATAGCAGGGCAGACCCGCGATTTCCTCCGCGCGCGGATTGATCGGCCAGATATCGCCGTCGAACCCATGCTTGAGCAGGTATGCGACCGGCCGCCCGCCGGTCTTGTTGGGGTCGGCCGATGCGCCGACGACCGCCACGCTTTTGGGTGACCAGAGCGCGCCCAGCGCTGTCTCAGGATTGGTCATTCGTGATCTCCCGTGTCCACGCCGAGCACGCGCAGATCGCCCTTTCTCCGTGTCGGGCCGGCCTCTTCGGCAAAGCGCGCGCAATCTGCGGCAAGCGCATGGGCGTCCTGCTGTTGCGCCCAATGAATCGGCCCGCCAACCCAGCGCGGAAAGCCGTAGCCATTCACCATCGCCACATCGACATCGCCGGGCCGCAGCGCGACCCCTTCCTCGACGACACATGCCGCCTCGTTCACGATGGCGGCCAGGGCGCGGCGCTGAATGTCCTCTGCAGACAGGCTCTGCCGCGCGATGCCTTTCTCGCTTGAGGCGGCCGTGATCAGCGCCTCGACCTCAGGATCACGTTGCGGTTTGCTATCCTCGCCGTAGCGATAATACCCCGCGCCGGTCTTGCGCCCGAACCGCCCCGCCTCGCACAGCCGATCGGGGATATGAACATAGCGGTCGGCCGGATCGCGCTCGGCGGCTCTCTGCCGCCGCATGTGCCAGGCGATGTCGAGCCCTGAAAGATCGGCAACCGCGAACGGCCCCATAGCGAAACCGAAGGATTCCAGCGCCGCATCCACCTCGTGCGGCAATGCGCCGTCTTCCAGCATGAATTCGCAGGCCGCGCGATAGGCGGCATAGATCCGGTTCCCTATGAACCCGAAGGCGTTCGCGGCCTCGACCGGCTGTTTGCCCAGCATCCGCGCGACGGAAAGGCCGGTGGCCATCGCCACATCGCTGCTTGCCGCGCCGCGCACGATTTCGAGCAGCTTCATGATATGGGCGGGGCTGAAGAAGTGCAGGCCGATCACCCGCTCGGGCCGCGTCGTTTTCGCGGCCATCCGGTCGATATCCAGGTAGGAGGTGTTCGTTGCGAGAATGGCGTCGGGCCGCAGGATGGTGTCGAGCTTGCCGAAAAGCTCTTCCTTCACCTGCTGATCCTCGAACACTGCCTCGATCACCAGATCGCAGGGAGCGAGCGCGGCAAGGTCCGAGTCCACCGTCAGCCGTTTTTTCGCGGCCTGCGCCGCCGCAGCACTCATCCGGCCCCGCTTCACACCGCCGTCGATGGCCTGTTCGATCCGCTCCACACCTTTGGCCAGAGCGTCGGCATTGCTGTCGATCAGAACGACCGACTTGCCGGATTGAAGGATCGCCGTGGCAATCCCGGCCCCCATCGTGCCGCTGCCGATGACACCGAACAGATCGACCGGCATCGGAGCGGCATCGCGTCCGGGCTTGCCGCGCGCAGCTTCACGTTCGGCAAAGAAGATGTGCCGAAGCGCCTTTGCCTCAGGCGCGGTGCGCAGCTTCTGGAAAGTCTCGCGCTCGGCATCGAGACCTTCGCGCGCGGGCACCTTTCCGGCCTGGCGAACATGATGGATCGCCGCCAGAACATGCGGGCGCGCGCGTCGAGATGCTCGTTCGGCAGCCGCTTCGGCGTCATCGCCTTCGGGCACGTCCAGGTCGATCACGCGCCGTTTCGTGCCGGCCATTGCACGGGCCTTCTCGACCGCGGCGCGGCGCAGGTCGCCGTCTTCGACCGCATCGATCATGCCCAGGGCCAGCGCCTTGTCGGCACTCACCCTTGTAGCGCCTGCGATCAGCCGGATCGCCTCTGCCCGGCCGACTAGACGTGGCAGTTTTTGCGTGCCGCCGGCACCGGGAATGATCCCGAGTGCCGTTTCGGGCAGTCCGACCATCGTGCCGGGGGCGGCAATCCGCGCGTCGCAACCAAGTGCGAGCTCATACCCGCCGCCGAGCGCCGCGCCATGCAACGCCGCGACAAAGGGTTTTGATGCCCCCTCGATCGCCGCGATCACCTGCGGCATTTGCGGTGGCCCGAGCGGAAGATCGAACTCGCGGATGTCGGAGCCGGAAATGAAGCTGCGCCCCGCCCCGATCAGCACAGCGCCTTTCAGGTCGCCATCGGCCTCCACCTTGTCGATAGCCGCGAGGAGCCCCTTGCGGATGTCATGCGACCCCGCGTTGACCGGCGGGTTGTCGATGGTCAGAACGGCAATCTCGCCGTCGCGCTCGAAATGAACTTTCCCTGCCATCACGCCCTCACCCGTATCAATGCGTCCACCGCCGCAACGCCTTCGCCTTTTGGCAGCACGATGAGCGGGTTGATCTCGCCCTCGATGATATCGGTCGAGGCGGCGAGGTCCGACACCGCCACCACGGCCCGCGCCAGGGCGTCGAGGTCGCCTTGCGGCCTTCCCCGCGCCCCACCAAGTATCTGGGTGACCTTCAACGATGCGATCATCTCTTTTGCGCCATCCAGATCGACCGGGGCCAATCGCATGACCGTGTCGCGGTAGATCTCGGTGAAGATGCCACCGGCGGCCAGCACCACGACCGGCCCCACCTGCGGATCCCGGCGCATTCCGATCAGAACCTCGCCGACGCCCCCGCGCATCTGCTGGACAAGCACGCGCCTGACCGCGTGACCCGGCAAGTTGGTCGCTATGTTGTCCTGGATCGCCGCCATCGCCCTGGCCAGAGCCTCCGGGCCGCTGATGCCGACGATGACGCCGCCTGCATCGCTCTTGTGGGGGATCGCGGCATCGAGCACCTTGACGACAACGGGATAGTCGAACGGCAGGTCAGGCACCGGGCTGGACGTATCGAGTGCCACCCATTCGGCCACAGGCAAGGCGGGAAGGCGCGTGTAGGCCTCTGCCTCATCCAGTGTGCGCCCCTCACATTCGCCAATGTCCTCGACAACCTGCGGCAGGGCCGGGACCTGCCGCTGTAGCGCGGCCGCCACCGCGTCGGCGCATGTCTCGGGGTCTTCGAAAACCGGAACGCCGGCGCCGGCAAGCCGCCGCGTCGCGTCCGGGGCATCGGGCACCAGGAAAACCGCGAAAGGGCTGCCGGGCGCATCGATCAGATCAAGCGCGGGCTGCACTGCAAGCTCCGGATTGAACCGGGCCGACGACCCGACACAGACCAGAACCAGATCGAACTCGGGCGCCTGCCGAAAAACCTCGATCGCTCCGCGCATCACGTCATAGCGGGTGCCGGCGAGGGTCAGGTCAAGAATCCGGTTATGTCCTGCCTCGATGCCCTTGGCGGCCAGCCGTTCGCAAGTCTCGGCGCTTGGCCGCACGATATCGACCCCTAATCCCGCAAGCTGGTCAACGGCCATCGCCGCGCCGCCGCCAGTGGTGGTTATCACGCCGACACGCCCGCGGCGCCGTTGAGGCGCGGCAGGCACGCGCGCCAGCAACGGCGCGACCTCGAGCAGACCCTCGAACGACGAAACGCGGGCAATCCCGCAGGCCTTGAGGAAGACATCCGCAACCTCGTCCGCACCAGCCAGCGATCCGGTATGCGATTGCGCCAGTTCGGCCGCCTCGTCGGAACGGCCCAGCTTGAACGCCGCGACAGGCTTGCCACGCTTTGCGGCCTTGCTGGCGAATTCTCGCAGCTTGTCGGCGTGCCGCATGTGCTCAAGAAAAAGCAAGAACCCGGTCACGGCAGGGTCGTCCAATGCGGCCAGGCAGACATCGCCGATCGAAAGATCGGCCTCGCCGCCGACCGAGACCAGACCGGCAAAGCCCAGCCCCTTGCGCTTGCCGCGCGACAACAGGGCACCGATCAGGCTGCCGCTATGGGACGCCACGAACAGGCCGCCTTTCGGCAGGTCCGGCTCCGCGAAGGCGGCATTCGCCGTCAGAGTCATGCCGTGGTGCAGGTTGGCAAGGCCAATGGACGATGGCCCCAGCACACGCAACCTGCCCCGCCCGGTCAGGGCCTGCAGCCTGGCCATGTTGGCTTCCCCTGCCCCGCCGGCCTCGGCAAAGCCGGTGGCAAGCACGGTCGCAACCGGCACGCCAAGCGCTTCGCATTCCTCCAGAGCATCCAGCGCGCGGCCTGCGCCGGTCAGGATGAAGGCGTGCTCGGGCACCTCCGGAAGCGCGGATAGCGCGGGATACGACCGCTCGCCCTGAACCGTCTCGCGGGTCGGGTTGACCGGAAAGACCGTGCCACCATACCCTGCGGCCCGCAGGAACCTGAGCGGGCGGCCCGAGGTCTTTTCGGCATCGTCCGACACGCCAACCAGCGCGATGCTGTCAGGCCGCAGCAGCGATTTCTGCCATACCATCCCGCCCATCACGACGGCCGCTGGCTGAAGCGACGGTCAAACACATGTTCGGCGATCCGGTTCTTCAACATCTCGATCGACCCGCCGGCGATCTGCCAGCCGCGTGTGCGCTTGACGCAGTATTCCACAAGGCTTTCGGTCGAATACCCATAAGCCCCCATCGCCTGCATGGCCGCATTCGCCACGTCGAACCCGGCCTCATTGCAAGCCAGCTTCGCAACAGCGGTGTTGAATGCGGAAGGAAGGCCGTTCTCGTCGCCATCCCGCGCCGCGCGGTAGAGCAGCATCTGCGCGCTCTCGAGCTTCACGATCATTTCCGAGAATTTCCATTGCAGGCCCTGGAATTCGCACAAGGGGCGGCCGAATTGCGTCCGCTCGGTCGCGTGGCGGCGCGCCACCTCATAGGCATGACGGCCCAGCGCCAGCGCGCGCGAGGCATTGCCGATGCGTTCGACATTGAAGCCCGAGATCTGCTTCTTGAACCCACCCGGACCAAGCAGCAGGTTTTCAGCCGGGATCCGGCAGTCTTCGAAGTAAAGCGGGCACCATTCCTCTCCGCTCATGAAGGGAGAGGGTTGCCCGATGGTGAAGCCCGGTGTCCCACGCTCGACCAGAACAGATCCGATACCCTTCGTGCCCGGCCCGAAGCGGACGTAGATCAGGAACAGGTCGGCATGGGGGCTATGCGTGGAAAAAACCTTGGAGCCGTTGAGCACATAGCCGTCGCCATCCTCACGCGCGCTTGTCTTGAGCTCCGTGACCGCAGAGCCCGCATCCGGCTCGCTCATGCCCAGCGAGATCAGTTTCTTGCCCGCCAGCAGATCGGGCAGCCAGCGTTCCTTCTGGGCGGGCGATGCGAATTCGGCGAAAGTGCGGATCGGGCCGAAGTTTCCGGCCTGCACGACATCGGCGCTTTTCGGGCAGACCATGGCAAGCTCCTGGATCGTGATGACGGCATCCATCAAGGTGCCACCGACGCCGCCGTCGTCTTCACGAATGGTTATCCCAAGCATGCCCATCGCGGCCAGCTTCTCGGCCACGTCCCATGGGTATTCCAGAGAGTGGGCCCGCGCCAGCGCGCCCTCGGCCAGCTCACCTTCGGCAAAACGGCGCACGGCATGGGCCAGTTCGGCCTGATCTGGGGTAAGTCCGGATATCACGGGCTTGGCTCCTTCTTGGCTTTCGCACGGGCTCGCATTGCCCGCAGCGTCCTTATCAAGCCAATACGGGGGTGCAGGAAAGTGACCAGACGTGTTAATTGCATAACCGCAGATCAGCCTTTCTCTGGGTGAACGCCAAATCGTTCAAGGGCAGTGGCGATGCCCTGCCCGACACCCATGCAAATTCCGGCCAGCGCGTGGCGCCTGCCGGTCAAGACCCGGCGACGCTCTCATCGAAATGGTGCAGCGTGCCGCGAATGGCCGCGTCACCGCTGCCGAGGCCTTGGAGTATCGAAAACCACCGTTCGCTCATGTTTCGTCGCCCTCCAGGGTCGAGATGTCGCCCTCGGGCAGGCCAAGCTCGCGCGCTTTCAGCAACCGGCGCATGATCTTGCCCGAACGCGTTTTGGGCAGGCTGTTGCGAAACACGATCTCGCGCGGGGCAACGGCGGGGCCGAGCCGCTTGCGGGCATGGCCGCGGATGGCGCGCTCGGTCTCCTCGTCGGCCTCGAAGCCCGCATTGAGCGTGACATAGGCCTTGACCACCTCACCGGCGGTCTCGTCGGGGATGCCGATGACCGCGGCCTCGGCCACGGCCTCGTGCTCGATCAGCGCGCTTTCCACCTCGAACGGGCCGATCAGATGGCCCGACGACTTGATCAGGTCGTCGGCGCGGCCAATGAACCAGAAATACCCGTCCTCGTCGCACATCGCCAGATCGCCGGTCAGATACCAGCCATCGGCGAAGCACTTGGCGTAACGCTCTTTCTCGTGCAGGTAGCCGCGCATCATCGACGGCCAGCCCTCGCGCAGCGCCAGTTCGCCGATCTCGCCCGCCTCCAGTTCGCGCAAGGTGTCGTTATCGCGCTCGACCACGCCGGCCTCGATCCCCGGCAGCGGCTTGCCCATGGAGCCGGGCCTGATATCCATCGAGGGCGTGTTGGCGATCATGATGCCGCCGGTCTCGGATTGCCACCAGTTGTCGTGGAACGGCTTGCCGAACACCTCGTGCCCCCAGACCACGCATTCGGCGTTGAGCGGCTCGCCGACGCTGGCGGCAAAGCGCAGGGCCGAGAAATCATGCCCCTTCGCCGCCGCCTTGCCGGCGCGCATCATCATGCGGATTGCCGTCGGCGCGGTGTACCAGACCTGCACGCCCTCGCGCTCAAGGATGGAATACCAGCGCTCCAGATCGAACTCGGCCTCGTCCACGATCATCGTGACCCGGTTGGCCAGCGGCGAAATGATGCCGTAGCTCATCCCCGTGACCCAGCCGGGATCGGCGGTGCACCAGTAGGTATCGCCCGGCCGCAGATCGAGCGCCATCCGCCCGGTTTCCACATGCGCCACCACCGCGCCATGCACATGCACCACCCCCTTGGGCTTGCCGGTGGTACCCGAGGTGAAATGCAAAAGCGCCATGTCCTCGGTATCGGTTGCGACAGTCTCGAACGTGTCCGACGCCTCGGCCATTGCCGGGCCGAGCGCCACGCAGCCCTCGGGCGCCTCATCGCCCACGATCAGCACCAGCTTCAGCGATGGCAGATCATCGCGCCAATCGGCCACCTTGCGCCGGTAAAGCGCCGCGGTGGTCACCAGTACGCTGGCTTCGCCGATCTCCATGCGCGCGCGCACCGGCTCGGGGCCGAAGGCGGCAAACAGCGGGCTGACCACCAGCCCGGCCTTGAGCGCGCCCAGCGTGGCGGTGTAAAGCGCGGGCACGCGGCCCATCAGCGTGAACAGCCGGTCGCCGCGCTCCAGCCCGTGTTCGGCCAGCACGTTGGCGAAGCGGTTGGCCTCGGCGGCCAGATCGCCATAGCTGATCTCGCGTCGCGCCCCATCCTCGCGGCCCAGCCAGCGGATCGCCACCTGGTCGGCATGTTCGGGCAGGTGCCGCTCCACCGCTTCATGGGCAATGTTCAGCCCGCCGCCGGGCAGTCCGGCCAGCCGCCTGCGCGCGTCCTCCCAGGAAAACGCCGCGCGGGCCTCGGAATTGTCCGCCGCGGCGTCACGCGCGGCTTTGGTCTTGCGGATAGGTTCGAACTCCATCTGCCTGTGCTCCTTGCCTCCGCGGCACCGGCCAAAAGCCCCCGGAACCCCGATTCCATGCGATCGGAGGCAAGGCTAGCATATCCCGGCACGCTGGAAATTGAGCGCCGTCAACGACGGCACATCTGCGCTGGCCCCAGATCGCGTGCAAGTTCGCCGCGGATCAAAGCTGCATCCGGGTTTCGGTCCCGATCGAGCGCAAGGATCTGGCGCAGGGGTCGGCGCTGTCGTTCCGGGCGCGCGGGTGGGCGAGCTTGGCGCCTTTGGCTACGACCCGCTGGCGATCACCTCGTTCCGACCCGAGCGCGAGGTGCGCGCCAGGATGCAGCGCGATCCGGTAAACATCTGCTGCAAGGCCGGCCCACCCCCTGCGGACCGGTCGCAATGCCGACCTGAAGGTGATGGACATGAAGCACGAACAATGCGCCAACCAGGCGCCTGCCGCGAACCGCCCGCATGGCGATGGCAGCGACCGCCCTGATAATGCGGCGGCCTGCCCGGCTTGTGGAGAGGCCGACCGCGTCGCAAGCCCGATCACGACCGTTTTCCACGCGCAGGGCTCGCTGGCCGTGATCCGGGATATTCCGGCCATGGTCTGCCCGAGCTGTCACGAGGAATACCCCGACGATCAGACCGCTATGCGGCTTGACCTGACCCAACGATGTAAGCCTTGAGCGCTACGAATACCCCTCGCACCCGGCTGAGCCGGTGAAGAATCGCATGCGGGAATCGGCGCGCCTCGTGCTGGAGGATGCCCGTGCCGCAAGCGGCATGAACGGTTCAGTGGTCTCCCGGGCGGCGCGCGTCGAAACGGTCGAGCACGGCGGCCAGATCCGGCGTCAGCCGGGCGCGCGCCTGTTCCGCGATCTCGCACGGCACGCCGAATTTGGCCTCGGCCACGGAGCCGGCGATACAGGCAAGCGTATAGGTGTCGCCGCCAAGACAGATGACTGTGCGCACCGCGTTCTCCCAGTTGTCGGCCTCGAACGCGGCGACCAGCGCCGGGGGCATCGTTCCGGCAGCCGAAACGTCGAAGCCGCCGCGCTTGAGCGCGGCCTCGGGGCGCAGATCATAGCCGAAATCCCGCTCCAGGCGGTCACGCACGCCTTCGCGCTGCGTTCCTTGCCTGAGCAAAAGGATCGCAAGCGCCACGGCCTGCGCGGCGGCGACGGCGTGCGGGTGGTCGTGGCTGACCGACGCCTGCGCGGCGGCCAGATCCAGCGCCTCGGCCTCGGTTTCGGCCCACCAGCCGACGGCCGAGCCCCGCATCGGTGCCCCGTTGCCCCAACTTCCATAGGCTGGCGCATCGTCGGAGAACGCCCAGCGCAAGAACATGCCCCCGTAACCCGCATCCGGATACCGGCGGACCAAATCGCGCAGCGTGGCCGCGAAGTTGCGCCCGCCCAGCATCGCCTCGGCGATGGCGAGCGTGCAGACCGTATCATCGGTAAAGCGGCACTGCCTGTGGAACAGTTCGAAATCCCGTGGCGGGCGCACGTGGCCCTCGAACCGCGATCCGATGATGTCCCCGGCGATGGCGCCCAGCATGACGATCTCCATACGGCCTGTTCGATCTGTGCCATCGCCTGCCCGGCAAGTGGTGGCACGCCCGACCGGCACAGGCTTCTCAACCCATCTGGACCTGTTCACTCCATCAAATCAGGCAGCGATGGTCAACGCGGCCCTGCCCGGTGATGAGGTCGGTTTGCCGCCTTTCACTGCCGTGCTGCCAGACGCAAGCCCCGTTGCGGTCAGCTCCGGTTGCCCAGCACTTCTGCCACGCGGGCCATGAAATCCTCGCCGCGGGCCTCGAAATCGCGGTATTGGTCGAAGCTGGCCGCCGCAGGGGCCAGCAGCACGGTCTCGCCCGGTGCGGCCTCGGCGCTGGCGCGGGCCACGGCGCGCTCCATGGTTTCGCAGATCTC
The DNA here is from genome assembly GCF_003350345.1 of Alkalilacustris brevis. Classification (GTDB taxonomy): domain Bacteria; phylum Pseudomonadota; class Alphaproteobacteria; order Rhodobacterales; family Rhodobacteraceae; genus Alkalilacustris; species Alkalilacustris brevis. The sequence continues at coordinate 86,423 of NZ_QNVJ01000064.1, forward strand.
GTGCGGGCAGTCGCCGATCTGCAGCGCAAAGTCGCGTGCCGAATGCCCGATCAGATAGGCCTTGACCACATTGCCCAGTTGCGGGACGAGCGCGGCAATGCCGCCATCCTTGCCCAGCCCCCCCGCGATCCAGCGGATACGGTCGAACGCCGCCAGGGCGCGCGCGGCGCTGTCTGCATTGGTGGCCTTGGAATCGTTGACGTAGCGGACACCGCCGGCCTCGGCCACCAGTTGCGAGCGGTGCGGCAGACCCGGAAAACTGGCCAGCGCGGCCTCGATCGCGCGCGGTGCCATCCCGAGCGTGCGCGCCACCGCCCAGGCGGCGCAGGCATTCTGGTGGTTATGTGCCCCCGGCAGCCCCGGCAGCGCACGCAGATCGCTTGCGGCCACCTGCCGCCCCTTGCGCCATTCGGCCAGAAACCCCTTGCGGGCAAAGACCATCCAGCCCGGCCCGGTCAGCTTGCGCCCTGACGAGGTGCGGATCACGCGGGCATCCTCGGCCGCCTCGGCCATCTGCCCGGCGAGAAACCGGCCCTCGGGCTCGTCCACGCCGATGATCGCACGGTCGGGTCCGCCCTCGGCAAAGAGGCGCCGCTTGGCCGCGAAATAGCCGCCAAGGCCGCCGTGGCGGTCCAGGTGGTCGGGGGTAAGGTTGGTGAATACCGCTATATCGGGGGTGAGCGCGCGCGCCAGTTCCGTCTGGTAGGAGGACAGCTCCAGCACGATCACCTCGCCATCCACGGGCGGGTCGAGATCGAGCACCCCGCGCCCGATATTGCCCGCCATCTGCACCGGGCGGCCATCAGCGGCCAGGATGTGAGCGATCAGCGCCGTGGTGGTGGATTTGCCGTTCGATCCGGTCACCGCGACCACGCGCGGTGGTTGGTCGAAGCGCACCCATTCGCCCAGCCCCAGCGAGCGGAAGAAAAGGCCGATGTCGTTATCCACCGGCACCCCGGCATCGAGCGCAGCGGCAACATGGCGGTTGGGCGCAGGGTAAAGATGCGGGATACCGGGGCTGACGATCAAGGCGGCAACATGCTCGAACGCGCCGGGGCGGGAAAGGTCGTGCAGGGTCAGCCCTTCGGCCTCGGCGCGGGCGCGGGCCTCGGGGCTGTCGTCCCAGACCAGCGCCTCGGCCCCGCCGTTAGCCAGTGCGCGCGCGGTGGCCATGCCCGAGCGCCCCAGCCCCAGAACGGCAAGCCTGCGCCCCTCGTATCCCCGGACCGGAATCATCGCTGCCCCTTCCTGCTTGTCCTGCCCTCTTGTCCGATGCAGGCGCGGCTTGTGCAAGCATTCGCTTGTGCCGGGCGCACTCAGGCGCGGTCGATCGCGGCAAGCAGTTCGGCGTGGCGGCGGGTGAAGGCCGCGCGCACATCGACCGGCGGGCGTGGCGCGATATGCAGGCCCTTCAGATGCGCGCCCGCAGGCTTGCCGAAAAAGCGATCGGCCTCGGCCCGGGAAAAGCCGGCGATCTGGGTTGCCTCGGCCCAGGCCGAAAGCCGGTCGGCCCGCTTGATCGCCGCCTTGATGCGCGCAGGCAGCACCGCAGGCAGGCCGAACCGGATATGGATGGCCGCCGCGAGCCGCGCCTCGAGCGCGCCGTAGCTTTCGCCCACCGCCGATTTTACAGGGCTGATCATGTCGCCGATCACGTATTCCGGCGCGTCATGCAGCAGCGCTGCCAGTTGCCAGCGCGGATGCTGCCCCGGCGCGATGGCCCGGAAAAGCGCCTCGACCAGCAACGAATGCTCGGCCACCGAATAGGGCCACTCGCCGGTGGTCTGACCGTTCCAGCGCGCGACAAAGGCCAGCCCGTGGGCGATGTCCTCGATCTCGATATCCATCGGCGTGGGATCGAGCAGATCGAGCCTGCGGCCCGAAAGCATCCTCTGCCAGGCGCGGGGTTGTCGGCTCATGTCTTCACGTCGAGGTCGTGGGCGAAGCGATCGAGGTAGCGTAGAAGCTTTCGGCGCGTGGCGACGTGGCGCAGCAGGATGATCAGCAGCGACAGCGGCTCGCGCAGGCGGTTGCGGGTGGGCTCCTCGACCTGGATATGGGGAAAGTAGGCCTTGAGGAATCGGGCGTAGGCCTTGCGGTAGCGGGGGGGAAGGCCGCCTTTTGCATCCCCGTTCCAAGGCTTTGCCCAGGATATGAAATGGATGATGTTGGGCCCCTCTATCTGTTCAAAGAAGGGGCGTTTCATGGAAAGCTGCCAATTCCATTTGGGCGGCAATTCAGCCCATTTTTTGTGCAGGGCTATGTTGAGCAGGGATTGGTCGACCAACAAGAGTTTCCCATTCAGCCTGCGCCCGGTTTCTAGGCATTGATCAAGGATATTCTGGAGCTGATAGGCGGCGCTGTCGATCACCAGCACCCCGGAGTTAAAATAACTTGCCTGAGACAACCCGGCGGTATCGAACTCGGCCGCTGGGCGACCGGGCGTGAACCATTGCCAGATATCGCGCACCGCCGCAACGCAGTGCGCGCCCATATCGATCTCCATGAGGGCCGATAGATCGCCGCCTTCGACGAAAACATCCGAGTCCAGATAGAGTATCCTGCGATAGGCGTCGCCAATCGCCATTGGCAACCCGAGCCTGATATACGAAGCCTCCGTGAAATGACCGTTCAGGCTCTGGCCCTCGAACATGTCGTCAAGGTCCACGCGACAAACACGCAGCCCCAAACCTTGCAACGACTGCGGCAGGTCGACCATATCGGCCGACACGATACAGATATCGTAGTCCCGTTCGCCCGGCAGCAGCGCGATCTGGCGTGCGGCAAACAGGGCGAAGGGCAGGTAATTATCGTCACAGCAGAACACGACCGCCTTGTCAAAGCGTGCCGGTTGCGTCTGTTCAATGATCTTCAAGGCTTGTCCTTCAAGGCTGTCTTGGCGAGCGCGGCGCAGTTGCCGTGGAACGGGTCAAGTGCTAAGTCGCCGTCAACAGACCTTATTGTCAAGGAGCGCAAGGCGCATGTCGAAGGACTACATCGTCAAGGATATCTCTCTGGCCGACTATGGCCGCAAGGAACTCGCCATTGCCGAGACCGAAATGCCCGGCCTGATGGCCCTGCGCGAGGAGTTCGGCAACGCCAAGCCGCTCAAGGGCGCGCGCATCGCCGGCAGCCTGCACATGACCATCCAGACGGCCGTTCTGATCGAGACGCTGGTCGCGCTGGGGGCCGATGTGCGCTGGGCCTCGTGCAACATCTTCTCGACGCAGGATCATGCCGCGGCGGCGATCGCCGAATCCGGCGTGCCCGTCTTTGCCGTCAAGGGAGAGACGCTTGAGGAATACTGGGATTACGCCGACCGGATCTTTGACTTCGGCAACCAGCCCGCCAACATGATCCTCGATGATGGCGGCGACGCCACGCTTTACATCCTGATGGGTGCGCGCGTCGAGGAAGGCGAGGAAGACCTGATCGCCAACCCCGGCAGCGATGAGGAGGTCGCGCTGTTTGCCCAGATCCGCAAGCGGATCAAGCAAAGCCCCGGCTGGTTCATACGCCAGCGCCACGCCATCCAGGGCGTGACCGAGGAAACCACCACCGGGGTGCACCGCCTCTATCAGATGATGGAAAAGGGCCACCTGCCCTTCCCGGCGATCAACGTCAACGACAGCGTCACCAAGTCGAAGTTCGACAACAAGTATGGCTGCAAGGAAAGCCTGGTCGACGGCATCCGCCGCGCCACCGACACGATGATGGCCGGCAAGGTCGCGATGGTGTGCGGCTATGGCGATGTGGGCAAGGGTTCGGCCGCGTCGCTGCGCGGCGCCGGCGCCCGCGTCAAGGTCAGCGAAGTCGACCCGATTTGCGCGCTGCAGGCCGCGATGGACGGGTTCGAGGTTGTCACGCTGGAAGATGTGGTCAAGACCGCCGACATCTTCATCACCACCACCGGCAACAAGGACGTGATCCGCATCGAGCACATGCGCGAGATGAAGGACATGGCCATCGTCGGCAATATCGGCCATTTCGACAACGAGATTCAGGTCGCCGCGCTGAAGAACCACAAATGGACCAACATCAAGGACCAGGTGGACATGATCGAGATGCCTTCGGGCGCGCGGATCATCCTGCTGTCGGAGGGGCGGCTTCTGAACCTGGGCAATGCCACCGGGCACCCCAGCTTCGTGATGTCGGCCAGCTTTACCAACCAGGTGCTGGCGCAGATCGAGTTGTTCACGCGCGGCGATCAGTATGAAAACAAGGTCTATGTGCTGCCCAAGCATCTGGACGAAAAGGTCGCGCGGTTGCACCTCGACAAGGTCGGCGCGCGACTGAGCAAACTGAGCGACGAGCAGGCCGAGTATATCGGCGTGACACCCGAAGGGCCCTTCAAACCCGAGCACTACCGCTACTGACAGCGCCGGAGCACCGCCACGCAAGGCCGAGGCGGTGCTTGCCGCCCGCTGCTGCGGGGGGCCATGACCGAAGGTGACAGAGATGCCTGCACTCACCCTGCGCCCGGCCCACGCAATCGTTCTGGCCGCGATCATGCTGCTTGCCGCGTTGCTTTGGCCCGGGCCGGGTGGGGACATTGCCTTCTGGGCGTTTCAGGTGGTGCTGGTCGCGGTGCTTCTGGCAGCCGGGGAGTTTCGCAAGAGCTATGCCATTCCGCGCGCCGACGGTGGATGGACCATGCGCGAGCGGCTGCATCTGGGGCTGGTGCAGGGCGCCTTCTTCATGGCGCTGATGCTGGTCGTCGGGGCCGAAGGTGCGCGCGAAACCCCCGCCTCATGGCTGATCTCGGCACTGATGGGCGGCGCGTTCTTTGCTCTGATCGCCGCCGTGACGGGCGTTTTCGGCCCGACTGGCGACACTGATCGTATCGCCGAGTATGACCGCAGCTCCAACCGCATGGACAACCCCGGTGACCGGCTGCGCCTTTATGCCATGCCGGTGGTGATGCTGGGCATCGCGCCCATCTTGGTCCTGCCCGGCGGGCTGCTGGCGCCCGCGCTGGGGCTGCCGGTCTATCTGCTGCTGGCGGTGGCCGTGGCCGAGCCCGCGCCGCTTTACCCCCGCAGGCCCGAAGCCGAAGAACAGGCATTGTGGAACCACCAGTGGCATCTGGTGCTACGCATGGCCGCCGTGATCCTGCTGGCCGTGGTGATCTGGCAGCGGCTCTGACCTGACAAATGCGCCGGCCCCGGATTTCGCCTATCCGGCCTGGCTCCTGCCGGTTGCTGCGCGACCCCTCGGGGCGCTGATACCAACCGCCACGATCAGGACACGGGCAGTGGCTCAGCCTTTCGGGCCGCCTTCCGCGCTCCGGGGGCGGCGCCACGGGATCTGGCCAGCGCATCCTCGACATTCGCGGCGTAGTGGACACGCGGGCGCCGCAATCCATGGGTCAGAAGGGCGCGCCGAATGTCGCGGCGCGCACCGGTAAGCCAGAGCGTGACGCCGCGTTTGCCAGCCTTGTAGGCCAGCCCCTCGATCATGTTGGCCCCCGTCGAATCGAGAAAGGGCACGGCCGAGAAATCCACGATCAGCACCTTGTGGCTGTCCTGGATTCGGTCAAGCACCGAGCCGATCGAAGCCGTCGCCCCAAAGAAAAGCGCGCCGTTGATGCGGAAGATCACGGCCTCCGGGTCAGAGGCCTGATGACGGTCATAGGTTTCGCGCGGGCGCGCAGCATCGGCCTCGTCGCGGCTTACAAAGGCGGTTTGCGTGGCGACTTCGGTGATCCGGCTCATGCGGTGGATGAACAGCACCGAACCGAGCGCAAAGCCGACAATGATCGCCTCGGTCAGGTCACGAAAGATGGTCAGAAAGAAGGTGGTGCCAAGAACGGTGGCCTCGCCCCAGCCCGAGCGCAGCAAGACCGCGATGGCCTGTTTCTCGATCATGTTCCAGGCCACGATGGCCAGAACACCCGCCAGCGCAGCCAGCGGGATGAACGCGGCAAGCGGCGCCGCAGCAAGTATGAATACCAGCAGAAACAGCGCATGGAGCATACCCGCAATGGGGCCGTGGGCCCCCGCGCGCACATTGGTCGCGGTGCGGGCGATGGTACCGGTGACACAAAAGCCCCCGACAAGGGCCGAGCCGCAATTGGCCACCCCCTGGGCGACAAGCTCGCAATTCGAACGATGCCGACGCCCGGTCATTCCGTCGGCCACGACTGCCGACAGCAACGACTCGATGGCGCCCAGCAGCGTGAAGGAAAGCGCGGCGGGCAGCACCGCAATCACCTTGGCCATCGACAGATCAGGCAACCGCGGCGCAGGCAGTGACGAAGGGATGCCGCCGAATTTGCTGCCGATCGTCTCGACCGGCAGCGCCAGAAGGGCTGCGGACATTGATGCCGCCACAACAGCGATCAGCATTCCCGGCCAGTGCGGGCGCCAGCGGCGCAGCCATAAAATGAGCGCGATCGTGGCTAGCGAAAGCGCAAGGGTGGCCGGTGTGACGCTTTCCCGTGCGGCCCAGAGCGCAGGTATCTTTTCCAGAAGTTCCCCCGGCTCATGCGGCAGTGACAGGCCGAAAAGCTCTCTGATCTGGCTGGCGAAGATGATGACGGCGATCCCGGCGGTAAAGCCTACCGTGACCGGGAAGGGAATGAACTTGATGAAGGTGCCAAGCCGCAGAAAACCGACCGCGGCCAGCATCAGCCCCGAAAGGAAGGTCGCAAGGATCAGCCCCTCCATCCCGTGCAGCGCGACGGTGCCGGCCACCAGAACGATGAACGCGCCCGCCGGCCCGCCGATCTGGAAACGTGACCCGCCCAGCAGCGATACCAGGAACCCGCCCACGATAGCGGTGTAAAGCCCTTGCGCCGGTGACGCGCCCGAGGCGATCGCGATCGCCATGGAAAGCGGCAACGCCACGATCGCCACGGTCAACCCCGCCAGCGCATCCGTGCGCAGATGGCGCAACCCGTAGCCTTCGCGCAGTACCGTGAACAGTTTCGGCGTGAACAGTTCTGCGAAGCCCGGCGTATCGTCGTGCTGGCCGTGTCGGATGGTCTTTTTGGTCATTTCTTGCTGCACCCTTGATGGTGCGCGGCAGGATCGTCGGCAAGGTGTCGGCGGTCGCCGTCGCGGCGTGATGGATCAGGATTGGTCGATAGCGCCTTTCAGCCGGACACCGCGCCCGCCGCCCGTGCTTGTCGCGCCTTCCCCAATCAGTTCGATACCGGCCCGGTCGAGCGCGGCAACGACCTTTATCAGGCTGTCCACAACACCGCGGACATTACCCTCGCTTGCCTCCATGCGCTGGATCGTCGGAACCGACAATCCCGACAATTCCGCAAGCTGTTTTTGATCAATACCAAGAAGGGCGCGGGCGGCGCGCATCTGTGCAGATGTGATCATGAGCATATCCTGAAAGGCAATGCTCACAAATAAGCTCTGCACATAGATATGTCAAACATGACCCTTCGCGGGCACCGTTCGGCAGCGACCGCCACCCGCCGCTGCCGGCTGAAGACAATGCTTTCGCTCTTTTTTCCATTGCGCCGCATCAGGCCGGCTGCGCGCGCGCCGGCACTCACCGGTTCGGGGGGGCGAGGGGGCGGATTGCGCTGCGCGTGTGTCTTCGGCGCACAGTCAGATCCGCGCGCCGAGCACCAGGTCGAACAGCACGAACATGGCCAACCCGACGGTCACGGCGACGGCCAGCGATGCAAGAAAGGTCTGCCGCGCGACGATATAGATGAAGCTGAACAGGAACACCGGCACCGCGATCCGGAAGCTGGTGTAGTGCAGAAGCGCAACAAACAGGATCATCCCCCCGATTGAGAGAGCCGGCATCCAGAAGGTGCCCGGCTGGCCGATCGCGGCAGATTCCCGGTCCGCATCCGCAGGGCTGTCGCGGTTTGCATCCATCACCGCGCGCACATCCTCGGATATGTCCTGCGTGCGCTTGTTGGCAATCAGGCTTTCCTGTTCGAGGAAGGGCAGGAACCGGCGCGCGGCGGGGAACAACTCGCCGACCAACTGGATGAGTGCCATCACCAGCATCACCGAGGCCAGCAACTGCGGCAGCAGCCGCGCGCGCGGCCCATAGCCTTGCGCAACGTAAAGCAAAACCGCCATGAAGATCACAAGGACAATAGTGACGGCGGCCGAGGCGGAAAATCTCATGGCGTGCTCCTTGCGCGGCGGATCAGTTTCAGCAGCCCCGGCAGGCAGAGGATCAGCACCGTGATCGCAAACAGCCCCAGCGAGATCGGCCTGTTGAAAAAGCCCACCGGCCCCCAGAGGTCATTCGTCTGGTGAAAACTGTTTTGCAGCAACGGCCCCAGCACCAGCGCGATCAGCAGCGCGATGCGCGAATAATTGAACCGCATCATCAAGTAGCCGATCACGCCAAGGGCCAGCGCGATGATCACATCCTCGATATAGCCGTTGGTGGCATAGGCGCCTACCAGTCCCAGCACCATGATGATCGGCGCGATGAGCACAGTGCGCAGGCTGGTCAGGTAGGTGAGCGGCTTGGCAATGGCGATGCCGACGATCCCCACCACGATATTGGACAGCACCAGCGCATAAATCAGCAGCAGCGCGACATTGCCGTGATCCAGCATCAGCCGCGGCCCCGGGTTGATGCCGTGCAACGTGAGCGCGCCCAGCAGCACCGCCATCTCGAGGCTGCCGGGGATGCCGAAGATCAGCGTCGGCACCAACGCGCCGCCGTCCTTGGCGTTGTTGGCGGCTTCGGGGGCGATCACGCCGCGAATGTCGCCCTTGCCGAAGCCGCTCTTGTCGCGGGCAGTGGCCACCGCATTGCCATAGGCCACGAAATTGGCGACCGCGCCGCCCACGCCGGGGATGATGCCGATCACCGTGCCGATCAGCGCGCTGCGCAGAAACAGGCCGAAGTTCTGGAATACCGCACCAATGCCCGAGAAGATGCCCGACAAGGTGGTATTGGGCCGCTCGCGCGAGATCGCGCCGCGCGTGGACATCAACGAGATCGCCTCGGCAATCGCGAAAAGGCCGATGATGACCGGCACCAGCTTGATGCCGTCCCACAGGTAATCCCAGCCGAAGGTATAGCGGATCGTCCCCGATTGCTGGTCGATCCCGATGAAGGACAGCGAAAAGCCGAACCCCGCGGCCAGAATGGCCTTCCACGGGTTGCCCTGGGCCAGTATGGCGATCATGGCCAGCCCCATGATCGACAGCATGAAATACTCGGGGAATGAGAACGCCAGCACCAGCTGCCGGCCCAGCGGCAGGCTCAGCGTCAGGATCGCTGCCCCGACGATGGCCCCGAGCACCGAGGCCGCCGCAGCCGCCCCGATCGCATAGCCCGCCTGCCCCTTTCGGGTCAGCGCATAACCGTCGAACACGGTCGCCGCGCTTTGCGCAGTTCCGGGCGCATTGATCAGGATCGCCGTGACCGAGCCGCCAAAGGCCGTGGCCCCCGCCGCCCCCATGAGCATCACGATGGCCTGCCCTGAATCCATCGCGAAAGTGACCGGCAGAAGCAGCGCCAGCACCTGCGGCCCGCTCAGCCCCGGCAGGATTCCGAACAGGAAACCCAAAAGTGCTCCGCCGATCAGAAACCAGATCGTTGGAAAGCTCAGGATCTGCACCAGTGCCGGAATGGCGTGCTCAAGCATTCTTGGCTCCTTGACTGCAAGCCTTGAGGGTGCGCTGCCCGTCCTGCGCAGCCGTCGCGCAGGACGGGACAAGGCCGCCTGGATCAGCGGGGGGGAATGCGATTGCCCCGGGCGCGTTGCACCGCCCCCGGAGCACGCACGCCTCAGTTCAGGCTTTTCAGCAGCTCTTCATAGACGAGCATCGATTCATGGGCGCCCTCGCGCAATTCCTCGAGATCTCCCCAGTTCATCGGGGATGACGGGATATTCGCATCCGCCAGTTGCTGCTGGTAATCCGGGTCGGCCACTGCCTGATCGAAGGCATCGCGCAGCGCGGTCATGATCGGTTCTGGCGTTCCCGGCGGGGCGACGAGGACACGATTGGCCATCGACAGGTTGAGCACCTGGGGTGCCCTCGCCAAGGTATTTTTCCATGTGGGGCGCAATCATCCGCGCGGCAGTATCGAAGCCACCACCCGCTGAATAGGGCAGCACCAACCGGATTTCCTGCGTCGGGTAATCCTGCGCCACCACAGCGCCAGCCGACAGCGCCACGCCAAGCGTGGCACCGGCGATTGCCTTGATGGTCTTGTTTTTCGTGTTTTGTTTTCTTCCTGAAAGCATCAAGCGATTGGGGTTCGTCCCCTCAATACGCGCCACCCGGATCCGGATTCTGGATGTGGCAACCCATGCAAGGGGTAGCCTGCGGCCTCGGAAAGCCGAAGAAAATTATCCGTACAGACAATTCAATCTGGTTACTTCCGCAGGGGGCCGGCGGCGCAGGCAATCATCTGCACTTTGGCCGCCGTGTTCATAAGCTGACGCGAAGCCGCGCAATACTGCGCGCGGGCACGGGCTATTTTCCCTTGCCGTAGTAGAGTCCGACGCTGTGCTCTGCCTCTGCAAAGAACAGCCATCTTGATGTGATCGCGCCGGCGAGGTGTGCGATCACGGCCACCGCCGCCAGCCAGTGGCTGAAGGACAGCGCCAGCAAGATCACCGGCAGCACGATCATGAGAAGAATGGTCAGCACGCGCAGTCTGCGCGCGTGCTTGCGCCCGATCTCGTGGACCATTTCGCGCATCAGATAGTTGGTGCCGGTATGAGGCGGCTCGAAGAGGCGCACCTGCCCGATATGGCCCAGCCCCGTGGCGCTGGCGCGGGTGGAGGCAGGATTGGCGGCGCGGCGATCGCCAAGGTGCCAGTGCAGCAGTTGCACCGCGCCCGCCAGCAGCAAAAGCGGCAGTGCAAACCGGGTCTGTCCGGCCAGCAGCGCCCCGCCCGCCAGCGACAGCGTGACAAACAGCACCGGCGTGGCCGGGGTGTTCCAGCGCGGCACAGTGCGCAGTTGCGTGTAGATCATCGCAGTGGTCAGCACCGTAGCCAGCGCCAGCACCGCCCCCAGCGCGCCCAGCCACGGCAGGCGCGTGGCGAAGAAGATCACGCCAATGGCGTGGCCTGCCACCACCAGGAGCGCGATCACCGCCGCCCAGGCCTCGCGCGAGAGCCAGCTTGTGCGCCATTGCGAGAAGGCCTTGGGCGCGTTCCTGGGGTTGGCCAGGTGGAAGGCCGAGGCCATCAACCCCCCCACCGCCAGCGCATAGGCGATGAAATAGAAGGCAAACGCGCTCCAGCCGGTGACAGTGGGATAGCCCAGCCCCAGCCAGACCATCAGGCCGAAGCCCAGCCCCGAGAGGCTGCTGAACAGGATCACGGAAGTCGCCGGATGCATCAGCCGCGCCCTCCGGGCAGCTGCCCCAGCGCGCGGTCGAGCCAGCCGAGAAACCCGCCGGGGCCTTCGGTGACGGGCGCCAGGTAGGGGGCCAGCACGTCGATGTCGCCTTCGTCCGCCCCGATGGCACCCTGATCGCGCGGGCGCGGCGGCAGGTATTTGTTCACCGGCTTTGTGCCCTGTTCGGGCATCAGGTCGAACCCGCCGCGCGCAGCCACCAGTTGGCTGACATCGCTGTCGGGATCACCCAGGTCGCCGAAATGCCGCGCGCCGGCGGGGCAGGTGCGCACGCAGGCGGGCACTCGGTCGATTTCGGGCAGATGCTCGTTATAGATGCGATCGACGCAGAGCGTGCATTTCTTCATCACGCCTGCGGCCGCGTCCATCTCGCGCGCGCCGTAGGGGCAGGCCCAGGCGCACAGGCCGCAGCCCATGCAATCATCCTCGTTGACCAGCACGATGCCGTCTTCTTCACGCTTGAAGCTTGCCCCGGTGGGGCAGACAGTGACGCAGGGCGCATCCTCGCAATGCAGGCAGGATTTGGGGAAATGCACGATCTGCGCCGGTGCGTTCGCGGGCTGCACCTCGTAGCTGTGGATGCGGTTGAGGAAGGTGCCCTCGGGCGCCGCGCCGTAAGGGTCGGTATCGGAAAGCGGCGCGCCATGCACTTGCGTGTTCCAGCCCTTGCAGGCAATCACGCAGGCATGGCAGCCCACGCAGGTATCAAGGTCGATCACCAGCCCCAGCTTGCGTTTGGTAGTGTCAGGCAGCGCGGTCATTTGCCAACCCTCCAGCGCAGCAGTCTCACGCCCTTGGGCACCGGCGAGCCAACGGGCGGATAGAGCGGTTTGGCGCTGTGGCGCGGGGCGACGCGCTCGATTTTTACCCGCAGGTCGAACCAGGCGGCCTGGCCGGTGACGGGGTCGGAATTGGCCCAGCGATGCCCATCGCCGCGCGCAGGTAGCAGGGCCCCGATCAGGTGATTGAGCAGGAAGCCCTTTGTCGCCTCGGGCGCATCAGGATCAAGCGCCCAGGCGCCGCGGCGCTTGCCGATGGCGTTCCAGGTCCAGATCGTGTGTTCGTTCAGCGCGGCCATATGCGCCACCGGCACCTCGATCGTGCCATGGGGAGAGGTCACGCGCGCCCAGTCCCCATCGGCAAAGCCGTGCGCCTGCCAGACACGCGTGGGCAGATAGAGCGGGTTCACCCCGTGGATCTGGCGCAGCCAGGCATTCTGGCTGCCCCAGCTGTGATACATGGCCATGGGACGTTGGGTGAGCGCGTGCAGCGGGTAGTCCTGCGCCGTGTCCGCACCAAACGGCGGGCTCCAATGCGGCAGCGGGTCCATCGCAGCGCGCAGGCCTTCGCGCAGATGCTCGGGCGGCTGGTGGGGGCCGTGGCCCTCGGCGGCCAGTTGAAAGCGGCGCATCGGCTCGCTGTAGAGCTGGAACAGATACGGCTGCGGCGCGTCATAAAACCCCATCTCGACTGCCCAGTTCTGATAGACGCGGTTCCACGGCTTGAAAAACGCCGCCTCGTCGGGGACATGCGTCACCCAGAACCCGCCATTGGCGATGTAGCGGTCAAGCTGGCGCGGGTTGGGTGCACCGCGCCCGCCCTGCGTGCCCTCCGCGCCGCGAAAGCCTGCCAGCGGCCCCACGCCGGTGCGGCGCTGGTGGTTCACGATATAGTCGGCGTAATCGGCATAAGCGGCAGTGCCGTCATCCTTGACGAAGCCCGGCAGCCCCAGGCGCGCACCAAGATCGATCAGCACCGACTGAAAGGCACGCACATCGCGGTCGGGCGCGACCACCGGCCAGCGGATCGCATCGGCCGCCGCCTCGGCCTCGGATATCGGGCGGTCGAGCAGGCTGATGCAGTCGTGGCGCTCCAGATATGTCGTGTCGGGCAGAATCAGATCGGCATAGGCGACCATCTCGGAGGCATAGGCATCGGAATAAATGATGCGGGGGATCACATATTCGCCGTCGGCGGCGCGCTCGGTCAGGGCCGCCATCGCGGCGGTGCTGTTCATCGACGAGTTCCACGACATGTTCGCCATGTACAGAAACAGCGTGTCAATGCGGTAAGGGTCGCCGGCATGGGCGTTGGGGATGACCATGTGCATCAGCCCGTGCGCCGACATCGGATGTTCCCAGGAAAACGCCTTGTCGATGCGCTGGGGCGTGCCATCGTCGTTGATGCACAGGTCTTCCGGCCCCAGCGGAAAGCCCAGATGCGGCCCGGCCAGCGGCGTGCCGGGGCGGCAGGTGGCGTTGGGACGCGGATGTGCCTCGACCGGTTTGGGATAGGGTGGTTTGAAGCGAAAGCCGCCGGGCGCCTCGACCGTGCCCAGCAGGATCTGCAGCAGGTGCAGCGCGCGGGCGGTCTGGAAGCCGTTGGCATGGGCCGAGATACCGCGCATGGCGTGAAAGCTGACCGGCCGGCCCACCATGCGGTCGTGCCGGATGCCGCGAAAATCGGTCCAGGGCTGGTCGATGACAACGGGCGCGTCAAAGGCCGCGCGGGCGATCTCGGCAGCCAGGGCACGGATGCGCGGCGCGGGGATGCCGCAGCGGTCGGCCACCGCCTCGGGGGCATGGGCGGGGCCGAGGTAGCGCTCGGCCAGCAATTGAAACACGCTGCGGTGGGTTGCGCCGTCGCGGTCCAGGCTGCCGGCCAGATCGGGCAGCACGCCCGGCGCGTCAAAGGGCACCGCCTCACCCGTGGCGCTGTCGATCACCAGCGGCTTGCCGCCTGCGTCGCGCAGGAACAGCCCCGCCTCGGGGCCGTCACCGGCATTGACCAGCACCGGCGCGTTGGTGAAGCGCGCCAGATACTCCAGATCGACACGCCCGGCCTTGAGCAACTCATGCACCAGCGCCAGGATCAACAGCCCGTCGGTGCCCGGCGTGATGCCCAGCCAGTCGTCGGCAATCGCGTTATAACCGGTGCGGATCGGGTTGACCGACACCACCCGCGCCCCGCGCGCCTTGAGCCGCCCCAGCCCCATCTTGATCGGGTTGGAATCGTGATCCTCGGCCACGCCGAAGAGCAGGAAAAGGCGCGTGCGCTCCCAATCGGGCTGGCCGAACTCCCAGAATGCGCCGCCCATCGTGTAGATGCCCGCCGCCGCCATGTTGACGCTGCAAAACCCGCCATGCGCGGCATAATTGGGCGTGCCGAAGGCCTGCGCCCAGAAGCTCGTGAAGCTCTGGCTCTGGTCGCGCCCGGTGAAGAAGGCAAGCTTCTCGGGCGCGCTCTCGCGCAACGGCTTGAGCCAGGAGGCTGCCGTCTCAAGCGCCTCCTCCCAGGTGATCTCCTCGAACTGCCCCGAGCCGCGCGGCCCCACACGCTTGAGCGGCGCACGCAGTCGCGAGGGCGCGTTGACCTGCATGATCCCCGCGCTGCCCTTGGCACAGAGCACGCCGCGGTTGACCGGATGATCCCGGTTGCCCTCGATATAGGCAACCTGCCCGTCCTTCATGTGCACATCGATCCCGCAGCGGCACGCGCACATGTAGCAGGTCGTCTTGCGGACCTCGTCCGATACGCGGGGGGAGGGAGTGTGCGTATTCATGACTCAAGCAGCTCGGCGACGCCTTGATATATGAGCATTTCCAGATACCCGCCCCGTGGCGGGCGCCGCATGAAGTCGTTGATTGGCATGATCGGGTCTTGTCCTGTGCCGGGTCCTCGTTCCGTGTTCAGTATATCGGCCAGAGCCCAGCCACGACCGACATGTCTGAACCGCCATCGTTGATGGACCGCAAGAATTTGTAAAGGGTTCGCGCCCGCACGCCCAGCGGCAGGTCGGCGCCACCGGGGGAAATATTCCAGGTCATGTCGGGATGCGTGCAGGCTGGCGCAACTTCCAGGCGCTCGGCGCCACCGCGACCGGCCGCGTCAAGTAGTTTCAACGGGCACAGGGAAATCACGCCACAGACACAAGCACCGCAGCAAGGCCCGGGAGAGCGATCCTGCGCCTGCATGTGGGCCGCATGTTGCGGCACAAGGTGGGTGATTGGCGGGCAAATTGCCTGCAAACTGTAACGCCTCACAGCCGCCGCCTGGACCGGCAGCACCCGAATTTCGGCCAAACCCTTGAAATATCTGGTCGGAGTGAGAGGATTCGAACCTCCGGCCCCTGCCTCCCGAAGGCAGTGCTCTACCAGGCTGAGCTACACTCCGACCGATGTGGCGGCAATTAGCGATTCCCGGGGAGTATTGCAAGAGCATCATTCGTGGCTGGTGCAGGGCACGGCGTTTGAAATAGCATGCACCTTCGCCACGGCACCCTCGCGACGCGCCGAAAGAAAGGACAAGCGCAACCCCATGACTGGCAATTTTCTTGTCCTGCTGGGCGGCATCGGGCTGTTCCTGTTCGGCATGCACACGATGACCGAGGGTTTGCGCACCCTTGCCAGCACCCAGGCGCGGCAGGTACTGGGCCGCTTCACCCATCGCCCGCTCTCGGGGGCGGTCACCGGCGCGCTGGCCACTGCGGCGGTGCAATCTTCGAGCGCCACCATGGTAACCACCGTGGGCTTCGTTGGTGCGGGGCTGCTGAGCTTCAGCCAGGCGCTGGGGATCCTTTACGGGGCCAGTATCGGCACCACCATCACCGGCTGGATGGTGCTGTTGCTGGGCTTCAAGCTGCAACTGACCACTGCGGCGCTGCCCCTGCTGTTTCTCTCGGCGCTGGTGCGGGTGCTGGCGCGGGGGCGGGTGGCACGCATCGCGGCGACCCTTGCGGGGCTGAGCCTCGTCTTCCTGGGCATCGACATGATGCAGGACGGCATGGCCGCCTATGAGGACCGGCTGACCCCTGACAGCTTTCCCCCGCCAACCCTGACGGGACGGCTGCAGCTGCTGGGGATCGGCGTGATCGTCACGCTGGTGACGCAATCCTCAAGTGCGGGGGTCGTCGGCACGCTGGTGCTGCTGGGCACCGGCGCGGTCTCGTTCGAGCAGGCCGCGGCAATGGTGATCGGCATGCATATCGGCACCAGCTTCACCGCCATGCTGGCGGCTGTAGGCGGCTCGCTCGCGGTGCGCCAGACCGCGCTGGCGAATGTGATCTATCATGTCGCCACCGGGCTTGTGGCGCTTGCGCTGATCGATCTCGGCGCGGCTGTTCTTTTGCACAGGGTTGCGGGCGGCGATGCGCAGATCGTGCTGGTGGCGTTTCATACCGGGTTCAACCTCGCCGGGGCGGCAGTGATGCTGCCGCTGACCCGGCAGTTCGCCGGCCTTGTCGAATGGATGGTCCCCGCCCCGGTCGTGCCGCGCCCCTCAGACCGGCTCGATCCGCGGCTGCTGTCCGATCCCGGCGCCGCGATGGACGCCGCAGCCGCCGTCGCGCGCGAGAGCGCCGAGCGGCTTTTCATCACCCTGGCCGAAGCACTGGGCCCGGGCAGCGATCCGGCCCCGCTGGCGCATACTCGCGAGATCACCGCCGAGACGCTGGATGCCTTGCAAGACTATCTGTCCCGCATCACCATCGAGGACGGTCAGGAGGGCCGGTTGATCCGGTTTGACGCGCTGCTGCACCTGCTCGACCACCTGCGTCGGCTGCTTTACCGGGCCGGTCAGGGCGCGCGGCTGCGCACAGCCGCGAGGGACCCGAAGCTTCACCGGCAGGTCAAGCTGATGCGCGGACTGCTGATCCGTTTTGCCGAAGCCCAGCCCGCTGCCGCAGCTGCAGCCGCCGCAGCCAGCGCAGACACCCCCACCGAGCAGCCGGAAGGACCCACTCCCGAAAGGCGGCCCCTGGCGCAGCGGCTTGCCCGGCTCGAGGGGCGGCTTGGCCTGCTCGAAGCGCGGATGCGCCATGTGATGCTACGCCGCCCGCCGCATGTGGTGGGCATGACCGCGGCCGAATTGTTCCTGTTGACCGATGCCTTGCGCTGGATGCGCCGGACCGCCCGACACGCTGAGCGGATCGTGCATTACCAGTCGCTTGCGGTCGACGCGGTCACGCATGAGGATCTTGGCGATGAGGCCACGCTCCCGCCCTCCGAAAACGAAACGACCCCGGATTTGGCATCCAGGGTCGAGTGATATTGTCAGGCCTCCGTACGGGTCCGGGGGGGTGCGGCGTCAGTTCACCATGCCATGCGCCGCAACACATGCGGCACCGTCACTGCGCCGCATCAATCGCGGCGACGTCACTGCGCCGAGGCAAGCGCCGCGACGATGGCATCGCCCATCTCGGCGGTGCCGATGGGTGTGCCGCCTTTGGGGCCAAGCAGGTCGCCAGTGCGCAGCCCGTCGGCAAGCACCTTCTCGATGGCGTCTTCAAGCCGCTTTGCGTCCTCACCCCGGTCATAGGAGTAGCGCAGCGCCATGGCGAAGCTCAGGATGCAGGCGATGGGGTTCGCCTTGCCCTGCCCCGCGATATCGGGCGCCGAGCCATGCACCGGCTCGTACATCGCGCTGGGGCGGCCATTGGCCCGAGGCGCGCCCAGGCTGGCCGAGGGCAGCATCCCGAGGCTGCCGGTCAGCATCGCCGCCACATCCGACAAGAGGTCGCCAAACAGGTTGTCGGTCACGATCACGTCGAACTGCTTGGGCCAGCGCACAAGCTGCATCGCGCCCGCATCGGCATACATGTGGCTCAGCTCCACGTCGGGATATTCGGTATCGCCGATCTTCTGCACCACCTCGCGCCACAGAACCCCCGATTCCATGACATTGGCCTTTTCCATCGAGCAGAGCTTCTTGTTACGCTTGCGGGCCAGTTCGAACGAAGCCCGCGCCACGCGCTCGATCTCGCTCTCGGTGTAACGCTGGGTGTTGATGCCCACGCGCTCGTTGTTTTCGGTAATGATGCCGCGCGGCTCACCGAAATAGACCCCCGACGTCAGTTCGCGCACGATCATGATGTCGAGCCCCGCCACCACTTCGGGCTTGAGCGAGGAAAACTGCGTCAGCGCCTCGAAACATTGCGCCGGGCGCAGGTTGGCGAAGAGGTCAAGCTCCTTGCGCAGGCGCAGCAGCGCACGCTCGGGCTTCACGCTGAAATCGAGGTCGTCGTATTTCGGCCCGCCCACGGCGCCCAGCAGCACGGCATCCACCTCATGCGCCTTGGCCATGGTTTCCTCGGTGATCGGCGTGCCGTGCACGTCATAGGCCGCGCCCCCCACGATATCCTCGCTGACATCGAGTTCGAGCCCGCGGTTCGCCTTGAACCAGTCGATCACCTTGCGCACTTCGGCCATGACCTCGGGGCCGATGCCATCGCCGGGCAGGATCAGCAGGGAAGGGGTGCTCATGTCGTCTCCTCGCTCTCGCAAAATTGTTGACACCCGGTAGCGCGGGGGCGCGGGGCGGTCAAGCAAGGACAGCGGCCCAAGCCGGAGTTGGCCGCTGCACGGCACATCAGCAGGCGGGCGGCATCATGATCCGGGGATGGTGAGCCCGGGAGGATTCGAACCTCCGACCAATTGATTAAAAGTCAACTGCTCTACCACTGAGCTACGGGCCCGCTCGCGGCCTAACTAGAAAGATCGGCAAAGGGGGTCAAGGCCAATTCGCGCATGATCTGCGTCACCACTGGCAAAACCTTTCACGCCGCAATATATGCGCGCCATGACCGATACGACACCGCATACCTCTCTTGGGGCTCCGACGCCTGGCAGCCTGCCCTTCGCCAAGATGCACGGGCTGGGCAATGATTTCGTGGTGATCGACCTGCGCGAAGGGCTCGAACGGCCGGGCGCGGCGTTGATCCGGGCACTGGGCGACCGGCATCGCGGGGTGGGATTCGATCAACTTGCCCTGATCGAACATGCGGATGACGCCGATCTCGTGCTGACCTTTCACAATGCCGATGGCTCGCTTTCGGCAGCTTGCGGCAACGCGACCCGCTGCATCGCAGCGCAGGAAATGGCGCGCACCGGCAAGATGCGGCTCAGCATCCGCACCGGGCGCGGGTATCTCTTGGCCGAGGATGCCGGCGGCGGGCTGACGCGGGTGAACATGGGCGCGCCGCTGCTGGACTGGCGCGACATCCCCCTGTCCGAGGCGATGGACACGCTCGAGCTCCCGATCGAGGGCGTGCCGGTTGCCACCGGCATGGGCAACCCGCATTGCACCTTTTTCGTCGAGGATGCCGAGGCCGTGCCGCTGGAACAGTTCGGCGCGCGCTATGAGCATCACCCGCTGTTTCCCGAGCGCACCAATGTCGAGGTCGTGCAGGTGCTGTCGCGCGATGCGATTCGCCTGCGCATCTGGGAACGCGGCACCGGTGTCACGCAGGCCTCCGGGTCGTGCTCCTGCGCGGCGGCGGTGGCCGCGGCGCGGCGCGGGCTGACCGGGCGCAAGGTTGCCGTGCATGTCGATGGCGGCACGCTGGAAATCGACTGGCGCGAGGATGGCGTGTGGAAGACCGGCCCGACCGAGCATGTCTTTGACGGCTGGGTCAGCCCCGCCTTTCTGGCCGCCCACCGATGACCACCCCGCCCCCCATTCTGGCGACGCTGGGCTGCCGGCTGAACGCCTATGAATCCGAGGCGATGAAAGGGCTGGCCGCGCAGGCGGGTGTCGAGAACGCGGTGATCGTCAACACCTGCGCCGTAACCGCCGAAGCCGTGCGCAAGGCCCGGCAGGAAATCCGCCGCCTGCGCCGCGAACACCCCGACTCCACGCTGATCGTCACCGGCTGCGCCGCGCAGATCGAGCCCGAAACCTTCGCCGCCATGCCCGAGGTCAGCCATGTGATCGGCAATTCGGAAAAGATGCGCCTGGAGACCTGGGCGGGGCTGGCCCCCGACCTGATCGGCACGACCGAGCGCGTGCAGGTCGATGACATCATGTCGGTGCGCGAAACCGCAGGCCACCTGATCGACGGCTTCGGCACCCGGTCGCGCGCTTATGTGCAGGTGCAGAACGGCTGCGATCATCGCTGCACCTTCTGCATCATTCCTTACGGGCGGGGCAATTCGCGCTCGGTCCCTGCCGGCGT
Organism: Alkalilacustris brevis; assembly: GCF_003350345.1. Classification (GTDB taxonomy): domain Bacteria; phylum Pseudomonadota; class Alphaproteobacteria; order Rhodobacterales; family Rhodobacteraceae; genus Alkalilacustris; species Alkalilacustris brevis. The sequence goes on from NZ_QNVJ01000064.1 coordinate 106,691, forward strand.
GGTGGTCGACCAGATCAAGCGGCTGGTGGGCAGTGGCTATAACGAGGTGGTGCTGACCGGCGTCGATCTGACAAGCTGGGGGGCCGATCTGCCCGGCGGCCCGCGGCTGGGCGATCTGGTGCGGCGCATCCTGCGGCTGGTGCCCGATCTGCCGCGGCTGCGCATCAGTTCCATCGACTCGATCGAAGCCGATGAGGCGCTGATGGAGGCCATCGCGACCGAGCGACGCCTGATGCCGCATCTGCACCTGAGCCTTCAGGCGGGCGACGACCTGACGCTCAAGCGGATGAAGCGCCGCCACCTGCGCGACGATGCCATCCGCTTTTGCCACGAGGCCCGGCAACTGCGCCCCGACATGGTGTTCGGGGCCGACATCATCGCGGGCTTTCCCACCGAATCCGAGGCGATGTTCGAGAATTCGCTCAAATTGATCGAAGACTGCGACCTGACCTTCCTGCATGTCTTTCCCTACAGCGCGCGCAGGGGCACCCCGGCGGCGCGCATGCCACAGGTGCCCGGCAGCGTGATCCGCGACCGCGCCGCCCGGCTGCGCGCAGCCGGCGAGGCCGCGCTGGCCACGCATCTGGCCGCCCAGGCCGGCGCACGGCACCGAATCCTGATGGAAGCCCCGCGCATGGGGCGGACCGAACAGTTCACGCCTGTGGCCTTTGCCACGCCGCAGCCCGAGGGCACCATCGTCGAGGCCTGCATCACCGGGCATGACGGCGCGTCACTCAAGGTGGCCTGAGCCCCGCTTGGGTCTTGCACATCGCGCGCGGGCGGTGCCAACTGTGGGCATGACACAGCCACACCCCCTGCCCCGCCCCTTGCCCTCCTGGCCCGAGGCCGCACCACGCCTGATCGCGGTGGCCGCAGGCCGCGCGCCCGCCGATCTGGTGATCTCGAATGCCGCTGTCGTCTCGGTGCACACGCGCGAGGTTCTGCAAGGCTGGTCCGTCGCCGTGGCGATGGGGCGCTTTGCCTATGTCGGCCCCGATGCCAGCCATTGCATCGGCGAGGACACGCAGGTGATCGACGCCGAAGGGCGTTATCTGATCCCGGGGCTGTGCGACGGGCACATGCATATCGAATCCGGGATGCTGACCCCGGCCGAATTCGCCCGCGCGGTGATCCCGCACGGCACCACCACCATGTTTACCGACCCGCACGAAATCGCCAATGTCTTCGGCCTGCGCGGCGTGCGGCTGATGCATGACGAGGCGCTGTTGCAGCCGATCAACATCTTCACGCAGATGCCGTCCTGCGCGCCCTCGGCACCGGGGCTTGAAACCACGGGCCATGAGATCACCCCCGACGACGTGGCCGAGGCGCTGACCTGGCCGGGCATCGTCGGGCTGGGCGAGATGATGAACTTTCCCGGCGTGATCGCCGGTGACGAAAAGATGCTGGCCGAGATCGCCGCGACCCAGAACGCAGGCCGCACCGTGGGCGGCCATTATGCCAGTCCCGATCTTGGCCCCGCCTTTCACGCTTATGCCGCGGGCGGGCCCGCCGACGACCACGAAGGCACCCGCGAGCAAGACGCCATCGCCCGGATGCGCCAGGGGATGCGCGCCATGATCCGGCTGGGCAGCGCCTGGTATGACGTGGAGAGCCAGATCACCGCGATCACCGAAAAGGGCCTCGACCCGCGCGGCATGATCCTGTGCACCGATGATTGCCATTCGGGCACGTTGGTCGAAGACGGCCACATGAACCGCGCGGTGCGCCACGCCATCGATTGCGGCGCCGACCCGCTGGTGGCGCTGCAGATGGCGACGATCAACACCGCAACCCATTTCGGGCTTGAGCGTGAGGTCGGGTCGATCACGCCGGGGCGCGCGGGCGACATGATCCTGACCAGTGACCTGCGGCGCCTGCCGATCGAGCGGGTCTTTGCCCGCGGCGTCAGCGCGGCCGAGGACGGGCGCATCACCGTCGAGTGCCCGCATGGTGACTGGCCCGAGGAGGTGCGCCGCTCGGTGCGCCTGAAACGCACGCTGCGTGCCGATGATTTTACCGCCCCTGCCCCCGAGGGCGCGCGCGAGGTCACCGCCCGCGTGATCGGTGTGGTCGAGAACCAGGCCCCCACCCGGGCGCTGACCGCAACGCTGGCCGTGAACGATGGCGCCATCCAGCCCGACCCGGCGCAGGATATTGCCCATATCGCGCTGGTCGAACGCCACCGCGCCACTGGCGGCGTGGTCAACGGGTTCGTCTCGGGCTTTGGGTATCAGGGCCGGATGGCGGTGGCCTCGACCGTGGCGCATGACAGCCATCACATGATCGTCGTGGGCACCTGCCGAGAAAACATGGCACTGGCCGCCAACCGGCTCGGTGCCATCGGCGGCGGCGTCAGCGTCTGGCGCGACGGTCGCCCGCTGGCCGAGGTGCGCCTGCCCATCGCCGGGCTGATGTCGGACCGCCCCGCGACCGAGGTGGCCAAGGCCGCCGCAGGCATGGTTGCGGCCATGGCCGAATGTGGCTGCACGCTCAACAACGCCTTCATGCAGCACAGCCTGCTGGCGCTTGTGGTCATCCCGGAACTGCGCATTTCGGACAAGGGGCTGGTCGATGTAACCCGTTTTGCGCTGACCGATCTGGTAACGGACCACACAGCATGAGCCGCGATGACATCACCCCGGCCGTCTTCAGCCCCGAACATCCGGCGCCCGAGGCCTTTGCCGATGCCGCGGCGGCCGTGGAACGGCTGTGCGAACTTCACGCCACGGCCACGCACTTTCTGACCGGGCATTTCACCCGCATCCTTGCGGGTGCGGCACCCGAAGGCCGCTTTCGCGCCTTCTACCCCGAGATCCGCCTTACAGTTACAAGCTATGCGAAGACCGACAGCCGCCTGAGCTTCGGCCATGTAGCCGAGCCGGGTACCTATGCCACCACCGTCACCAGGCCAGACCTGTTTCGCAACTATCTGGTACAGCAGATCGATCTGATCCTGCGCAGCCACGGCGTACCCGTCACCATCGGCCTGTCAGGCACGCCGATCCCGATTCATTTCGCGGTGGCGGGTGAGCCCGATTTGCAAGTCCCGCAGGAAGGGGCGCTGGAATTTCCCCTGCGCGACATCTTCGATGTCCCCGACCTGTCATCGACCAACGACGATATCGTCAACGGCATGGCGCCGCGAGCGCCTGATGGCGCGGCGCCGCTTGCCCCGTTCAGCGCGCAGCGGGTGGACTATTCGCTGGCCCGGCTTGCACATTACACGGCAACCGACCCGGTGCATTTCCAGAACCATGTGCTGTTTACCAACTACCAGTTCTATGTTGACGAGTTCGAAGCCTTCGCCCGCAAGGCGCTGGCCGATCCGGCCTCGGGATATACCGCGCTGGTCGGGCCAGGCAACGCCGTCATCACCGATCCCGATGCCCCGCTGCCGGCGCTGACGCGCATACCGCAGATGCCCAGTTATCACCTCAAGCGCGAGGGCGGTTCGGGCATCACGCTGGTCAATATCGGAGTTGGCCCGTCGAACGCGAAAACCGCCACCGACCATATCGCTGTGCTGCGGCCCCATGCCTGGCTGATGGTCGGCCATTGCGCGGGGCTGCGCAACAGCCAGCGGCTGGGCGATTTCGTGCTGGCCCATGCCTACCTGCGCGAGGACAACGTGCTCAATGATGATCTGCCGATCTGGGTGCCCATTCCGGCGCTGGCCGAGATCCAGATCGCGCTGCAAGAGGCCGTGGCCGAGATCACCCGGCTTGAAGGGTTCGAGCTCAAGCGCATCATGCGCACCGGCACCGTGGCCACCATCGACAACCGCAACTGGGAGTTGCGCGACCAGTCCGGCCCGGTGCGGCGGCTGTCGCTGTCGCGCGCCATTGCGCTGGACATGGAAAGCGCGACCATCGCGGCCAACGGCTTCCGCTTTCGCGTGCCTTATGGAACGCTGCTATGTGTCTCCGACAAACCGCTGCATGGCGAATTGAAACTGCCTGGCATGGCGACCGACTTCTACCGCACCCAGGTTTCGCGCCATTTGCTGATCGGTGTGCGCGCGATGGAGCGGTTGCGCGAAATGCCGCTTGAACGCATTCACAGCCGGAAACTGCGCAGCTTTGAGGAAACCGCGTTCCTCTGATGCCATAGAGCCTGTAAAAACACCCTTTCCCCAGCCCGTGACGCCAGAAAATCGTTGTAACGGCTGTCATGATAGGGCTAGATGCGCGCGAACATTGCCCGACCAAACGGGCGGTATCTGCAGGAGAGAGAAAGAATGACAGCCAAACCGATGACCAAGACTCAGCTCGTCGCGACCCTCGCCGAGGAAATGGGTTCGGACAAGAAAAGCGCCTCGGCTGCGCTCGATGCCATTTCCGCGGTGATCACCCGCGAGGTATCCAACGGCGGGGCGGTAACACTGCCCGGCATCGGCAAGGTCTTCACGCGCGAGCGTCCCGCCCGCACCGTGCTGAACCCGGCAACCGGCGAACAGATCCACAAGGATGCCGACAAGGTCGTCAAGGTGACCATCGCCAAGGCACTGAAAGACAGCGTCAACGGCTGATCAGCTTGAACTGCGCCGCTTTGGCGCAGCTTGCCTTTTCGGGGTCGCCTGCGGGCGGCCCTTTTCTTTTGCCGGCTCTTTTCTTTTGGCGATCCTTCGCATAAGCCGGCGGCAGATCGCAGGAAAGGCCGCTATGGATATCCGCGCAATCTTCATGGGGATGGCCTTTTCCCTGATGTGGTCATCGGCCTTTGCCTCGGCCAGGATCATCGTGCTCGATGCACCGCCGCTGACGGCGCTGGCACTGCGCTTTCTGCTTTCGGGGTTGATCGGCGTGGCGCTGGCGCGGGCGCTGGGGCAAAGCTGGCACCTCAGCCCGGCGCAGTGGCGGGCCACGGTGCTTTTCGGGATCAGCCAGAACGCGCTTTATCTTGGCCTGAACTTTGTCGCCATGCAGACGGTCGAGGCCTCTCTGGCTGTCATCATCGCCTCGACCATGCCACTTCTGGTTGCAGCGGCGGGCTGGGGGCTTCTGGGGCACCGGCTGCGGCCGATTGGCCTGGCGGGGCTGGTCACAGGGTTCCTCGGTGTCATGCTCATCATGGGCGGCAGGCTTGGTGCCGGGGTCGATCTGTTTGGCGTGGCGCTGTGTGTGCTCGGGGTGATCGCGCTGGCCGCCGCAACATTGTCGCTGCGCAGCGCATCCTCGGGCGGGAATGTGCTGATGGTTGTCGGGTTGCAGATGCTGGTTGGCGCGGCACTCCTGGCCGGGCCGGCGCTGGCCTTTGAAAGCTATGAGGTCCGCTGGAGCGCGGGGCTGGTGGGCGCTTTCCTGTATCAGGTTCTGGTGCCCGGCCTGATGGCCACCTGGGTCTGGTTCAAACTGGTCGAGCGGATTGGCGCCGTGCGCGCCGCAACCTTCCATTTTCTCAACCCGTTCTTCGGGGTGGCTATTGCCGCCGCACTTCTGGGCGAACATCTTGGCCCGCTGGATGTCGTGGGGGTGGTCATCGTCGCGGCGGGGATTCTGGCCGTGCAGCTTGCGCGCCAGACCGTGCCGCCCCCGAACCCGGCGGCCCCGATGCCGCCCGCACCGTCAGGCCGGTAGACCCCGCAGCAGCCGGGGCAGTTCCCCTTCGAGTCCGGCAGCCTCGCGCAGGATACGCCGGCGCAGCGCGGGCGTTCGGCTGACCAGCCCCATCCCCAAGTCGCGCAGCCCGCGCAGCAGGGCGTTGTCGTTCGAGAACACCCGGTTGAGCGTATCGGTTGCCAGCGCCATCGTGGTGGTGTCGAACCGGCGCCAGCGCTGATACTCTGCCAGCGCGAGGGCCGCGCCCACGTCCTCGCCCCGGCGCGCGGCATCCAGCACCACCTCGGCCAGCGCGGCCACGTCGCGCAGCCCCAGGTTCAGCCCCTGCCCCGCGATCGGATGCAACCCATGCGCCGCGTCACCCACCAGTGCCAGACGCTGCGCGATGAAGCTTTGCGCCAGTGACAGCCCCAACGGATAGGTGAAGCGCGCGCCTTCCAGCCTGATCTCGCCCAGGAAATCCCCGAACCGCGGGCGCAGCACCTCCAGATAGGCAGCATCGTCCAACGCCTGGATCATCTGCGCGGTCTCGTCACGCTCGCTCCAGACGATCGAGCTGCGATTGCCCGGCAGCGGCAGGATCGCCAGCGGCCCCGGCGGCATGAAGAACTGATGCGCGATGCCGTGGTGGGGCAGATCATGCGCGATGGCGCAAACCAGTGCAGTCTGGCCATAGCTCCAGCCGGTGCGCCGGATGCCGGCGCGCCGGGCGGTGCCGCTTTGGCGCCCGTCGCAACCCACCAGTAACCCGCCGGTCAAGCTTTGGCCATCGTCCAATGTCACCCGCACAGCATCTGGCCCGGCCTCCTGTGCCACCACGCGGCGCCCCGGCAGATGGGTGATGCCCGGCGCGGCCTGCATCGCATCCAGCAGGGCGCGGCGCAGATAACGATCCTCAAGCATGTGGCCCATCGGGCCTTCTTCCAGTTCGGCATGGTCAAGGTGCAGGAAAAATGGTGCCGGTCCCTCACCCGCGCGCCCGTCGCTGGCCTTGACCTCGAGAATGGGCTGCGCGTGCGCCTCTAGCTCCGGCCAGAGCCCGATGGCCGTCAGCAGCCGCACCGACGCCATCGCCAGCGCATAGGCGCGGCCGTCGAAACCGGCATCACGGCGCGGCGCCTCGTCCAGCGCGTCGATCACGCAAACACGCAGCAACCCGCCCTGGGCCAGCGCAAGCGCCAGCGCCGGGCCGTTCAGCCCGCCGCCGACGATAAGGATATCCGCATCGCGTTCCATGCCCTCCAATATGCCCTGCGCACGCGGATTGTCCATGCGCTGTGCGACGACCTGACGCCGCAGTGCGCTGCCCGGCCAATGGCATGGTCCGCGTGCCGTCGCGGTCATACCGCCGCGGCAAAAGATATGGGCCGAAAAGACACAATTCCGGCGTGCAAGACCCCGAAAGCCAAGCCTTTTTCTGGACCAACTGCACCCTTGCCGCTATCCTGCGGCGAAACGGGGCGTCAATGACCCCGGCGAATGAGGCAGATCATGGACTTTCCCGAGCGGTTTTCAAAGCTGCCGGAATATGCGTTTCCGCGCCTGCGCGCGCTGCTCGACGCTCATGCGCCGGGCGGCGACGTCATTGCCATGACCATTGGCGAGCCACGCCACCCTATGCCCGAATTTCTGGGCGAGGTTCTGGCGCGCCACCAGCATGAATTTGCCAAATACCCACCCAACGAAGGCACCCCGGGATTGCTGGCCGCCATCGCGGGCTGGTTGGAGCGGCGCCACGGCGCACGGCTCGATCCGGAGACGCAGATCATGGCGCTGAACGGATCGCGTGAGGGAATAGTGAATGCCACTCTGGCGCTTTGCCCCGAGCAAAAGCGCGGCAAGCGCCCCCTCGTGCTGATGCCCAACCCGTTCTATCAGGCCTATGCCATCGGGGCGCTCGCTGCGGGAGCCGAGCCCGTCTATGTCCCCGCAACCGAGACGACCGGCCATTTGCCCGACTACCGCGCGCTACCTTCCGAGGTGCTGGACCGCGCGGCGATCGTGTGGGTCTGCTCGCCGGCCAATCCGCAAGGCAGTATCGCGGGCGAAGCCTATTGGCAGGATCTTTTCGCATTGGCCGAGCGCCACGATTTCCGCATCTTCTCGGACGAGTGCTATTCCGAGATCTGGCGCGAGGCACCGCCGCCGGGCGGGCTGGAAATGGCCGCGCGGCATGGCGGGATCGACCCCGAGCGCCTCGTCGTGTTCAACTCGCTTTCGAAGCGGTCGAACCTGCCGGGGCTGAGATCGGGGTTTGTCGCGGGCGGCCCGCAGGCGCTGCTGCGCATCAAGCGGCTGCGCGCCTATGGCGGCGCGCCGCTGCCGCTACCCATCCAGCACGTTTCCGAAGCGGCCTGGAACGACGAGGCACACGTCACGGCAAACCGCGCGCTTTACGCCGAGAAATACCGGCTTGCTGACAGCCTGCTGGGCGACCTGCCCGGCTATCGCAGCCTTGAGGCCGGGTTCTTCCTGTGGCTGCCGGTCGATGACGGCGAGGCGGCGGCGCTGAAACTCTGGCGCGAGACCGGCGTGCGTGTGCTGCCCGGGGCCTATCTGGCCCGCGATACCGCGCAGGGAAACCCCGGCACGGGCTTTATCCGCGTGGCCATGGTGGCCGCGCCCGACGAATTGCAGTCAGGTCTGACGCAGATCAGACACTGCCTATACGACTGAGGCGAGGGACATAATGGCAAGCTATAACGCACGGCATCGCGACCCGTTTCTTGACAGCTCCACCCGCGTGGCGCTGGAACGCCGCGCCAAGGAGCTGATCGGCCTTGGCCTGATCGGGCTTGCGGTGGCGGTCGCAATGATGCTGGGCTCATACATGCCGGACGATCCCAACTGGCTGGCCGCCACGGATGAGCCGGCGCAGAACCTGCTGGGCCGCTTCGGCGCGTCAGTGGCGGCGGCGCTGTTCATCATCGCGGGCCATGGCGCCTGGGCAATCGTGTTCGTGCTGGGAGCCTGGGGGCTACGCTTTGTGCTGCACCGCGGTGGCGAGCGCGCCTTCAGCCGTGCAATCTTCGCGCCCATCGCGGTGGCGCTGGCCTCGATCTATGCCGCCACGCTGGTGCCCAGTGCGGGCTGGGAGCACTCCTTCGGCCTTGGCGGGCTGTTCGGCGACACGATCCTTGGCGCCATCCTTTCTGCCGCGCCGGTGCAGGCAACCTTCGGCCTGCGGGTGATCTCGCTTCTGCTGGCGGTCGGGATGGTCGCCATGGGCCTGTTCGTCACAGGGTTCGTGCGCCCGGAACTGCGCGCAATACTGCGGTATTTCGTGCTCGGGCTGCTGTTGGCCTATGCGACAACGCTGCGGCTGATGGTGCAGCTTTTCCGTGGCGGCCGTGTGGCGGCAGCGTCGCTGCGCGACCGCAAGGCAATGCAGCACCCCGGCAATGCCCCCGCTGCGCGGCATGAGGCGGCGGGCGTCGGGCCTGGCGAGGCCACAGGGCCTGCGCCCGTTCGCCGCGTCGCCCCTTCCGTTGTCCGCGCCGCCGGGTCCGGCGGGGCCGAGGGCCTGCGGGCACAGCGCCCGGCAGCATATGATGTGCCAGCGCAAGAGCCCGCTGAGGCCCCGACGCAACAGAAATCGGGCCTGCTGGCGCGCCTGCCCGAGCTTGTCCGTCGCCGCGGCGAACCGACGCCACCGCCCGAACTGATCGAACACGAGCTTCCGGAACACGCCCGCGGCGCTGAGGCCCCGGATGATGACCGGATCAAGGCCCGCATCGCCGATGTGATCCGGGCGCGTTCGCGGCAGGTACCGGTGCTGAAGATCACGCGCCAGGAGCCTCCGGTCGTGCGGGGCGCAGGACCAGAAGCGCGCGCGGCCTCGCTGCCCGGCAGGGCAATGCCGGCAACCCCACCGCAAGAGGCCCCCCCGCGCAACCTTTACGCAAGCGATACCGCCCTGCACGGCCACACCGCCGAGCATGATCCCTTCCTCGATGACGGGCATGACGCAGATTTCGCCGCCGCAAGGCCTGCGCTGAGCACCCGCAAGGTTGTCCAGCATCCGCCGCGCAAGCCGGCCCCGCCTTCGCGGCGCGCGCAGGAAGAGGCGCAGCCCGCGCTGCGTTTTGAAGACCCCCCAGCGCCAGAGTATGAGCTGCCGCCGCTTTCGCTGCTGTCCAACCCCGGCTCCATCGTGCGCCAGCAACTTTCCGACGAGGCGCTGGAAGAAAACGCCCGGATGCTGGAGAACGTGCTGGATGATTACGGCGTGAAGGGCGAGATCGTCAGCGTCCGCCCCGGCCCTGTCGTCACGCTATACGAACTCGAACCCGCGCCGGGGCTGAAGGCCAGCCGCGTGATCGGCCTGTCTGACGATATCGCGCGCTCGATGTCGGCGCTTTCGGCGCGCGTCTCGACGGTGCCGGGGCGCTCGGTGATCGGGATCGAACTGCCCAATGCCCACCGCGAAAAGGTCTTGCTGCGCGAGATTCTGGGCGCGCGCGATTTCGGCGATACCGGCCTGCGCCTGCCGCTGGCCCTGGGCAAGGGGATCGATGGCGAACCCATTGTGGCAAACCTGGCCAAGATGCCGCACCTGCTGATCGCGGGCACCACCGGCTCGGGCAAGTCGGTCGCGATCAACACCATGATCCTGAGCCTGCTTTACAAGCTCAACCCCGAGGAATGCCGCCTGATCATGATCGACCCGAAGATGCTGGAACTTTCCGTCTATGACGGCATCCCGCATCTGCTGTCCCCCGTTGTGACCGACCCGAAGAAGGCCGTGGTGGCGCTGAAATGGGTCGTCGGCGAGATGGAGGAACGCTATCGCAAGATGTCCAAGATGGGCGTGCGCAACATCGAGGGCTTCAACGGCCGCGTGCGCGAGGCGCTGGCGAAGGGCGAGATGTTCCAGCGCACCGTGCAGACGGGCTTTGACGACGAAACCGGCGAGCCCGTGTTCGAAACCGATGAATTCGCACCCGAAACGCTGCCCTATATCGTCGTCGTCGTCGACGAGATGGCCGACCTGATGATGGTCGCCGGCAAGGAGATCGAGGCGTGCATCCAGCGCCTTGCGCAGATGGCGCGGGCCTCGGGCATTCACCTGATCATGGCCACGCAGCGCCCGAGCGTCGATGTGATTACCGGCACGATCAAGGCGAACTTCCCCACGCGCATCAGCTTTCAGGTGACATCGAAGATCGACAGCCGCACCATCCTCGGCGAGATGGGCGCCGAGCAGCTTCTGGGCATGGGCGACATGCTCTACATGGCTGGCGGCGGGCGGATCACCCGCATCCACGGCCCCTTCGTGAGCGACGAAGAGGTCGAGGAAGTCGTCAATCACCTGAAAAGCTTCGGCCCACCCGAATATGTCGGCGGCGTGGTCTCCGGCCCCGATGACGGCCGCGAGGCCGATATCGATGCGGTGCTGGGGCTGGGCGGCAACACCGATGGCGAGGATGCGCTCTACGATCAGGCGCTGGCGATTGTCGCACGTGACCGCAAGTGTTCGACCTCCTACATCCAGCGCAAGTTGGGCATCGGCTACAACAAGGCCGCGCGACTTGTCGAGCAGATGGAGGATGAGGGCGCCGTCAGTTCGGCCAACCATGTGGGCAAACGCGAGGTGCTGCTGCCCGAACCCTGAGGCAGGGCCGTTGCGCGCCCGGCACCGCCGGCGCAGGCTTGCGGCGCGCCGGCGCCCTACATCGCCAACCAGTAATAGAGCGGCAGCCCGAGCGTGATGTTGAATGGAAACGTCACGCCCAGCGCCAGCGTCAGGTAGACCCCCGATTCCGCATTCGGCAGCGCAAGCTGCATCGCCGCGGGCACCGCGATATAGGAGGCCGAGGCCGCCAGCACCAGAAACAGGAACAGCCCGCCCCCCGTCAGCCCGATTAATGACCCCAGGCCCAGCGCCACACCGGCCCCCGCAAGCGGCATCACCACCCCGAAGGCGAAAACACCGGGCGACAGCATGTGCCGGTTGACCAGCAGGCTGCGCCCGGCCGAGATCCCCATATCCAGCAGGAACAGGCACAACACCCCGGTGAACAAGTTGACGATGAACGGCTCGACCATCGCCATGCCCTGGCCGCTGGTGGTCAGTCCGATGGCGAAAGCTCCCAGCAGAAGCAGAACCGACCCGTTGGCCAGCAACTCGCGCCAGAAGCCCGCCGGGCGCGCCACATCGCTGCTGCCCCAGCGCGCCAGCCACAGCGCCGAAAGGATCGCGGGCACCTCCATCGCGGCGGCCACGGCGATCATGTAGCCCTCATAGGCGATGCCGGCGAGTTCCAGAATGCTGGTCGCGGTCACGAAAGTCACGATCGAGATCGACCCGTAATGCCCGGCGATCGCTGCCGCGTTCACCGTGTCGAGCCGTGTCATCCCCCGCAGAAGGGCGAAAGCCACGAAAGGCAACAGGAACGACAGCACCACCCCGGCCCCGAGCGTGACAAAGAGATCCTGGCGCACCCCGTGTTCGGCGACGCTGGCACCGCCCTTGAAGCCGATCGACAGCAGAAGATAGAGCGACATGAACTTCGCCGCCCCTGCCGGTATCGACAGGTCGCTGCGGATGAACGCCGCCGTCAGCCCCAGAACGAAGAACAGGATCGTTGGCACCAGAAGGTTATCGGCGAGTGTGTTCAGGATCGTTTGCATCATGGCTCCCATTGATTGGTTCGGCGCCACATGCCGTGTCTCGCCCCATATTCCCAATACTTGTTTTCTTGTGCTTCCATAGTTATAGACTATGGATATGCGGCCGACCCTGCGACAGCTTGAATATATCGTCACCGTGGCCCGGCTGGGCCGGTTCGGGCTTGCGGCCGAGGCGCTCAATGTCAGCCAGCCGAGCCTTTCGGCCCAGATCGCCGAGGCCGAGGCCGAACTTCGTGTGCGCCTCTTTCAGCGCAGCCGCGCAGGGGTCACGCCCACCGCAATGGGCAGCGAAGTGATCCGCCGCGCGCAACGCATCCTGCGCGAGGTCGAAGACCTGCGGGCGATCACCCGTGGCGACACCCCCTTCGGCGGGCGCCTCAGGCTGGGTGTTCTGCCCTCGATCGGCCCCTACCTGCTGCCGCGCATGGTAAGCCGCATCCACGAGGCGCACCCCGATCTTCGGCTGGTCGTGCGCGAGGAAAGCACCCAGAACCTTGAACAGGGGCTGAAATCCGGTCGGCTCGACATGATCATCTCAACCCCCGAGGATCACCCCAACACCCGCCAGGACCATCTGTTTACCGAAACACTCTGGGTTGCGGTTGCCCGCGACGACCCCCTTGCATCCGAAAGCGGGCCGGTCGGCGCGGCGCAACTGAAAGATCGGGTATTCCTGACGCTGGACCGCGGGCACAGGCTGTCGCGGATCGTCTATGCGCTTTCCTCGCAATGCGGCGGAACGGTTTCGGATGAATACGAAGGCACCAGCCTCGACTCGATCCGGCTGATGGCGGCCTCGGGCGCCGGCATCGCGATCCTGCCCGAACTCTATGCCCGCCAGCAGGCCGCGGTGGGCGCCGAAGTCGCCATTCGTCCGCTGCAAGTCTCGCATTCGACTCGCGACATCGCGCTGATTCAGCTGTTTCAGGATATTGCCGCGGCAGGCACCTCGCTGATTGCACGGGCGCTGCGGGACGAGGCCGCATCACGCGGCCTCATCACCGGGGCAAGCCCGTAAACTGCAGGGGCATGACCGCATGACGGCCCACACAAACGGAAACGAGGCACACAAGCGGCCGCCGACAAGAATTGAATGACGTCGGCACAGCCGCTTGTCACAACGATCTCTGCAGAACGGTTCTCTTCACCACCCTGGTTTTCCACCCTGCCGGAAACCCGAGGCTGCTTGCCGCCACAAGACCGCAGCCACCGCCCGGCGACAACCTTGAAGCCTGCCAGCGACGCCTTTCCATTGGAGGTTGTCAGACTGCACCACGGCCAATACAACTTGGCCAAGGTTCCGCGCGAACTGCCGACGGGGTGCCAGTTACGCCGCTTCAGGCAGACGGATACCGCAAGAATGCGGGCCGCCAAGCCATCGGTCTGCGCGCTGAAAATTTCATCAAGGGACAGAGGACGCCCCAGATCATGAAAATTCGCAAAGCCGTATTTCCCGTTGCCGGGCTGGGCACGCGCTTTTTGCCGGCCACCAAGGCGATGCCCAAGGAATTGCTGCCGATCATTGACAAGCCCATCATTCAATATGCCGTGGAAGAGGCCATCGCGGCCGGTATCACCGAACTGGTCTTCGTCACCGGCCGCACCAAGCGCGCGATCGAAGATCACTTCGACGCCAACCCCGAACTTGAGCGCGCGCTGCGTGACAAGGGCAAGAACGATGTCGCCGAAATGGTGCGCAAGATCGTGCCGGAGGGGATAACATGTATCTTCCTGCGCCAGCCCGAAGCCCTGGGCCTGGGGCACGCCGTATTATGCGCCGAGTCTGTCGTGGGGCGCGAACCCTTCGCCGTGCTCCTGGCCGATGACGTGATGCGTGGCGATCTGCCTACCGCGGCACTGGTGGCCGAATACGCGAAAGCCCCCGGAACCATCCTGAGTGTCATGGAAGTGGCCCCCCAGGACGCACAGAATTACGGCATCGTGCGTCCGGGCCCCAATGGCGAGGTGGCCGGGCTGGTGGAGAAACCCAAACCCGGCCGCGAGCCTTCGTGCCTGGCCTCGATCGGGCGCTATGTGCTGGAGCCGGAAATCTTCGACATCCTGCGCGCGCAGCCGCCCGGCCATGGAGGGGAAATCCAGCTTGCCGATGCGATCAACAGCCGCGCGACGGCGGGAAATGTGCGCGCTGTAACCCTGACAGGCCAGCGCTATGATTGCGGCTCGAAGCTGGGGTATCTGGAGGCCATCGTCGATTTCGCCCTGCAGCATGATGAGTTCGGCGACCCGTTCGCCAAACTCATCGCACGGAAGGCACCCTGTTCTGGGGCCGAGGGCAAAGCCTGAGCATCGGCCAGCCCGCCGCGACGACGCATATCGGCATCAGCTGCGTGCCTGAACCGGCAACGACAGCATCAGCGCCACGAGGTCGGCCTGGCGGTGCGTGCCAGTTTTGCCGAAGATGTTGCGCATGTGGAAGGCCGTGGTCGTGGGCGACACATCAAGCTCGGACGAAACCTCGTCGGGGCGCAACCCCACCGCCAGATGCCGTGCGACACGCGCCTCGGTGGGCGTAAGGCCGAACATCTCCTTGAGCGCGGTCGCGGCCAGTGGCCTGCGGCGGGACGGGTCGGTAAGATAGACCAGCACCGCAGGCGCCTCTTCGGCGTATCCCGGAGCGGCCGGGCAGGAGAACAGCAAGGCAAGGCAGGTTTTCTGCCCCTCACAGTTCAGCATGACCGACTGCACCTCTTCGCGCCCTTCCTGCGCCGCCAACAGCAGGCCGCGAACCGGCTCGGCCAGGGTCGCTTCGGCCTTCGTGCCTTGCGGCAACAGCTCCTCGGCGGTCGAGTTTGCATGAATCAGGGACCCCGCGGAATCATAGGCCAGCACCCCGACCGAAAGATGGTCGAGCATATGCCGCCCGATACGCGCCACCGGCGCAGTTTGCTGCCGCGCGCGCGTGCTTTGACGCAGACGCGCCTCGATCGTCGAAAGCAGCAGGTCGTAGTCGATCGGCTTTATCAGGTAATCGTCGGCCCCCGCGCGTTTGCCCCGCACCACCGCCTCGGGCATGGACAGGGCCGAAAGAAACACCAGCGGCACATGCGCCAGATGCGGAAACTCGCGCCGGAAGCGGGCCAGAACGCCGTAACCATCAAGCCCCGGCATCATGATGTCACAAAGAATCAGATCCGGACGCAAGGTCGCCATGGCGGCGACAGCTTCGCTGCCGTCGGCCGCCTCGCAAACGCGATATCCGGCCTCGCGCAATTCTTCGGCAATGTCGCGCCGAAGGCTGGGTTCGTCTTCGCAGCACAGGATGAGCGGAGCGCGTGTTTCCTCGTTCATTCATTTTCCTCCCGTAACGCAGCGCGCGGCAGCCAGAGCGTGAAGACCGATCCTTTGCCAACCCAGGTCTCCATGGTGACATCTCCGCCCTGCAAGCGCGCAAGATCATGTGCAAGCGCCAGGCCCAGTCCTGTTCCGGTGCCGGTCTCGCTCCCCTGACCACGGTAATACCGTTCAAACACGCGTGGCTGATCTTCGGGGGCTATGCCGGCACCGCGATCCGTCACGGCAAGAGCGACCCGGTTGCCCTGCGCAAAGATGCGAAGCTCGACCGGGCTGTCTGCGGCGCTGTATTTCAGCGCGTTCGACAACAGGTTGCCCAGAACATGCCCGACCAGAAGCGCATCACAGTCGGCGGCAAGCCCCGCTTCGCCCTCGGAAAGCGCGATCCGGCGGTCGGGGTGGCGCGCGCGCATCTCGTCAATGGCCTGCTGCGCCAGCGACCGCACGGGCTGGGCAACGGTATCGGCAACAAGCTGCCCGTTATCAAGCCGTCCGGCCAGCAATGCGGCATCGACCAGCCGGGTCAGCCGCCCCACGGCGTCGCGCACCACCGCCTGCCGCTCGGCGATGTCGGCGGCGGTCACGGCCTTGCCCTTGCGGGCGAGCCGGTGCATGGCGCTGTCGATCAGGGTAAGCGGTGTGCGCATCTGGTGCGACACCATCGCCGCGAAATCCCGATACCAGGCCGAAGTGCCCCGCTCCTTCTCAAGCAGGGCGTGCAGGCGTTCGGCGCGCAGGGCCACCAGTTCGGCACGGTGCAGTTCGCGCTGATTGCGCAACAGGACCCACGACATGGCCAGCGCCCCGAGCAACGCGAATGCCACCGCAACGATTACCATGCGTTGCACCGCGCGATAATCGTCCAGGCGTTCCGATGCAGCGATCCACTCGGTGGTCATCACCTCGTTGGCGATGCGGTTGAGCAGGGGCTGCATGTCGACCCCCGCGCGGTAAAGGGCGGCGTGCTGTTCCGGCCCGTGGCCATGCATCTGGGGGTCGAGCGCCCGCATCCGGCTGGACATTTCGGCAATCTCGTCGGCATAGCCCAGCTTCTGCATATAGCGCTGCTGCGGCCCCTGCTGCAGCAGGTTCAGCCGTGCAAGCGTCATGTCGTAGCGGTGATCGACCGCCGCTTCGGTCTGGTCCGACGCGGCGGCCGCGGCCGTAAGCGACAGCGATTCCATCTGTGTCTGCGTCACGACCCAGAGCATGTTCTCGGTCGCCGCGATGCGCATGTCACGCTCGAGCGCCGAGGTCTGTGCAAGCGCGAATGCCAGCGGCCCGAGGCAGACCAGCAGAAGTGGCAGAAA
This sequence comes from Alkalilacustris brevis, assembly GCF_003350345.1. Classification (GTDB taxonomy): domain Bacteria; phylum Pseudomonadota; class Alphaproteobacteria; order Rhodobacterales; family Rhodobacteraceae; genus Alkalilacustris; species Alkalilacustris brevis. Next base: position 123,507 of record NZ_QNVJ01000064.1, read on the forward strand.
TGGCCCGTAAAGCGACAAGCGTGCCGGCCGGTCGGGCACGATGGGCATATCCGCGCTACTCATCGGACGTCCAGCGCCTGCAATTGCCAGACCCAGCGCATGTCATAACGGATGTCATCCAGTTCGAGATGCGCATCGCGCGGATAAACGATCCATATCGGCCCCTTGTCGCGGGGGCTTAGCCGGGCGCCGTCCATCGACAGCGCACCGAGCACATCGAAACGTTCGAAATCTGCTATCGGAATTGCAATCTGGTATCCGTTGAGGGCCAGCGCCTCCACACTGTCCCCCGTGGCCCCGACCGCCGCCATCAGATCACGCATCAGAAAGCCCTCGAACTCTCGCACCCCGTCGGTAACACTGGTCGAAGTCTGCAAACTGTGTTGTTCGAAAGCTTCGAGTTCGGCACGGGTGAACCGAGCCGACTCTCCCTCGATCCTGCCGGTAATGGAAAGGATCACGCCCTCGGCCAGCGCGGGGCGCTCAGGGCAGAAAAGTGCAACCGCGAACCCGGTCATGGCCCCGGCGATCCTGCTGCGATTCATGGTGAACTCCCCGGTTTTGAATGTCACGCCTGACTTGTAACAAGAAAAACCAGAAACTTCTCAAATGTTCCAGCGTTTGCATCAGCCCGGTGCATTTACGGAACGCGTCGCGGCGCGGGACCGCACATGCCGCAGACGCGGTGTTTTTCAAGCAGGGAGAAAACAGCATATTCAGAAGCGCCGCGCTGCGCTCGGCAGAGCAGGGCGGAATCGATGCCTCCGATCCAGTGGGCCCCGCGGACCAGGGACACGCCCCGAACCGCCGGTTCACGGCGATCGGAATCATCAGGTGACATGCTACACGCTTGCCACTGCCCCCGCCCGGTTTCAGGCGCGGCGCACCGTTTGCCCGCTTTCACTGCCAAGGGGCCGGCGCGCGCCGCGGCCGTCATAGGTTTGCAAGCTTTGCCCCCCAGCCCTTGCGTCGGCCAGCACCGCCAGCGCCGCGCGTATGCCTCCCATGACCGCAGATGTCAGGGCCGTGTTTCGCTCGGCCAGCGCGCGCAACCGGCTGACTTCGGGCGCGGGGAGCGGGAAGGCCGCCAGTGTATCGGCGAGCCTTTCCTTGCGGGCCGCAATTCGGGACAGATCGGCGAACCGCCCGTCGCGCAGCGCCGCCGCTTCGTCGAGCAGAAGCTGCCTGATCGCATCAACTGGGCTTGGCGGCTCACTCCGGGGCATGGTCGCGTTCCCCCAGGGCGCGAAACAGGGCCTCACTCAGGCCGATCCCCCCGCGCTGAACCAGTGCTTCGGCATGGGTCGCGACAAGGAAGGAGGAGAAATGCTCCTCTCCCGCGCCGCCGCCAAAAGATTCGCGGGCAGCCCCGAACCCCGCACTTTGCAGCATCACCGAAAGGAAGCTGGCCTCAAGCGCCGCAGCGGCGGCACGGCGCGCGGGGGCATCCCCCCCGCCGTGATGATCGCCCGATTCCGGCAGCGCCGGGTGCGCCCTGGCAGTGCGCGCCATCGGCGCGTTGAAGGAAAGTATCTGCTCAGCCATCCGCATACCTCCAATTGAACGCATTTTTCCGAAGTCTGCGCCGGCAAGGTAAAGAAGCAGTAAGGAAACGGCGCCAAGGATGGGGCAGAACCGGCAGAACGCGTGGTGAAATGCCCGACCTTGTTCCAACGACCCCTTCAGGCGCCCCTCCCACGATGCGCGGCAACCGTGGGGAGCCGCCCGCCGATGGGGAACACGCCCCGTTCGTGCGGATCCTGGACGCACCGGACGACGATGCGGGCGCGCCCCGCGCCCCGGCCATCGGCGGCACGACCGATGCAATGCGGCCCGCCGACAGTGCGCCCTCGCTGCCAGCCTGGGCAGGCGCGGCACGGGGCACAGTGGAAGCAGGTGCTGCACTGCCCGCCCGCCAGAACCCTGCCCCGCGGCCTGGCAGCGCCATCATGGAAACCGATTCGGCAAACTCCCCGGTTGCACGCAATACGCGGCCCATCGGACAGGCGGGGCTAACTGCGCTGGCTGAGGGCGCCGGCCTTCCGCCCCCTTCCGCGCGCGATACCGCCGCCACGGCAGACCCCCTGTCACGACGCGACGGGGCAACATCCCGTCCGGGCAAGATGGCGGAGCAACCGCTCTCCCCTCGCAGCGGCGACGGCCCTCGCTCAACGCGGGAGACGGGCGCGGCGGCCGAGGCTGCGCAATCAGGGTCTGCCGGGCGGGTAGCCCCCCCCATTGGAGGCAACGGGCACATGCCACTGCCCCGGCAGGCGGCGCGGCCAGACGCGGCGCCCCGCGGGCCCAAGGCCGCAGCCCCGCAGGCCGCCGCGCTGCAGGCAAGCCCGGATAGCGCGGCAGCGGCCTCTCTCACCCGATCCGATCCTGCAGCACCCACGCGTGCAGACCGGGCGAAACACGCGCGGGGGCCGGCACCGCACACCCCCATCGCCGGCAAGGCACCTGCGTCCCACTTGCCTGCGGGCAACGCGGAAGGCAGCACGCATACCGGAAAATCTGCAAACGGCCAGACCGGCATGGCCGCCTTTGCCCAACCGCCACCCTCTGCCGCCCGGACATCGTCGCCCATGGCGCCAGGGGGCGCAAATGCCGGCAGCAACCACACCGGCAAAATGCCACCGGACGAAACGATCACAGCCAATGCACGAGGCGGGCAGTGGCGCCTTGCGCCCGAAGCAGGCGCGCCACAGGCCCGGTTGTCGCCGATCGCGCTGCCCCCCATGTCAGAGGATGCGCCAACTCCTACCGGGCAGCAGCCGCGTCTTCTCCCATCCGAGGCCCTGGCCGCCGCGTTTGCCGACACCCCGCGCAGTGTCGAACCGGTTTCGCCCCCCCCAACTTCCCCCGTGCCGCAGCCTTCGCCTGATCCGGGCCGAGCCGCGGCGCTACAGATCGCCGCGGCCGCCGGAAACCTGCATGGCGGCGGCCTGGAAATCACCCTCTCGCCCGAAGAGCTCGGGCGTGTGCGCCTGACCATGAGCGGCACCGAAGGCGCATTGAGCATCACCATTCTGGCAGAGCGTGGCGAAACGCTCGACCTGCTGCGCCGAAATATCGAGCTTCTGGCCCAGGAGTTGCGCGACATGGGGTTCAGCAGCCTCAGTTTCAACTTTGGGCAGGGGCATCATGGCGCAGCCGATGACACCGCCCCGCCCGACCACGAACAGGGCGGCCAGCCTGCCGACCCCGTCCGGCCAGCCGAAACTCGGCACACCCTCGCGCACGAGGCCGGGCTGGACCTCAGGCTATGAAAGGAGAGTTTTCATGGACATCACCGCACTCGCCCCTGCTGCGCAGCAAGGCGGCCTGTCACGCAACACCGCCGCGCTGAACTCCGATTTCGACACATTCCTGAAGATGCTGACGACCCAGATGCAGCACCAGGATCCGTTCAACCCGATGGAGGCGACGGATTTTGCCGTGCAGCTGGCCACCTTTTCATCGGTCGAGCAGCAGGCGCGCACCAACACACTGCTCGAGGGGCTGGCAGCACAGGCCGGAGTGGCCGACCTGGCCGGGGTGATCGGCCTTTCGGTGCGCGCACCGGTTGCCGGGCTGTATGCCGGTGATCCGCTGGATGTGGTGTTCGCGCCAGCCCGCGCCGCTGACCATAACGAACTGGTCGTGCGCAACGCGATGGGGCGGGTGGTCGACACGGTCGCCCTGCCTGCCGATGCAACGCAATACAGTTGGCCGGGGCTGGGCGAAGACGGGATGCCATTGCCCTTTGGCGCCTACAGCTTCGAACTGGTCAGCTATGCGGGCGATGACATCCTGTCGAGCAGCCCGGCCGAGACCTACGCGCAGGTGGTCGAGGCACGGCGCGACCCGTCAGGCACGGTGCTGGTGCTTGCCGGCGGCGCCGAGATCGCCACCGAAGATGTGCGTGCGCTGCGCCGCCCGTCCCCGTAAGCGCAGCACCCGCGCGTCTTCCGTTCAGCCCTCGCGCGGCAAAACGCGCAGGCCAAGCTCGCGCAGCTGCTCGTTTGTGGGCTCGCTGGGGGCGCCCAGCAGCAGATCCTCGGCGCGCTGAGTCATCGGGAACATGATGACCTCGCGGATGTTCACCTCATCGGCCAGCAGCATCACAATCCGGTCGATGCCCGCCGCGCAACCGCCGTGGGGCGGCGCACCATAGCGGAAAGCCTTCACCATGCCACCGAAGCGCTTTTCGACTTCGTCATGCGGATAGCCGGCGATCTCGAAGGCCTTGAACATGATCTCGGGGCGGTGGTTGCGGATAGCGCCGGAAAGGATCTCGTATCCGTTGCAGGTCAGATCGTACTGATAGCCCAGCACCTTGAGCGGATCGCCCTCCAGCGCCTCCATCCCGCCCTGCGGCATCGAGAAGGGGTTGTGCGAAAAGTCGATGGCGCCGGTCTCGGCGTCTTTCTCATACATCGGGAAATCGACGATCCAGGCAAAGGCGAAGCGGTCTTCATCGGTCAGCTTCAACTCGCGCCCGATCTCGGTACGGGCCTTGGCAGCGACGGCCTCGAAGCTTTCGGGCTTGCCGCCAAGGAAGAAGGCCGCATCACCCGCCTTGAGGCCAAGCTGCTGGCGGATCGCCTCGGTCCGCTCGGGACCGATATTCTTGGCAATTGGGCCGGCGCCGACGGTTTCGCCGCCTTCCTCCCGCCAGAAGATATACCCCATCCCCGGCAGACCCTCTTTCTGGGCAAAGGCGTTCATCCGGTCGCAGAAGGCGCGGCTGCCGCCCGTGGGCGCGGGAATGGCGCGGATTTCGGTGCCTTCATTCTCAAGCAGCTTGGCAAAGATGCCAAAGCCAGAGCCGCGGAAATGCTCGCTCACCACCTGCATCTCGATCGGGTTGCGCAGGTCGGGCTTGTCGGTGCCGTATTTCAGCAAGGCCTCGGCAAAGGGGATGCGCGGCCAGTCGGCATCGACGCGGCGGCCGCCGCCGAATTCCTCGAACACACCCTGGATTACCGGCTGGATGGCGGCAAAGACATCCTCCTGCTCGACAAAGCTCATCTCCACGTCAAGCTGATAGAAATCGGTGGGCGAGCGGTCGGCGCGGGGGTCTTCGTCGCGAAAACAGGGCGCTATCTGGAAATACTTGTCAAACCCCGACACCATGATCAGCTGCTTGAACTGCTGCGGCGCCTGCGGCAGCGCATAGAACTTGCCCGGATGCAGCCGCGAGGGCACCAGGAAATCGCGCGCGCCCTCGGGGCTGGAGGCGGTGATGATCGGCGTCTGGAATTCGTTAAACTCGGCCGCCCACATCCGCTGGCGGAAGCTGCGCACCACGTTCGAGCGCAGCACCATGTTATTATGCAACCCCTCGCGCCGCAGATCGAGGAAACGATAGGTCAGGCGGGTATCCTCGGGATAGTCCGGCTCGCCGAACACGGGCAGCGGCAGCTCTTCGGCCGGGCCGAGGACAGTGATGTCACGGACATAGACCTCGATCTCGCCGGTGGGCAGCTTGGCATTGACCAGGTCGGCATCGCGGGCCTTCACCTCACCGTCGATGCGGATCACCCATTCGGCACGCACCTTTTCGACCTGGGCAAAGACCGGGCTGTCCGGGTCGGCCAGCACCTGGGTGATGCCGTAATGATCGCGCAGGTCGATAAAGAGGATCCCGCCATGATCGCGCACCCGATGGACCCAGCCCGACAGGCGCACGGCCTGACCAACATGGGATTTGTCGAGTTCCGCGCAGGTATGGCTGCGATAGACGTGCATGGCGCTTTCCCCTGAGACGGCAGTTTGCGGTTCGCGCCGATACACCTTCTGGAGCGCGGGAAGTCAAGCCCGCGCGCGGCGGCAGCCGCAATCCGGATGGGTTTGCGCAGAAAGCGATTTCGGGTAATCTCACGTTTACGCGAGTTCTTGCCACCGGGGCGGACGGCCCCGGTGGTGCCTTGTCGCAGGGGGATAGCCCATGTGGGACAAGCTTCTGGATTACATGCTGGGCAGATTCGTGCGTACGGGCACGCTAATCCTGCACATGCCCGATGGGACCGTGCTGCATCACGGCGACGGGTCGCCGCCCGAGGTCGCTGTGCGCCTGCACGACGAAGGCCTGCCACGCAGGCTGGTCAGCAATGTCGAGCTGGTCGTGGGCGAGGCCTATATGGACGGCACCCTGACCATCGACGACGACGATCTTCACGCGCTGATCGAACTGGCCCTGCGCAACATGGTTTCAGGCCATGGCGCACCCTGGCAGCGGACGCTGGTCGCCGCACGCAACTGGCTGCGCATCGCCGCGCAATTCAACCCCATCCACCGCGCGCGGCGCAACGTGGCGCATCATTACGATCTGTCGGGCGACCTTTACGATCTGTTTCTCGATGCCGACCGGCAGTATTCCTGCGCCTATTTCCGCAACCCCGACGACACGCTCGAGGCCGCCCAGGCGCATAAGAAGGCCCATATCGCCACCAAGCTGATGCTGGAGCCGGACATGCGCGTGCTCGATATCGGCTGCGGCTGGGGGGGCATGGCGCTGACGCTGGCGCGCGACCATGGCGTCAAGGTGCTGGGCATCACGCTTTCGCAGGAGCAGCTTTCGCGGGCCCGCGAAAGGGCGCACGAGGCCGGGCTGGAAGACAGGGTGGAGTTTCGCCTGACCGATTACCGCAGCCTCCTGGGGCAATTCGACCGCATCGTTTCGGTGGGTATGTTCGAACATGTGGGCGTGCCGCATTACCGCACCTACTTCCGCAAGCTGCGCACATTGCTCAGCGATGACGGCGTTGCCCTGATTCATACCATCGGGCGCAACATGCCGCCGGGCAGCGCCAACCCCTGGCTGAACAAATACATCTTTCCCGGCGGCTACACCCCGGCGATGTCAGAAGTGCTGAAAGCCATCGAAAAGGAAAACCTCTGGGCCACCGATATCGAAATCTGGCGGCTGCACTATGCCCGGACGCTGCATCACTGGCAGCAACGTTTCGAGGCCAATATCGACGAAGTGCGCGCGCTTTACGATGAACGATTCTGCCGGATGTGGCGCTTCTATCTGGTCGGTTGCGAACAGGCCTTCCGTTTTGGGCGCCAGTGCGTCTATCAGTTCCAGCTTGCAAAGCAGATCGACGCGGTGCCGCTGACACGCGATTACATTTACGCCGCGCCCACCAGCCAGATGTCGCAAGCCGCCGCCGAGTAGGCCCCGCATTCCCGCGCCACCATCCGCCCTGTGCCCGCCCTGGTCTGGCAAGGACAGGGCTTGCGCCTGCGCTGGCCTTGGATATAACCCCGCCAATTTGCGCGAAGGGGACTGCCATGCCGAAGCGAACCGATATCTCCTCTATCCTGATCATCGGCGCCGGGCCCATCATCATCGGGCAGGCATGCGAGTTCGACTATTCCGGCGCCCAGGCCTGCAAGGCGCTGCGCGAGGAAGGGTATCGGGTGATCCTGGTCAACTCGAACCCGGCCACGATCATGACCGATCCGGGGCTGGCCGACGCCACCTATATCGAACCCATCACTCCCGAAACCGTCGCCCGCATCATCGAGAAAGAGCGCCCCGACGCGCTGCTGCCCACCATGGGCGGGCAGACCGGGCTGAACACCGCGCTGGCGCTGGCCGACATGGGCGTGTTGGAAAAGTACAAGGTAGAGCTGATCGGCGCCAATCGCGAAGCCATCGAAATGGCCGAAGACCGAAAGCTGTTTCGCGAAGCGATGGACCGCATTGGCCTGGAAAACCCACGCGCCACCATCGTTTCCGCGCCAAAGCGTGCAGATGGGAAATTTGATATCGCCACCGGGGTGGCCCGCGCGATGGACGCCATCGAAGTGGTCGGCCTGCCCGCCATCATCCGTCCGGCCTACACCCTGGGCGGAACCGGCGGCGGCGTGGCCTATAACCGCGACGATTACGAACGCATCTGCCGCGCGGGCCTCGATGCCTCGCCGGTGGCGCAGATCCTGGTCGACGAATCCCTTCTGGGCTGGAAGGAATTCGAAATGGAGGTCGTGCGCGACCGTGCCGACAACGCGATCATCATCTGCTCGATCGAGAACGTCGATCCGATGGGGGTGCATACGGGCGATTCGATCACCGTGGCGCCAGCCCTCACGCTGACCGACAAGGAATACCAGATGATGCGCTCGGCCTCGATCGCCGTGCTGCGCGAGATCGGGGTAGAGACCGGTGGCTCGAACGTGCAATGGGCGGTCGATCCGGATACCGGGCGCATGGTGGTGATCGAGATGAACCCGCGGGTTTCGCGCTCGTCGGCGCTGGCCTCCAAGGCCACGGGCTTTCCCATCGCCAAGATCGCCGCAAAACTGGCCGTGGGCTATACGCTCGACGAGCTGGACAACGACATCACCAAGGTCACGCCGGCCAGCTTCGAGCCGACCATCGACTATGTCGTCACCAAGATCCCGCGTTTCGCGTTTGAGAAATTCCCCGGCTCCAAGCCCGAGTTGACCACCGCCATGAAATCGGTGGGCGAGGCCATGTCGATTGGCCGCACCATCCATGAATCGCTGCAAAAGGCGCTCGCCTCGATGGAAACGGGGCTTGATGGCTTCGACGAGATCGCGATCGAGGGCGCGCCCGAGAAATCGGCGGTGATCAAGGCCCTGTCGGCGCGCACTCCCGACCGGATGCGGCTGATCGCCCAGGCCATGCGACACGGCCTCACGGATGACGAGATTCAGGCCGCCACGGCCTATGATCCCTGGTTCATCGCCCGTATCCGCGAAATCGTCGAGACTGAGGAAACCGTGCGCAAGAACGGCCTGCCGCTGGATGAACAGGGGCTGCGCGCGCTCAAGATGATGGGTTTCACCGACGCGCGGCTTGCCACGCTGACCGGCCGCGACGAGGCGCAGATCCGCCGGGCGCGGCGCAATCTGGGGGTTCACCCGGTATTCAAACGCATCGACACCTGTGCCGCCGAGTTCGAGGCGCAGACCCCTTACATGTATTCCACCTATGAGCACCCGGTGCTTGGCGATGCCGAATGCGAGGCCCGCCCCAGCAACCGCAAGAAGGTGGTGATCCTCGGCGGTGGCCCCAACCGGATCGGCCAGGGGATCGAGTTCGATTATTGCTGCTGTCACGCCTGTTTCTCGCTGACCGAGGCGGGCTACGAGACGATCATGGTCAACTGCAACCCCGAGACGGTCTCAACTGACTACGACACGTCCGACAGGCTGTATTTCGAGCCGCTGACGCTGGAGCATGTGCTGGAAATCCTGGCGGTGGAGCAATCGAACGGCACGCTACATGGTGTTATCGTGCAATTCGGCGGGCAGACGCCGCTGAAACTCGCCCGCGCGCTTGAGGCCGAGGGCATCCCGATCCTGGGCACCACCCCCGACGCTATCGACCTGGCCGAGGATCGCGAGCGTTTTCAGGCCCTGCTCGGCAGGCTGGGGCTCAAGCAGCCGGTCAACGGCATCGCCCATTCCCAGGCCGAAGCCTTCCGTATCGCCGCCGATGTGGGCTACCCGCTGGTGATCCGCCCGTCCTATGTGCTGGGCGGCCGCGCGATGGAGATCGTGCGCGACGATGCCCATCTTGAGCGCTACATCAACGAGGCGGTGGTGGTCTCCGGCACCTCGCCCGTGCTGCTTGACAGCTACCTCTCGGGCGCCATCGAGGTCGATGTCGATGCGCTGTGCGACGGCACGGATGTGCATGTGGCCGGGGTGATGCAGCATATCGAGGAGGCCGGCGTGCACTCGGGCGACAGCGCCTGTTCGCTGCCGCCCTATTCGCTGGACGCCGCCACCGTGGCCGAGCTGAAGGTCCAGACCCGCGCGATGGCGCTGGGGCTCAATGTGGTGGGGCTGATGAACGTGCAGTTCGCCATCAAGGACGGCGAAATCTACGTGCTGGAGGTCAATCCGCGCGCCTCGCGCACCGTGCCTTTCGTGGCCAAGGCGGTGAATTCGCCCATCGCCTCGATCGCCGCGCGGCTGATGGCGGGCGAAAAGCTTTCGCAGTTCGAGCTGCGCCCGGCCGAGACGCCCTATTTCTCGGTCAAGGAGGCCGTGCTGCCCTTTGCCCGCTTCCCCGGTGTCGATACCCTGCTTGGCCCCGAGATGCGCTCCACCGGCGAGGTGATGGGCCGCGACACTTCCTTCCCGCGCGCCTTCCTCAAGGCGCAGCTTGGCGCGGGCGTGAACCTGCCGCATGAGGGCCGGGTGTTCATCTCGATCCGCGATACCGACAAGACCGCGCAGATGGTCGAAACCGCACAAATCCTGTGCGAGCTTGGCCTGACCATCGTCGCCACACGCGGCACGGCGGCCTTCCTGCAAAAGGCCGGTGTGGAGTGCGAGACAGTCAACAAGGTCTACGAGGGGCGGCCCAACATCGTCGATCAGCTCAAGAATGGTGATATCGCGCTGGTGATGAACACCACCGAGGGCGCGCAGGCGGTCGAGGACAGCCGCGACATCCGCTCGGTCGCGCTTTATGAAAAGATCCCCTATTTCACCACCGCCGCTGCCAGCCACGCCGCAGCACAGGCCATGCAAGCCCGGCGCGAGGGGGAATTTTCCGTGATCGCCCTGCAAGAGGTCTGATCCGCCTGCCACGCGGGGCACGCCTTGTGGTATCATGCGAGGATGCACGCCGTTCCGACTGCCCTGTGCCGCGACTGCCTTGAGGTGACACGCCCTGCGCGACGTTGCTCGGCCTGCGGCTCGCCGCGCGTGCTGGCGCATCCCGAGCTGTTTTCGCTGCGCATCGCCCACATGGATTGCGATGCCTTCTATGCCAGTGTCGAAAAGCGCGACGCGCCCGAGTTGCGCGACCGCCCCGTCATCGTGGGCGGCGGGCGGCGCGGGGTGGTTTCGACCGCCTGCTATATCGCGCGCATCGATGGCGTGCGCTCGGCGATGCCGATGTTTCAGGCGCTCAGGCTCTGCCCCGAGGCCGTGGTAATAAAGCCCCGGCCAGCCGCCTATGCGACCGCCTCGGCCGAGATCCGCGCGATGATGGAGGCCCTCACCCCCGCGATCGAGCCGCTTTCGCTGGACGAGGCGTTTCTAGACCTTTCAGGAACCGAAAGACTGCACGGCGCGCCCCCGGCGCTGCTTATGGCGCGGCTGGCCCGCCGGATAGAGCAGGAGTTGGGACTGACCATCTCCATCGGACTGGCGCATAACAAGTTTCTGGCCAAGATCGCCTCTGACATGAACAAGCCGCGCGGGTTCTCGGTCATCGGTCAGGCCGAGACACAGGCGTTCTTGCTTGACAAACCGGTGAGCATCATCTGGGGCGTCGGGGCGGCCACCCAGGCCAGCCTGCAAGAGGCGGGCATTCACCGAATCTCCGACCTGCGACGCTGGGACAGCGCCGCGCTTCAGGCGCGTTTCGGGCAGGCGGGCGCACGGCTGTGGCAACTGGCGCAGGGCGAAGACAGGCGGCGCGTCGCCCGCGATGCACCGGTAAAGTCAATCTCGAACGAAACCACCTTCCATGAGGATACCGCCGATCCCGACCTCCTCGATGGCCATATCTGGCGACTTTCCGAAAAAGTGGCCGACCGCGCCAAGGCCACGGGCCGCGCAGGGCGGGTGGTGACGCTCAAGCTCAAACATGCCAGCCACCGGCTGATCACCCGCCGCAGCAGCCTGCGCGAGCCCACGCAACTGGCCGAAACGCTCTATCGCAGCGCGCGCGGGCTGCTCAGCCAAAGCGGGCAAAGCGGGCCTTTCCGGCTGATCGGCGTCGGGTTGAGCGACCTCGGTGCCGCCGAAGGCGCCGACCTGACGGTTGACCTGCTAGACCCGAACGCCGCCCGCCGCGCCAGGGCCGAGCGCGCGACCGACGCGATCCGCGCGCGTTTCGGCCCGGATGCGATCATCAAGGGCCGGGCGCTGCGGTAGCACGCCCCTATTCGGCGGCCAGCGTTTGCTCGCCAGCCTGTTCCTGCCCGGCAATCGCCGCGATCACGCCGTTCATTAGCTGCTGGAACTGCGTGAAATCGGCGCGCGGGTGCACGTTGCGTTCATCCATGTAAAGCGCGCGGTCAATCTCGATCTGGACGACATGCACCCCCCGCAACGGGCGGCCGTAATGCTCGGCCACGAAGACACCGGCGAAGGGCGCGTTGCGGGCCACGCGCAGCCCTGCGGCGCCAAGCGCGGCCTCGACCCGCGCGACCACCTCCCCTGAGGCTGAAGCCCCGTGCCGGTCGCCCAGCACCACGTCGGGGCACTTGCCCGCCCCGCGCGCCGCCCCCTGAATCGCGTCATGGGGCATCGAGTGCCAGTCAATCACGACCGCTTCGCCGAAACGGGCAAGGTGATCGTCGATCAGCCCGCGAAGACAGGCATGATAGGGATCCCAGACCTGACGCAAACGCCTCTCGGCCTCGGACAGGGGCAGCTTGCCGCGATAGATCGCACGCCCGTTCGAGACCACGCGCGGAATCACCCCCAGCCCCGAGGCCACGCGCAGATTGGGAAGCGGGATGCGAACCCCCTCGATCAGGGCCGGGTCCAGTTCGTCACGGCCGCGATTGAGATCGACATATGCCCGCGGCACCCGCGCCGCCAGCAACGGCACCCCGTATTTCGGCGCCGTGCCAACCAGCTGGTCGACAAAGGCATCTTCGGAGGAACGCATCGCCAGCGGGCCAAGCACCGCGCGCTCCAGAAACTCGGGGGCATAATCGCTGCCGCTATGAGGCGACGCAAAGATCAGGCTTGAACTGCGGCATTCGGGAAGGTGCAGATGATACGGGGGCTGATGCATTCGGGTTTCCTTGTCTACCCTGTTTATAGTGTGTTTCCTTCATCTTCCAAAAGCCCTTGAAGCCTGCGGCGACTCCTTTTATAGACCCCTGCAGCCGACACGGCTTTGCCGGGTTCACGCCTCTTCGTGATCCGCGCATACCCGTCGTCAGGGGCGCGTAGCTCAGCGGTAGAGCACTACGTTGACATCGTAGGGGTCACTGGTTCGATCCCAGTCGTGCCCACCATTCACCGCCGCCGGACGCTCCGGGGGCATCGGATTTCAGGGGCGCACGCGCGCCGCAGAGATGGAGAAGGCCATGAAGGTCCGCAACTCGCTCCGCTCGCTCAAGCAGCGCCATCGCGACTGCCAGATCGTGCGCCGCAAGGGCCGCGTCTATGTGATCAACAAGACGCAGCGCAAGTTCAAAGCCCGCCAGGGCTGAAGCCGTAACAAGACAAATGGCAGCGGGTCGCCGGATACATTCCGGCGGCCCGTTTCGTGCTGCGCATCAGGGCAGGTCGTCGCGACAGCACAGCGCGCCCGGTATCAGAGAAAATCCTCTTCCGCACCGGTGACATCGACACCCATCGCCTCGAGCCCTGCTTCCAGGTTTTCTGCCAGGTGAGGCATTCCCATCAGGTAATCGACGGTGGGTGTCGTGGCCTCGGACTGCGCGGTTGCCAGGGCATCGGCGAAATCCTCAGGCTCGAATGCACCGCGCCCAATCCAGGCCAGCGCGACAAGGCTGGTCTTTTCTTCCTCGTTCAGCGCATCGATGAATGCGCGCACCTCAGCAGCGCCCCAATCCCCTTCACGCGCCTGAAAGATGATATGGACGACCTTGTTGGGGCTGATCTCAAGCATGGCGGCCTCCCGTAACCTACCGCATCAGTGTCACCCCGACACAGATTCCTTGCAAGCCTTTCCGCAGGAATCCGCCACCCGGTCACATATATGCAGGTCTCAGCCGCGCGGGGAAAAGATGCGGTAATACAACCAGTCGGGCAGAAACTGGGACAGCCGGAAAAAGAGCGCGAAAAGCAGCGGGAAGCTGCGCTTGAAGGCATCGGTGTTCATGTGTTCGAAAATCCGCATCGCGGCGTCTTCCGGCTCCATCAGGAAGGGCATCGCGAAATCGTTCTTCGCGGTCAGCCTTGTCCGGACGAAGCCGGGATTGGCCAGTTGCACCATGATGCCACTACCGCGCAGGTCCGCATGCATGGATTCCGCCAGGTGCATCAGCCCCGCCTTGGAAGAACTGTAACCGATCGAGCCGGGCAGCCCCCGGAACCCGGAAAGCGACCCGACCAGCACGATATGCCCCGCGCCGCGCTCCAACAGGCCCGGCATCGCCGCACCTATCACCCGCACCGCGCCGGTAAAGTTGACATCCGCCATGACCTCGGCCTGCTCTGCGTTCCAGTCCTGCGCCGAAAATGGCCAGTAGGTGCCCGCAAGATAGATCAGCCCGTCGATTTCCCCCACGCGCTCCACCGCAGCCTGAACCGATTTGGCGTCGCGCACATCGACCGGCAGGCAGCTTGTCTTGCCGGGCAGATCCTGAGCCAGGCTTTGCAGGCGTTCCTCGTTGCGGGCGCTCAGAATCAGTTCGATCCCGGCACGGCTCATCACATCGGCAAGGGCGCGGCCCAGCCCCTCGCTTGCCCCAACCAGCCAGTAGCGTTTGCCTTGCCAGTCTCTCACGATTCCTTCTTCCTCACCGTCGCCACAAGTTCCGCAACCCTTATCCCGTATTTGCGAAACTGGCTACGATTGACCACGGTTTCGTTCGCGGCAAGATACATCCAGTCAGTCGTGTCGAGTACATGCCCCCCCGCGCTTTCGGGCAGCCGGATTCGGTATTGCAACCGCATCGCACTGCCCTGTTGCTGGCCGGTGCCGGTACCCACGATATCGTCGGCCTCGGCACTGAGGTTGCCGTCATTGCCCAGGGTCAGGCGCCACTCGCGCTGTTGTGTCGCACCGCTGTCATAGCGAAAATCCTCGGTCAGAACGCCGCGGTTGCCTTCCCAGCGCCCCTCCATGTCGGCCACGAATCGCGACACGACACGGCCGGTCGGGCCATAGATCACGCCTTCGCATAGCAGCGGGCCGGAAAGATGCTTGCGCAGGTCGAACTGCGGGCCGGTGCCGGCATAATCAGCCGGCTTCTGCGCAGCGAAACCAACAAGGCGAGATGCCAGCATCATCGCCGCCAGCGCCAGCAAAGCGCCAGTCAGGATCAGCAGGAGATTATCCACGTCCTATTCCTCGTTCATGCGAAGGGTTGCGAAAAGCGCGATTGCCACAAGCTTGAGCACACAAGGCACCAGCGCGTAGAGAAAACCGAGCGTCGCCAGCGCAGGCTCGGGGTTGTCGGCGCCGGCGCGAAAGCCCGAAGCCTCTAGCAGCGGCAAAAGCGTGATCGCCGCCAGCGCCAGTGTCGCCTTTGTCACGAAAGCCCAGAGCCCGAAGCCCAGCGCCTCGGCCTGGCCCAGTGCCGCCATGCGTCGGGCAAAGAGTGCGGGCAACAGCGTCAGGTCCGCCCCCACCGCCGCGCCTGATACCAGGCAGATCACCGCGAAAGCCAGCAGGTCGCCCGCGCCCAGCGTCGCGGCAAAGCCGAAGGAAACCACCGCCAGGACCATAGCGCCGAGAAGCACGGGCCGGATGCCCCAACGCTGCCCCGCCCGCGCCCAGATAGGCGCCGACCCTGCCGCCGCCAGAAAGAAGAGCAACAGGAACGCCCCCTCCCAACCGGGGGCTTGCAGGCGGCTTTCGACAAAGAACAGAAACAATGTCGAGGTCACGGCAACCGGCGCGGCATTGACCAGCGCCACCAGCAAGAGCCGGCGCGCCACGTCATCGGCCAGCACCGTGCCAAAGCCCTGCCAGCCAGTTGTTCCCGGCGCGGCCGGTGCGCCCCCCCATTCGCGCCGCATCGCCCAGACGGCGACAGCGGCGATCATGGCAAACAGCGCCGCAAAGATCGCAAAGGGGTCGTCGCTGAGCAGAGCCAGCACCGAAGGCGCCACCGCTGCCAGACACACGCCCAGAAGCGCGCCGGTCTCGCGCCAGCTTGCCAGCCGCAGGTGCCCGCCCGTGCCCAGCACGCCCGCTTTGACCACACCTTGGGCATAAAAGCTGATGGTCAGAAAGCTGAAGGCGCTGAACAGCACCAGCAGCGAGCCTGCGAACCACCACAGCGGCGCCACCGGCGGCGTGACCGCAAACAGCGCCAGCATCGACAGCGCCATCAGTGCCGTCGCCCCGGCCACCGCCGCCGCGCGATGCCGTCGGGTCGCCTGCGCCAGCCAGCCCAGCAGCGGATCTTGCACGAAATCCACAAGCCGCAGCACAAACAGCGCCGTACCAAGTGCCGCGAGGCTGACACCGTGATTATCGACATAGAACTTCGGCGCGTGAATATAGATCGGCAGCCCCGCTACCGCGAGCAGCCCGGCAAAGAGCGCATATCCCGGAAGGCCAGCTACCCGAGTCGCAGGCCGGGTGCGCGCGGCGGTGCTGGGGGCCAAGGGCGCCGCGGCCATCATCGCGACACGTCCTGCGCGGGCGGCGCGGGGCGATGGTGAAACCGCGCGCCCTTCCACCACAGCTTGAACGCCTGCCAGTGGATCAGCCCCAGCACGCGGCGCGACCCGAAGGGGCGGCGCAACATCGCGCCGATCAGGCCGAGGCTGGTGGCCGGGCGGCGCGGGCCACTCAGCGTGGCCAGCAGCCGCCTTTCGCCGGCGCGGTAGTCGATGCGGATCACCACCTGCCCCGGCCGGATGTCGAAGCGGAAGTCATAGCTGCCCTCGACCCCCTGGAAGGGCGAGACGTGAAACACCTTGGCCGCATGCAGCACCTCGTCGCCCCCGATCGGGCGCAGGTCGTCATGGTGGCACAAGTAGGAGTGGCGGTCGCCATAGGTGTTCGTCACCTCGGCGATGACCACGCGCAGCGTGCCCTGCCGGTCGTGGCATAACCAGAAACTGACCGGGTTGAACACATGCCCCAGCACCCTGGGTTGCGCCAGCAGCAGGATCTGCCCGTCTGCGGCGCCAAGACCCTGCGCGGCCAGAACCTCGCGCACCCAGGCCGCGCCCCGCCCCTGCCCCGGCGGGCCGCCGTGGTCGCAATCATGCAGCGCCACCAGCCCCGCGCGGTTGCGCCGGAACAGCCAGGGCGCGCGCAGCGGCGCCTCGGGGTCAAGCAGCAGGTAGTCGACGCCATAGCTGAAGGCGTTTTCCACTGCCGCGCCCCTGCGCCCGTGAAAGGTGCGCCCGGCGATATGTTCCAACCGGTTGCTCACGCGGCCACCCTTTGCAGTGCGCGGCGGGCCTCCAACCCTTCGGCAACGGCCACCGCGCTGGCAAAGCCGTCTTCGTGAAAGCCGTTGCGCATCCAGGCGCCGCAGAACCAGGTGTTCGCTGTGCCGTTCATCTCGACGATGGCCTCCTGCGCCTGCAAGGCAGCCAGATCATAGACCGGATGGCGGAAGGTGGTGGTGTCATAGATCAGCTCTTCGCGGATCGCGCGGGTGGTGTTGAGCGTGACGAAATGCGGATCATCCTGCGGGATCGGCTGGAGCGAATTCATCCAGTAGGTCAGGTCGATCCCGGAAGAACGCTTTTCCGCCTCTTCGGAATAGATCCAGCTTGACCAGACCTTGTGCCGGCGCGGCATCAGCGAAGGATCGGCATGGAGCACGGCCTCGTTGGGCTGGTAGCGCACCGCGCCCAGCGCGGCGGCCTCCAGCGGCGAGGCATCGGCAAGCATGGCCAGCGTGTCATCGGCATGGGTGGCGAAGACCACCTCGTCGAAGCCCTCCCAGTCGCCGCCCACGGGGCGCAGCATGATCGGCGCGCGCCCCGTTCCACCCGCGCGGCGCACCCCGGCAATCGGGCTGCCGGTGCGGATATCCACCCCCTGGCGGCGCAGCGCGGCCTCGAGTCTGCGCACATATTCAATGGAACCACCCTTCACCGTGTACCACTGGTGCTGGCCCGAGTATCCCATCAGCGCGTGATTGCGGAAAAACCGCACCAGTGCCCCGGCGGGGAAATCCAACACATCCTGCGTCGGCGTCGACCAGATCGCCCCTGACAGCGGCAGCAGGTAACGGTCGCGAAACCACTCGCCCGTCCGAAGCACCGCCAGCAGCTCGCGAATGGTCATGCTCGGGTCGCGCTCGGCCATGGCGGCGCGGGCGTTGAAACGGAAGATGTCGCGCAGCATTCCCAGGTATTTCGGGTTGGCCAGGTTGCGCCGCTGGGCGAACACAGTGTCCAGGCTGGTCAGGCTGTATTCGAACCGCCCACCGCCAAAGGACGCGCCGAAGCTCATGTTGCTGGGCACGGTGGGCACGCCGAGATTGTCGAATAGCCGGGTGAGATGCGGATAGGTCGCGTGATTGAAGACGATGAAACCGGTATCAACGGGCTGATCGCCCCGTTTGCCAGCCATCACCGTGCGGGCATGGCCGCCCAGGCGCCGCTCGGCCTCGAACAGCACGACATCGCTGTTGCCCGCCAGAAGATAAGCGGCGGAAAGGCCGGAAATTCCCGCGCCGATGACCGCGATGCGTGGCCGCGCGGCGCTGGCTGTCTCGAATGGCATTCAGCCGTCTCCCGTAATGAACTTGTGTCAAAAGGTTCTACGCCGTTGTACCCCCGATGGATCATCTGAAAACTGATCCACCCCGGGCGCATTACCGTAACAATGTCATGACCAGCGCCTGCCAGATCGCAAACAAACCGGATGCATCGCCCGTCCCGCCCCTGTATGCAAGGGTGTATGGAAACGTGCGATCCGGTGAAGACTTCGCGATGAGGCAGGTAAACGGCACCAAGGAAATGGAATGGGTCGCCCAGATTCGGCGCGTGTGCGACGACCGGGACGAAGCGGCCTTTGCGGAACTGTTCGCGCATTTCGCGCCCCGGGTGAAGGCGTTCCTGATGAAATCGGGCGCCAGCAGCAGCCTGGCCGAGGAATGTGCGCAGGATGTGATGGCGACAGTCTGGCACAAGGCGCAACTGTTTGATCCCGCAAGGGCGAGCGTTGCGACATGGATCTTCACCATCGCCCGCAACCGGCGGATCGACGCGTTGCGCAAGCAGCGCCGCCCCGAACCCGAAGATCTGGGCTGGGGTCCCGAACCCGAACCGGATCAAAGCGAGGTTCTGGGCCTGCAACAGGAAAGCGAAAAGCTCACAAAGGCCCTGCGCCAATTGCCCGAAAAGCAGCGGGAACTGGTGGAAAAGGCCTATTACGGCGAGCTTTCCCACACGGAAATCGCCGAACAGACGGGTTTGCCCCTTGGCACGATCAAATCGCGCATCAGATTGGCACTTGAAAGGCTACGCCACGCAATGGCGCAGGGTTGACGATGACAATACGACACCACCTCTCGGACCAGCTATTGATGGCCTATTCGGCCGGGCAACTGCCCGAAGCGTTCAACCTTGTCGTGGCGACGCATATCTCGCTGTGCGACGAATGCCGGGCGCGGCTGGCCAGTTTCGACGCAGTCGGCGGCGCTGTTCTGGAAGAATGCGAAGCCGCCCCCATGTCGGAAGACAGCCTGATGGCAACCCTTGCGCGCCTGCGTGATGCCCCGCCCGAGCCTCGCCGCGAGCGTAATTCAGCGGGCACGGCACAGGCGCAGGTCCGCAAGGTGTTTCCCACCCCCCTGCAGGACTATGTCGGCGGCGGTCTCGACGCGGTCAAATGGCGCCCGCTCGGCGGCGGCGTCCGGCAGGCGATCCTGCCGACCTCGCGCGAGGCGCGTGTGCGGCTGCTGCATATTCCGGCGGGACTCGCCGTGCCCGATCACGGGCACCGCGGCATTGAGCTGACGCAGGTGCTGCAAGGCGCCTTTCGTGACGAGCATGACCGTTTCGGCCCAGGCGATATCGAGATCGCCACCGAGGCCGATGTGCACACCCCGGTGGCAGAACCCGGCGTGGATTGCATCTGCCTTGCCGCAACCGATGCACCGCTGCGCTTCAGCGCGCTACTGCCGCGGCTGGCGCAGCCCTTCTTCCGGATCTGAACGGCGCGCGGGCCTACTCGGCCTCGTTCTTGCCATCGGTGAATTCCGAGGCCGTAAGCTTGCGCGGCTCGGCCTCGACGGTTTCGGCGGGCTTGATCTGAGCATGTGAGCCCACGACCCCCATCGCCTCGAACCGCCGCGCCGAGGGCAGTACGCGCCCTTCCAGCGAGCCGACGGCGCGGTTGTAATGCTCGACCGAGCTGCCAAGACTGCGGCCCATCTTGTCGAGATGTTCGGCAAAAGTGCCCAGCCGGTCATACAGCTCCTTGGCAAGGCTCTGCACCTCTGCGGCGTTCTCGGCCATCTTCTCCTGCTGCCAGCCATAGGCAATGGCCTTGATCAGCGCCATCAGCGTGGTGGGCGTGGCGATCAGCACTTTGCGCTCAAACGCAAATTCGATCAGGTCCGGCGCGGCCTCGACCGCGGCGGATACGAAGGTTTCGCCGGGGATGAACATGACAACGAAATCGGGGGTCGTCGCGATCGAGTCGAAATAGGCCTTGCCGGAAAGCGATTTCACATGCTCGCGCACATGGCTTGCATGGCGGAGAATATGCTGTTGCTGCAATTCTGGCGTGTCAGCCTCCAGCGCGTCCAGATACGCCTCAAGCGGGGTCTTGGCATCGACCACGATGCTCTTGCCGCCCGGAATGCTGACGATCGCGTCGGGGCGGCGCCGGCCTGCATCGGTATCGAGCGTGCTTTCGGTGACGTAATCCACATGCTCGGTCATGCCGGCCATCTCGAAAACCTGGCGCAGCTGCATCTCGCCCCAGCGGCCGCGGGTCTTGGGCGCGCGCAGCGCCTGCACCAGGCGGCGGGTCTCCTGTCCCAGCGATTGCTGACCCTGCGCCAATTGTTCGACCTGGGTGCGGATGGCGCCGTAGGCCTCGTTGCGGGCCTTTTCGATCTCGTTGATGCGGGCGTCGAACTTGCCCAGCTTTTCATCCAGCGGCTTGACCAGATCGTGAATGGCCGCCTGCCGCTTGGCGAGGTCCTCCTCGGCGCTGGCCTTGTGCGTCTTGAAGCGTTCGCTGACCAGTTCGAGAAACCGCTCGGAGTTGGAATTCAGCACGCCGGATGCGAGCGCGTGAAACCTGTCCTCGAGGTCTTTCTTGACGCCGCGCAACTCTTCCAGCCGGGCCTCGTGGCTTTGCCGCAGCACATCGAGTTCGCGCTCGAGCGAGGCCTTTTCGGACTGCGCCTGTGACAGGCTTTGCTGCAATTCCGCGTTCAGTGCCTGCACCTCGGGCAGGCGACGCGCGTCGCCGCGCAGGGCCGCCGCTTCCTCGCGCAGCGCCGCATTGCGCCGCCCCAGCCACAGCATCCCCGCCAGAAGCCCCAGTAACAGCCCGGCCCCAAGGCCCAGCAGGGTGTCGATCTGCATGATCATCCTGTCAATCCTGCCTGTCGCCTGCGTCTCAGCGCCGGCCGAAAAGCCGCTCGATATCGGCCAGGTCCAGCGCCACCCAGGTGGGGCGGCCATGGTTGCACTGGCCCGAATGCGGCGTGGCCTCCATCTCGCGCAGTAGCGCGTTCATCTCGTCGGCGCGCATCCGGCGGCCCGACCTGACCGACCCGTGGCACGCCATCCGGCTGAGCACGGCATCTATGCGCGCGCGCAAGGTGCCGGTTTCGCCCATGTCAGCCAGCTCGTCCAGAATGTCGCGCAGCAAGGCCTCGGCATCAACCACACCCAGCAGCGCCGGGGTTTCGCGCACGGCCACGGCGCCGGGGCCGAAGGGTTCGATCACCAGGCCCAGCTCGGCCAGGTCATCGGCTTTTTCCAGCAGTTGCCCGGCTTCCTCGGTCGATAGCTCGACAATCTCGGGGATCAGCAGCGCCTGGGCACGCACGCCGTTCTCGGCGGCCTGTCGCTTCAGCCGTTCATAGACCAGCCGTTCATGGGCGGCATGCTGATCGACAATCACCAGCCCCGTTTCAGTCTGCGCGACGATATAGTTTTCATGGAGTTGCGCGCGGGCGGCCCCCAGCGGATAAGCCTGCGCCGCGATGTCGGCGCTGTCATTCGGGGCCGCATCCGGCAGGTCGAACCGGGATGATGCGCCTTCGGCCAGCCCAAGCCCTGCCTGACCTGCACCGGCGGGCGCATAGTCACCCTGTCCGGGCGCCTGGGCGATGCGGGCCGCCTGCAAGGCCCCCGCCGAGGGGCGCTGCGGCATCTGATAGGCCCGCGGCGGCGCGTTGCCGGCCTCGGGGCGCATCGCCCCCAGCATCGCGCCCGACACGGTTGAAGATGCCCGGTGCCCGGCCCCGGCCAGGGCATGGCGCAGCGCCGAAACCACCAGCCCGCGCGCCAGACCCGGCTCGCGAAAGCGCACCTCGGCCTTGGCGGGGTGAACATTGACATCGACGCGCTGCGGGTCGCAATCGAGAAACAGCGCCGCCACCGGGTGGCGATCCCGGCTGAGGAAATCGGCATAGGCCGCGCGCAGCGCCCCGATCAGCAGCTTGTCGCGCACCGGGCGGCCATTGACGAACAGATACTGCGACACCGCCGCGCCCCGCGAATAGGTGGGCAACGCCGCATAGCCGGTCAGGCGCAGCCCGTCGCGCTCGGCCTCGATGGGCAAGGCGTTCTCGGTGAATTCCGCGCCGATGATCGCCGCAAGCCGCCCGCGCAGCGCATCGAACATGTCGCCGGTTTCGGCGTCGGCGCGAAAGACCACGCGCCCCTCGCCCCCGCCCGAGACATCGCACAGCGTGAACCCGGCATGCGGCGCCGCCATCGCCAGCCGGCGCAGCACCTCGCCGATGGCCTGTGCCTCGGCCCGGTCGGTGCGCAGGAACTTCAGCCGCGCGGGCGTGGCGTAGAACAGATCGCGCAACTCTATCACCGTGCCGCGCGACAACGCTGCGGGGCGCACCGCCGCCATCCGCCCGCCCGTCACCGACAGGCTTGCCGCGTCGCTGCCCGCCGCACGCGAGGTTATCGTCAACCGCCCCACGGCCCCCAGCGAGGCCAGCGCCTCGCCGCGAAAGCCGAAACTGGCAATGTTGAGCAGATCGCTGCCGTCGATCTTGGACGTCGCGTGCCGCGCCACAGCAAGCGGCAGGTCATCGGGTGTCATGCCATGGCCGTCATCGGTGACGCGAATCAGCGTCTTGCCCCCGTCGGCATAAGCCACGTCGATGCGCGTGGCCCCCGCATCGAGCGCGTTCTCGACCAGTTCCTTGACTGCCGAGGCCGGGCGCTCCACCACTTCGCCCGCGGCGATACGGTTGATTGCCGCCTCGTCCAGCGGACGAATGGCAGCGCGCACGGCGCTTATATTGGGGTCGGGGGCATTCATACCCCAATCCCTAGCATGGCAAGCCAGATTCGGCCAAGGCGGTTGTTGAGGTTCAGCCGTCTTCCGCTTCAAGCCCCTCGGGCTGGCCGACCACCACGAAATGCAGCCCCTCGGGATCGAGCAGCCGCGCGGCGATGGCGCGCACATCGTCCAGCGTGACAGCCTCGACCTTGTCATTGCGGGTCAGGATGTAATCGGCGGGCAGGCCCTGCATCTGCATTCCCACCAGAATGCGTGCGATGCTGGAATTGCCGTCGAAACGCAACGGATACTCGCCCGTGAGATAGGTCTTGATCGCCGAAAGTTCGGCCTCGCTGATACCTTCCTCGGCCATGCGCCGCCATTCCTCGCGCACGATCCCGATGGCCTCGGCCACGCGGTCATTGGCTGTGGAAAACCGCCCCTGGAGCGTATCGCCGAACTGTTGCGAGGCCAGGAAACTGCCAACCCCATAAGTCAGCCCGCGACGTTCGCGCAATTCGCGCATCAGGCGGGTGCCGAAACGGCCACCGCCCAGCACCTCGTTCATCAGGTAAGCGGCGAAGAAATCAGGATCATCGCGCGCGATCCCCGCATGACCAAAGGCGATCACCGATTGCGGGCCGTCAAAGGGCACCACCGTCACCCCACCTTCAAGCCCGACCTCGGCATAAGGGGGCAGATCGGCCGTTGCCTCGGGCAGCCCCGCAAGCAGGGCATCGATGGCCGCGCCCAGGGCCTCGGCAGATATGTCGCCCACGGCAGCCACAAGAACCCGGTCGCGCGCCACAGTACGCTGGTGCGCGACAAGCAGATCATCGCGCGACAACGCGGCAACGCTTTCCTCGGTGCCATCCGAAGGGCGGGCATAGGGGTGATCGCCGTAAGCCAGCCGCGCAAAAACCTCGCCCGCCAGCGCATTGGGGTTTCGCTGATCGGAGCGGATACCCGAGATGATGCGCGCCCGCGCGCGCTCCAGCGTCGCCTCGTCGAAACGGGGCGCGCGCAGGGCCGCGCCCAGCAATGAAAGCGCCTCGTCCTGGCGATCGGTCAGGAAACGGGCCGAGACCGACACCGCATCGCGCGAAGCCGAAAAGCCGAAACGCGCGGCAAGCGCCTCGGTTGCCTCGGCATAGGCCTGTTCATCCAGATCATCCGCGCCCTGCCCCATCAGCCCGGCCATCAGGCTTGTCACGCCCTCCTGCCCGTCCGGGTCCAGGCTGGTGCCACCGAGGAAGCGCAACTCAAGCGCGACGAAAGGCAGCGAGTCCTCCTCGACCAGCCAAGCCTCCACCCCGCCGGGCGAGGTGATTTCCTGCACCTCGACCTGCGCCCTGAGCGGCAACGCCAGCACAAGGGCCGCGCCTAGGCCAAGGGTCAGCGACAACATGCGACTTACGGCAATCATTGCGACACCTCGCTCATCGGGGCCTCGACGCCGGGGGCCGAAGACGGTGCTGCCACGCCGGTATCGCCATCCGGCCCCATCAGCCAGCCGGTTACCGAACGGTTGCGGTCGAGCACGCGCTGGGCCGCCGTCATCACATCATCCGGCGTGACCGACGTCAGCGCCTCGGTCCAGCCTTGCTCATCCGCTACAGTCAGCCCACTGGACAATGCCGCACCATAGCTGCGCGCACGGCTTTGCACATTGTCGCGGCCATAGATTTCCGCGGCGCGGATCTGGGTCTGCACCCGCTCGAACTGCTCGGGCGCGATGCCGTCTTCCAGGAATTCAGCCAGCGCAGTATCCAGCGCATCTTCGGCCTCCTGCAGCGAAACACCCTCGGCCGGCACCACTGCCAGGCCAAAGGTCGTGCCGTCCACCGCGACCGGGCTGTAAAAGGCCGAGGCAGAGATCGCCAGGGCAGGCTTTTCAAAAGTGAGCTTGCGCCCCAGCACCGAAGTCGCGCGATTGCCCCCCAGCACCTCGGCCAGCACCAGCAACGCGGCGGCATCCTCCTGCGCGCCGCTGCGGCGCGGTTCGGTCAGATACTGGCGCAGCAGATAAGGCTGGGCGACGCGCGGGTCAGTCATGCTGAGGCGGCGCTCGGCCAGATGCGGCGGTTCTTGCGGGCGCACGCGGTCGGGGCGCTCGGGGTTTGCCGGGATCGGGCCGTAATGGGCCTCGGCCAAGGCGCGCACCTCGTCGGGGTCAATCGCGCCGGCCACCACCAGCACCGCGTTGTCGGGGCTGTAATGACGGGCGTAGAATTCCATTGCATCCTCGTCGGTCAGCCCTTCGATCTCGTGTCGCCAACCGATGATCGGGATGCCATAGGGGTGGTTCTGGAACATCGCCGCGGCAAGCTGCTCCTGAAACAGCCGGCCCGGCCGCGCCTCGACCACCTGGCCGCGCTCTTCCAGCACTACGGCGCGCTCGGGGCGCCAGTCGTCTTCGGTGAAGGCGAGGTTGGCCATTCGGTCGGCCTCAAGCTCCATCATCCGGCCCAGATGCTCGACCGCGACACGCTGGAAATACCCCGTGTAATCCCACGAGGTGAAGGCATTGTCGCGCCCGCCCAGCGCCTCGACGATGGCCGAGAACTCGCCCGCGTCGCGGCTATCGGTGCCCTTGAACATCAGGTGTTCGAGGAAATGCGCGATTCCCGATTTGCCCGGCGGCTCATCCGCTGCGCCCACACGATACCAGAGCATATGCGTAACGGCAGGCGCACGGTGATCTTCGATCACAACCACTTCGAGCCCGTTGTCCAGCGCGAAGCCCGTCACCGGCTCGGCCCGCAGCGGCAGTGCCAGCATCACCAGCGCCGCGATCAGGGCCAGCGGCCACGTCCTGCGCAAGGCGTCCGTCGAGAATGTCATGCTGCCTTCCCCATCGCGTTGATCTTGTGCGTTCTGTCCTGCGGCCAAGGTACGCCCCAGGCTGCGCGGTTCAAGATACGCCACGCCGATGTGAGGAAAGGGGATCAGTCCGCCTCAAGCCGCGGGTCGGGCGGGGCGGCGGGCGTGCGTGCCCCGGCAGCGCGCCAGCGCTCCAGCTCGGCGTAACGGTCGAGCGCCATGACGCGATAGGCGCGGTAATAGACATTCACGTTGAACAGCCGCTCAAGCAGCAGGCCGCGATTCTGGCGGCGGAACTCCAGATCCTCGGCGGCAAGCTGGTCGCGAATCCCCGATTGCACGCCAAACCGTGTGGCGTGGTTTATCAGGCTGCCGTCGGACACGGGCGCAGCGCTGGCCGCCAACAGGGCAGGATTGCCACCCAGCGCGGCCACGGCCTCGGCACGAGGTTGCGGATCGGTCCGGTTGCTGCCGCCCGGCGTCGGCTCGGGCAGCGCGGCCAGATCGTCGGGCATCTGGAGCGGGCGCGAGGGAAGGATTGCAAACTCGTCCGGACCATCGGAACTGGCCGCCAGGTTCATCAGCGGGCCGTCATCGCCCGAGGAACACCCTGCAAGCGTCACCAGCCCGGCCAGCGCAACCGCGATAATGCCATGCCTTGCCCGCATCCGGACCTCCTTCGCACTTCCTGACCCGTCTTTAGCGCATCCGGCAGGGCGCGTCACGGGGTCTTGTTGCGGCCGGCAAACAGCACCAGCCCGACGGCGCCCGCAAAGATCGCCACGTCAGCGACATTGAAGGCATAGGGATTGCTGATTCCGCAACAGGACATGTTGATGAAATCGGCCACCGCGCCATAGGCAAGCCGGTCGATCACATTGCCCAGCGCGCCGCCCACCAGTAGCCCGGTGGAAAGCTGCACCCGCGTCAGATGCGCCTCGCGCCGGGTCCAGAGCCAGACCCAGAGCGCGATTGCCAGCGCAACCGCGATCAGCACCCAGCGCATGATTTCGGCATCGTTGGAGAACAACCCGAAGTTCACACCCCTGTTCCAGGCCATGCGCAAGTTGAAAAACGGCGGCCAGACATCGATCGCCAGCCGCCGGTCAAGCGCGAGCACATGCACGACATAGAACTTCGACGCCTGATCCAGCGCCAGAACCATCCCCGCCGTGAGTGTCGCAATCCGCATCACCCGACTCAGTGCCTGAAATGCCGCTGGCCGGTGAAGACCATGGCAAGCCCGGCCTCGTCGGCGGCCTTGATGACCTCGTCGTCGCGCATCGAGCCGCCCGGCTGGATCACGGCGCGGGCGCCGGCCTCGGCCGCGGCCAGAAGGCCGTCGGGAAAGGGGAAGAACGCATCTGATGCCACCACCGAGCCCTGCGTGAGCGGCGCATCCAGCCCCAGTGCCTCAGCCATGTCCTGCGCCTTGCGGGCCGCGATGCGGGTGGAATCGACACGGCTCATCTGCCCCGCACCTACGCCCACGGTGGCCTGGTCCTTCACATAAACGATGGCGTTCGACTTGACGTGCTTGGCCACTTTCCAGGCAAACAGCAGGTCGGCCAGTTCGGCATCCCTGGGCGCGCGTCTGGTGACGACTCGCAAATCATCGGCTGCGATCATGCCATTGTCGCGATCCTGCACCAGAAACCCGCCCGCAACCTGCCGGAACGCCAGCCCCGGCAGCGCCGGATTGGCCAACCCCGGCGTCGTCAGCAGGCGCAGGTTCTTCTTGCTGGCGAAATGCTCGATAGCGTCGTCATCGGCCCCGGGCGCGATCACGACCTCGGTGAAAATGCCCGTGATGGCCTGGGCCGTCGCGAGATCAAGCTTCATGTTGAGCGCGATGATCCCGCCAAAGGCAGAAGTCCTGTCGCAGTCATAGGCGCGCCCGTAAGCCTCGGCCAGCGTCGCACCACGGGCCACGCCACAGGGGTTGGCGTGCTTGATGATCGCGCAGGCCGGCCCGTCCGTGGGCAGGAATTCCGACACCAGCTCGAACGCGGCGTCGGTGTCGTTGATGTTGTTGTAGCTCAACTCCTTGCCCTGATGCTGGCGCGCAGTGGCAACGCCGGGGCGGTCGCTGCCATCGCGGTAGAATGCCGCGCCCTGATGCGGGTTCTCGCCATAGCGCAGGCTTTGCACCAGCGTGCCGGCAAAGGCACGGCGGCGCGGATTAGGCATCTCAAGCGCCCCGGCCATCCAGTTCGACACCGCCGCGTCATAGGCGGCGGTGCGCCCATAGGCGGTTTGCGCAAGGCGCTGGCGGAAGGCATGGCTGGTCGCACCGTCATTCGCGGCGATCTCCTCCAGCAGCGCGGAATAATCCTCGGGGTCGGTCACGACCGCGACAAAACCGTGGTTCTTCGCCGCTGCGCGAATCATCGCAGGCCCGCCGATGTCGATATTCTCGACGCAGTCGTCATAGCCCGCGCCCGAGGCCACCGTAGCCTCGAACGGGTAAAGGTTGACCACCAGCAGGTCGATCGCCGGGATGCCATGCTCTTGCATTGCCGCCACATGGCTGCCCTCGTCGCGCAGCGCCAACAGCCCGCCATGGACCATCGGGTGCAGGGTCTTGACCCGGCCATCCATCATCTCGGGAAATCCCGTGATTTCAGATACATCGCGCACGTCGAGCCCTGCCTGGCGCAACGCGCGCGCTGTGCCGCCGGTCGAGACCAGCTCGACCCCGCGCGCAGCCAAAGCGCGGCCAAGGTCAACCAGCCCGGTCTTGTCGGAAACGGAAATCAGCGCACGGCGCAGGGGGGCAAGATCTTGCATTATTCTCCTTCGGGCGAGACGGCCCTGTCCTCGTCATCATCGGTTGCGAAATCGCGGATGCCGACGGGACTATCCTGCGCTTTCGACAAGGTCCAGATGAACTGGCTGGCAGGCTGGCGCTGCAACAGGCTCAGAACGATCTGCTGCGCAGGCCGCGGCCGCAGCCGCCCCCTTTCCAGATAGACAGAAGGGGCCAGCGCAAGCGGCACCCCCTCGGCCCGGAAAATCCAGACCTCACCGCTGCGCAACAGAATCGACACCGCCTTGCCGCCCATGTCGAGCGTGGCATCGATATCCGGATGCAGATGAAAGCGCAGCGCCACCGGCACACCTTCAAGCCCTGTGTGATCCAGCGCGCGGTCGAACTGGCGGCGCTGAGCCGGTGTCATCGTGGCCAGCGAGTCCTCGCCCATCAGGGCGCGCCCGTCCTGGCTGAGATCGAGCCGGCGGACATGCACCAGCCCATGCGTGCGGGCATAGCCATCATGGCTTAGCAACAGCCCCGCGCCCTGGGGCACCTCGTCACGCCCGACCGTCACCTCTGCGGGCCGCTCGGCCAGGATCTCTTCGTCCCCCCCGGCGATGCGGCGCCCGCGCCCCAGCCGCGACGAGGAATACCCCTCGATCGAAAGCGTCGAATGCGAGGCCGTCGCCCGCCCCGCCCGGCGCCATTCGGGGCCAAACGGCCCACCGGCGCCGCAATTCACGATCAGCGGGCGGCGCCCCGAAGTCAGCTCGAACGCCAGGGTCGAGGCATGGGCATTGCGCGAGGCCGGCCCGGAAGGCGGCTGCGCGGCATCCACGATGACTGTCGTGCGCCCGGCGGCAAGGCGCGCATAGCCCATCGCCGCCACCCCACGCGCCCCGGCCCGCATGCCAGAGGCCGCAAGCGCCTGATCCAGCTGCCCCTCGGCCCCGCGGCCGCCACCGTGAAACCGCGCAAGCCCGCCATCGGCATGGCGCAGACTGCGCAGGGTGGGGGCAATTCGCTCGATCGCCGCGACATGGGGCATGTCGGGTCTGTGTCCGGCTTCGCGCAACGCCGTATCGGCCCATGTGAGCAGGGTGAAAACCTCAAGCAGCTCCTCGGGATTGCGGCTTTCCAAACCGCCTTCGGCGTCGATACAGGCGTCGCATTCACGCGAAAGCCCGGCAACCGCGGGCCCGACATGTTCTTCCATGCCGCGCAGCGAAAGCCCGGCATACAGCAACCCCGTAAGCGCCTCGAAACGCGGCAGGCCGGAGGAAGCCGCAAGCCAGCGCCGCGCCAGAAAATGCGTCTGCTGCGCAAGTACGGCAAAGAAGGCCTCGGCCTCGGCCTGCTCCTGCCCGGCCAGAAGGAAAAGCCCGTGATGCACCCAACGGATCAGCCGCCTCCCGGCGATCTCCGGCGTCCAGCCCGGCCCCCTGCCACTGCCATAGCGTGCGATCCAGTCCCCCAGCCAGGCCTGCGCG
Organism: Alkalilacustris brevis; assembly: GCF_003350345.1. Classification (GTDB taxonomy): domain Bacteria; phylum Pseudomonadota; class Alphaproteobacteria; order Rhodobacterales; family Rhodobacteraceae; genus Alkalilacustris; species Alkalilacustris brevis. The sequence goes on from NZ_QNVJ01000064.1 coordinate 153,622, forward strand.
CGCATCCGGGCCGGCCCGTCGCCAACCGCCGCCAGATCGTCAAGCCAGTCGAAGGCCTGGAGCGCGGCCTCGAATTCGGGGCTGGGGCTTTCGACATCCCATACCGAAACCCCCGGCGCCTCGACATGATATCCGGCAAACAGGAAGTTCCCTGCCAACAGCTGCTTGCCGCCGGCAAAACGGCCCATACCGCGCGGCTCGGGGCGCGCGACAAAGCCCGTCGCGGCGCGCATGCGGCCACTGCGACGCGCCTGAACGCGGTTCATCAGGCGGACACGCCGCGCAGACCAGCCATGAAGAAGCGACACGCCTGCCTTCCCCGTCCAGACCCGGGCCAGATTGTCATGCCCCGGGATTTTGTTGCTGCTCGGGGCGCACCATAGCCCACCGGGGCCGGAAGTGTCACCGGCGAAAACCCCCTCAGGCGGCCGCCCACCGCAGCCGGATCATGTAGAATCCGTCCATGCCGCCGCGCTCGGGCCAGTAATCGGGGCGCAGGCGCAGACCGCCCTCGGGCGTGATCCAGCCCGGATCGAAACCCGCTGCCTGCTCTGTCGGGGCGGGCGGCCGCGCCTCCATCCCGGTGTGCCGCGCCAACGCCGCGCGGGCCTGCTCCTCGCCCTCGGCAGGCAGGAGCGAACAGACACAATAGACCAGCACGCCACCGGGCGCGAGCCAGCCCAGCGCCCGGTCCAGCAGCGCCGCCTGCAGTGGCAGCAGCGTCTCCAACACGCTCGCATCGCGGATATGCGGCAGATCGGGATGGCGGCGGATCGTGCCCGTGGCCGAACAGGGCGCATCCAGCACGATCACATCAAAAGGCGCATCGGGCTGCCAGTGCAGCGCATCGGCCACCACACAATCGGCGGACAGCCCGGTGCGCGCAAGGTTCGCGCGCAGCCGCTCCATCCGCGGGCCCGAGATATCGAGCGCCGTCACCGCACAGCCCGCCGCCGCAAGCTGCAGCGCCTTGCCCCCCGGCGCCGCGCAAAGGTCAAGCACCCGCGCGCCGGCGCTCATCCCCGTCAGCGCAAGCCGCGCCGGCAGCGCGGCGGCTGCGTCCTGCACCCACCATTGCCCGGCATCATACTCGGGCAGGGCCGAGATCGCGCCCGAAGGCCTGGCAATGCGAATGCTGCCGGTTGGCAGAACCTCGCCGCCAAGCTGCTCGGCCAGGGCCTCGACCTGCGCCGCGTCGCGTGGCGTGAGGTCAAGCGGCACCGGCCCCAGATGCGCAGCTTCCATGGCCGCCACCGCACGTTTGCCCCAGGCGCTGCGCAGCGGCTTGCGCAACCATCCGGGCAGCCGCGGCGGCGGCAGGGCATCCCATTCGGCCTGTGGCGTGGACAGGGCGCGGCGCAACACGGCATTGACCATGCCCGCCAAAGCGCTGCCGCGCGGGCCAAGCCGCGCCAGATCGACGGCCTCCTTGACCACGGCATGGGCCGGGGCACCTTCCACGTAATGCTCCACCACCGCCAGCCGCAGGATCGCCCTGATACGGGCGGGCGGGGGTTTGCGCAGATGCGGATCCAGCAACGCATCGGCGCGGGCAAGGTGACGCAAGGTGCCTGTCGCGAGCCGCTGCGCCCGGGCGCGCGCAGGCGGGTCCAGCCGCTCCAGCGGCCCTTCGGACGCAACCAGCAGATCGGAAAGCGGCTTGCGGGCTTCCAGCACCCCGCCCAGCAGGTCAACCGCTGCCGCACGCGGGCCACCACCCGGCCCGGCCCCGCCGCCGGCACCGCGCCGCGCACCGTCACCACGGCCCCGCTGATCGCCCTTGTCGTTCATGGCTGCCTCGCTCAACGCCCCGGCCACCTTGCCGCCGGGGGCTTACGGCGTATATCACGGCCAAAGGATGCACAAGGAACCGCCGATGCAAGACACCCCAGACAGCCCGGATCGGCCCCGAGAGGCGCCGCAAACATCAGACTTCAGCACCCTGCCCCCCGCTGCGCGACGCGCGCTGGCCGAAGCCGAGGAACGCCGCCGCAAGGCCGATGCGCAGAAGATGCCGCGCGAACTGGGCGGCCGCGACGGGCCCGAACCCGTGCGCTTTGGCGATTGGGAGCGCAAGGGCATCGCCGTCGATTTCTGAGCCGCGCAGCGGGGTCAGCGCAGCCGCAGATCGGCGAACTCCCCCTGCCCCTGGTCGGAGATGAAGCGCAGCGTATCGCCACGCAGCAATACCGCCTGGCAATTGTATCCGACCGGATTGCGCCCGTAGGCCATGTCGCGGCAGAAATATCCCCCTTCCCAATCCCAGGCGCCGGTGACCGTATAGCCAAAGGCGCGGCCACGGATCTCGCCATCCGGCGTCACCTCCAGCCGGATACCGAAACGCCGCAACTCCCGTCCCTCGACCAGTCGCAGGAAGGTTTCTCGCTCGCTCACCTGCCTGAATTCGGAGGCCGCCGGGGCCGGCACGGCCAGGATCAGCAGAAAGGACAATGCGACAAGCAGGGTGGAAACCGAACGCGCGGGCATCGACAGGCTCCTTCGCAATGGAGGTGATATTGCCTGTCTACGTCCACCCCCGCCGATCGGATCACCCCGGCCGCCGCCAGCCGCGCCGCGCGCGCCCCTTCACCTTGGTGAAAATATCCTCGCCGAAGGCATCCGCGCGCCGCCAAAGGCGCCGACGCGAGCAGCCGGGCGGTCAGCCGGCAAGAGGCCCCCGGTCACAACCCCAGCACGTCAAGCATCGTGTATTCGCCGGGCGCGCGCCCCTGCCCCCAAAGCGCGGCCTTGAGCGCCCCGCGGGCGAATATCGCCCGGTCGGTCGCGACATGCCGCAGCACGATCCGCTCGCCCGCGCCGGCGAAGATCACATCATGCTCGCCCACCACGTCGCCGCCCCGAATCGCGGCAAAGCCGATATGGCCGCGCGCCCGCGCCCCGGTAATTCCGTCGCGGCCACGGTCCGCCACCGCACCTAGTTCCACGCCGCGCCCCTCGGCCGCGGCCTCGCCCAGCATCAGCGCCGTACCCGAGGGCGCATCGACCTTGTGGCGGTGATGCGCCTCGACCACCTCGATATCGAAATCCTCGTCCAGCGCCGCGGCGACCTGTCTCGTGAGCTGCACCAGAAGGTTGACGCCCAGGCTCATGTTGCCCGCGCGGATCACCGGAACGCGCCGCGCCGCCTCGGCGATCGCATCAAGCTGCACCTTGTCGAAACCCGTCGTGCCGATCACATGCACCACCCCGGCCTGCGCCGCCGCCTGCGCCAGCGCCACGCTGGCGGGGGGGGCCGTGAAATCGATCACCGCGTGCGCACCGTCGAGCGCCGCTGCCACATCGTCGCCCACGCGCACGCCCAGCGGCGCGGCGCCCATCGCCTCGCCCGCATCGCGGCCGATCCAGCCATGCCCCGGCCGTTCGATACAGGCAGCCAGCCGCGCGCGACCGCTTTCGCCGACCGTGCGGATCAGCATCTGCCCCATGCGCCCGGAGGCCCCCGCAATCACGATGCCCGGCTGCTCTGTCATGGCCTTTCCTTTCATCAACTTTGCGGCATTCCTTATCTGCTGGCCCGGCGCTTGGCAAAGCCCCCGTTGCGGCGGCGGGCGGTTTGGCCTACATCGCATCTATGGCAAGGGAACGTTTCTCTCGGGGCTCCGGCCCGTCGCAACGTCAGCTCCGGGTGGCGGAGTTGATCCGCCGCAGGCTTTCCGAGGTTCTGGCCCGCGGCGAGGTGCATGACCCCGAACTCAACGCGCTGTCGATCACCGTGGGCGAAGTGCGCACCTCGCCCGATCTCAAGATCGCCACTGCCTTCGTGATGCCGCTGGGCGGGCAGGCGCTTGAGACTGCGCTAGGCGCACTTACGCGCAACCGGGCCGAGTTGCGGCGCGCCGTGGCGCGCGGGCTCGAATTGAAATATGCGCCCGAGCTGCGCTTCCTCGCCGATGAAACCTTCGACCAGATGGACAAGACCCGCCGCCTGTTTCAGGATGAAACCGTGCGCCGCGATGTCGAAGGCGGCGACCCTCCGCAAGGCGGAGCCTGAGCACGATGCGGCCGGGCGCGCTGGCACCGATCCTGGCGCTGGGCTGGCTTGCCGCCGCCGCGAATCCGGCCCCGGCAAGCGAAAACGCTTCCCTGCCCTGTGTAGCCCACAGCCATGAGGGGCGCGCCTATACGGTATGCGCCGCGCACGCCGGACAGGATGACATCAGGCTCTGGCACACCGCACCCGATGGCATGGTCTATGGCAGTTTTGACCGGATCGAGGCCACGCTGGCCGAATCGGATGAAAGCCTGGCCTTTGCCATGAACGCCGGCATGTATCACCCCGACCGCGCGCCCGTGGGCCTTTATGTGGAAGACGGGGTTGAAGCCATGCGGCTGATCACGGCCCGCGGGCCGGGCAATTTCGGAATGTTGCCCAATGGCGTGTTCTGCGTGGCCCCTTCGGGCTTCGCGGTGATCGAATCCCGCAGCTTCGCCGAAACCGCCCCCGCCTGCGATCATGCCACCCAGTCGGGCCCCATGCTGGTGATCGACGGAGAGCTGCACCCGCGCTTCATCGCCGACTCCACCTCGCGGCTGATGCGCAACGGTGTCGGCGTCAGCGCCGATGGCCGGACCGCCTATTTCGCCATCACCGAACAGGGTGTCAATTTTCACGAGTTCGCCCAGTTCTTTCGCGAGGCGCTGGACACCCCCAATGCGCTCTACTTCGATGGCAATGTCTCGCGCCTGCACGCGCCCGCGCTGGGGCGATCGGACGGCGGGCGGCAAATGGGGCCGGTCGTGGGCCTGGTGCAGCCCGCCGCCCGTTGACCCGCACAGCACGCGGCTGTAGGGGGCGTGCCCTGGGCATCAAGACAAGCATGAGGATGGCGCATGGGACGCAGGCGCAAGGGGCGTGACATTTCCGGCTGGCTGGTAGTCGACAAGCCCGCGGGTGTGACCTCGACCACGGTGGTGGGCAAGGTGCGCTGGGCGCTGGATGCGCGCAAGGCGGGCCATGCCGGCACGCTCGATCCGGCGGCAACCGGTGTGCTGGCCATCGCGCTGGGCGAGGCCACAAAGACCGTGCCTTATGTGACAGACGCGCTGAAATGCTATCGTTTCACCGTGCGATTGGGCCAGGCCACCAATACCGACGATGCCGAGGGCGAAGTGATCGCCGAATCCGACCTGCGCCCGAGTGACGCGCAGATCGCTGCGGCGTTGGCAGGCTTTCGCGGCGAGATCATGCAAGTACCGCCCCAGTATTCGGCGGTGAAGGTCGATGGCGAACGCGCTTATGCCCGCGCCCGCGATGGCGAAGAGATGGAGCTTGCCGCGCGCGCGCTCTGGGTGGAAAGCCTTGAAATGATCGCCCGCCCGGACCCTGATCATGTCGAGCTTGAGATGGTTTGCGGCAAGGGCGGCTATGTGCGCGCGATCGCGCGCGACCTGGGGCGCGCGCTGGGCTGCGAAGGGCATGTCGTCTCGCTGCGGCGCACGTGGTCGGGCCCGTTCGACGCCGAAGACGGCGTCACACTGGAACAGATCGAGGCCGAGGCACGCAGCCCCGCGCTGGAGGCGCGCCTGCTGCCGCTGGAGGCCGGGCTGGCCGATCTGCCCGAACTGCCCGCCACCCCCGAGGGCGCCGCCCGGCTGCGCAACGGCAACCCCGGCATGGTGATCGCCAGCGACGTGGAATATGGCGAGGAGGCCTGGGCCAGCCTTGATGGCCGTGCCGTCGCCGTGGGCCAGTACCGGGCCGGCGAACTGCACCCCAGCCGCGTATTCGTGAACTGAGCGCGGCGGGGATTGCCAATCGCGCCAGGGCTTTCTATCCCGACAGCATGACAGACCACACCGCCAGCATCCGCCCCGACGCCAGCCGCCTGCACGACCCTGGCGGCAAGGTGCGGCTAGAGCTGCCTGACGGCGTGCGGGGCGAAGCGCAGTTTTCGCCATGCGGGCGTTACCGGCAGGCGCTGATCCGCGACTGGACCGCAACAGACACCGCACCGCGCACGATCTTCTTCATCGGGCAGAACCCGTCCGTCGCCGATGCCGAGGTCAGCGACCCGACCTGCCACAAGGAACTGGGCATGGCGCGGCGCTGGGGCTACACGCGCTATCTGAAGGCGAACATGCTGGACTGGCGCGCCACATCGCCGCGCGACGTGCCGAAGGACCCGGCCATTGCCTGCAGCCCCGCCAATATTACCGCCATTCTGGAAATGGCCGCCGAGGCGGAAACCCTGGTTCTGGCCTATGGCCGATTGCATCCACGCTATCAGCCGATCATCACCGAGATTATCGCTCGGCTGCGGGGCGCGGGGCATGGGCTGCATTGCCTCGGGTTGAACAAGGACGGCTCGGCCAAGCATCCTCTCTACCTGCGCAACGACACCCCCCTGCGCCCCTTTCCGACAGGCTGACACCGCGCGGCGTGGCCCGCCTGGAAACGCAATCCATTTCTTCTTGGCCCAAATATCCACGATACTGCGGCCGCCGCAGGCAAGGCCTCGGGCCCGGTGCGCCGGCAGATCAGCCTGCGTGCATCAGGATCGGCGGCAATTCGTCGATCAGGTCGATATCCTGCGCCGTCAGCCCAGCGCCGCCCTGCACCTTGGCCAGCGGCACACCGTCCAGCCGTACGATCACCGCGCCCGGATCATCCGGCACGCTGTCCAGCGTGATCTGCGGGTCGGGATGCACCGCCGGGTCATAGGCCAGCACCAGCCGGTCCTGCGCCTGATCGAAATCCTGGATCAGGGCCGTGCCTTCCTCGTCAAGCCAGCTGCCCAGCATGAAACTGTCGGCGCCGCTGCCACCATGGGCAATATCCCCCTGCCCGAGTATCAACAGATCGTCGCCCGCGCCACCGTTGAGGAAATTGGCACCGCCCACATCGCGCCCCGCGTCATCGAGCACCGCGCCGACCAACGTATCGTCGCCGGCCCCGCCGAACAGGGTCTGCCCGCCCGTGCCGGCCCGCAACAGGTCGTCGCCATACCCGCCCATCAGCGAATCCGCCCCGTCGCCGCCGATCAGCACATCATCGCCCGCGCCGCCGCGCAGCAAGTTGTCGCCGCCGCCCGCGACCAGCGTGTCACTACCCGGCCCGCCATCGAGCGTGTCATTGCCCGACCCGCCACGCAGCACATCGTCGCCGGCGCCGCCCAGCAGGTGATTGCTGCCGTCGCCCGCGTGCAAAACATCGTCGCCCACGCCGCCCGACAACGTGTCATCCCCCGCCCCGCCCCAGAGCGTATCATCGCCGTCGCCACCGGCCAGAAACGCGCCATCCGTTCCGGCGTGGAGCTCCAGGTCGGGGATGCTGACCGGCAGATCGCTGCTTTCAGGGGCATCGGGGAAAAGGCCGAGAGCGGGCTCTTCGAGGCTGTCATCCTCCCAAAGGTCAAGCAGCAGGAAATCCCATTCCGACAGCCCTTCCTCGCCGGTATCCGGCCCCAAGTCCAGGGCTCCTGCGCCCTGCGGCGTCATGGGCGCCCCGTCGCCGAACGGGTCGTCATCGTCCTCTGCCGATGCGTCGGACGTCACCGCCCCGCGCACGAACGAATCGGCGAAAACACCCGCCGCGATCAAGCCCAACACCCCTGTCAAAGCCAGCATCGGCCCGCACCCCGTTCAGATATAGAGAAACGCGTGCCAGGCCCGCCCGTATATGGCGGCCAGTTCTGTCACCCGAGGCAAGCCTAGCACAGGCCGGGGCGCCGCCCGCCGGGATTCGCGCCAGTTGGTTAACGCGCCCTCTGCATGCAAGCCGCGCCCCCTTTTCATCGGCGCGGTTTTCCCCTATAGGCAGCCATCCTCACGCGCAGCCGCGCGCTGCGGACACCTCCACGGGCCCTGCTGGACGACATCCCGGCTTGTGCCTTAACCCTTTGAACAGGAGACCCCGATGTCGATCACTGCCGAAGAGAAAGCCCAGACCATCAAGGATTTCGCCACCAAGGACGGCGACACCGGCTCGCCCGAGGTGCAGGTCGCGATCCTGACCAAGCGCATCACCACGCTGACCGAGCACTTCAAGACGCACAAGAAAGACAATCATTCGCGCCGCGGGCTGCTGATGATGGTCGCCCAGCGCCGCAAGCTGCTGGACTATGTGCGCGCCAAGGACGAAGAGCGCTACAAGTCGCTCATCAGCCGCCTCGGCATCCGCCGCTGAGGCCTGCCGCGACAAGGATAAGGAACGCCCGCCCCTTCGGCGGGCGTTTTGTATTGAGGGGCACTATTGATGGCCAGATGCCGCCGCTTGCCGGCATCGCGATGTGCCAATGTGATGTGTATCGAAACCATCGCGTTAGAATTGGGTATCCACGCCATCATCATAGCCGAGCAGATGCAAAGGTATTCTTCAAGGGCGACGGCTCGCTGAACAAATTCATTGGCGCATACGACGCGCCGCTGCGCCGCTCGGCATGTGGATAAGTTCGCCACAGCCTTGAACCCACGGAAAAGCAAGGTTGATCGGACGGTCTGCGCTCAGCGCATTTCTGCGGCCCGGTCCCGGTTTGGCCTTGGTGAATCCAGGAAAAACGACCATATGCATCATATGCTTCCCCGGCGACTCATCTCTTACTGGCAGCATGTCAGGTACCTGCCGCTGCTGTCGGCGCTGACCTATTCGCGATGGCGGACATTCGAGACGCGTTCGCGCGCCCTGGGGTCGGCCATTGGCTGGGTCATGCGCTGGTTCCCCCCGGCCAGACGGAAATTCGAACGCGAACTGCTGCGCGTCTATCCCGACATGCCGCGTGGCAGAAGGGCGATACTGAGCCGCGAGATGGGCCGCAACATGGGTCGGACGCTGTTCGAGATCTACCACTGTGCCGAGTTCCAGACCCAAGGAAAAAAATTCAACGCCTCCGGCCCCGGCCTTGCAGCGCTGGAAGCAGCCCGCGCGGCCGGAAAGGGCGCCATCATCGTCTCTGGTCATTTCGGGCAATGGGAGGCGGTGCGCGCCGTGTTGAAGGCGCGCGACCTGGAAACCGGCGCCGTCTACCGGCCGCAGACCAACCTCCATTATCAACGCCGGCTGCTGGCCGGTATCGAAGCGGGCGGCAAGCCAATCCTTGAAACCGGAACGATCGGAACGAAGGCGCTTGTGCGCCATCTGCGCAGCGGCGGTTTCATCGCGATCCTCCTTGACGAAAAATATGCCGAAGGCGTGCGTATTCCCTTCCTCGGGATGCCGGCACTGACATCTCTGGCCGCCGCACAGCTCGCGTTGAAATATGACCTGCCGATGGTCCCGGCCTACGGCACGCGCACGGGAGATGGCAGCACCTTCAACGTGGAGTTCGAGGAGGCCGTTCCCCACACTGACAGCCTCACCATGACGCAGGCCTTCAATGACAGCCTGTCGAAACGCATCCGTGCCAATCCCGATCAGTGGTACTGGCTTCTGGGTCGCTGGAAAGGGGCGTGACGGCGTCCCGGACGGGTCCGCTTCGAAATGGCCACGCATATTCTGCCGCTTGCGCCAAGCTCGCCCTCGGCCCGCCCGACGACCAGAGATCTGGTGACGGGGTGATCGTGCCTTTCCTTGTTCCGCACCGTTCATTGCCGGGGCAGAAATCCAGCGGCAAGCACGGCTGATCGCGTCGGGGACGTCGCCTTCAGTTGCCGACTGTCGGTCAAGGACCGAAAGGCCACCACCCCCCACGCCCCCACTTCCCAAACCCTCGTTTTTCCTGTATGGCCCCGACCATCTGAGACGTGACGCTCTGACCCCGGCGTGATGCGAAGGATTGGGGTCGGCGGCAATGGGGCCGCCACAGGAACGGGAGACCCGGGATGGGCCCGGGAGCGCTCCCTTACAGGATACGTTGAATGTTCAAAACTACCACGAAATCCATGCAATGGGGCGAGGAAACCCTCACCCTGGAAACGGGCAAGGTTGCCCGTCAGGCTGACGGCTCGGTCATCGCCACGATGGGCGAGACCTCGGTCATGGCCAATGTCACTTTCGCCCGGCAGGCGAAGCCCGGTCAGGACTTTTTCCCGCTGACCGTGCATTACCAGGAACGCTATTACGCCGCGGGCAAGGTGCCCGGCGGCTTCTTCAAGCGCGAGGCGCGCCCGTCTGAGAAGGAAACGCTGACCTCCCGCCTGATCGACCGCCCGATCCGCCCGCTGTTTGTGGACGGCTTCAAGAACGAGGTTCTGGTCATCTGCACGGTGCTCAGCCACGATCTGGTGAACGAGCCCGACATGGTGGCGATGATCGCCGCCTCGGCCGCGCTGACCATTTCGGGCGTGCCCTTCATGGGGCCGATCGCCGCCTGCCGCGTGGGCTATGCCGATGGGGAATACATCCTCAACCCCGAAGTCGACGACATGCAGAAGCTGCGCGAGAATTCCGAGCAGCGGCTCGACCTGGTCGTCGCCGGCACCAAGGACGCGGTGATGATGGTCGAATCCGAAGCCTACGAGCTTTCGGAAGAGGAAATGCTGGGCGCGATCAAGTTCGGCCACGAAGCCATGCAGCCGGTGATCGACCTGATCATCGACCTGGCCGAAGATGCCGCGAAAGAGCCGTTCGATTTTCAGCCGCCCGATTACAGCGCGCTTTATGAGCGGGTGAAATCGCTGGGCGAAGCGCAGATGCGCGCCGCATTCGCGATCCGCGACAAGCAGGAGCGCACCACGGCCATTTCCGCCGCGCGCGACGCCGTGAAGGCACAACTGACCGAGGAAGAGCTGGAAGACAGCAATCTCGGCGCGGCCTTCAAGAAGCTCGAATCCGCCATCCTGCGTGGCGACATCATCTCGGGCGGCGCCCGTATCGATGGCCGTGACAACCAGACCATCCGGCCGATCGTGGCCGAGGTGGGGATGCTGCCGCGCACGCATGGCTCGGCGCTGTTCACCCGTGGCGAGACCCAGGCGCTGGTCGTCTCCACGCTGGGCACCGGCGAGGACGAGCAGTTCATCGACGCGCTGACCGGCAACTCCAAGTCGAACTTCCTGCTGCACTACAACTTCCCCCCCTACTCGGTGGGCGAGGTCGGGCGCTTTGGCCCTCCGGGACGGCGCGAGATCGGCCATGGCAAGCTCGCCTGGCGGGCGCTGCAGGCAGTGCTGCCGATGGCGACCGATTTCCCCTACACCATCCGCGTCGTGTCGGAGATCACCGAGTCCAACGGGTCGTCGTCGATGGCCACGGTCTGCGGGGCGTCGCTGTCGATGATGGATGCAGGCGTGCCGCTCAAGGCGCCGGTTGCCGGTGTGGCGATGGGCCTGATCCTCGAAGAAGACGGCCGCTGGGCCGTGCTGAGCGATATTCTCGGCGACGAGGATCACCTGGGCGACATGGATTTCAAGGTCGCCGGGACCGAAGCTGGCATCACCTCGCTGCAGATGGACATCAAGGTCGCGGGCATCACCCCCGCGATCATGGAGCAGGCGCTGGACCAGGCCAAGGCCGGGCGGATGCACATTCTCGGCGAGATGAACAAGGCGCTTTCGGCACCGCAGGGATTCTCGGAATATGCCCCGCGCATCGAGACCATGACCGTGCCCTCCGACAAGATCCGTGAAGTGATCGGCACCGGCGGCAAGGTGATCCGCGAGATTGTCGAGGTGTCGGGCGCCAAGGTCGACATCAACGACGATGGCGTGATCAAGATCGCCTCGAACAATGCCGAGGCCATCAAGAAGGCCCATGACATGATCTATGCGATCGTGGCCGAGCCCGAAGTGGGGCAGATCTATACCGGCAAGGTCGTTAAGATCGTCGATTTCGGCGCCTTCGTGAACTTCTTCGGCAAGCGCGACGGGCTGGTGCATGTCAGCCAGATCGCCAACAAGCGGCTCAACCACCCCTCCGATCTGCTCCAGGAAGGGCAGGAGGTGAAGGTCAAGCTGCTGGGCTTTGATGATCGTGGCAAGGTTCGCCTGGCGATGAAGATGGTCGACCAGGAAACCGGCGAGGAAATCGCCGCCGAGTAATACCCGAAAGGCGACGCCTTTCCGCATGAACCAAGCAAACCCCCGGACGCTGTCGTCCGGGGGTTTCGCATTGCCGGCACGGGCCTGCACGGCGGGCCGAACGCCCCGTGTCGCCACTGGGGTCAGGGTTTGCCGAACACGCTGAATCCCGACCAGTAGCCGGGCAGCGACATCGCATCGCTTCGGGCGATCATCGCCCGCTGCGCCCGGGCCAGCGCAAACGCCGATCCACCCTCTTCCTGACGAGCCGCGTAGAAGCCCAGCGCCAGTTCCCGCGTGGCGGTATCCTCCACCTCCCAATGCGTGGCGATGATGCTTGGCGCGCCGGCATGGTTGAAGGCCTGCGCGATCGTGCGGTGTTCGATGCCGCTGACGCCCAGCCCCGTCTCGCAGGCCGAAAGGAACACCAGTTCCGCGTTCGCAAGCGGCAGGGTCATGATTTGCGGCAGGGTCAGGCGGTGCCCGTCGGCCAGCAGCAGATAGCTGTTGCGCGGATCGCGATGATCGAGCTTGCCGTGCATCGCCAGATGCAGAAACCGCGCATCGCGCGCCCCGTCGATCAGCGCGTCGATCGTGGCGGTTTCACCGATCTTCAGATCGACGGGATCGTCAGCCAGCAGTCGGGCGATTTCCTCTGCCTCGCTGCGGGCGCCGGGCAAGCTGCCGTCGGGGTCGCCAAAGACGAGATGCCCGAAGGCGAAACCGGGCACATGCCGCAGGTGCGACTGGAGCGAATAAAGCGAGCTGGCCTTGCCGAAGGTGAAATCCTGCACGGCGTAGCGGGGGCGCGGGCCCGACAGATCGCGCACCAGCGCCCCGGCAGGAACATAGCTGAGCACCCCGGTCGGCGCCACGAGAACCAGATCAAAGGGTGCAAGCGCGTGTTCGACCGGCCGCAGAAGCTGATCGTAAAGCCACGCCAGATCGCGGTTGAGCCGTTCAGCGGCCGCATCGTCGAGCCCTGGCACACCAAGCGCAACCCCCGAACGCATCTGCCCGCCGGCGCCCCCCTCGTCGGGCGCGGGTTGGTCATTGCCGCCCGAAAGACCGCCGGACTGCGCACCAGAGAGCAAAGTCGCCAGATCGCTCAGGTCGCCGCCGTCAGGCAAGGCGTCGCCCCCCCTGCCCGCCGCGCCGCCAATCCGCCCCGCGGCCTGTTCAGCAAGCGCGGTCGCAGCACGGCGTGTGACCGCCTCAAGCTCCTGGCGCGTCACGTCGACCTGACGGATCTCCTGCCCCTCGCGCGAGATCAGGTTGAGATAGAGCGCCCGCTCGCCCGGCAGGAACTGAAGCACCGCAACACCATCAGGAAGCTCGCGGCCCAGCGCCTGCAAGTCCAGCGGGTTGATCTGAAGCATCGCGAAAAGCGCGGGCTCGCTTCGCTCCAGATCGGCAAGAAAGGCGATGTCGCGCTGCCGGAGTTGCGCGATGCGGCGCTCGATCTGGCCGGCGCCGCTGCCGCCGCGATCCCCGCCCAGGGCCAGTTCCTCCTCCAGCCTTGCAAGCTGACGGCGGATTTCGCGAAACGCCTCCAGCCGCTGCCCTGCGTCGCTGTCGGGCGGAAGCGCCTCAAGCAGGATATCGCTCACTTCGGCCATCTTGCGGCTTTCAAGGGCCGAAAAGGCAAAATTTCCCTGCGCCTCGCCGATCAGGAATGCCTCCGGCCCGGCGCCGCGCGGGTCGTAAACGGTCACGCCGAAATCGGTCGCCATGTAGATCCGGCCCAGCGGGTCGGTCTCGATGCCGCGCATTGCGCGCCCACCATAGGCGGCGTGCTGCTGCGCGGGCAGCATCCAGTTCAGGCGCTCGGGGTAAAACCAGACCCCATCGCGATACCCGACGACACCGCCCGCGGTTCCGAAAAGATAAAGGCCATCCCCCAGGTGCACGCCCTCGGTCCCCAGGTGCAGCGCCAGTTCCCGGCTGCGAAGCGCGAGGTAGCTGGCATCCTCGGCAAGACGCAGGTCCTGAAACCTTGCCTGCGAATGAATGGCAAAACCGCTGTTTGTCCCGACGATGGCACGGCCGTCTTCCAACGGCGTGTAGCCGGTAAGAAACCAGCCGCCGATGACATCATCGCCCACCGGATGGAAACCCTCGCCATCATATTCGAACAACCCGCCTGACAGGATGATGCCGTTCCAGATGCGATGGGCCTCGTTCGAGGCCACCAGCAGGATGCGCCCATCGGTCGTTTCCACAAGCCGCGAGAGCATGTCGGAGCGGACATCGAAATAGGGCTGACGCAGGAAAACGCTGAATTCCTTCGCCTGGCTTTCGCCTTCGCGCAGCCTGAAAAGGCTGGGGCCGGTCAGCACCCATATGGTGTTTTCGCGATCGACGAGAATCTGCCGCACCTCGGTCGAAGTGCCGGTGATGCTCTGCCCAGGGCGCGCGTCAAACAGTTCCAACGTGTCAAACTGGCCGTCATCGCGCGGGGTCATGCGCAGGATGCGCGCGCCGTCATTCACAAGCAGCGTGCCATCGGGGCCGCTGGTCATGGCCGTCGTCTCGGTGAAGGTGACAGGCTGGGGCGGCGCGAAAGGGTCCTGGTGGTCAATCGCGCGTATGCCGCCCCATGAGCTGGCCACAAGTGTCGCGCCAAGGTCGGGCCGCGTCAGCATGGCGGTGACGTCGGCTTCCAGCACCAGCCGCGCATCGGCTTCCTCCAGCACCGAAACACCCCGTTGGGTGGCCAGCAACAGCCGGTGCCCCGACACGTCAAGCGCCGAGACGGGCTCGATCCGGTCCTGGCCGGGCAGTTCGAAATGCTCGAAACGCTCGTCACGATAGAGCGAGACCCCCTGATCGGTGCGCACACCGAGCGCTGTTTCCCCCTCGAAGACCGGCACTTCCGAGAAACCGTATATCCGCCCGCCCTGGGCGATGGTTTCCTGCTCGGGCAGCACCCTGAAACGCAGCGGCCCCTCGGGCATTACGGCCCCCTCAAGAACCTGCGCGCCCCGAATGGCCAGTATCCGCCCCTGCCACACAATGATGTCTGTCAATTGCTCGTCACTCAGCAAGCGGATGCCGTCGGGGCCGATCAACTCAACACGGTCCTGCCGGCCGATGACCAGCTCATCCTCGTTGATCGCACGCAACCAGAGGACGGCCTCGCGGCTTTCCAGAGCCGGCACGGCATCCGGCTGCATCGACACCCGCGCAAGCCCGCCCGCGCCGCCGACCCACAGTGTTTCACCTGTCGCAGCCATGGCGCTTACGGCGCCCTCGGGCATACCGGTGCTCCCCTGCGCGCGGATTTCAGGCGGATCGGTATAATCGCCCCCCAGCCGCATCAGGCCACCGGCAGTGCCCAGCCAGAGCGCACCGCCATCATCCTCGAACATCGCATGAATGGTCGAATAGGCCTCGGCCCGGTCATAATCCAGATTGGGCGAAAACCTGCCCGCCGAGCGGTCGAATCCGTGCCACTCCCAGAACCCGCGGCGCATGACCGAGAGGCCGCGCTGCGTGCCCACCAGCAGATCGCCGTTTGCACGCACCAGAACCGCATTGGTCGCCGCAAGCCCCTCGAGCGCGGGCGGAACAACGGCCCCCTGCCGGTGATGCCGCCACAAGCCGGGATTCGACAGGAAAGAGTTGCGCAGCCACCCGCCCGTCGAAAGCCTGCGCAGCGGGGCCTCGGCAAAGGCTGCGGCAAGCGCGCGGGCCTCGTCCGTGCCCTGTTCCAACGCCCAGTCGCGCATCTCGAGCCAGTTTCGCCATTCATCCTGCGGCAGCCCCTCATCAAAGACATCGCGCGCCATGGCGTGCCACAGCCCGACCGCCTCAAGCCCCTGGGCAGACGTTGCTCCCGGACGGCCGTCGATCGCGTCAAAGATCAGCGGCCGGACAGTATCGAATAGTTCCGCCGCATGGCCGGGCTGCGCAGCACGCTTTGCATAAAGGTCACGAGCAAGCGCAAGCGCTGCCTCAGGCTCGACGCCGAGGTCGCTCCAATACCCGTCACGCAACGCATCAAGTTCTTCGTCTTCAAAGGGCAGTTCGCTGAAGTTTGCCTGCTGCTCGGCAAGCTGGATCATCGAAAGCAATTGCTGAAAGGCCTGCGTCACCTGCAGGGCGATCCGCGTGTCGCTGCCCCCTTCGCCCTCTGCCTTGCCCTCCACGCGCAGAATTTCGCCATGCGCATCATACTCCACGCTGATCGCACCAATGCCCTCAATGCGGATGTGAACCGGGAGCCCCTGTTCGTTATACGTGAAATACAGTGCCTCATGGCCGTCAGCCTGAAGCTCCACGATATTGCGGCCGGCCATCGGATCAAGCGGCCCGTCGTCATAGCCAAGGCGCACCGATTGGCCCGTTCCGGTGCGAATCTCTGTCAGATGCAGCCCGTCCCGATAGGTGAACTCGACCCAGGCGGCCCCGACGCGCAGATAGGTCAGAGCGCCCGTAACCGGGTGGTAGCGGCGTTCTTCCATGATCCCGTCGGGACGGCGAAGCACGACAGTTGCCGCCTCGAAATCGATCCGGCTGAGAACATTATGCGCGCCACCATGCGCGCTTGCGCGCGCGCTCTCCAGCCAGCGCACATACCTGTCACTTGGCGAGACCGAACCGGCACGGGAATAGCGAAGCTCGTAAGCCTCGCGATACAGGCCAAGGCTGCTCAGGG
Source organism: Alkalilacustris brevis (assembly GCF_003350345.1). Classification (GTDB taxonomy): domain Bacteria; phylum Pseudomonadota; class Alphaproteobacteria; order Rhodobacterales; family Rhodobacteraceae; genus Alkalilacustris; species Alkalilacustris brevis. The sequence continues at coordinate 170,195 of NZ_QNVJ01000064.1, forward strand.
CCGAGCCGCGAATGCTGTCATTGCCTGTGCCGGGGTTTGCACGGTCATTCCGCTCGAGCAGATCCAGCGCCACCACTGGCGATCCCCCCCAGCGCGCGTGGCGCTCGGCCACTTCGCGCAGGCGGCTGCCGTCACGGGGCGCACGGTCGAGGTATTCATGGGCCGCCACGAAGGCATAACCGCCGATCCTCAGATTCTCGCGCACGTCGGCATCGAAAAACCGCTTCCAGGCCTCTTCGTCATTCAAGGTGTGGGCTTTCAACACCGCCTCGGTCGACTCCGACGAGGGGCCTATCCGCCCCAGCGTCAGGCGGCGTTGCAGCCAGTAGTTCCTCGCGCCCAGACCGTGGTGACGCGCCATCTCGATATCGTCCAGCACCTGCTCCGCATGTGGCTGCGCCTCCACGCGTCGGTGCCGGATCGCGCCATCGCGGGTAATCGCACGGGCATCGTAGAGGCGGCTCAGTTCGCCCGAAAGCGCCTGTCCGGCCTCAAGCGCCGTGATGCCCTCGTTAAGTATTGCGACCGCTTCAGCCCAGTTTTCGAGTTCGTCACCCTGAACTTCGCGGGCCTCTTCCACCCAGCCGAACGCGGAGCGCGGCGCCGCTTCGCGTGCGCGTTGCCAGATAGCCCCGGCATCAGGCGAAAGGCGGGCAAGCTCACGCCACATATGGAGCGAATGGGGAAACTGCCGAAGCGCCGCCTCAAGCACCTCTCTTGCTTCGTCCTCGCGCCCGGTGTCGCGGGCATAATCAGCCAGGCGGGCCAGGGTCCAGCCGGTGAACCGCCCCTGCGCGGTCATACCCGCCAGCAATTCAAACGCCTCCGGGCTGCGACCGGCGGCATTCAGATCGAAAGCGAAATTGCCCTCGACCCAGACCGCGTCCGGGGCATCCCGCCGGACCAGAGGCAAGAGTTGTGGCGTATCGCCCGCCCGGCCCAGCGATAAAAGCGCAGAGCGCCAGGTGTTGATCTGCTCTACCGTCAGCCGTTGCCCCGATTGCAGCCACGCCTGCGCCAACCCCGCACCTTCGGCATGGCGCCCGGCCTGGTTCAGAGCTGTGGCAAGCTCTTGATGGGCCAGGCGGAAGGCCGGATCGGCGGTTGCCACGGGCATCAGCAGTTCCACGACCTCGTCGGGGCGAGCCTCGTCACGAACGACAAGGGCCAACGCCAGGGCCAGGTCCGGGTCATCGGGGAAAGCCTCGAGCACCTCCAGCGCCACCGCGCGGGCTTTGCCAAGCTCCCCGGCGATGCGCAGCCCGGTGATCATGCTCAGCGCGGCCTGCCTGTCGCGGGCCTCCGGCGCGAAACTGCGCGCGGCACGCTGTTCGATTTCGCCGGGCAAGTCATCGAAACGACGCGTCAATGCCAACCCGCGCGCGACAAGCGCGGTGTTGAACCGTATGAAAGGGTAGGCCTGCTCGGCCCGCAGCATGTAATCGAGCGCCGTTTCGAAATCCTGCGTGTCGATATATTGGTAATACATCCGCCGCAGCGCGTTGGTGTCATTTGGCGTGTGTTCCAGCCAGGCATGCACCGCCTGGCGGATATCGGCCGCCTCGGCGCGCGGGGTCGCGGCGCGCCAGTCGCGAAACGTCTGCGCCGCGCCGCCGCCAACGGTCGCGCCATCCAGCCCGGAGGCCGGTATGGACCAGGCCAGGCCGAAATCACCCGGGTAAAGCGTCGCGGCGCGTGCCTGTATCTGCTGCAGTTCTGCGCCCTGCGCGGACCCGGCAAGTTCGAACATGGACCAGTAGTCCGACACCCCCAGATCGAGCGCCGCCTGCGCAAGTTCGGTCACATCGTCGTCTTGGCGATACTGCTCACTCTGAAAGATGCGCAGGGCGATCTCCTTGCGCCGGGCACGCTCGGGCGGCAATGCGCCGGGCAGCTCGGGCAGTTGGGTTGCGCTGACCTCACCCTGCGCCTGTTTCAACGAGAACCAGACATGGATGCTCATCGGGTGGGTCTCGTTCCCCAGCAGATCGGCCTCGACCTCTTGGACAAGGGTTTGCAGATCATCCGGCCCCTGCAGGAACGCCGCTGACCACCTCCTGATCCGCGGGTCTGCGAAAAGGTCGGTGGCGCCCTCCAGCTGTGCGGACGCAAGCCTCTGCGGCAGGTAGAGCCCGGCGCCCTCGGCCCGTGCCACCGAGGCAAGCGCGGTCGCGGCGACAACAAGCACACTCAGAAATGCAATGATCCGGCAATTCATCGTTTGAAGGGGATGCATCTCCGGCCTTCTCCCTGGCAAAAATATCTCGGGTCTGCTCTCGCCCGGCCAATCGGGAACGATCCTAAGCCGATTCAATCGGCTGGCGGAAAGAAAAAATGTATCAACACCGCATGATCAGCCGTGAAGCCGATCGTGATGCGCGGATTTGAAAAGCACCAGCCGCGCCCGATATCATAACCTGTATTCCACAGGCAGGCAGGCAGTTGCTCGCAGGCGCGGCGGCCCAGCACCTCTGGGCGTGCCAAACGCCTGCCGACGCTGCGAGGCACCCTTGCCACTGCTGCGCGGGGGTGCCAAGTTGCTGCCAAACCACAGGAGGCCCGAATGCACGACAGGCGTGAATTCTACATTGATGGCGCATGGGTAGCCCCGCGCGAGGGGCGCGATTTCGAGGTGATCGACCCTTCAACCGAAGAAGTCTGCGGCATGATCTCGCTTGGCGGGCAGGCCGATACCGATGCCGCTGTCGCCGCCGCGCGCGCGGCTTTCGACGACTGGATGCTGAGCGACCCACGCGAACGGTTGGAACTGGTGAAGCGCATCGGCGAGGTCTATGAGGCCCGCAAGGATGACATGGCGCGCACCATCAGCCTTGAAATGGGCGCGCCCATCAACCTGTCGCGCCGTAGCCAGGCGCAATCGGGGCTAAACCACATCCGCGCCTTCATCGAGGCCTTCGAGAAGGTCGAATTCATCGCGCCGCTTGGCCCGCACGCCCCCGAGGACCGGATCATCAAGGAGGGCGTCGGCGTCTGCGCGCTGATCACACCGTGGAACTGGCCGATGAACCAGATCACGCTCAAGACGATCCCGGCCTTGCTGGCGGGCTGCACGATGATCCTCAAACCCTCCGAGATCGCGCCGCTTTCGGCGCACCTCTATGCCGAAATCCTGCACGAGGCCGGCGTGCCCACAGGGGTGTTCAACCTGGTCCATGGTGACGGCCCCGGCGTGGGCACGCAGCTTTCGGGGCACAGGGATGTCGATATGGTCAGCTTCACCGGCTCGACCCGCGCAGGCATCGCAATTTCCAAGAACGCGGCCGATACGCTCAAGCGTGTGCATCTTGAGCTGGGCGGCAAGGGCGCGAACCTGATCTTCGCCGATGCCGACGACGATGCCGTCGCGCGTGGTGCCCGGCACTGTTTCAACAACAGCGGCCAGAGCTGCAACGCGCCCACCCGGATGCTGGTGCAGCGCGATGTCTATGACGCAGCGGTGGAGACCGCGCGCGAGGTGGCCGAGGCCACGCGCGTGGCGGCCGCAAGCACCGAGGGGCCGCATATCGGCCCCGTCGTCAGCGCGGCGCAGTTCGAAAAGATCCAGGGCCTGATCCAGGCCGGCATCGACGAGGGCGCGCGGCTGGTTGCCGGTGGGCTGGGCCGGCCCGAGGGGCTCAACCGCGGCCATTTCGTGCGCCCGACGGTATTCGCCGATGTGAATAATCAGATGACCATCGCGCGCGAGGAAATCTTCGGCCCCGTCCTGTCGATCATCCCCTTCGAGAGCGAGGAAGAGGCCATCCGCATCGCCAATGATACGCCCTATGGCCTGACCAATTACGTCCAGAGCCAGGACGATGCACGCCGGCACCGCGTGGCGCGGCGGCTGCGCTCGGGTATGGTCGAGATGAACGGCAAGCCACGTGGCCGTGGCGCGCCCTTTGGCGGAATGAAGCAATCGGGCAACGGGCGCGAAGGCGGCGTCTGGGGGATCGAGGATTTCCTCGAGGTCAAGGCCGTCTCGGGCTGGGGCGCCGAGGATTGAGCCACGCATGACGAACGCCCGGCCCCTGCGGCCGGGCCATTCATTGCGGGCGATATTCCAGGATGGTCAGCCAAGTCTCGCCATAGCGGCGCGCATCGCGCAAGGCAAAGCCCTGGGGCGGCTCCATCGTGGCGGCCTCTTCCCAGACGATCACCGCCCCCGGCGCAAGCCAGCCGCCCGCCACCGCCGACGCCAGCGCCTGCTCCCCCAGCCCCTTGCCATAGGGCGGGTCGAGAAACACCAGCGTGAACGGCGCGCCGTGGTGCTCGCCCAGCCGCGTGGCATCGCGCCGCCACACCTTGGTGCCCCCCATCGCGCGCATCCTCTCGATGTTCTGACGCAACAGCGCGCGCGCCTTGGTGCCATCATCGATGAAGGTCACATGCACCGCCCCGCGCGAAAGCGCCTCAAGCCCCAGCGCACCAGTGCCGGCGAAGAGATCAAGCACCCGCGCGCCCGGCACCGGATCGCCTTGGGGTGCGTGTTGCAGCAGGTTGAACAGGCTCTCGCGCACCCGGTCCGAGGTGGGGCGCAGATGCGCCGCTGCATCGCCGGCCCCGAGGTCGGCCAGTGCCATACCCTTGTGGCGCCCGCCAATGATTCGCATGGCTCAGCCCTGCCCGCCGGCGAACCAGTCGCCCAGAATGCGCCGGTAGATCGCCGTGAGTTGCCGGATGTGCTCCAGTTCCGCGCGCTCATTGGCCTGGTGCATGGTCTGGCCGACAAGGCCGAACTCCACCACCGGGCAGTGATCCTTGATGAAACGCGCATCCGACGTGCCGCCAGACGTGGAAAGCTCCGGGCGCAGGCACGTTTCAGCCTCGACGGCGCGGACGACAAGATCGGGGAAAGGGCCCGGCGGGGTGAGGAAACTTTCGCCCGAAATCTCGCAGGCCAGGTCGATCGCAACGCCGGTTTCAGTGGCGACCCGCGCAGCCTCGTCGCGCAGCCAGTCGGACAGGCTGGCCCCGCTATGGGTGTCGTTGAAGCGGATGTTGAGCGTGGCGCGGGCCTCGGCGGGGACCAGATTGGTGGCGGGGTTGCCCACGTCGATGGTGGTGATCTCAAGGTTGGACGGGTCGAAATGCGCGGTGCCGCGGTCAAGCTCATGCCCGGCCAGCCCGCCCAGCAGGCGCACCAGCGCCCCTGCCGCGTTGCGCGCCCGGTGCGGGTAGGCCACATGCCCCTGCACCCCTGTCGCGGTGATCCGCGCGGTGAGCGAGCCGCGCCGCCCGATCTTGATCATCTCGCCCATGCGGGCGGGGCAGGTCGGTTCGCCGACAAGGCACACGCTCATCGCCTCGCCCTGCGTGCGCATCCAGTCCAGCAGGGCCAGGGTGCCGTCGCGGGCATCGCCCTCCTCATCGCCGGTGATGGCGATCACGATCGCACCGTCAGGCGGGGCGGTCTGCACCATATCGATGGCCGCCGCGACAAAGGCCGCCACCCCGGATTTCATGTCGGCCGCACCGCGCCCCCAGATATGGCCGTCGCGGATTTCGGCGCCGAACGGATCGACGCTCCAGCCCGCAAGGTCGCCCGGCGGCACCACATCAGTATGCCCGTTGAAGCCGAATGTGCGCGGATGCCCGCGCACGCCCCAGCGGGCAAAGAGGTTCTGCACACCGCCGCGCGCGACGCGGGTGCAGGTGAACCCCGCAGCCTTGAGCGGACCTTCGATCACCGCCAGTGCGCCGGCATCCTCGGGCGTGACCGAGGGGCAGCGGATCAGATCAGCGGTCAGTGCGACCGGGTCGGGGGCGGTTCGCTTATTGGTGGCAGGCATGCCGGAGAGCTCCATCTGGGCGTCAGGGCGCCGTCTATAGCGTGTCGCGCTTGATCGCCCTCGTTCGAGTCCGAACATAGGGCATGCGGCTGCCCGAGGTGGGCGCATGCCCGGACCGCAAGCGGCCCGGGCGGGGTGAAACCGATCAGGCACAACATGCCATAGGTAGCCTGCGCGCGGCCCCGGCGCAATCGCGCGGCGTTAGTCGTCAAACGGGGTCATCTGCGCGACGATCACGGCGTTCTCGTCGGCGGCGCGCTGCATCAGGGCGCGCTCGTCGTCGCTGATGTCATGCCCGGCGGCGCGGCGCTCGGCCTCGGTGCCGTAGCTGGTCACGTCAAGTGGTGCCAGGTCGGCCTGCTTGAGCACCGCGACGGTTTCGCGCACGGCTTCGCCCTCGTCGACGCCCGAGGCAAAGCACATCAGCGCCGCGCCGGTGGCACCTTCGGGCAGCCCGTCGCCCGGCGACCGGCCAACCTGCACGACAAGGGTGAACACCTGCTGCGGGCGCCTTGGCTTTTTCGGGGTGTCGGTCATGGGGGCTCCGAGTTGATGCGGTGGCGCGCGTCAACGCGCCCTTGGGTAAAGGAAGGCCCGATCGCAGGCGGGCATTCCGATACGTTCATAAAATGACACCGCATCGGGCGAGGCCACCAGCAGGCACATGCTTTCCTCGCCGGCGTGGTCGCGCGTCAACTCGATCAGGCGCCGGCCGATCCCCTGCCCCGCATATGCCGCATCCACAGCCAGATCCGACAGGTAACAGGCATAGGACCAATCGGTGAGCGACCGCGCGACACCAACAAGCTGGCCGGTTTCAGAATCGCGCGCCGTGATCAGAAGGTTGGCGTGATCGAGCATCCGCTGCAAGCGACCAATGTCATCCACCGGCCGCCGCACCGCCAGCCCCGAGCGCCGCAGGATATCTGCAAAGGCCTGCACGTCGATTTCTTCGCGCTGATAGCGCACGCCCATGGCACAGCCCTCCCGGTCGCAGGTGCAAGGCCTCCGCGGATCAATCCCGCAACAACTCGTTGATGCCGACCTTGGCGCGGGTCTTGGCGTCGACCTTCTTGACGATCACGGCGCAGTAGAGGTTCACGCCGCCGGTCGAGGGCATGGTGCCCGAAACCACCACAGCCCCCGCGGGCACCTCGCCATAGCTGACCTTGCCGGTCTCGCGATCGACGATCTTGGTGGACTGGCCGATATAGACGCCCATGCCCAGCACCGCACCCTCGCGCACGATCACGCCTTCGACGACCTCCGAGCGCGCGCCGATAAAGCAGTTGTCCTCGATAATGGTGGGGCCGGCCTGCATGGGCTCCAGCACGCCGCCGATGCCGACGCCGCCCGACAGGTGCACGCCCTTGCCGATCTGCGCGCAGCTGCCCACGGTGGCCCAGGTATCGACCATCGTGCCCTCGTCCACATAGGCGCCCAGGTTCACGAAGCTGGGCATGAGCACAACACCCGGCGCGATATAGGCCGAGTGGCGCACCACGCAGTTGGGCACGGCGCGAAAGCCCGCTTCCTTCCACTCGGTCGGACCCCAGCCCTTGAACTTGCTGTCGACCTTGTCCCACCAGCCGCCACCTTGCGGGCCGCCCGACTGCGGCTCCATGTCCTTCAGGCGGAAGCCCAGCAGCACCGCCTTCTTGGCCCATTGGTTCACATGCCAGTCACCGTTCGCGCGCCGTTCAGCCACGCGCAGCTTGCCCGAATCCAGCGCATTGAGCGTGGCTTCGATGGCATCGCGTGTCTCGCCCCGCGTCTCGGGGGTGATCTGGTCGCGGGCATCCCAGGCCGCTTCGATGGCGGTTTCGAGTTGCGCGTTGGCGGCAGTGCTGGACATGGTTCTTCCCCTTGCTCGTCTCTGGTCATGCGGCGCCCGAGGCTATAAACGCAAGGGAAAAGACGCGCAATGCAGGCAAGGACAGCACCTGATGGACAAGGAACGCCGCAAACACCCTTTTCGCGACTCCCGCGAGGATGTGGAAGCCGCACGGCACATACCGGATACGGCGCAGACTCGCTCGCCTGCATACAAGCTGGCATTTACTGATGACGAGTTTCTGCGCCGCTCAGAATTGCGTCCGGTGCGGTTGCAACTGGAGCTTCTCAAGCCCGAACTCGGGCTCGATGCCATGGGGATCGTCTCGACGGTGGTGATGTTCGGCGGGGCGCGCATTCCTGCGCCCGCCAACCGTGACAGCGCGCGCACCGAAACGCTGGCGGACCTGTCACACTATTACGAGGAAGCCCGGCGTTTTGCCCGGCAGATCACCGAAAAGAACCTGCCCAATGGCGGGCGTGAAAACGTGATCGTCACCGGCGGCGGCCCCGGCGTGATGGAGGCGGGGAACCTGGGCGCCGAAGAGGCTGGCGGAGTCTCGATCGGGCTGAACATCGTTCTGCCGCACGAACAGGCGCCCAACCTGCATGTCACGCCCGAGCTGTGCTTCAACTTTCACTATTTCGGCATCCGCAAGATGCATTTCCTCATGCGCGCGGCGGCCATCGCGATTTTTCCGGGTGGGTTCGGCACGCTCGACGAGTTGTTCGAATCGCTCACCCTGATCCAGAGCGGTCGGATGAAGCCGGTACCTTTCTTGCTGTTCGGCGAAGAATTCTGGCGCCGCATCATCAACTGGGAGGCTCTGGCCGACGCAGGCACCATCGCCGCCGAGGACCTGGACCTCTTCCGCTTTGTCGAAACCGCCGAAGAAGCCGTGGAATTGATCGACAACTGGCCGGAACTCGCCCCTCGCCAGCAAGCCTGAAAAACGGCGGCATGCGGGGCGCCTGGCCCGCCCTAGGCACGCTGACGCGTTTTCGGTTCGCTTTTCGGCGATGACGGATTAACTGTTCTGGCAGTGGAAAGGACAAGACCATGCTGAACGATCCATTGTTCATCGTCGCGGCCATTGCCTCGCTCGGGGTGCTGGTGATCCTCATGATCGGTATCGCGGGCTTTGCCAAGGGCGGTGAGTTCAACCGCAAGCACGCCAATCGCCTGATGCGCTACCGCATCTACGCGCAGGCCGGGGCGGTGCTGCTGATACTGCTGTTCGTTTTCCTGCGGGGGGGGGGCTGACATGGTGGTGCTCAACCGCATCTACACGCGCACCGGCGACGCGGGCGAAACCGCCCTGGGTGACGGCACACGGGTAGGCAAAGCCTCGGCCCGGGTAGAATCCTATGGCACCGTGGATGAACTGAACTCGACGCTGGGCCTTGCACGGCTGCATGCCGAGGGCGAAACCGACGCCCAGCTTGCCCGCATCCAGAACGATCTGTTCGATCTGGGCGCCGATCTGTGCCGCCCCGACATGGCGGCTGATGCCGAAAGCCCCTACCCGGTGCTACGGATGCAGCCGCAACAGGTCGAGCGACTGGAACGCGAGATCGACGCCATGACCAGCCAGCTTGAGCCGCTGCGCAGCTTTGTCCTGCCCGGCGGCGGCCCGCTGGCCGCGCATCTGCACCTGTGTCGCACGGTCGCACGGCGCGCCGAGCGCCTGGTCGTGGAACTGGCCGGGCACGAGGAAATCAATTCCGACGCGCTGCGCTATCTCAACCGGCTGTCCGACTGGTTTTTCTGTGCGGCGCGCATGGCGAATGACACGGGTCGCGGCGATGTCCTGTGGGTGCCGGGCGCAAACCGCTGAAACAACCGCGGCGCGGCGGGTGACGCGCACGCCTCCTGGCGCGTCGATTTTTCACTGTTTTCCGCAGCGCAGAGAGGCTAAACCTGCGCCGAGTCCACGCGCAGCCTTTCGGGGCGGCGCGCGTGCCCTGCGGGGAAATCGTGGTGCCGCCTGCACCCGTCAGCGTGGCGGTCAAAGAGGAGTAATTGCCGATGAAGGTCTTGGTGCCTGTCAAGCGGGTTATTGACTACAACGTGAAGGTCCGGGTGAAGGCGGACGGGAGCGGGGTTGATCTGGCCAATGTGAAGATGTCGATGAACCCGTTCGACGAGATTGCCGTGGAAGAGGCGATCCGCCTGCGCGAGGCTGGCACGGCGAGCGAGGTTGTCGTGGTCTCGATCGGCGTCAAGCAGGCGCAGGAGACGCTGCGCACCGGCCTCGCGATGGGGGCCGACCGCGCGATCCTGATCGTGGCCGCCGAGGACGTGCACCAGGACATCGAGCCGCTCGCCGTGGCCAAGCTTTTGACGGCCGTCATCGCCGAGGAGGAGCCGGGCCTGGTGATCTGCGGCAAGCAGGCGATCGACAATGACATGAACGCCACCGGGCAGATGCTGGCGGCACTGCTGGGCTGGCCGCAGGCGACCTTCGCCTCCAAGCTCGAGTTGGGAGACGGCCGCGCCACCGTGACGCGCGAGGTCGATGGCGGCTTGCAGACCATCGCGGTGAAGCTGCCCGCGATCGTCACTGCCGACCTGCGCCTTAACGAGCCGCGCTATGCCTCGCTGCCCAATATCATGAAGGCCAAGAAAAAGCCGCTCGTGGAAAAGACACCCGCCGATTACGGCGTTGATGTCACCCCGCGGCTTGAGATCGTGAAGACCGCCGAGCCCGAAGGCCGCAAGGCCGGGGTGATGGTGGCCTCGGTCGACGAGCTGGTTGCGAAACTGAAAGACGAAGCGGGGGTGCTGTGATGGCTGTTCTTCTTCTGGGTGAGGTCACCGACGGCAAGCTCAATCTCGACGCCACCTCCAAGGCGGTCGCAGGCGCGCAGACGCTGGGCGAGGTGACGGTGCTCTGCGCTGGCGCCAGCGCGGCCGATGCGGCGGGCGAGGCCGCGAAGATCGAAGGCGTGGCAAAAGTGCTCTGCGCCGAGGATGCAAGCCTTGGCCACCGGCTGGCCGAAGCCACCGCCGCGCTGATCGTCAGCCTTGCGGGCGATTACAGCCATGTGGTGGCGCCGGCGACCACGGACGCCAAGAACATCCTGCCGCGGGTCGCGGCACTGCTCGACGTGATGGTGATTTCCGATGTCTCGGGGGTGGTGGATGCCGACACGTTCGAGCGCCCGGTCTATGCCGGCAATGCCATCCAGACGGTAAAATCGGCCGATCCGGTCAAGGTGCTGACCCTGCGCACCGCCAGTTTCGAGGCCGCCGCCACAGGCAACGACGCGGCCCCCGTCGAGACCGTGGCAGTGCCCGAGGCGCCGGGGCTGAGCGAATGGGTCGAGGATCATGTCGCGGCCTCGGACCGGCCCGAGCTGACCTCGGCCAAGCGTGTGGTCTCGGGCGGGCGCGGCGTTGGCTCGGACGAGAATTTCGCGCTGATCGAGAAGCTGGCCGACAAGCTGGGCGCCGCCGTGGGCGCCAGCCGCGCGGCTGTGGATTCGGGCTATGCGCCCAATGACTGGCAGGTCGGGCAGACCGGCAAGGTGGTCGCGCCCGAACTTTACATCGCGGTGGGCATTTCCGGCGCGATCCAGCATCTGGCGGGGATGAAGGACAGCAAGATCATCGTCGCCATCAACAAGGACGAGGAAGCACCGATCTTCCAGATCGCCGACTACGGCCTCGCCGCCGACCTGTTCACCGCCGTGCCGGAACTGACCGAAAAGCTGTAGGTGCGGGCCAGAAAGCAGATTACAGCGCCCCGCCGGTACTGGCGGGGCGTTTTTCTTCGGTCGGTTGTCTCCAGGGTCTGACACCTGCACCTCCGGCCGATGGCAGATGCCTCCGGCGGGGATACTTTTGCCAAGAAGAAGGGGCCGCGTGCGAGAGGCCCACCGTGGCGAGGGAGACAAGGCTCAGGTCCGGGCGGCGCTGATCCAGGCCCAGCTCGAGGCGCACATCTCGTCGAGCGTGCGGCAGGCGCGAAAGCCCAGAAAATCGGCAGCGCGCGAGGGATCCGCGTAGCAGGCCGCCACATCGCCGGGGCGGCGCGGGGCGATCACATGCGGCAGGTCGCGGCCGCAGGCCCGGCTGTAGGCGCGCAGCACCTCGAGCACCGAATACCCTTGCCCCGTGCCCAGGTTGACCAGGTGCCCGGCGCCTTGCTCCAGCAGCGCGCCGAGTGAAAGCACATGCCCGCGGGCAAGGTCTTCGACATGGATGTAATCGCGCAGGCCGGTGCCGTCGGGGGTGTCATAGTCATCGCCAAAGACCTGCAGCGCGGGCAGCTCGCCCGTCGCCACGCGCGCCAGATAGGGCATCAGGTTGTTGGGGGTGTCGCGCGGGTCTTCCCCGAGCAGGGCCGAGTGATGGGCGCCGGCGGGGTTGAAATACCGCAGGATGCCGAAGCACCAGCGCGGATCACTGGCGGCAAGCTGCTGCAGGATCTGTTCGCAGGTGAGCTTGGTGAAGCCATAGGGGTTGGTGTGCCCCACGGGGGCGGTCTCGGGGATCGGCAGGGTTTGCGGCGCGCCGTAGACGGTGGCCGAGGACGAAAACACCAGCCGGTGCAAGCCGGCCTCGCCCATCACCCGCAGCAATGTCATCAGCCCGCCGATATTGGTCTCGGTGTAATCGAGCGGGCGCGCCACCGACTCCCCCACGGATTTGAGAGCCGCGAAATGGATTACCGCATCGATCCTTTCGGCCGCGAAGACGCGGTGCAGCGCGGTTGCATCGCGAATATCGGCGCGGTGGCACGACACCGGCGCCCCCGTGAGCCGCGCCAGTCGCTCCGGCACATCATCGCGGGCATTGACGAAACTGTCGAGGATCACCGGCCGATAGCCGGCCTCGGCCAGCGCGACATAGGTATGCGATCCGATATATCCGGCGCCACCGGTCAGAAGAACTGTCTGCGGCATGGCCTCGCGCCCCCTTTTCGCCGTGCCACGCCCGTTCTTCCGCCTGCGGGGAGGGCGCGCGCGCCTGATCTCAGAAATTCACGTCGACCCCGGGCAAGCTGAGCGCTGCCATCACCTCGCGCAATTCCTGCCGTGCGGCGATATTCGACATGTTGAGTTGTTCGATCCCGATTTCCTTGAGATCGAGCAAGGTGAGCCCGCGCGGGAACAGCTCGCGGAAAATCACCCGCTCGCTGAACCCCGGCACGACGCGAAAGCCGATGCGGCGCGAGAGGTCTTCGAGCGCGGCACCGACCTTGCGCTTGTTGTGCATCTGCTGCGGGCCAAGCCGGTTGCGCAGAACAATCCAGTCGATCGGTTTCAACCCGGCGCGCGAACGCAGCTGCCGCGCATTCCAGACCATTTCCGAATAGATCGACGGCCCTTTCACCTTGTTGGTGGCGGCGTCGATCCGGGCAAGCAGATCGAAATCGACAAAACTGTCATTGAGTGGCGTCACCAGCGTATCGGCCAGTGAGTGGGCGATCTGGCTTAGCCGGGTATGCGAACCGGGGCAGTCGATCAGGATGAAATCGGCCTCGGCCTCAAGCCCGGCCATCGCCATGGAAAGGCGGTGGTCAAGAATGTTCTCACCCGGCGGCAGGCTTTCGCGGTCGACCTCGGGCAGGTCGCGGTAGGCCGGGCTTGGCAGATCGACACCCTCCGCTTCGGCAAAGGCGCGGCGGTTCTCGACATAGCGCGCGAAACTCTTCTGGCGCAGGTCAAGATCGAGCGCCCCCACCTTGTGCCCCATCCGCGCCAGCGCCGTCGCGATATGCATCGATGTGGTCGATTTGCCCGACCCCCCCTTTTCGTTGCCGACGACGATGATATGGGCCATTGGCCGGTCTTCCTGAATGATGCTGTTGTTGCTGATAAAGCCTTACGAATCTTGGCGGGTCTTCACAAGCCTGCGCAACCGGTGCGTTCGATCCGGCGCAGACCTGTTGCAGTTGCGATTCTATTGGAGGGCCTGATCGGGCAAGGCAGGCGCCGCCCGTTGACCATCGCATCGCAATCTGCCGTTTTGCTGGGGCGGCACCAGCAAGGCGTCGCCAATCGGAGGCGGGTGTATGCGCAGGTTTGTCGAACGTTCGGCATTGATCCAAATTGTGTTTCTGTCAGCCATGTTCTACGCCGCGATCCCTGTGATCGTCTCGTTGGGCTCTCCGGCGCTCAAGAACACACTGCCCACGCTGTTGCCGCTGCTGTCAGGCCTGCTCTCGTTGCCGGTGTTCCTGTCGGCGCCGCTGCGCAGGGCGGTAATGCAGATCATGCGCTCGACCCGGTTGTTGGTGTTCTTCCTTGGAAATGGGATCACTTTGGTGGCCAGTTTGCTGTTTCTCGCCCTGGCGATCGAACTGAGCAACGCGCCAACTGCGATCCTGATCGTGGAAAGCTGGCCGCTGTTTACCGCGCTGATCCTGGCGCCCTTGCTGGCCGGGCAGGTGCGCAAACTGAACGCGGGAGAGGCGTTTTGGGGCGCGGTCGCTGTGTTGGGCGTGGGGCTCGCCCTCAAACCCGAAGGCGCGATGACCGATCTGGTACGCGACAACTGGCTGGGGGTCGTGATGGCCTTGATCTCGGCTATGATGATGGGCGCGGCAGTCGGATTCAAGGCCTGGTGCACCCGGTATCTCAAGCACGAACATGGCATAAACCCGCTGGGCGGCTATTTCGTGATGCAGCTGTACTATCTGCCGGTAACGCTATTGGCGCTGCCGCTGCTTTTGATGAACCTGCCCGATGAGAGGCCGGTTTCCTTAGCGGCAATAGTGACCGGATGGGATGCCGGGCTGATTGCGCTGGTCGTGGCAGTAAACATCGCGTCGGGGGTGCTGTTTTCCTATGCGACGCTGCGGATGCGCAATGCCTCGGACACCTATCTGTGGTTCTTTGCCCCGGCGATCGCCTTTGGGCTTTATGCATTGTTCGGGCCGACCAACCTGCGGGCCGAAGAACTGCTGGGCCTCAGTTTCGTGGTCAGCGCCAATCTGATCAGCGCCATCCGCAAGGATACCAGCCTGTCATTCCGGGCGCTGATCGTGGCCTTGCTGGCCATCGGCACATGGTGTTTTCTGGCACCCGTCAATTCGGGCTTTGCGTATTACTTCGAGGCACTCGGAGTGCTCAGCATCTTTTTCGTGATCCTGCTGTCCTTTGCGCTGGATTGGCTGCAGCGCCAGCGCGAAACCCTGCAACAGCACATGATCGAGCTGCGCGCAATGATCGCCGCCCTGCCCCAGCCGCTGCGCACCCAGGGCGAGGATTATCTGACGCGTATGGATCACGCCGAACACCCCAGCCTGTACCGCCGGGCCTATCACCTGATGGCGCGCATGCTGGCACAGCACGGCGCCGAGGACACCGCCGCCAAGCTGGGCAGCGCCGTCGCCATCCGCAGGCATGACCTGCGCATCGGCTATTTCGTGGCCCTGGGGGCGATCCTCATGGCCTCGCTGGTGATTGGGCTGGGCGCGCGCAGCGACGGCTGGGTGCATGATTTCTTTGCAACGATCTATCTGTCGGCGATGGTCTTTGTCTTTTGCTTCCTGATCGAGAGCATGGCCGCGCGCAACGCCCCTGTCTATCGCCGCAAGCCCACACTGGCCGGCGTGCCCGAAATCGACCTGCCGCCGGGGCGCCGGCTGGATGTATCAAGCTTCTGGACGCTGGTTCTGTCGCTGTTTCTCGTGACAGTGTTCGCGATCTTGTTCATCTTTTACTGAGGCGGTCGCAGGCGTGGGCAGCCCAACGAAAAAGGGCGCAGCCCGCTGGCTGCGCCCTTTCGCAAAAACTTGTGCCTGGCGGCGATCAGAAGCCCAGGCCGGCGTACTTGTTCTTGAACTTCGACACGCGGCCGCCGGTGTCCATCAGGCGGGCGCCGCCGCCCGTCCAGGCGGGGTGAACAGTGGGGTCGATATCGAGCGTCAGGGTATCGCCCTCGGCGCCCCAGGTTGACCGCATCTGGATCACGGTGCCATCCGTCATCTTGACGTTGATGGTGTGATATTCGGGGTGGATTTCGGCTTTCATCGGACCCGCTCCTTACGCGCTGGCTTCGCCCAGCGGGCGATAGTTGGTTTTCTCGGCGATCCGGGCCGACTTGCCCCGGCGCGAACGCAGATAATACAGCTTGGCGCGGCGCACCTGGCCACGGCGCACGACCTCGATCGAGTCGATATTGGTCGAGTAAAGCGGGAAGACACGCTCCACCCCTTCACCAAACGATATCTTGCGCACGGTGAAGCTGGCACCGATGCCCTTGCCGCCCTTGCGCGAAATGCAGACGCCTTCAAAGGCCTGCACGCGCGAACGGGTGCCCTCGGTCACCTTGTAGCCCACACGGATGGTATCGCCCGCCTTGAAATCGGGGATGTTCTTGCCAAGCTCGGCGATCTGCTCGGCTTCGATCTGCGCGATCAGGTTCATCGCGATGTTCCTTTGCTATGGCGCGGTTCTTTCCGCGACGTGATGCCCCCTCAGAGCTCTTGGTCTCCATCCGGGTCCCTACCGCGCGTTTCGCAGTAAGCCCGCCAGAGGTCAGGGCGGCGTTCTCTTGTCAGCCTTTCGGCCTCGGCCCGGCGCCAGGCGGCGATCTTCGCGTGATGGCCCGAAAGGAGAATTTCGGGGATCTCGCGGCCCTTCCAGACGGCGGGTTTCGTATATTGCGGGTGTTCCAGAAGCCCCGCGGAGAATGACTCCTCGCCCAGCGACTCCTGATTCCCGAGCACGCGCGGTATAAGCCGGACAGTCGCGTCAATCAAGACCTGCGCGGCCACCTCGCCGCCGGTGAGGACAAAGTCACCCAGGCTGATCTCCTCGATGGCGTAATGATCGAGCACACGCTGGTCCACCCCTTCGAACCGGCCGCACAACAGCGTGACCCCTTCGGCCTGCGACAGCCGCTCGGCCGTGGCCTGGTCGAAGCGCCGCCCGCGCGGGCTGAGGTAGATCACCGGCCAGCGGGCGCGGTCACCAGGGGTGCCGATCGCGGCGATGTCGAGCGCGCGGCCCAGCACATCGGCGCGCATCACCATACCCGCGCCGCCGCCTGCGGGCGTGTCATCGACATTGCGATGCCGGCCTTCGCCGAAGGGGCGCAGATCGATGGTTTCCAGCGCCCAGAGCCCTTCGTCGCGCGCGCGGCCCAGCAGCGACAGCCCCAGCGTACCGGGGAAGGCCTCGGGGAACAGGGTGACGATCCTGGCCGTCCAGGCGCCTTTCAGGCGCGGCGGCTCGGCCAGCAGGTCGCGCGGCTTCAGCGTGGGCGAGACGGCAAGCCGCCCGTGCGAGCGCGGCTTATCAGCCATCGCCGCCGGCGCCTTCGTCCGGATCGCGCCGCAGATATTCGGCCAGGCGGCGCAGCCCCTGGGCGACCTCGGCCTTGCCGTCTGCCTCGAATTTCCCGGCGTACTCATCCAGTTCATCGGGCTCGGGCAGGTCGGGCGCGGCGTGGGGGACCTTGGCCAGCAGTTCATAAGCGGCCTTGATTGCACCTTCGACAATGCCAGGCACACCGCTGTCGAGCGCACGCAACATCCCCTCCCGTGCGAGTTCCCGGCCGAGGGTCTCGTCGGCCGGGCCGGGCGAGAGGGCGAAGGTCACATGCGCCTGCACATAGGGAAGATGCGCGTCATCGGTATCCGCGAGCTGCTTGAGCACCGCCGCAGGGCGCCCCAACTTGTTGAGCCGACGCAGGAGCGGGTTGAGATGCCGCGCCTCGGCACCTTCGGCGGGAAGCGTGCCGATCGCTTCGACCACGCCTTCCAGTTCTTCGGCATCAAGGCGCGCGGCCTCCTGGGCGGCGCGGGCGGCCTTGTCATTGGCTTCCTGCAATTCCTGCGTGATGCGCTGCAGCTCGGCGGTTTCCTCGGGCGTGGGGTTGAGGTAGCGCGCAAAGCCCATCGCCACCACAGCCATCACCAGCGGCACCTCGGGCCCGAAATTCGAGCCGAACAGAACACCCAGGCCATGCCCGATCAGCAGGCAAAGCCCCGAAATCAGCGCATGAACGCCGATCACGGCAAACCAGCTGACCTTTTGCGTGGTGTCGTGCATGAGCAGGTGCCACAGAAAGAACAGCAGCATCGCCACCAGCCACAAGGTGGTGCTGAAACCGCTGCCCATCCCCAGCGCGATGATGGCGAAGTAAAACACCCCCGCCAGCCCCATGACAGCCCGCACACGTCGCGCAATGCTCATTCAAACAACCCCTCAGGCGGGTCGGCGACGATTCGGCCCGCTTTCAAATCGACAGTTGGCACGATCTCGCGGGTGAAAGGCACCAGAACCGGCCCCTTCAGCCCTATGCCATGCACCTCCAGCAGGTCCCCGGCGCCGTGGTTGAGCACGGCGCGCACATGCCCCAGCAGCGCACCGCCCGTGTCATGCACGGCCAGGCCGATAAGGTCGGCATGATAGAATTCATCATCCGGCAGCGCGGGCAGGCGCGCACGATCGGCATAAAGCCGGATGCCTCGCAGGGCATCGGCGGCTTCCTTGTCGGAGACGCCTGAAAGCCGCGCGGCAAAACCGCCCTTGACCGCACGCAGCAGCGCCACATCGAAGCTGCGCGCGCCGTCCTCGCTATAGAGCGGGCCATAATCGGCAATCGCCTCTGGCGCGGCACAGAAGCTTTTCAGCCGCACCTCACCGCGCACGCCGAAGGCGCCTGCGATGGCGCCGACACAGATGCGATCACTCGGGTTCACCACGTGCTACGCTCTCTCCGAAAGGCGGCGATGCGGCAGGCACGACAGGCCTGCGCACATCACGCTAGCCGGATATCCGGCCGCGAGCCCGCTCACTCCTCGGCGGTGGCCGCTTCTTCGGCGGGCGCAGCGGCCTCTTCAGCCGGCGCTTCGGCTGCGGCAGCCTTTTCCGCGCGGGCAGCAACGCGTTCCTGCGCCTTCTTGCCCGGCGTGCCCTTCTTGAGATTCGCACGCTCTTTCTTCGGCAGGACACCGGCGGCTTCGAGCATCCGCGAAACGCGATCGGTCGGCTGCGCGCCCTGGCTCAGCCAGTACTGCACACGCTCAACATTCATCCTGATGCGGTCTTCGCTGTCTTTGCTCAGGAGCGGGTTGTAGGTACCCAGCTTCTCCAGATAGCGCCCGTCGCGCGGCATCCGCGAGTCAGAGGCGACGATGGAGTAATGCGGGCGTTTTTTCGAGCCGCCACGGGCGAGCCGGATTTTCGTTGCCATGTCTTCAGTCTCCTTGGGGTTGGTCAGGCTGCGGCACGGGGGCACACAGTCAGCTTTTGAGTTTTTCGTGGTGACGGATGACCTCGGAAATCACGAAGTTCAGAAACTTCTTCGCAAATTCCGGGTCGAGATCGGCCTCTTTGGAAAGCCATTCCAGACGCTCGATCTGGCGGGTTTCCCGCGCCTGATCCGAGGGGGGAAGATCGTGCTCGGCCTTGAGCCGGCCCACCGCCTGGGTGTGCTTGAACCGTTCGGCCAAGGTATAGACCAGGATCGCATCAAGCCGATCGATGCTGTCGCGGTGGTCCTTGAGCAGTTCCTGTGCGCGGGAAACGACATCGGTCATCGGCGGCTCCTGCAAGAAACAAGGGGAAAAACCCTGCGAAAACGGATCATGGCGGCGCTCACTTCTTCTTGCCCAGGCCGCTCAGGCCGCCGGGCAGGCGCATTCCGCCCGGGCCGCCGCCTCCGGGGGGCATCCCGCCCATGCCGCCCAGCTTGCCCAGCTGGGCCTGCAACGCGGCCGGGTCCATGCCGGCGGCATCCTGCGGCATCCCGCCGCCCTTGCCGAGCATGCCCGCCATCGCCTGCTTGAGCATCCCCTTCTTGCCCATCTTCTTCATCATGTCGGCCATCTGCCTGTGCATCTTGAGCAGGCGGTTCAACTCGCTCACTTCAAGCCCCGCGCCGGCTGCGATGCGCTTCTTGCGGCTGGCTTGCAACAGCGCAGGGTTGGCGCGCTCGGCCTTGGTCATCGACTGGATCAGCGCGATCTGGCGGCGCAGCATGGTGTCATCGAAACCTGCGGCCTCGGCCTGCTTCTGCATCTTTCCCATGCCGGGCATCATGCCCATCACGCCCTGCATACCGCCCATCTTGAGCATCTGCTCCAGCTGCATCCGCAGGTCGTTCATGTTGAACTGACCTTTCTGGAAGCGCTTCATCATGCGCTGGGCCTGCTCGGCCTCGATGGTTTCCTGTGCCTTTTCGACCAGCGCGACAATGTCGCCCATGCCAAGGATCCGGCCGGCAATACGGTCAGGCTCGAAGGTTTCCAGCGCCTCCAGCTTTTCGCCGACGCCAACAAAGCGGATCGGCTTGCCGGTCACGGCGCGCATCGACAGCGCCGCACCGCCGCGCCCGTCGCCATCCATCCGGGTGAGCACGACGCCGGTGATGCCCAGCTTGCCATCGAATTCGGACGCGACATTGACAGCGTCCTGCCCGGTCAGCCCGTCAACGACCAGCAGCGTCTCGCGCGGGTTGGCGACATCGCGCACAGCCTGGACCTCGTCCATCAGCACTTCGTCGATATGCAGGCGGCCGGCCGTGTCGAGCATGTAGACGTCATAGCCGCCAAGGCTGGCCTGCGTCTTGGCACGCCTGGCGATCTGCACGGCCGTTTCGCCCTTGACGATAGGCAGGGTATCGACACCGACCTGCGCCCCCAGGATCGCAAGCTGTTCCATCGCCGCCGGGCGGTTGGTGTCGAGCGAGGCCATGAGCACCCGCTTGCCCTCGCGATCCTTCAGCCGTTTGGCCAGCTTGGCGGTCGTCGTGGTCTTGCCCGAGCCCTGCAACCCCACCATCAGGATCGGCGCCGGCGGGTTGTCGATCTTGAGTGCACCGGGGTCGTCATCGCCGCGCAGGGTGGCGACAAGCTCGTCATGGACGATCTTGACGACCTGCTGCCCCGGCGTGACCGATTTCGTCACTGCCTGGCCGGTGGCCTTGTCCTGCACGCGCTTGATGAAATCGCGCGCCACCGGCAGCGACACGTCAGCCTCCAGCAGCGCGACGCGCACCTCGCGCAGGGCAGTGGCCACATCGGCCTCCGACAGGGCACCCTGCCTCGTGAGCCGTTCGAAAACGCCGGAGAGGCGCTCGGACAGATTTTCGAACATGCGCGGCCCTCCTTGACGGCCCGTGATCCCCTGCCCGGCCCGAACGGGCGCAGGCGCCAAATGCATATCGCACCCGTGGGCGAAACCTCGCTGACGGGTGGCGATGCCCGCATATACGGGCACCGGAAGGCTGCCGCTCTTCCGGATAGCGGGCTGATCTAGTGTGGATACAGGGCAAGAGTCAAGACATTGCTGCACCCCGTCGCCCCGAGATCATCGGCAATCCGGACAAATGCAGGCGCGGGCGGCCTCAGACTTCCCAGTTGTCAGGATGCGGCACCGGGCCGATGGCCATCCAGTCTGCACGCAACCGGGCGATCCGCGTATCGGCCCATGTCCGGAACACCAGTTCGAAGCCGTCTTTCGCGACATTCTCGACCGTCAGGTCAGCCCGGAGATTGGTTTGCGAGTCGGTATCCCACAGGCCGATATGGGCACTGACCGACGGCAGCGCGAAAAAGGGGCGGGAGAACGCCACGCGCCGCCGCACCTCGCGCTCGCCCGAACCGGCCCACATCGGGCCATTATCGCGGAAATCGGTGAACAGCATGACCGCACCCTGCTCGACCCCAAGCGCCTGAGCGTCGAAAACCCGCATTGCAAGACCCTCTTCAGCCAGCATCAGGATGCGGCGGGGACGCCGTTAACGCAACCCCGGCGCGGGATGGCCGGGCCGGCACCCGGGCATGAAAAAGCCCCGCCATCGTTGGCGGGGCTATTATCATGATCGTGCGGTCCGGCCGCTGCCGCTGGTCAGGCGCTGACCACGCTGCGCAGGGCCTCCATGTCGGCCACGCGCTTGCTTGCTTCGGCCTTGGCCTCGGCGGGGGCATTCTCGACCGCGGTGCGCATCTCGGCGACCATATCGTCAAGCGTCGCGGTGGTGAACTCGGCCACCGGGAACGCATGTTCGGCCAGAACCGAAGCCGCCTCGGCGGTGATCTCGGCAAACCCGCCGGTCACCACAAAGGCGCCTTCGCCTTCGGGGCCCGACACCTTGAGCACACCGGGCCGCAGCGTCGTGATGAACGGCGCATGGCCGGGCATGGCGGTCAGGTCGCCCTCAGCGCCGGGGATCTGGACCTCGCGCGCCGCATGGGACGCGAGCTTGCGCTCGGGCGAGACCAGATCGAATTGCATCGTGTCGGCCATGACGCCTCCTTATGCCGCAGCGGCGGCCATCTTCTCGGCCTTGGCGACCGCTTCCTCGATGTCGCCGACCATGTAGAAGGCGCCCTCGGGAAGGTGATCGTATTCGCCATTCACCACCGCCTTGAACGAGGCGATCGTCTTTTCAAGCGGCACCTGCACACCGGGCGAGCCGGTGAAGACCTGCGCCACGTCGAAAGGCTGCGACAGGAAGCGCTGGATTTTCCGGGCGCGCGCCACGGTCAGCTTGTCCTCTTCCGACAGCTCGTCCATGCCGAGAATGGCGATGATGTCCTGCAGCGACTTGTAGCGCTGAAGGATCCCCTGCACCGCGCGGGCCACGTCGTAATGTTCCTGCCCGACGATCTGCGGGTCGAGGATCCGCGAGGTCGAGTCGAGCGGGTCCACCGCCGGATAGATGCCCAGCTCCGAAATCGCGCGGTTGAGCACGGTGGTCGCATCGAGGTGCGCGAACGAGGTTGCTGGCGCGGGGTCGGTCAGGTCGTCGGCGGGCACATAGATGGCCTGCACCGAGGTGATCGAGCCGCTCTTGGTCGAGGTGATGCGCTCCTGCAGCGCGCCCATGTCGGTGGCCAGCGTCGGCTGGTAGCCCACCGCCGAAGGAATACGGCCCAGAAGCGCCGACACCTCGGACCCCGCCTGCGTGAAGCGGAAGATGTTGTCAACGAAGAACAGGACATCGGTGCCCGACTGGTCGCGGAACTGCTCGGCCACGGTGAGGCCGGTCAGCGCAACACGGGCACGCGCGCCCGGCGGCTCGTTCATCTGGCCGTAGACCAGCGCCACCTTGGAGTTCTCGAGATTCTCGATGTCGATGACGCCCGATTCGATGAACTCGTGGTAAAGGTCGTTGCCTTCACGGGTACGCTCGCCCACACCGGCGAACACCGAGTAGCCCGAGTGCACCTTGGCGATGTTGTTGATCAGCTCCTGGATCAGAACCGTCTTGCCCACGCCGGCGCCGCCAAAGAGGCCGATCTTGCCGCCCTTGGAATAGGGTGCAAGCAGGTCGATGACCTTGATGCCCGTCACCAGGATGTCGGACTCGGTCGACTGCGATTCAAAGCTTGGCGCAGACTGGTGAATGGCGCGGCGCTCCTTGGTCTTGACCTCGCCCTTCTCGTCGATCGGCTCCCCCACGACGTTCATGATGCGGCCCAGAGTCGCGTCGCCCACCGGCACGGTGATCGGGCTGCCGCTGTCGGTGACCTTCTGGCCACGCACAAGACCCTCGGTCGCGTCCATGGCGATGGCCCGAACCGTGTGTTCGCCCAGATGCTGGGCGACTTCCAGAACCAGCTTCTTGCCGTGGTTGTCGGTTTCCAGCGCGTTCAGGATGGCCGGCAGTTCGCCGTCGAACTGCACGTCGACCACGGCGCCGATCACCTGGGTGACGCGTCCTGCGGATTTGGTGTCTGCCATGTCGTTTTCTCCGGTTCCTCAGAGTGCCTCGGCACCCGAAATGATCTCGATCAGTTCCTTGGTGATCGCAGCCTGACGCGAACGGTTGTAGACGACGGTCAGCTTGTCGATCATCTCGCCCGCGTTGCGGGTTGCGTTGTCCATCGCGCTCATCCGTGCGCCCTGTTCGGACGCCGCGTTCTCCAGCAGGGCTGCAAAGATCTGCGTCGCGACGCCGCGCGGCAACAGGTCCTCCAGGATACCCTCCTCAGAGGGCTCGTATTCATAAAGCGGCGAGGCCTCTTCGCTTTCCTCGATCTGCGCGGGAATGACCTGCCGGGCGGTCGGCACCTGCGCGATCACCGACTGGAAGCGGCTGTAGAAGATCGTCGCAATATCGAACTCACCGCCCTCGAATCGCCCGAGCAGATCGTCGGCGATGCTTTTGGCATCGTTATAGCCCACGCGCTTGACCTCGCTCAGATCGACATGGCCGATCAGATGATCGCCCAGATCGCGGCGCAGCTGTTCGCGCCCCTTCCTGCCGACGGTGAGGATCTTAACGGTGCGCCCGGCGGCAAGCAGCTCATTGGCACGCACCCGCGCCAACTTGACGATCGACGAATTGAAGCCGCCGCACAGGCCGCGCTCGGAGGTCATCACGACCAGCAGGTGCACCTTGTCGTCACCGGTGCCCGCCAGCAGGCGCGGGGCACTATCCGAGCCACGAACCGACTGCGCCAGGCTGTTAATCACCGCCTCCATGCGCTCGGCATAAGGGCGGGCATCTTGCGCGGCTTCCTGGGCACGGCGAAGCTTGGCCGCCGCGACCATCTGCATGGCCTTGGTGATCTTCTGCGTCGACTTGACGCTTGCGATCCGGTTCTTGAGATCCTTGAGACTGGGCATTCCCCGCTCCTTCTACCCCGCCCTCAGGCGAAGTCTTTCGCGAACTCGTCCAGCGCTGCGCGGATCTTCTCTTCGAGATCGCCCGACACCTTGCGGTCGTTCTCGGTGATGTCCTTCAGAAGGTCCGGGTGGTTCGAACGCAGATGCTTGAGCATCGCCGCCTCGAATCGCACCACATCACCCACCGCAACCTTGTCCAGATACCCCTGGGTGCCGGCGAAGATCACGCAGACGATCTCGGCATTGGTCAGCGGTGAATACTGGCCCTGCTTCATCAACTCGGTCAGGCGCGCGCCGCGGTTCAGAAGCCGCTGGGTCGCAGCATCGAGATCCGAGCCGAACTGCGCGAAGGCCGCCATCTCGCGATACTGCGCCAATTCCAGCTTGACCGGGCCGGCGACCGATTTCATCGCCTTGGTCTGCGCCGACGAGCCCACGCGGCTGACCGAAAGGCCGGTATTCACGGCCGGGCGGATGCCCTGGTAGAACAGTTCGGTTTCAAGGAATATCTGCCCATCGGTGATCGAAATCACGTTGGTCGGGATATAGGCCGAAACGTCACCGGCCTGGGTTTCGATGATCGGCAGCGCGGTCAGCGAGCCGGCGCCGTTGTCCTCGTTCATCTTGGCCGAACGTTCCAGCAGGCGCGAGTGCAGGTAGAACACGTCGCCCGGGTAGGCTTCGCGCCCCGGCGGACGGCGCAGAAGCAGCGACATCTGGCGGTAGGCCACGGCCTGCTTCGACAGGTCATCATAGATGATCAGCGCATGGCGGCCGTTATCACGATAGTATTCCGCCATCGAGGTGGCAGTGTAGGGCGCCAGATACTGCAGCGGTGCGGGGTCCGAGGCGGTCGCGGCCACCACGGTGGTGTATTCGATGGCGCCGGTTTCCTCGAGCTTCTTGACCAGCTGCGCCACGGTCGAGCGCTTCTGCCCGATGGCGACGTAGATGCAATAGAGCTTTTTCGACTCGTCGTCGCCGGCGGCGTCGTTATAGCTTTTCTGGTTGAGGATCGTGTCGAGCGCCACGGCGGTCTTGCCGGTCTGACGGTCGCCGATGATCAGCTCGCGCTGGCCGCGACCGATCGGGATCATGGCGTCGACCGATTTCAGGCCCGTCGCCATTGGCTCGTGCACCGATTTGCGCGGGATGATGCCCGGCGCCTTCACGTCGGCGACGCGGCGCTCGGCGGCTTTGATCTCTCCCTTGCCGTCGATCGGGTTGCCCAGGCCATCCACAACCCGGCCCAACAAGGCGTCACCCACCGGCACGTCCACGATCGAGTTGGTGCGCTTGACGGTGTCGCCTTCCTTGATGGTGCGGTCGTCGCCGAAGATCACGATGCCGACATTGTCGACCTCGAGGTTCAGCGCCATGCCGCGAATCCCGCCGGGGAATTCGACCATCTCGCCGGCCTGCACGTTGTCGAGCCCGTGCACGCGGGCGATACCATCGCCCACCGACAGAACGAGGCCGACTTCCGCGACCTCCACCTCCTGGCCAAAGCTCTTGATCTGGTCCTTGAGGATCGAGGAGATCTCAGCTGCTTGGATACCCATTATCCGACCTCTTTCATTGCATTCTGAAGCGCCGCGAGGCGCGAGCGGATCGACGTGTCGATCATGCGGGAGCCCACCTTGACGACGAGGCCGCCGATGAGGCTTTCATCAACAGCGGTGTTGAGTTTGATTTCCTTGCCGGTCTGCGCCTTGAGCACCTTGGCCAGCTTGTCGGCCTGGGTCTTGGTCAGCGCCTTGGCGGTGGTGACATCGGCGGTAATTTCGCCCTTTTCCTCGGCGATGCGGTCGCGCAGGGCCCGCACCAGTTGGGGCAGCACGAACAGCCTGCGGCGGCCAGCCATCAGGCCCAGCGCATTGGTCATGGTCGTGGAAAGCCCAGCTGCCTTTGCGATGGCAGCGATCGCACGCCCCTGCTCCGCGCGCGACAGGATCGGCGAAGTAATCATCGCCCTGAAATCTGCGCTGTCGGCAAGAAGCGCACCAAGGGCGTCCAGATCGGATTCAAGTGACTTGAGCGCCTTTTCCTCGCGCGCAAGGTCGAAAATGGCCGTTGCGTAGCGCGCGGCAATACCGGCCGAGATCGAAGCTGGTTCGGACACGTCCACCCTTTCGATATCCAGAACGCCCTCTTCCGCATCTGCGAAACCCGCATGTCGCGGCACGGCCTGGAAAGGGCCAAGGGCAGTCAAAATTCGGCGTGGGTGTAGCAGAGCCTTCCCCACCCCGCAACACTCATGCTCAAGCAAAGGTGAAAGCTTTTGCTGAAATTCGCACACCGCTCGCGGCAGTTTGTCGCAGCCAATGCTGCGCTGCGGCTTGAAGCCCCGTAAAAGCGGGGGGACAGGGTGACGATTCACGCCGGCGGCGGCGACTCACCCGCCCGTCATGCCGGCCGGGGGTCGCCGCCGGGCAAACCTTCGAGCACACGCAGGGGCCGCCGCGCCCGGCTGCGCACCCCATGCCGCAGCGACGGCGGATTGCGCTTCGAGGCCTCGACCAGCAGCACCCCGCCAGCGCCGTAGATTGCAAGCCGCCGGCCGATACCCTCCCACCAATCGGCGCTGCGCAGCCAGAACCGCCGCCCCGAAGGCGGCATGAAAAGCGCGGCAAGGTGACGTTCGGGCACGAAATCATGCCGCGCCAGCAGCCCTTCGATCTGCCCCAGTGAATAGGGGCGCCCATAGCCGAAGGGCGTTCCATCGCGCCGCGCCCACAGGCCCCGGCGGTTGGGCAGGATGAAAAGCGCGCGCCCGGTATCCGACACCACCCTCGCGGCCTCTTCCAGCAGCGCGTCATGGTTTTCCGAGGTTTCCAGCCCGTGCAGGATCACCAGCCGGTCAATCGTCCCATTGGCTAGTGGCCAGTGGGTTTCCTCGCACAGGACCGAAACATTGGGCATCCCCGCCGGCCAGGGCATCACCCCCTGCTGGCCGGGCATCAGCGCGATCACCCGCCGGGCACCGGCCAGATACGGCCTGAGCAACGGCACCGCGAAGCCGAAGCCGGCCACGGTCTCGCCCTTTGCATGCGGCCATATCTGCAACATCTGCGCCCGAAGCGCCCGCTGCGCTGCACGCCCCAGGCCGGTGCGGTAATAGAATTCCCGCAGGTCGAGAACGTCGAGGTGCATTGCATAGCCTCTTCGTCTGGACAACACTGCCGCAAGCATACCGCAGAAGAAGGGAAACGCCATGCCTCTGGAGATCGTCACCGTTCCTTGCCGCAAGGATAATTACGCCTTCATTGTGCATGACCCGGATACCGGTGAAACCGCTGTCGTGGATGTGCCCGAAGCCGCGCCGATCGAGGCCGAGCTGGACGCCCGCGACTGGCGGCTCGACGATATCCTGCTGACCCACCATCATGACGACCACATTGCGGGGGTGGAGGAACTGCGCGAGCTTTACCCCGGCGTGCGCGTCACCGGGGCCGCGGCCGATGCCCATCGCCTGCCCCCGCTGGATCGTGCCGTAAGCGAAGGCGACAGCGTGACCATCGGTGCCGAGGCGGGCGAGGTGCTTGACGTATCCGGCCACACGGTCGGGCACCTGGCCTTTCACTTCCCTGCCTCGCAGCTGGCCTTCACCGGCGACAGCCTGATGGCATTCGGTTGCGGGCGCGTGTTCGAGGGCACCTTTGCGATGATGTGGGAAAGCCTGCAGAAGCTGGCCGCACTGCCCGACGACACGATCCTCTGCTCGGGGCACGAATACACGGAAGCCAACGCCGCCTTTGCGATCACCATCGAACCTGACAACCCCGCGCTGGTCGCGCGCAAGGCGCAGATCGAGGCCGAGCGCGCCAAGGGCCAGTTCACCGTGCCATCCACATTGTCGGTAGAAAAGGCCACCAACCCGTTCCTGCGCGCGAACACTCCCGAGGTGAAGCGCGCGCTGGACATGGAGGCGTCCGACAGCACCGAAGTCTTCGCCGAAATCCGCAAGCGCAAGGATGCGTTCTGAGCCTGCTGAACAGGAAAATCATGCCACGCCGGGGTGCGCGTTATCAAATTCACGGAAAAAAGACTTGAAGCATGGCGAATAACACCGAACTTTAAGACTACAGGCACACGGTCGTCAGCGGGGTGCCAGCCCCGCTCCGGCCACAGGAACAGGAGCACGCACCGTGCCATCGTTTTCGAACTCTCTGGAGCAGGCGATCCACGGCGCGCTGGCGCTGGCCAACGCGCGGCGGCATGAACTGGCGACTCTGGAACACCTCTTGCTCTCCCTGATCGACGAGCCGGATTCGGCCAAGGTCATGCGTGCCTGCGGGGTCGACCTGGAAGCCTTGCGCAAGACGTTGCTCGATTTCATCGAGGACGATCTTTCAAACCTCGTCACCGATATCGAAGGGAACGAGGCCGTGCCGACAGCCGCCTTTCAGCGGGTGATCCAGCGTGCGGCCATTCATGTCCAGAGTTCGGGTCGCTCGGAAGTGACAGGGGCCAATGTGCTGGTGGCCATCTTCGCCGAACGCGAATCGAACGCCGCCTACTTCCTGCAAGAGCAGGACATGACCCGTTATGACGCGGTGAATTTCATCGCCCATGGCGTGGCCAAGGATCCCGGCTTTGGCGAGACCCGCCCCATCACCGGCGCCAGCGACAGCGACGAAGAGCAGGCCGCGGGCGAAACCGCCGCCGAGGCCAGCGATACCGCGCTTGCGAAATACTGCGTGGACCTGAACGCCAAGGCTCAGAAAGGCGATGTCGACCCGCTGATCGGCCGCGCGGCCGAGGTCGAGCGTTGCATCCAGGTGCTTTGCCGCCGACGCAAGAACAACCCGCTGCTGGTGGGCGACCCTGGCGTGGGCAAGACCGCCATCGCCGAGGGGCTGGCTTACAAGATCGTGCGCGGGGAAACCCCCGACGTGCTGTCGGGGGCCACCATCTACAGCCTCGACATGGGCGCGCTCCTGGCCGGCACCCGCTATCGCGGCGATTTCGAGGAACGGCTGAAGGCCGTGGTCAAGGAACTCGAAGATCACCCAGACGCGATCCTCTTCATCGACGAAATTCACACCGTGATCGGCGCCGGCGCCACATCGGGCGGGGCGATGGATGCCTCGAACCTGCTGAAACCGGCGCTCCAGGGCGGCAAGCTGCGCTGCATGGGCTCGACCACCTACAAGGAATATCGCCAGCATTTCGAGAAGGATCGCGCGCTGTCGCGGCGCTTCCAGAAGATCGACGTCAACGAACCCTCGGTCGAGGACACGATCAAGATCCTGCAAGGCCTCAAGCCCTATTTCGAGAAGCATCACGATATCCGCTACACCCAGGACGCGGTGAAATCCGCGGTCGAGCTTTCGGCTCGCTACATCAATGACCGCAAGCTGCCCGACAAGGCCATCGACGTGATCGACGAGGCCGGCGCGGCGCAACACCTGGTTGCCGAATCGAAGCGCCGCAAGACCATCGGCCCGAAAGAGATCGAGGCCGTGGTCGCCAAGATCGCGCGCATCCCGCCCAAGAACGTCAGCAAGGACGATGCCGAGGTGCTGCGCAACCTCGAATCGGACCTCAAGCGCGCCGTCTTCGGGCAGGAGCAGGCGATCGAGGCTCTGTCATCGGCGATCAAGCTGGCCCGCGCCGGGCTGCGCGAGCCTGAAAAGCCGATCGGCAACTACCTGTTCGCAGGCCCCACCGGCGTCGGCAAGACCGAGGTGGCCAAGCAGCTTGCCGATACGCTGGGCGTGGAGCTGCTGCGCTTCGACATGTCGGAATACATGGAGAAGCACGCGGTCAGCCGCCTGATCGGGGCGCCGCCGGGTTATGTCGGCTTCGACCAGGGCGGCCTGCTGACCGACGGGGTCGATCAGCACCCGCATTGCGTGCTGCTTCTGGACGAGATCGAAAAGGCGCATCCGGATGTATTCAACATCCTGTTGCAGGTCATGGACCATGGCAGCCTGACCGACCACAACGGCCGCAAGGTCAACTTCCGCAACGTGGTTCTCATCATGACCTCGAACGCGGGCGCCTCCGAGCAGGCGAAATCGGCCGTGGGCTTTGCCCGCGACCGGCGAGAGGGCGAGGACACCGCCGCCATCGAGCGCACCTTCACGCCCGAGTTCCGCAACCGGCTGGATGCTGTCATCAGCTTTGCGCCGCTGTCGAAAGAGGTGATCCTGCGCGTTGTCGAGAAATTCGTGCTGCAGCTCGAAGCGCAGCTCATGGATCGCAATGTCACCATAGAGCTGACGCCCGCAGCTGCCGAATGGCTGGCCGAAACCGGTTATGACGACAGAATGGGCGCACGCCCGCTTGGCCGCGTGATCCAGGAGCATATCAAGAAACCGCTCGCCGAAGAGCTTCTGTTCGGGCGGCTGGCCAAGGGTGGGGTCGTTCATGTCGGGCTGAAGGATGGCAAGATCACGCTCGACATATCCGAACCCCAGGCACCCCGGCTTTCGGGCAACAAGCCACCGCTGCTGACGGCGGACTAAGCCGGAAAAGAAACACTGGAAACTCAGATTTAGGGGGCGCAGATTTGCGCCCCCTTTTTCATCCCCGGCACAGGCGGAACCCGCCCGGGGTGGAAACGACGCGCGGGCCATGACCCTCGTGCCGCCTTCGGCGAGGATATTTTCACCAGGAGATTTGCAAGGCGGTGCTCGGCTGCCTGGCGGCCTGCTTTCAGCGCTCGGTCAGCTTCAATTCGATCCGCCGATTCTGCGCCCGGCCATCGGCGGTGGCATTGCTCGCGACAGGTCGGTATTCGCCAAAGCCCGTCGCCGCCAGTCGACCAGGCGGGAAATCGAGCACGTCGATCATATAGCGCACAACCGAAAGCGCCCGGCCCTGACTGAGTTCCCAGTTGTCGGCAAACGGCCCGACCCCGGAAAGCGGCATGTCATCGGTATGACCGTCGACGCGGATGATCCAATCGATCTGTTCGGGGATCTCGTCGGCGACGCCGCGCAATGTCTCCACCACCCCGGCGATCTGGTCTTGCCCTTCCGCGGCCAGATCGGCCGAACCGGGCTCGAACAGAACCTCGGAGGAGAACACGAAGCGGTCGCCGACGATACGCACCCCTTCGCGCCCAGCCAGAACCTCGCGCAGCAGGCCAAAGAACTCCGACCGGTAACGCTCCAGCTGTTGCGCCTCTGCCTCGAGACGCCGCCGCTCGGCCTCTTCAAGCTCTGCGCGCCGGCGGGCCTCGGCCGCAGCGCGGGCCAGCGCCGCATTGAGCTGGCTGCCCATCGCCTCGATCTGGACTTGCGCCTCGCGGTCACGCTCGGTCGCGTCATCGAGCAGGGCCTGCAGCGCGGCAACGTCACGCTGAAGCGCCGCAACCTGCTGGTTGAGCAGCGCCACGCGCTCTTCACTGCCCACGGCGCGGCTGCGGGCCTCAGCCAGTTCGCGCTCGGCCTGGACCAGAAGGGCGGCGCGCTGCTCAGATTGCGAAAGGCTCGTTTCGGCCGCCTGCTCGGCGACACGCTGGGCCGCCAGCGCCGCGATCAACCGTTGGCGCAGGTCTTCCTGGCTGCCATCGAACTCCGCGAGCCGTTCCTCAAGCTGCGCGCGCGACTCCTCGGCACGGGCAAGCGCAGCCTCGGTGTCCTCCTGCGCAAGCAGGGCCTCGGCCAGACGTGCATCAAGGTCATCGCGCGCCTGACGGGTAGCCGCCAGCAAGGTCAGCGTTTCCTCGGCCTCGCGTCGTTGCGCCTCAAGGTTGAGGGCCATCGCGGTAAGTTCGGCCTCGGCATTCTCGAGCCGCGCACGCAGGGCCTCGGCCGCGGCCTGTGCGGCCAGCGCGGCGGCTTCTTCGTCGCTCAGGCTGGCCTCGACATCGGCCAGGCGCGCGCGCAGGCGCTCCGCCGCCGCCAGTTCGGCCAGACGCGCGGCCTCGGCATCGTCAATCTGCGCTTCCAGTTCCTCGGCGCGGGCCGCCAGCGCCTCGCGCAGCGCCAGTTCCGACAGCCGGGCAACGCGTTCGGCGTCCAGCTCCTCCTCGCGCTCGGACAAGGTGGCCGCCAGGGTCGCGTAATCAGCTTCCGACGCCTCGAGCCGGGCCAGTGCATCGGCGAGGCTGGCCTCACGGGTTTCAAGCCGGGCCTGCATCTCGGCCAGCGCGGCCTCGACCGCCTCGCGCTGGGCCGCCGCCAGGCGCGCGGCCTCGGTCTGTTCGTCGATTTCATCGCGGGCGCGGGCCAGCGCCAGTTGCAGCGCCTCCTGTTCGGAGATCAGCCGGGTCTGCGCGGCTTCCAGTTCGGCGATATCGGCGGCCATGGCCACACCTTCGGCGCGGGCCGTGTCGCGCTCGGCAATCAAGGTGGCGACCTGCTCCTCGAAACTGGCGATGCGCGCCTGCGCGGCACCCAGTTCCGCCTCGCGTTCGGCGATGCGCGCGTTCAGCCCCGCGATCAGCGCCGCCTGCGCCGCACGCTCGGCCTGGCTGGTGGCCAGGCTGTCGCTCAGGCTGGACACTTCGGCCTCCAGGGTCTCGACGTTGGTGCGGGCAAGACCCAGCGCATCGGTCAGGCTGGCCACCTCCAGCGTCAGCGCATCAAGCTCGGTGTCCTGGGTGGTGATGGTTTCGCGCAGCACGAATTGCACGATCATGAAGATCGACAGCACGAAAAACAGCACCAGCAGCAGCACCGTCATCGCATCGACAAACCCCGGCCAAATCGACGCGGTAAAGCGCTGCCCGCTGCGTCGGGATAGCGCCATGGCTCAGCCTCCCCGGCCCGTGACCGTTCCGGTGCCGCGTGCCAGTTGGCGCACGGCGTTGGTCAGATGGGCGATGTCGCCGCGCAAGTCGGTGATGGTTTCTTCGCGACCTGCAGCCATTTCTTCGAAAATGCGCAGAAGCTGCACATCGATCGAACGCAGGCGCATCCGCGTTTCGGCATCCAGGCCGGCATCGTCTCCAGCGGCGGGGCGGGCCTCGAGCGCCGCGATCAGGCGTTCCTGCCCCTCGGCCAGACGGGCCAATGCCTCGGCCGACTGGTCTGCCGGGGCCGCCCCCATCCGCTCGACCAGCAATGTGACGGCATGAGTCAGTCCGGCAAGCTGCTCTTCCATCCGTTGCCGGTTATGTTCAGAGGCGGAGACGACCTCCTGCAGGGCATCGATCTGTTCGGCTGTCTGCTCCAGCACCCCCACGACAAGGTTGGTGTCGGCGGGGCTGTCGCCATCGCCGGCGACATGCCCCAGCCGGGTGATCGAGGACAGCCATTCCTCAAGCTGACGGTAAAAGCGGTTCTGCCCGTGCCCCGCGAACAGCTCCAGCAGCCCCACGACGAGCGACCCCGTCAGCCCCAACAGCGACGATGAAAAGGCCGTGCCCATCCCGGCGAGCTGCGCCTCCAACCCGGTCATCAGCTGATCGAACACCGCGAGCGAGCCCTCCTCCTCGGTCGGTGCGAGCGAGCGGATGGTCTCGACCACCGCCGGCACCGTCATCGCAAGCCCGAAAAAGGTGCCCAGAAGCCCGAGAAAGATCAGCAGGTTGATGATATAGCGGGTGATGTCCCGCTCTTCCTCGATGCGGGTGCCCACCGAATCGAGGATCGAGCGCGCCGAACTGGCACTGATATGGCTGCGCGCCCCACGCCCGCGCAAAAGCGCCGCCAGAGGCGCCAGCAGGCGCGGCGCGATGGTGATCTCATGGCCCGGGCGCTCGGCCGCGAAGCCCTCGAGCCAATTTACCGAGGACGATAGCTGAAAGACCTGCCAGAAACAGGCAAACACCCCGATCACGAAGACGAAGGCGATAAACCCGTTCAGCCAGACATTGGCCAGAAAAACCCCGGAAACCCGCGGAAAGGCCAGATAGGCTCCCGCCCCGCAGAGCGCCAGCACCACGAGCATCATCGTGATCTGTCGCACCGGGTGGGAAAATTGCGGTTCCGGGTCTCTTCTGGGTCGTTTCATGGACCCGTCCTACCTGTTTGCTGCTCGGGCGGAAAGATACGCGCGCACCGCAGTCATGCCAACCGGCAATCGGATGACGCATTTTCAGCTTGTCGTTACGGGTTCAGGCTGCGCACGCGGCGGGCCAGCCAGGCGATTTCATCATCTTCGATATCCAATTCGGCTAGTTGCGCCGCAGTGTTCAGCAGATAATCCCGGTTCGGCCCCCGCCTCCCTTCGGCGCGGGCGATGATCCTTGCCTGCTCTTCCAGGCTCAAACCGCCGCAATACTGCTCGTGCGCGGGGTCGATGACATATGTCACCGCCTCGACACGCGTGCCGCCTTCCAGCAACACCGGCTGAAGGGTCTCGACATAGGCATAGGAAATCAGTTCGCGTTCGCGCAGATAGGCAAGCACGTCCTCGCGTGTCTCGGCGGGCACACCATAGGCCACTCCGCGGCACACGGCCCGCTCGGCCCGGTCGAGCGCCAGCACGAGCCCCGGCGCCTGCGCCGTGCCGCGATAATGCACCGAGCGCATGCAAAAGCATCGGTGATATCCCTCGAGCCGCGCAAGCCTGCGCTCAACGAAATCGAATCCCGGATCCCAGATGAGCGATCCGTACCCGAAAACCCAGAGGTTGCTCCTGTCCATGTGACTGGCCCTTGTCCTTCGGCGCCTGTAAACAGGATCGCGAAGCAAGACGAAAGGCCTTTCATGCGTATTGTTCTGGCGGGAGTGGCCCTCCTGGCGATTGTCTGGGGTGGATACTGGTTTGTCGGGGCGCGGGCCGTCGAAAGCAACACCAAAGCCTGGTTCGCAGCCCGGAACGGCGGTGCGATTACTGCAAGCCACGCAGGTATCGATGTGGGCGGTTTCCCCAACCGGTTCGACCTGAAGGTCTCGGCGCCACTGGTCTATGACAGCACGAGCCGCAGCGGCTGGCAGGCGCCGGAGTTCAAGGTTTACGCGCTCAGCTATCGGCCCAACCACCTGATTGCCGTCTGGCCCGATACCCAACGCCTGCAACTGAACGGCGAAATGCTCGACATCAGCAGCGACGACCTGCGCGCAAGCCTCGTACTGCGCGGCGGCACCGCGCTTGACATCGATCGCATCACTCTGGTGGGCAACGCGATGGAGCTACGCTCGGATCGTGGCTGGCAGGCGGCAGCACAGACACTGCGGCTGGCAAGCCGCAAGGTTGGCGATGAGTCCGCCCTGCACGAGATCGCGCTCGAACTGCTCGATCTCTCGCCCGATCCGGCCTGGCGCGCGGGGGTCGATCCGCGTGGCCTTCAGCCCGCCCGCATCGACGGGCTGCGGCTGGATATGCGGGTGGCCTTCGATGCACCGCTGAACCGGCACGGCGCCGCCGGAGGCACCCCGCCACGCCCCACTGCGGTTGACCTGCGTGATCTGCGTCTTGTCTGGGGCGAACTGATGCTGCGTGGCGAAGGGCGCCTGGAATTCGACGGGCACGGCATACCCGAGGGCAAGATCACCCTGGAAGCGGAGAACTGGCGCGCGATGCTCGACCTCGCGGTCGCCGCGGAATTCGTGCATCCCGAAGCCGCTGAAACCTGGAGCCGCGGCTTGCAGGTGCTCGAGGATCACGGCGGCCGCGAAGGCGTGCTGGAAGTGCCGCTGCACTTTTCCAACGGTCAGATGCGGCTGGGCGCGCTCCCGCTGGGACCGGCACCGCGACTGCCCTGAACCAGCTGCGCGGCTCCGTTAGCTCCCCGACAGCGCGCGCCTTCTTCTTGGAAAAAAATATCCCCGCCGGAGGCACTGGCGCGGGGCCAAGGGCCGAAGGCCCGCCGCGCCAGCCCTCCTTCAGGCCCGTGGGCGGCCCCGCCGCGCATCAACCACCGCTTTTCGGCTTGGCCATCATGCGCCCGAAATCCGGCGCGTCGGTATCCTGCCCGGCATCGATGATACCGCGCCGGATGGCTCGCGTGCGGGTGAAATAGGCATGCAGATGGTCGCCATCGCCGGTGCGGATGGCCCGTTGCAAGGCAAACAGTTCCTCGGTGAACCGGCCCAGGATCTCGAGCGTCGCCTCGCGGTTGGTCAGAAACACGTCGCGCCACATGGTCGGGTCCGAGGCGGCAATGCGGGTGAAATCGCGAAAGCCCGCGGCCGAGTACTTGATGACCTCCTGATCGGTGACGCGGCGCATGTCATCGGCCACGCCCACCATCGTATAGGCAATCAGATGCGGCGCATGGCTGGTCACGGCAAGCACCAGGTCGTGATGCGCGGCATCCATCTCGTCGACATGGGCGCCCATGTCTTCCCACAGCGCACGCAGCCGGGCCAGCGCCTCCGCGTCGGTGCCCGGCGGTGGCACCAGCAGGCACCAGCGGTTGACGAACAGTTCGGCAAAGCCTGAGCGGGGCCCGGAATGTTCGGTGCCGGCAAGGGGGTGACCGGGGATGAAATGCGCATGTTCGGGCAGATGCGGCGCGACCGCGTCGATCACCGCCTGCTTGACCGAGCCGACATCCGTCACCGTCGCGCCCTCGGCCAGATGCGGCGCAATCTCCTGGGCCAGCGCCCCCATCACGCCCACCGGCACAGCCAGCACCACCAGATCGGCGCCCTTGACGGCTTCGGCGGCCGTGTCGAAAACCTGGTCACACAGCCCCAACTCGCGCGCGATCTCGCGCGTCTCGCGGCTGCGGGCGGTGCCGGTGATCTCGCCCGCCAGCCCGGCACGACGCATCGCCAGCGCCATGGACGAGGCGATCAGCCCAAGCCCGATCAACGCGACCCGCTGGTAACGCTGTGCCATCAGCCCTGTCTCCGGAACTGCGTGATGGCATGGGCTACCCGGCGGCACGAGGGCTCGTCGCCCACGGTGATGCGCAGGCAATCGGGCAGCTTGTAGCCATCGACCCGGCGCACGATCATCCCCTCGCCCCGCAGATGGGCATCGCAGGCGGCGGCCTCGTCAGAACTGGCAAAGCGCGCCAGCACGAAATTTGCCTGGCTGTCGTCGCATTCCACGCCGGCCTCGCGCAGCGCCTCGACCAGCCAGGCACGCAGCCGGGCATTCTCGCTGCGGCAGCGTTCGACATGATCCTGATCACCGACCGCGGCCAGCGCGGTCTCGATCTGCGCGGTCGACAGGTTAAACGGCCCGCGCAGGCGGTTGAGCACCGCGATCACCTCGGCCGGACCATAGCCCCAGCCGATGCGCAGCCCGCCCAGCCCGTAGATCTTGGAGAAGGTGCGCGTCATCACGACATTCTCGCGGCTGTCGGCCAGCCCGGCGCCGCCATCATAGCCCTCGGCGTATTCGACATAGGCGCCATCGAGAACCAGAAGTGCCTGCGGCGGCAGATTATCTGCGAGCCGCTCGAGTTCGGACAGCGGCACCATCGTCCCGGTCGGATTGGCCGGGTTGGCGATGAACACCAGCCGCGTGCGTTGGGTGCAGGCCGCCAGCAGCGCATCGACATCGACAGTGCGCCGGGTCTCGGGGGCCTCGACCGGGGTTGCCCCCGCCGCCAGCGCCGAGATGCGATACATCAGGAAACCGTGTTCGGGATAAAGCACCTCGTCGCCAGGGCCGGCATAAGCCTGGCAAAGAAAGGTAATGATCTCGTCCGAGCCGGCGCCGCAGATGATCCGTCCCGCATCCAGGCCGTAGGCCTCGGCAATCGCCGCGCGCAAAGCCGCATGATCCGAGGACGGATACCGATGCAGGCTGTGGGCGCAGCGCCGGAAAGCTTCCATGGCTTTTTCGCTGGCGCCGAAGGGATTCTCGTTGGACGAGAGTTTCACGACATCGCGCACACCGTCGAGACGGGACTCGCCCCCCTGGTAAGGCGCGATTTCCAGAATCCCTGGTTGGGGGTGAATGCGACTGCTCATCGTGGCTACTCCGGCGGAACAGCGCCCTTCTAGCCGGGGCCAGCGGGCTTGACCAGCGGCTTGCCGCCGAAAGCCGGGCGCGTTGCGCCATTCTGTGCGCAGGCGTTGCAGCCCTGCAATTGCAGGCCCGAACCAAGGCAACGCACCCGCCGTCCGCCCGCAACGCAAAAGGCCGCCCCGAAGGGCGGCCCGAGCCTTGCGATCCGCAGTGGCGGATCAGTTCTTGGCGTAGAATTCGACGACCAGGTTCGGCTCCATCATCACCGGATAGGGCACATCTCCAAGGCTGGGCGTGCGCACAAAGGTCGCGGCCATCTTCGAGTGGTCCGCCTCGATGTAGTCGGGCACGTCGCGCTCGGCCAGGCCCACGGCCTCAAGCACGATGGCAAGCTGCTTCGACTTGTCACGAACGGTGACGACATCGCCTTCCTTCACCCGATAGGAGGGGATGTTGACGCGCTTGCCGTTCACCTCGACATGGCCATGGTTGACGAACTGGCGGGCGGCAAAGACAGTGGGCACGAACTTGGCGCGGTAGACGACCGCGTCGAGGCGGCGCTCCAGCAGGCCAATCAGGTTCTCGCCGGTGTCGCCCTTGACACGCTCGGCCTCGGCATAGATGCGGCGGAACTGCTTTTCGGTCAGGTCGCCATAGTAGCCCTTGAGCTTCTGCTTGGCTTTCAACTGGGTGCCGAAATCGGAAAGCTTTTGCTTGCGGCGCTGGCCGTGCTGGCCGGGGCCGTATTCGCGGCGGTTCACGGGGCTTTTCGGGCGGCCCCAGATATTTTCGCCCATGCGGCGGTCGATCTTGTACTTGGCAGCCGTGCGTTTGGTCACGTCTGGTCTCCTTCAGCATACATGAAGGGCGTTGTCCTTTCCCGCGGGCCGATCTGCCCTTGGGCGACAGGCATCCCCTTGCGGGGGCCATCAACACCAATTTCGCCCCGAAAGGCCGCAGGCCCGTCGGAACAGGGCGCGCTTATACAAGGCAGGCCGGGGGAGTCAATAGCCGAAGCGCCGCGCGGCAGGGTCTCGGCAGTCGCCAGTGGCCAGTGCCGGATGCCTTCGGCGAGGATATTGTTACCAAGGTGAAGAGGCAGAGCGCCGAAATGCCCCGGCGCGTCCGCTATTGTCTGGCAGACGGGCGCGGGCCGTGACATTCATGGCGCGGAAAATCGCTGTCAGCGCCCCCGATGCGGGCGGGGCCATACCCGCAAGGCATCCGAAGCCAGGAAGGAGACGCAAGACATGTCCAACCAGCCGAACACCGGCCCCTTCGTGATCGAACCACCCGCACAGGCCAGCCTGCCGGTGCAGGGCAGTGCCATGCGCTTCCCGGTGCATCGCATCTATTGCGTCGGACGCAATTATGCCGCCCATGCCGTGGAGATGGGGTATGACCCGGACAAGGAGCCGCCCTTCTTCTTCCAGAAGAACCCCGACAACCTGCTAACCGGGACCGAGGACTTTCCCTACCCTCCCGCAACCCGCGACCTGCATCACGAGGTCGAACTGGTGGTGGCCCTTTCGAAAGGGGGGCGCGATATCGCAGCCGAAGCAGCGCTCGACTGTGTTTACGGTTACGCGGTTGCACTCGACATGACGCGGCGCGACCTGCAGGGGGAAGCCAAGAAGCTGGGCCGCCCCTGGGAGGTCGGCAAGGCGTTCGAGCATTCCGCGCCCAGCGGCCCGCTGGTCCCCGCAAGCGAGATCGGCCACCCCGCGCGGGGCGCGATCTGGCTAGACGTGAACGGAGAGCGCCGCCAAGCGGGCGATCTGGAACAGATGATCTGGAAGACCCAGGAAATGATCGCGATCCTGTCGGGACTGTTCGAATTGCGCGCGGGCGACCTGATCATGACCGGCACGCCTGCCGGCGTCGGCCCGGTGGAGCGCGGCGATGTCCTGCGGGGCGGTGTCGAGGGCGTGGGCGAGATCACCTTCCGGGTTGTTTGAGCGGCCTTCGAACCAGGCTGGCCATCCCGCCTTTTTCGCGCAGTACTCGTGTTGACTCCGAAACGGTGTTTCAGGAAATGCAACGCACTGGCAAAAGCCCGTCGCGGCGCCGGGGGACTCGCAGTTGATCATGACGGCAATCCCGGGCAAGGGTTATGACAGCCTCGATACGCTGGTGACACTCACGCAGGAAGCCCCAGGCGCGATGAATTTCGGCGCGCTGGGCGCCACCACCGCCGAGGCCGGTTATCCCGATACCCGCTATGTGTTCTGGGCCGGGATGTTCGCGCCTGCCGGCACACCGCAGGAGATCATCGACTCGCTGAACAGCGCCGTGCTCGAAGCACTGGCCGACGATGCCAATGCCGAACGGCTGGCCAACATCCACGTGCAGCCATGCCGATGACAGCCGAGGAGTTCAGCGCCTTCATCGCCGACGAGATCGAAGCCAACGCCGATCTGGTGGAACGCGCGAATATCGTTCTGCATTAAGGCGATACGGTCGGGCGGCGCATTTCTGCGTCGCTCGACAAGCCTTGCGATGCAGACGCAGCCTAGCCCTGCGCCGCCAGCCAGTGCAGCAGAATCCGGTTGAAGGCCTCGGGCTGCTCAAGATTGGGAAAGTGCATCGCCCCCTCAACCACCTCAAAGCGCGCAGCGGGAACCAGCGATGCAATACGCCGCCCTTCCGAGGGCGGGACCGCCGGATCATCGGCCCCGCACAAGGAAAGCACCGGCAGGCGCACCTCCGGCAGCCACGGAACGAAATCGAAATCGCTGATCGCCTGGGCACAGCCGATGTAACCTTCGGGGTGTGTCCCCGCGACCGTATCGCGAATGCGCCGCCAGGTTTCGGGGCGCGCGGCGCGGAACTCCGCGGTCAGCCAGCGCGCCGCCGTGGCGTCTGCGATCCCTTCGCAGGATGCCTCACGCCGCACTTTCTCGATCCGCGGCCCCCAGATTTCGGCAGCATTCCCCAGCGCGGCGGGCAACGCATCGCATGTCACCAGCGAACGCAGGCATTCCGGGTGCCGGATGGCCAGCCCCTGCCCGCACATACCGCCGAGCGACAGCCCCACGTAATGCACCGGGCCCGCACCGAAATGCAGCACGAATTCGGCGATTTCATCGGCCAGCTCCGCCATGCTGTAGGGCGCAGGCAGCACATCACTGCCGCCATGCCCCCGCAGGTCGAGCCGGATCACCTGATACCCGGCCTCAAGCAGCGGGCGCATCTGATCGCTCCACATGCCGCCATCGGCGCCGAGCGCATGCACCAACAGCACTGGCGCCGCGCCGTCCGCGCCCTGCACATCATAGTAAAGCTGAAGCTTCGAAAGCCGTGCCAGCATCTCATCCCCTCACACCCGACAATATCCCCCTGCTTGCCCGCGGCACAAGGCGGGGTCAAGCACGGGCCGCCGAGGGCGCCCAGGCCGCTGCCCCAGGCCACGCCCATCTCTTCACTGTGAAGAAAATATCCGCGCCGCAGGCCCCCGCTGGTCAGAGGCGCGCGGGGGCCCAAGGTCAGCCTGCCGGTCGCCGTAACCCGTCTCGGCTGCAAGGCCAGCCCCAAGGCACCCGTTGCTTGACGAAGTCCAGAGGCACCGAAGCAACCGCCACGCGGTTGGCCGGTCGAATTTCAGTTGCAGTGTCGTGATGGTTCTCCGTTCGCTTAATTCTCTCCTCCGCGGGCGGAAATGCTCGCAACGTTCCGCGCAAAGTCCCGAACAGTGTCCGGAAAAATCTTGCATCTCTCTGAAATACAATAACAAGTATTCAGGTATCGGTTTGGCCAAAGTTTTCGAACCTGCCCTGACACGGATGTGCCGGCCGCAGCCCGGACGCTGGCGAGGCGCTGGCACCAACGGAGGAGACAGCCATGAACACCCCCCTGACGGCCGCTGATGGCCA
Source organism: Alkalilacustris brevis (assembly GCF_003350345.1). Classification (GTDB taxonomy): domain Bacteria; phylum Pseudomonadota; class Alphaproteobacteria; order Rhodobacterales; family Rhodobacteraceae; genus Alkalilacustris; species Alkalilacustris brevis. The sequence goes on from NZ_QNVJ01000064.1 coordinate 212,007, forward strand.
TACGCTCGATTGCTGGATGCAGCCCGCCGAAGGCACCGCCCGTGGCGGGCTGGTCATCCTGCAGGAAATCTTCGGCGTGACCGACCAGCTCAAGGGCGTTGCAAACCGTTATGTGGCCCAGGGGCTTAATGTCGCGATCCCGGCCCTGTTCGACCGGCAGCGCCGCGACGCGGTCATTCCCTTCGCCGATGGCTCGGAAGGGCGCGAGATGATGATGGCCTCGAAGCTGGATGAAACCATGATGGACGTGGACGCTGCCGTGAAGGCGCTGGCGGCGCCTGGCGGCAAGGTGGCCGTCATGGGTTTCTGCTGGGGTGGCGGGCTGGCGATCCGCGCCGCGCAGGAACTCGATATAGCCTGCGGCGTCGCCTTCTACGGCACGCGGCTCGATCAGTATCTGGACAAGTCCACGAACGTACCGGTACTGGGCCATTTCGGCACGCAGGACGATCATGTGCCCGCAGAGATGCTCGCCGCCGCGAAAGAGGCCTGGCCGACGCTGGAGGTGCACATGTACGAAACCGGCCATGCCTTCGCCAATGACGCGCGCCCTGGCTTCTATTCGGCCGAAAACGCGGAACTGGCACATGAGCGCACAACCGCGTTCCTGGCAATGCACCTGGGCTGAACCGGGCGGGGTGGCATGTCAGGGGGAATTCAGTTGCGTAATTCCGCTGATCCTGGGTTCATCCCCCGGCATGGGCTCCAAACGCTTGACCAGCGGATAACCGCCGGGCAGTAGTGCAGCATGGTCAAGGTCGAGAAGCGCACAGAGCAGATGACGTCAGACAGCTGGCGACAGGACAATGTCGGACGGTTCATGAACCAGGCCGCCAAGCTTTTTGAACAGCGGGTTATCGAATTGATGCACGCGAAGGGGTTTCGCGAGATCGGCACGGCCCATGTCAACCTGACCCGACATCTGGACAAGGCCGGAAACCGCCTCACGGAACTTGCCGCGCGCGCAGACATGACCAAGCAATCGATGCGTGAACTCGTGGCACATACCGAACTGGCCGGTCTTGTGGAGCGCCGGCCGGATCCGTCGGATGGACGGGCGAAGATCATCGCCTTCACGCCGGTGGGCCTGCGCTGGCTCGACGCTTTCGGCGAAAGCGTGCGGACGGCCGAGCGCGAGATGAGTGCAGTCATCGGCCCGACCGCACTGGCGCAGCTCAAGCAGGCCCTCAAGCTCTATGCGGCCGAATGCGCCGACCGCAAGGAGTAACGCGCCAGGCGAAACCTCGATCACACCAGGGCGGATGAGCTGGCCGAAATACCTGACGGGCACAGGCCCGCTCAGGTGAAGGTGTCATTCACGACATTGGCACCGAAAATCTGGTGGCAGGGCAGAAGCAGACGGCGGCCACCGCCACGAGCAGCGAGATCATGACTGCGCCGCGGCATCGTGAAACCCGAGCGCGCGTTTCAGCACCTGCCGCGCGTCGGCTGCCTCCGCGCCGCGCCAGGCGACCACCTGGTCGGGTCGGATCAGCGCGAGCCCGGCCTCGTAGAGGTCGCGCGCCTCGGCGCCGGCAATCGGCACCACGCGCAGGCGCAGGCCCATCTCGCGCGCGGCCTCGGCAAAGGGCGTGGCGTCCGGGGCATCGGGGCCGAGTTGCAGCAGCGTCCAGTCAAAGCCAAAACGATCGTAAAGCGACACACCCGGTTCCAGCCACAGATGCGGCGCGCGCCCGCCGGGCCGGGCCGTGGGCACATAGCTGTCGGCGGCATCCGGGGGCGGGTCGCCCGCCTCGGGCGCGATGATCGGCGATCCCTCGTAGCGTACCCCGAAGGTGATGCCGGGGATGTTGAATTCGGCCCGGCCATGGGCTTCCAGATAGGCGCCGGCTTCGCGGCGGGCCGTTTCGCCTTCGGCGCTGTCGTCCTCGATCTCGGGCGGGGCGACATAGCCGCCAAGGGAATCGGCGAAGCCGCGTGCATAGCCGGTGTTGCGGATGGCGGCGGGGCGGCGTTCCACCTCGTAGCTGTCCAGCAATGCGGGGCCCGCAGTGCCGCGAATGAACTCGGCCAGCTTCCAGCCCAGATTGACCGCGTCATCCACTGCCGTGTTGTAGCCCAGCCCGCCCGCGGGGGTGAACAGATGCACCGCATCGCCCCCCAGAAATACGCGGCCGCGCTGGAACCCGGTGGACACCAGCGCGTAGCCGGCCGTCCAGCTGCCCTTGGCCAGCAGCCGCGCCTTGACGGGTCGACCGACCGCCGCCCGAAAAAGCGCGATCGCGCCTTCATCGGTAATGGCGGCCTCGTCCTCGCCGGGGCGCAACTGGGTGTGAAAGGCGAACTCTCCCTTGCCATCGACCGCCGCCATGAAGGCCCGTCGGTCACGGTTGAAGGTGACGTTCATCCAGGCGGGCGGGTGCGGCACCTCGCGGTAGAAATCGGGCGCATCCAGATAGACCGCATACATCCGCCCGCCGAAGAAATCGCGCACCGCGCCCTGATCGCCCTCGTAGCGGAAGCCGAATGTCTCCCGCACCATCGAGCGCGCACCATCCCCAGCCGCCAGATACCGCGCGGTGACGGTTTTCTGCCCGGTGCCGTCGGTGGCCTCGACATGCACGGTGACATGATCGCCCCGATCCTCGAACGCCGTCATGCGCATACCGAACGAGATCGACACACCGGGCAGCGCCTCGGCCTGTTCGCGCAAGACCTGCTCCACGAATTTCTGCGACACGCGATGGGGCAGTTCGGCGGCGCTCCACGAGCCCGACAGATTGAGAACCTTCTCGCGCGCCTCCTTCGCGCTGGGAAGCCGGAAGCGCCCCAGTTCGTGCCCGGCATAGCGGGTGAAATAGGCGATGTCGGTGGGGAAATCCTCGGGCAGGCCAAGGCTGCGGATCTGATCGGCAAAGCCCAGCCGGCGGAAATGCTCCATCGTGCGGGCCTGGGTGGCGTTGGCCTGCGGATTGGTCGCGGTCGAAGCTTTCTGATCGAACAGCGCCACGCTCACGCCCCGGCGTCCCAGCTCATTGGCCAGCATCAGCCCGAACGGCCCGCCGCCCACGACCGCAACATCCACATCGAATTCGCTCACCTGCGCCTCCCGGTCAGTTTCAGAAAAATCGGTAAGGTGACCATACCTTTTTGTCAAGGATGTGCCGCGCTCATGGCACCCGGACCACACAGGCATTTTTTGGTGTCTGCCGCGTCACTTGAACAGAAATTCCGGAACCCGATCTGCCCATCACCGTCATCGGGCAGGAGGGATTCAGTAGACGTGGCCGCCCCCTATTGAATCCTCTTGAAACCACCTTGGCATGTGGATTCCCTCGAGGGCGGTCGTATCTCCAGTATCGTTCGGCACACTCCTGTTGGATCAGAATGCGATGCCGGGCAACCAGATCGCCAGGGCAGGGAAAAGGATCACCAGCGACGCGGTGACAAGGATCATGATCCAGTAGGGAATAGACCCCTTGAAAATATGCCCCAGCCGCAGGTCGCGGTCCGGAACGGCGCCTTTCACCGTGTAGACCAGCAAGCCGAAAGGCGGTGTGAGCAACCCTGCCTCGATCACCAGGATTCCGAAGATCGCGAAGGCGAACGGATCGATCCCGAAAGACATGGCCAGCGGCACAAAGATCGGCACCGTGAGCAGGATGATCGAAATCGAGTCGATGATCATGCCCATCAACAGCCAGATCAGCACCATCAGCAGAACAACGACGATCACCCCGCCGCCCAGGCCAAGAAACAAGCTCTGGATGTAGTTCACCGCGCCCCCCATGGCGAGCAACCGCGAATACATCGTCGCCGCGATCAACAGGAACATGATCGGGGCAGTTGTGCGGCCGGCACTGTATATGGCCTGCATCACATCACGCCCGCGCATTCCCTTGACCAGCCCCAGAACCAGCGCGCCGACGGCGCCGAAACCTGCGGCCTCAGTAGGATTGAACAGCCCGCCCCAGATACCGCCGATGACAAGGGCCACAAGCGCCAGAATGCCGGTCGCGCCGATGATCTCGCGCCAGTCGGTGGGCTCATCATCGCTGCGCAAGGGCGCGGGCGGTGCGATCGACGGGTTGAGATACGCGGTGATGACACAATAGCCCATGAACAGCAGCGCCAGGATCAGCCCCGGTATGACACCGGCCAGGAACAGCGCGCCTACCGACATTTCGGTCAGGATGGCCCAGACGATCAGCAACACCGAAGGCGGGATCAGCATCCCGAGGCAGGCACTGCCCGCGACCGCGCCGGCGGCATATTCCTTGCGATAGCCCAGCTTGAGCATTTCGGGATAGGCGATCCGCGAGAACGCCGCGGCCGAGGCGATCGAAACACCCGTCACCGCTGCAAAAATCGTGTTCCCCGCGACCGTGGCCACTGCCAGCCGCCCCGGCAACCGCCGCAAGGCACGGTTGCAGACACGATAGAGATCTCCCGCCGCCCCCGACTTGGAGACGAAATCGCCCATCAGCACAAACAACGGAATGACGATGAAGACCTGGCTGCGGATGGCTTCGTAGGCGCTGGTGCTCAGAAGCGAGAGCGCGATATCGAAGCTGCCCAGCATTATCCAGATGCCGAGCACGCTGGTCAGGGCCAGCGCCACAGCGATATGGATGCCCAGCAGCACCAGAACCACCAGGAGCCCAATCATGTAGAGGACGATTTCCGCCGCCATCAGTTCACATCCTTCTTGTCGGAGGAAATCACCGCCGCGGCGGTTGAATCGAAGCTCAATATGCCGGGATAGGCCAGTTCCCACTCCAGCTGCTCGGTCCAGTCGAGCCAGATCATGGAAAGATACGCGAAGGCCGCGAAAATCGAGGTTCCGATCAGCAGGAACCGCACCGGCCATGTCGGCACCCGCAGCGCCCCCTCGCCTTCATATTCGCCGATCCTGAAGGCGAACCACGCCGCATCCCAGGCAGCATAGGCGATCATCCCGAACAGAGCGGCACCAAGGATATACGACGCCGTCCGCAGAATCTTGCGGCCGACCGAACCCAGCTGATCGGCGAAGATTTCTGTGCGCAGCATGGAGCCTGAAAATATCGCCAGTGGCAGCTGCAGAAAGGTGATCGCCACGACGGAGCTTCGAATCACCTCGGTCGTGCCGCGGATGGGGTAATTGAAAAACCCCCGGCCGATCACATCGGCCACGATACCGAAACCCAGCAACAACACCCAAAACGCCGAGATCACATGGATCCCACGCGCCAGTGTAACAAACGAGCGTATCAGCATGCGTTCCTCCCCGTATGCGGTCGCATTCTCCTCCCGCGGCACGCGAAACACCCTCTGAGGTAAAAAAGCCGCAGTTTTGCGCAACAATATTAATCATCCGATAATTAACAAGTGGCAATCCGTCCTGCGACCAGGTGCATCGCCACAAGGCGTGGCGGCAGCTTCATGGAAAACTAGGGAATTGACGCACCCAACCGAGTCGATAATAATGAGCGAGTGATAAACAAGCCCCTGCAGCAGGGTGTGCGCTCGCAAGACCACCCTGCCATGAATGGGGAATCCACAGCTGGGAGGAGAATGTGAAATGAAGTGTGATGGAACCAGATCATCCCCGTCGCGGGCGTTTTTTGTTGGCGGCTGCGTCGCTGCGCTGATCACGGCCCCGAGTTTGGCGGCGGCAGACAATTTCACCTTCAGAATCGGCTCGGGCCACCCGTCCGGGCCTTCGGTCTACGTTAATCTCGTCGAGAACTTCTTCGTGCCCGAAGTCACGCGCCGGGTCGCGGAAGAGACCGAACATACCGTGACCTTCATCGAGGGTTATGGCGGCACCATCGCCGGTGTCGCCGACACGCTGGAAGCTGTCGAATCGGGGCTACTGGACTTCGGCGCCTATTGTTTCTGCTTCGAGCCGTCGAAACTGTTCCTGCACAACTTCCCCTATTACGCCCCGTTCGGCCCGCAAAGCTCGGCCGAGGCAATGGAGATTACCCGCACGGTCTATGACGCCCACCCCTGGCTGACCGAAGTGTTCGAGACCGATTACAACCAGATCCTGCTGGGGCTGTCAGGCTGGGACAACTACCACCTCGGCACGGTTGACCCGTGGGATGCGGTGAGCGACCTGCAAGGGGTCCGGATCGGTGGTGCCGGGCCGAACCTGCCCTGGCTCGAATATGCCGGTGCCGTTCCGGTGCAGTCCACTCTGCCCGACGGATACATGAATATGCAGACCGGCATCTATTCCGGCTGGCTGATGTTCCCCTCGGCCTATCTGGGCTTTCGCTACTACGAGCCTTCGCCCAACTACACGCTGATCGGCTTCGGCCCGATGATGGTCAACGGGCTTACGGTCAATCGCAACACCTTGGCAAGGTTGCCCGAAGACGTTCAGCAGATCATCCTCGAGGTCGGGCGCGAGTATGAAGCCCGCTCGGGCCATGCTCTCGACGAAGCCCAGGAACGCGGCCTGATCGGGCTGGAAGAGGCCGGGGCGGTCATCCGCGAACTGCCGCAGGAGACGATCGACGAATGGGCGGCCTCGCTGGCGGATTACCCGCGCATTCAGGCGCAGGAAGCCGATAGCCGCGGCCTTCCGGGCACCGAGGTCATTGCGGCCTTCCTGGAGGCGGTGGAGGCAAGCGGTTATGAATGGCCGCACCCCTACGTGCTCGACTGACAATACGGCCTGGAGCGGTGAGCGGAGTTTCAGGATAACTCCGCCTGCCCTCCGGGCCGCACTCTACGCTTCACGCAGCCCGCGACGTTGCGGATACCGAACAGCCGGCAAGCCGCAAGCGCCTTCTCCCTCCAGATATTCACAGATCGGCAAGCCGCACCGTTTCGCCGCTGTCGGCTGAGCGACAGATCGCCTCGTAGACAGCGATATTCCCGATCAGTTCCGTATCGGACCAGGGGCGCGGCCCTCGGCCCTCGACCGCCGCCGCGAAAGCCTCGAGATTCTCGACAACCGCATCGTTCCAGTCGAAGGGTTCGTGATTCACCACGCCTTCTTTTGGTGAATGGAACCAGTCGGTGATGCCGCCGGGCGTATCAGGGTGGGTGCCGTTTCGCACCTCGACCCAACCCTCCGAGCCAAAGACCTGAAAGCGCATGAAATGGGGGGTCTTCAGGATTGCGCTGAAATGCGCGGTCATGCCCGCTTCGAAGCTGAGCTGCGCCACGACCATATCGCCAGTGCTCCAGCCAAGCAGCCGGTCGCGCACCTGGGCCTGAACGCTTTCCACCGGCCCCAGCATCCACCACAGAAGATCGGTCAGATGGATGCCCATGCCCGTCATCGCACCGCCGGGAGACAGCTCTTTAGAGGTGCGCCAGCTTCCTGCCGGCACCCCGGCCAGCTTGTCATGGCTGAAGGCGGCTTCGGCATGCATGATCGTTCCCAGTTCACCCCGTTCGATCATGTTGCGCAACCGTTGCATCGCGGGGACAAAGCGCTGTTCATGACCGATACCAAGGACAAGCCCGGCATCGCGGCAGGCGGCGACAGACCGCCGGGCGCTGGCAGCTGTCATGCCCAGCGGTTTCTCGCAGAACACGTGCTTTCCGGCAGCCGCGGCCTGAAGCACTTGCTCTTCGTGCAGCATATGCGGCGTGGTCAGCACCACTGCCCGAACCTCGGGATTGGCGAGCGCCTCTTCGAAACTCGCCACCGGCGCGGCGCCCAGCGCGCGGATATCTTTATGCAGGTTTTCCTGCGGCTCGGCCACAGCCAGCACCCGCAGCGCCGCATTCCCCTGCTGTCGTGTCACGATATGCTTTCCCCACCAGCCGAAGCCGATCACGGCGATATTCAACAAGGCCTTCTTCCTTCCCTGGTTGGTCAGATCGTTACCGCGGCCGCGCCACCCGGCACCTCCGCCACGCACGACCATAGCCCGCCACCTGAGTCCGCAAAAACCATTTTCCCTTATGGCCGCAATCGGAAAACCGGATACTGCCCCGATCAACTGTTCAGTGCGAATGGGAAGAAACGGGCGGCTCCCCTCGAACCTGCATACGGTGAGACAGGCAGCCCAATCTGCGGCGAAGCTGTGGCCTGGGGAATTTGGCTCAACCGAGGCTTCAAGAACGACAGGGCGGAGCGCGGCCCTGTCACTCGTTCAGCCGCTCCAGACGGGCGCGCACACTCAGCCCGTGGGCCTCAAGGCTTTCGGCGATGGCCAGCCGCTCGGCGGCGGGGCCGATGGCGCGCAGGGCATCAGGCGTCATCCGGGCGATGGTGGTCCGTTTGAGGAAATCCATCACCGACAACCCGCTGGAAAACCTCGCCGAGCGCGCGGTCGGCAGCACATGGTTGGGCCCGCCGATATAGTCGCCGATGGCCTCGGGCGTCCAGGCACCCAGAAACACCGCACCGGCATGGGTAATCTTGCCCAAAAGCGCCTCGGGGTCTTCGACACACAGTTCCAGATGCTCGGGCGCGATCCGGTCGGAAAGGGCGGCTGCCTCGTCTAGGTCGCGCACCACGATCACCGCGCCATGGTCGCGCCAGCTGGCCCCGGCGATGGCGCGGCGCTCCAGCGTCTCAAGCCGCGCTGCAACCGCATCGGCCACCGCCTGCCCGAAGACCGCATCGTCGGTGATCAGGATCGACTGCGCGCTTTCGTCATGTTCGGCCTGACTGAGCAGATCAAGCGCGATCCAGTCCGGATCATTGTGCCGGTCGGCGATCACCAGAATCTCGGAAGGGCCCGCGATCATGTCGATGCCCACATGGCCAAACACCCGCCGCTTGGCCGCCGCCACATAGGCATTGCCGGGGCCGGTGATCTTGTCGGCGGCGGGGATGGTCTCCGTGCCGTAAGCCATCGCCGCAATCGCCTGCGCACCGCCGATGCGATAGATCCGGTCCACCCCGGCCAGCCGCGCGGCATAGAGCACCAGCGGGTTGGCCACCCCGTCGGGCGTGGGCGCGCAGATCATCAGGTTGGGCACGCCAGCCACCTGGGCGGGCACCGCATTCATCAGCACCGAAGACGGATAACTGGCCAGCCCCCCGGGCACATACAGCCCCGCCGAGGAAAGCGGTGTCCAGCGCCAGCCCAGCGAGGCGCCCTCCGGATCGGTCCAGCGGGTATCTTTCGGCATCTGGCGACGGTGATAGGCGCGGATGCGATCGGCCGCGAGATCGAGCGCGGCGCGATCTTCGGGCGAAACGCGGGCGCAGTGATCGTCGATTTCCTCAGGGGTGAAGGCCAGTTTCTCGGGCGTCAGGCGCAGGCGATCGAAACGCTCGGTCAGTTCGATCACGCTGTCATCGCCGCGCGCGCGCACATCCGCGATGATGGCGGCGACGGCCTCGTCAACGTCAACGGCTTCTTCGCGCTTGGCGGACAGCAGTGCGCGAAACGCAGCTTCGAAACCTGCCTCGCGGCTGCTCAGAAACTGCGGCATCAGTTTTCGCCTTCGGGGTGGTCGGGCGCCTTGCCCGACGGGGCCAGATAAGGCCGCGTGACATCGCGCAGCGTGACCTCCAGGCACTCGACATCCAGCCGCACCGCGCCATCACCGGCAAGAACCAGTGTGATCTGCCCGGTGCCATCCTCGCCCGGCGCGAACTCCAGCGATAGCACCGACAGCACCGTATCGCGATCGGCAAGGTCAACGCCGTCGCTGGCGACCGCCTGCACATCCTCGACCGCCAGTACCGACTGCACCCGCTCATAGGGGCGGCCCCGGGCCTCGGCTGCGGCGTGGTCCTCCCAGCGGAAACGGTTGAGCAGCACCGCAAAACGGCGCGCGCGACGCTGCCAGGCCATTTCGGTGATCGGGAACACGGCGTCCTGCACCAGCGACGAGATCACCCGCAGATCATCGACATCCAGCGCCCTGAGCGCCAGCGGGCGTTCGCGCCCGTCTTCATAGCTTGCATCGCTCATCCGGCATTCACCCGTTCGATTGTGGCCCCGCAGGCACGGAGCTTTTCCTCGACCCGTTCGTAACCCCGGTCAAGATGGTATACCCGGCTGACCACGGTTTCGCCCTCGGCCGCAAGCCCTGCAAGGATCAGCGAGACACTGGCGCGCAGATCGGTCGCCATCACCGGGGCACCGCGCAGACGCTCCACCCCGGTGACACGGGCGGTGCCGCCATGCACATCGATCCGCGCGCCCATGCGCATCAACTCGGGCGCGTGCATGAAACGGTTCTCGAAAATCCGCTCCTCGAGCACCGAGCAGCCCTCGGCCGTGCACATCAGCGCCATCATCTGCGCCTGGAGATCGGTGGGAAAGCCGGGAAACGGCGCCGTCGTCACATCGACGGCGCGCACCCGGCCATTCTTGCGGCTCACGCGGATGCCCTTATCGGTTTGCTCCACATCGATGCCGGCCTCTTGCAGCTTCTCGGCAAAGGCCGAGACCAGGTCGAGCCGCCCGCCAAGGCACTCCACCTCGCCGCCGGCGATGGCGGGCGCCAGCATGTAGGTGCCCAGTTCGATCCGATCGGCCACCACGGGGTGGGTTGCACCGCTGAGCCTGTCGACACCCTCGATCACGATTTCCGCGCTGCCCTCGCCCTCGATCTGCGCGCCCATACGGCGCAGGCAGTGGGCCAGGTCAACGATCTCGGGCTCGCGGGCGGCGTTGCGGATCACGGTGGTGCCACGCGCCAGGGTCGCGGCCATCAGCGCGTTTTCGGTCGCGCCGACCGAGACGATGGGGAACTCGATCACCGCGCCGCGCAGCCCTTTGGACGCGCGCGCATGCAAATAGCCGTCACGCAGCTCAAGCTCGGCCCCCAGCCTCTCCATCGCCATCTGATGCAGATCGACCGGGCGCGCGCCAATGGCACAGCCGCCGGGCAGGCTTACCTCGGCATGGCCCTCGCGCGCCAGAAGCGGCCCCAGCACCAGGACTGACGCCCGCATCTTGCGCACGATCTCGTAATCGGCGCGCGTGCTCGATATGGCGTGGGACGAAAGCGCCAGCACCCGCCCGTCCTGCAGCGCCGAAACCTCGGCCCCGAGCGATTCCAGCAGCGCCGACATGGTGCGAATGTCGGAAAGCCGGGGCGCATTGGTCAGGGTCAGCGGCTCTTCGCTCAGCAGCGTGGCGGGCATCAACGTCAGGCAGGCGTTCTTGGCACCCGCGATGGGGATGGCGCCGCGCAATTCTGCCCCGCCCTGTATCCTGATCGAATCCATCCGCCTGCCTCACTTGTCCGATTTCTGCCCGCCGCGCGCGCGGGCCTGCGCCTTGCGACGGGCGATATTGGCTTTCAGCGCTGCCTTCAACCGCGCTTCGCGGCTGTTTTCTGCCTTGGTAGCAGGTTTTTGCGCCGGGCGCTCGGGGGGGGTGCGTTCCATGCCTCTTTCTGTATCCCAGGCACGAAGTTCCGTCCAGATTGTGCTTGCACGCCTCCGAAATTGCGTCTATCCCGCGCCCCGTGAACGCGCTGCCAAGCAGCGGTGGAGGCTCCTGATAAGGAAGTGTCGGCCACCGAAGCGGAAAGTGGTGCGAAAACAAGGGTTCAGAAGGTTCCTGACGGTGCTCGAGGGGCGCCCGGGAAAGCAGAGATGAAGGAGTTTGCTGCCGTAGCTCAGTGGTAGAGCACTCCCTTGGTAAGTCATTGCCTCCTCGGCCGGAAACGGCCGAGTGCAAACCGCCCAAAGTCGGGGAAAGCTAACGGCCCTTGTGGCCCAGGCCAATCCCGAGCCAAGCCCGGCACATCCGGGAAGGTGTAGAGGCCAGACGGGCGGCACCTACGGGCCTTGGGGCCTATGGTGAAGGGATGGTCCAGCTCGCAAACCCGAAGGGGCCGCGAAAGCGGTAGCGGGATGAAGGGAGAGGTCGACAGTTCAATCCTGTCCGGCAGCACCATGTTCGCGAAGGGCCGCTTCCAGCCGGAGCGGCCCTTTTTGCATCCGGCGCGTGCTTCGGCCCCTGTTGCGGGTTGAAGCCGACCGCGTTCACACGCCTTCGCTCGGCCGATGCCCGAACTGTGCCCCGGTCCTGTGTGAACACCGCAGACACACCGAAATACAGTAAGCGCCGGGGGGCGCCGCTGGATGTTGTCGAGGGTCACTTCACCCTGCCACACACCAGCGCGCCGAACCCCAAGGCCCTTTGAGTGATCCGCTCAATACCTGCCGGGTGAATGGCCAAAATAAAGGAACCACGCCGCGCGTGGGGCAATGCAGAGGCCAATGCGACAAGCCGCGCCGAAAGCCCGCCTGATGGCGGATCAGCAAGACTGCTCGGCATTTCCTCCGGCAGAAACGATGGCTTATGGGGAAGAAGTGGCAGCCCGTAGGGGAATCGAACCCCTCTTTCCAGGTTGAAAACCTGGCGTCCTAACCGATAGACGAACGGGCCATCCGGTGCGTGAGGCGCTGTCTAAGCAAAGGCGCAGCGCTCTGCAAGCGGATTTTTGCGCGAAATGGCAAGTGCCGTGGGAAAGTGGCCGTTACGCCGGGGCCGCATCTTCGAGCCGCATCTGAACACGCCTGCGCCCGCCCCAATCATTGATTTCCAGCCGCCCCGCCAAGTGGAAGCGCCGCCCCGCGTGACCCTCCAGAAGCGGGCCGAGCGGGCCATCGAAAGCGCCGAAACAGACAATATCGAGTTTCCCGCCCGCATCCTTTCCCAGCCCGAGGCGCAGATGCCCCGTGCCCATGCGCCGCACAAAGCCCAGCGAGACATCGGGCAGCGCGAATCGTGGCGCCGGCGCACCCGCACCGAAGGGGCCTGCGGCCTCGATCTGTTCGACAAGCTCTATGGTGGCCGCTGTCGGCATGATCACCGAATCGAGCCAGAGGTCACCCGGGCCGCCCGCGCCCGCGCCCTGCCGCGCCAGCAGCTCCGCGAGCCGCTCCATCGCAGGCTCCAGCCGGTCGCGCGCCACGGTCAGACCGGCGGCCATGCGGTGCCCGCCCCCCTTTATGAGCAGCCCTTCGGCAGCGATGCGCTGCACCGCGGCCCCCAGATCGACCCCGGCAATCGAGCGGGCCGACCCCTTGCCCTCGTCGCCATCAAGCCCGATCACCACGGCGGGGCGGCCCAGCGCTTCCTTCATGCGCGCGGCGACGATGCCGAGGACGCCGGGATGCCAGCCCTCGCCCGCGGCCCAGACCAGCGGACCATCAGCGCCGCGTGCCTCGGCCTGGGCAATCGCGGCCGCCTGCACCCCGGCCTCGATCTCGCGGCGTTCGGCGTTCAGCTCTTCCAGCCGCGCGGCCAGCGATTCGGCCTCGGCACGGTCGGTGCAAGCCAGGAGCCGCGCACCCAGATCGGCCCGCCCCACACGCCCACCAGCATTTATCCGCGGCCCCAACAGGAACCCGAGGTGATGGGCATTGGGCGCGCTGTTCATCCGTGCCACATCAGCCAACGCCACCAGCCCGGGGCGCTGGCGCCGCGCCATCACCGCCAGCCCCTGGCGCACCAGCGCGCGGTTCACGCCCACCAGCGGCGCCACATCGGCCACGGTGGCCAGCGCCACCAGGTCAAGCATCGCCATGAGGTCCGGCCCCTGCACCCCCTGCCCGCGCAGGCGCCGGTTCGCCTCGACCAGCAGCAGGAACACCACGCCTGCCGCGCAAAGATGCCCCAGATCGCCGCTTTCGTCCTGGCGGTTGGGGTTCACCACGGCCAGCGCGGGCGGCAGGGTCTCGGCGCCCAGGTGATGGTCGAGCACGATCACATCCGCGCCGCGCGCGGCCGCAATGGGCTCATGACTGAGCGTGCCGCAATCGACGCAGACGATCAGATCGTGATCGCGCGCAAGCGCCTCCATCGCGGGGACATTGGGGCCATAGCCTTCGTCAATGCGATCGGGGATGTAGAGCGTGGCATCCCGGCCCAGCCCGCGCAGCCAAACCAGCAACAGTGCCGCCGAAGCGCCGCCATCAACATCGTAATCGGCAAAGATGGCGATGCGCTCGCGCCGTTCCACTGCGGCCAGAAACCGCTCGGCCGCTGCCTCCATGTCGCGCAGGCCAAGCGGGTCGGGCAGCAGATCGCGCAGGCGGGGTTGAAGAAAGCCGGGCACTTCGCCCGCGCTGACACCGCGTCGCACCAGCACCCGCGCCAGGGCCTCGTGCAGACCCTGCGCCTGGGCCATTGCCGCGGCGTGGCGCTGTGCCTCCTCATCGGGGCCGACCCAGCGACGGCCCAGCGCCGAAGCCTCGACCCCCAGAAAGGCGCGGCCCGGCTGCCCGGCGCCGGCGCTCACTTTGCCGGGGTCTTGTAGGTCATCCGGCGGACCGACCCTGTGCGCGACCGCATCAGCAGCGTGTCGGTGGTGAACCAGCCCGGCTCGCGCTTGACGCCGGCCAGGATCGAGCCATCGGTGACGCCGGTCGCGGCAAAGATCACATCGGCGGTGACCATGTCGTCGCGCGCATAGATGCGGTCGAGATCCTCGATCCCGGCACGGCGGGCGCGCGCGATCTCGTCATCGTTACGAAACTTGAGCCGGCCCCACATCTGCCCGCCCATGCAGCGCAGCGCCGCCGCGGCCAGCACGCCCTCGGGGGCGCCGCCGAGACCCATGTACATGTCGATACCGGTGCGCTCGACCTCGGCGCAATGGATCACCCCGGCCACATCGCCATCGGTGATCAGCCTGATCGCCGCGCCGGTTTCGCGCACTTCGGCGATCAGATCCTCGTGCCGGGGGCGTTCGAGGATACAGCAGGTAATGTCGGTCACGTCGCAGCCCTGGGCCGCGGCCAGGGCGCGAACCCGCTCGCCCGGCGACATCTCGAGGCTGACCACATCCTTGGGATAGCCCGGCCCGATCGCCAGCTTGTCCATGTAGACATCGGGCGCGTGCAGCATGGTCCCGCGCGGGGCCATGGCGATCACCGTCAGCGCGTTGGGCATGTCCTTGGCGGTCAGGGTCGTGCCCTCGAGCGGGTCGAGGGCGATGTCCACCGCCGGCCCCCTGCCGGTGCCGACCTCTTCGCCGATGAAGAGCATGGGCGCCTCGTCACGCTCGCCCTCGCCGATGACAACGCAACCGGCAATGTCGAGCATGTTGAGCTGGCTGCGCATCGCCTCGACCGCCTCGGTATCGGCGGCCTTCTCGTCACCGCGTCCGACCATCCGTGCCGAGGCCAGCGCTGCGGCCTCCGAAACGCGGGCCAATCCCAGCGAAAGCATGCGGTCCTGGAAAATCTCGGAATCGGCCATCTCGGTAAACCCTTTCGGTAAAGCGCGCTTGCCCTCACATAGCCGCGACGTGACCCGGGACACAAGCGCAACCATCCCCGGGCGGGCAGTGCGGGCTGCCGGATGCGCTTGCACCCTTTGGCGCGCATGATTTTCCGGCGGTGCGCCTTTGGCTACTGGCGGCGGCCTCCGGCGGGGATATTTTTCTCACAGTGAAGAGACTTGGCGCACCGCCCCGCCGCCATGCCCGGGCCGGCGGTTCAGACCGCCTCGATGGCCAGCGCGACCGGATCGCCCACCACCACGCCGGTGACGGTGCAATTGCCGATCGCGTGGTCGATGGCGTCCTGGGTGGTCTTGTGTGTCACGATAAGCACCGGGGCGAAGGCCTCGTCATGGCGATACTGGCGCATCCGGTCGATCGAGACCCCGGCATCACCCAGCGCCGCGGCCACCTTGGCCAACGCACCCGGTTTGTCCATCAGCGTCATGCGCAGATACCAGGGCGTGGGCGCGGCGGCGCGACCAGTGGCGGGCGTCACGAGGCTGCGTGCAGGCTGGCCGAAAGTGGGCAGGCGCAGGCCCCGCGCGATGTCGATCACATCCGACATCACCGCCGAGGCGGTCGGCCCCTCGCCCGCGCCGGCGCCGCGCAGCACGATCTGCCCCACCGCGTCGCCCTCGAGCACCACCATGTTGGTTGCGCCGGGCAATTGCCCCAGCGGGCTGTCGACGGGCACCAGACAGGGCGCCATGCGCTGTTCCAGCCCCCGGCCGGTGACTTGCGCCACCCCAAGCAGCTTGATGCGATAGCCCATGTCGGCGGCGTGGCGGATATCGTCGATGGTGACACGCTCGATGCCGCGGATATCCACCGTCTCGAAGCTGACCCGGGTGCCGAAAGCAATCGAGGACAAGAGCGCCAGCTTGTGCGCCGCGTCGATCCCGCCCACATCGAGCGTGGGATCGGCTTCGAGGTAGCCCAGTTCATCGGCCTCGGCAAAAACCGTCTCGTAGGGCAGGCCAGCATTCTCCATCCGGGTGAGGATATAGTTGCAGGTGCCGTTCATCACGCCCATCACGCGGGTAATGGCATTGCCCGCAAGCCCCTCGGTCAGGGCCTTTATCACCGGGATGCCGCCAGCGACCGCCGCCTCGAAGCGCAGCACTGCGCCGGCGGCTTCGGCGCCTTCGGCAAGGTTCTGACCATGCAGGGCCAGCAGCGCCTTGTTGGCGGTCACGACATCCTTTCCGCTGGCGATGGCGGCCTCGATGGAAGCCTTGGCCGGCCCGTCGCTGCCGCCCATCAGTTCGACGAAAACATCCACATCGTCGCGCCGTGCCAGGGCGACCGGGTCGTCCTCCCATGCGTAGCCGGACAGATCCGCGCCGCGGTCCTTGTTGCGGTCGCGCGCGCAGACGGCCGTGATCGTTACCGGGCGGCCGGTGCGCGCGGTGATCAGCCCGGCATGGGCCTGGATGATATGCACCACACCGATGCCCACGGTTCCGAGACCGGCAATGCCAAGGCGCAGGGGATCGGGCATGAACGGTCTCCATCTGACTGCCGAACCGAAGGGTGGTTGCGCAACGCTGGCGGCGCGCCGCGCGCCGGTCTGTTAGCGCGATGCGCCGCGCGTTGCAACGTGCGCCGGGCAGGAACCGTGCCGCGGCCCCGGCCACGCCGTGCAAACGGGCGTGTGGCAAGGGGCATGGGGCGAATTATGCAAGCTGCCGTTCAGCCGGGAGCGCGGGCGAGCAGGGCTTCGAGGCGCTGGCGGTCCTGGGGGGCGAGCACCGGCCCGCGCAGCGCCGCCGCCCTTGCCTCGAGCAGGGCAAGCCGCGCCGAGGTATCGACCGCGGCGGCCTGCGCGCGGGTGCCTGCTGCTGCCTCGGCATCGGCCTCGGTCAGCAGGCCCGACAGCGGCAAGAGGACCGGATACTGCGCATCGCGTGTCTCGGGCGCGGGCGCACAGGCCGAAAGTGCCCACCCCACCAGCAGCAGGGCTGCGCCCTGGCGGGCGGGGCGGCATGAAAAGCGGCGCGGCATTTGTCAGAGAGGCTCCGGAATGGCTGGTCTGCGCTGAAAGGCTGGGGCGATGATAGCCGGGGCCGCCCGCCCAGCGCAAGGCGCGGGCGCACCAGCGCGGGTGTCAGCGCGGGTATCAGGCAGCCTCAGCTCGTCTGGCCGTCGGCCCCCTCGAACAGGATCTGCGGCACGAAGCGCGGGCGCATCTGGATGAAATTCACCATCTGCCGGGCCGGAACGCCCACGTTCAGCAAGGGCCGGTAATCGAGCACGCTTTCGACAATGAGCGCGGTTTCACCCGCCGACAGGTCGGTGATACGCCCCGACAGGCGTTGATCCAGATCGGCAGTGGTGAAGGCGGGCAGCTCGCCCGTGCCGTAAGACCAGCGCAGGCGATATCGTTCGTTCGTGATATCCCAGTCGATGCTGGCCACCCGCATTGCCGTGGGGCTGCGTGCCTGTGACAGCATGGCGTAAAGGTCGCCCAACCCCTCGAGGTACTCCGCATCGACCGGATCGGTGGCGCGGGCCAGAAGGTCGGCCACCACATAGGCAGCCTTGATATTGGTGTTCTGTGCCCGGAAGGCATCGTAGAACACGAACCCTGCGATATAAGCCCAGAGCACAATGGGCAGGATCAGCAGCGCCTCGACCGAGATCGAGCCGCGTCTGTCACCTGCGAAACCGGCAATCAGCTTGCGGATGGAAAAGGACATGGCTTACCTCGGCTCATTGACGAAGGCCGACACCGCCGCGACGCGAAAGCCCCCCGACGGGTCACGCGGCAGGGTCAGTGCCAGGCCGTTCACCGGAAGGATCGGATCGGCAATGAGGCAGGCGCGCAGCAGCATCAGGTCATTGGTGGTGCCGGGGGTAAAATCGGTCGCGGGGGTGATGTCTTCCTCGCGGTTGATGCAGGCAACGCCCAGGTCCAGGCCGCTCCAGGTGGCGGTATCGATTGGGCGCAGCTCGATCAGGAGCGTCTCTTCGCAGCCGCGAATAATGGCTGCACGTTCGCAGATGCGCGTGCGCAGGTCGGCGACCGTGGGTTGCGCCCAGATTCCAAGGCGCAGGTCCCGCACGCTCATGTCGACTGCGCGTTCGAGCATGACCTGTCGCGCCATGACGATTCCGGCCTCGATCGCGGTCAGAAAAATCGCGATGAACAATGGAAAGATGATGACGAATTCGGTGGTGGCGGTGCCGCGCTCGGCCCGCCAGGCGCGGCGAAGCCAACGCGCGACCCGCCCCCGGCCCGGAACCGCAACCCCGGTCATTGTGTCAGCCTCAACTGGCTGATCTGCACCGCGATCGAACGGAAGGCAGTGCGGATCTCAAGCCCTTCGACATCGAAGAAATGCGACATTGACGAGGCGCATTCCCGAAGCTGCGTGCGCCCGTTGGACGGCGCCTCGAAAGCGACAGTGAACACGATCATGCCGGCACCGCGAGCAGCAGCGCAGATCTCTTGTAAACGCTGGTCCTTGATGCCTGTATTCGTTGTCTCGACCCAGGCACCCGCGCTGATGCGAGGCCATCGGGTGCGGTCGTAGATCTCGGATATTATCCATGAGACCGTAGCCCGATTGAGGAGTTCAGGATAACTCAGCCTTATGGCGTTGCTGCCGCCATAGGGCTGACTGCGCCAGCTGCCGTTGCGGCGCTGCCAGTAGTGGCCGGTCGCCGGGTTGTATAGCGAGTAGGTATTGGCCGAATTGTCATCCGGGTTATACCAGATGTCGGACATTCCGGATTTCCGCGCCTCGATCAGGCGGTACTCGGGGAAGTTGTCGCCATCGGTCATCAGCACCGCCACCTTCAGCGTGTCCGGCTCATCGAAGTCGAAAGGACGGGTCGTATAATCCGGGGCGACCTGTTCTTGCGCGATCAGCCCGTCAACCACTGGCCGGAAACTCGGGTCGAGCAAGGCCACGCCCCATTTCATTCCGATGTCGATCGAGGTGGCGCCGAGTGCCTCCATCCCGTTGATGCGGTTTTTCAGAACCTCGGGGTTCGATTGCAGCGGCAGGATCTCAAGCCCGGCATTCCCCGGCGCAACCGGGCAGTTGTAGTAGAGCGGCGGATGCCCCCCGATGCCGCCATAGCCGACAAAGGGCATCGAATGCCCGGCGCCGACCAGCGGCTGCGAAAGGGGCAGCGCGGTCGTCGCGTAATGGGCTTCATCGAAATCGATGCAATGCGAATAGCCCTGCGCGTGGGCCACATCGTATTGTGAAAGGATGTGCGGCCCCGCATTCACCTGCCCGGTATAAGGCACGATTGAGATCGATATCTGCCCGTCCGAGGTGGCGCCCAGAAGCGTGTCGATGAAATCCCCCGCCGCGTCCTTCAGGTTTTCGAGCCGGTTGTAGGAGTTCATCGACCCCGACAGGTCGAGCACCAGCGACACCTCGACATTGTTGATACGTTCCTCCGCCGCCCCCAGTGTGTTGAGCTGTAGCGTGCCGATCCCCACAAGACGCATGAAGAAGGTCGGCACCGTGGTCGAGGCCGTGACCTGCACGTTCCTGTAGTTCAGCCCCTCATCGACGGTAACATCCCCCAGCAAGGGCAGGAGGCCGGCCTTGTCAAAGTAATCCTCGACCACCTCTCGGGCATCGCGCACCTGACTCAGCGAGGCCGCGGCAAGCACCGCCGAATCCGTCGTCGCCTGCAGCCGGGTGCGCTGCGCCTCGTAGCGCATCGTATCCACGGCGATCCCGCCCGCCACCAGCATGAGCACCATGATGAGCAGCCCGAAAACCAGCAGGCCGCCCTCTTCGGAGCGGCCGAATCCAAGCAGGCTGCGGGCGCTGCACCAGCCGCGGGCCCGCAGCCTTGCCGCAAGAAGTTTCGACCTTTTCATCTGCCAATCTCCCGATTGCGCAAAAAACGAGGTGCCCGAACAGGCGCTATACCAATTCCCGGAACCGGCGCGGGCCTCTTGCCAATTAACCGTCAGGCGGGGCACGTACCCGCAGAACACATTTTGCAACTCAGGGGAGATGCCACGCCACTGGGGCCGAATTGTGGCGCAATTGTTGAGCAACTTGACAGATTTCGCGGCTCTGCTCGGTTCAAGTTTGCGGTTTCACGGGTTCGGAGGCGGTGGCAGACTGGGCCTGTGGAATTGATTCGACACAAGCGGCACCGCGCGCGATCAAACGCTGGACACATCCCACCGCCGGTATTCGCAGCAGAAATTCAGGGAGGGTGAACCACATGAAAGATAATGAAATTCCCCGCGAACCGAGTTTTCGGGAATCCGTCGACCTGATGTTCAACCGGGCTGCCGCGCTGATGAACCTCAGCCCCGGCCTGGAAGAGAAGGTGCGCGTCTGCAACGCCACCTACACGGTGCGCTTTGGCGTGCGGTTGCGCGGGCGGATCGAAACTTTCGTGGGCTATCGCGCCGTGCATTCCGAGCATATGGAGCCGGTCAAGGGCGGCATCCGCTATGCGCCCGAGGTCAACCAGGACGAGGTCGAGGCCCTGGCCGCACTGAT
This sequence comes from Alkalilacustris brevis, assembly GCF_003350345.1. GTDB lineage: Bacteria > Pseudomonadota > Alphaproteobacteria > Rhodobacterales > Rhodobacteraceae > Alkalilacustris > Alkalilacustris brevis. Next base: position 232,619 of record NZ_QNVJ01000064.1, read on the forward strand.
GACCTACAAATGCGCGCTGGTCGAAACGCCCTTCGGCGGCTCCAAGGGGGGCCTGTGCATCGACCCGCGCAATTATGAAGAGCACGAACTGGAGGCGATCACCCGGCGTTTCGCCTATGAACTAGCCAAGCGCGACCTGATCCACCCCAGCCAGAACGTCCCTGCCCCCGACATGGGCACGGGCGAGCGCGAAATGGCCTGGATCGCCGACCAGTATGCGCGGATGAACACCACCGACATCAACGCCCGCGCCTGCGTGACCGGCAAGCCGCTCAATTCGGGCGGAATCGCAGGCCGGGTCGAGGCCACCGGCCGCGGCGTGCAATACGCGCTGCGTGAATTCTTCCGCCACCCCGAAGACGTGAAGACCGCCGGGCTGAAGGGCAAGCTCGACGGCAAGCGGGTGATCGTGCAGGGGCTGGGCAACGTGGGCTATCATGCCGCCAAGTTCCTGTCGGAAGAGGATGGCTGCAAGATCATCGGCATCATCGAGCGCGACGGGGCGCTCTACAAGGAAGACGGTCTTGACGTCGAATCTGTGCGCGAGTGGATCGTCAAACATGGCGGCGTGACCGGCTGCCCCGAGGCCGACCACATCGAAGACGGCCCCGCGATGCTTGAGGCCGAATGCGACATCCTGATCCCCGCCGCGCTGGAAGGCGTGATCAATATGGGCAATGCCGACCGCATCAAGGCCCCCCTGATCATCGAGGCCGCGAACGGCCCGATCACCTTTGGCGCCGACGAGGTGCTGCGCAAGAAGGGCACGGTGATCATCCCCGATCTTTATGCCAATGCCGGCGGTGTGACGGTGTCCTATTTCGAATGGGTCAAGAACCTGAGCCACATCCGTTTTGGCCGTATGCAGCGGCGCAACGAAGAGGCGCACGCCCTGCTCCTGATCGAGGAACTCGAGCGGCTGTCGGCCGACAGGCAGTTGGGCTGGGAGCTGTCGCCGGACTTCAAGTCGCGCTACCTGCGCGGCGCGGGCGAAATTGAACTGGTGCGCTCGGGCCTCGATGACACGATGCGCACCGCCTATCAATCCATGCGCGAGGTCTGGCACGCCCGCGATGATGTCACCGACCTGCGCACCGCCGGCTTCATTGTCGCCATCGAACGGGTGGCCGCAAGCTACCGCGCCAAGGGACTCTGAGCGCCGCCGCGACAGTACAGCCAGGGCTGAACAACCGGGGCCGCCATGTCACTGGCGGCCCTTTTGCTGCGCAACTGCCTCATTCCGGCATGATCCCGCCTAAATATCGCCGAATTTGAAGGGTTAATTCGCGAGGTTGTTAGCCAAAGTGGCTTGGCCACACGGAGTACTGGCAAATGCGGCAGATTCGAAAGACTGTACATAAGATTCTGAAGCGGCATTACCGCGACGAAGACGCGGCCGTAACCGTCGAAGCCGTGCTCTGGCTGCCTGTCTTCATCTTCTTCTTTGCGCTAATCGTCGATGCCACCATGATCATGTCAGGGCAGGCGCAGGCGCTGCGCGTGGTGCAGGATGCCAATCGCGGCGTGTCAGTCGGGCTGTACCAGAGCCGCGAAGAAGCCGAGAGCTTCGTCAAGGCCAGCCTCTCGCGGCTCAGCCCCAATGCCGAGGTTTCAACCACCGTGTCCCACGGCATCATCGTCACCAATGTCGTGATGCCCTCGTCCGACCTGGTCGCCTCGGGGCTGCTGAACAATTTCACGTCGCTCGATATTCGCGTCGGCGCGCAACACCTTGCCGAATTCTAAAAGGAGCAGAACGATGCGCTGGAACGCGACCCGAGACGCCCTTGCGGATGCCATGCGCAAATTCCGGCGGCGCGAAGGCGGCGTGATCACGGCCTTCAGCCTGTTCATGCTGATCGCCCTGATGATGATCGCCGGGATCGCGCTGGACGTGGCAAACATGATGAGCCATCGCACCCATCTGCAGGTGGCCGCCGATGCCTCGGCCCATGCTGCGTTGCTCACCCGTGAAACCCGCAGCGAGTCCGAGGCGCGCGATGTCGCAATCCAGCTTTCGCGGCAGAACCTGCCCGGCGAACGCTTCGGCGAGGTTCTCACCCCCGGCGACATCGAATTCGGGCGCTGGAATTTTGAAACGCGCACCTTCACCCCTGACACCCACCCCGTCCAGGCAGTGCGCGTCCACACCCGCCGTATCGAAGGGCGCAGCAACGCGGTGCCGACATTCCTGCTCAAGCTCGTCGGGCTGGAACAATGGAACCTGGTGACGCCTTCGGTCTTTGCCGGTTACCTGCACCCTTGCCTGCGCGAGGGGCTGGTGGCGGAAGAACGCGTGCGCGTGCGGTCGAACAATACCTTCGGCAACGGGTTCTGCGTGCATTCCAATTCATATGTCGAATTCAACAACCACAACACCTTTGAAAGCGGCACGGTGGTCTCCATGCCCGATCTCGAAATGCTTGGGCTGCCCGGCTCTGGGTTCAAGCACAACGACGGGCTGGAAGCCGCGCTGCGCGAAGGCAGCATGGATATCCGCATCCTGAACCGGATCGACACGATCATCGCCGGCCTCAGGTCGGGCGACCCGGCCTACCTGCCCGACTACATCGTCAGCACGCTGCCGGTGGCACTGGAGAGCATGACCATTTCTGACGGCGACCTGGAGCCGGGCTACATATATACTGCTGACTGCCACGGCAGCGGCACGATCTCGATTTCCAGCGGCACGGTACTCTCGAATGTCGTGATCGCGACGGATTGCGACATCTCGTTCGGCAGCAACGCGGAAATTCACGACGTGGTCATCGCCACGTCGAGCACTGCGACGCAGTCAGTTCACGCCGCTGCAGACGTGTCAATCGGGCGCGAGGACAATTGCGCCGAAGGTGGCGATGCGCAGGTTCTGACCCTGGGTGGAATGCACTTTGCGGCCAAGCTCGGGGTGAATGGCGGGCAGCTTGTGGCAAGAGGCGATATCAACTTCGCCGCCCAGGGGGCCGCGGTGGAAGGTGGCTCAATGGTGGCCGGGGGCGAGATCGACGGCACAAGTAACCTGGAGTTCGCATACTGCGGCACTGGCATGGGAAATGCCTACACGGCCGAGGTCTTCCGCCTGGTCAACTGACCGCGCCGCCTTCCTCGGTGCCGGGCACACGGACGGCTTTCTGAGCGCTGGACAGTGGCAGCGGCAAGGCCGATATTCAGCACATGAGCCTGCCGCCCGGATTCCTTGAAGAACTGCGCGACCGCGTGCCGCTTTCGCGGCTTGCCGGGAGCAAGGTTACATGGGACAGGCGCAAATCGAACCCCGCCAAGGGCGACATGTGGGCGCCCTGCCCTTTTCACCAGGAAAAGACGGCGTCATTCCATGTCGATGATCGCAAGGGCTTTTACTATTGCTTCGGCTGTCAGGCGAAGGGCGACGCGATCAGCTTTCTGCGCGAGGCCGACAATCTGAGCTTCATGGAGGCGGTCGAGATGCTCGCGCGCGAAGCGGGGATGCAGATGCCCGCGCGCGACCCCAAGGCCGCCGAACGCGCCGACCGACGCGCCACGCTGGCCGAGGTGATGGAAAAGGCGGTGCGCTTCTACCGGATGCAGCTTGCCACGGCCGCGGCATCCGAGGCGCGCGAATATCTGGCCCGGCGCGGGCTGGACAGCGCCGCCTGCGAGCGCTTCGAGATCGGCTTTGCCCCAGACGGGCGGCAAGCGCTCTGGTCACACCTGACAGGAGGCGGGGCCGAGCCCGCGCAGCTTCTCGCCACCGGACTGGCCGGGCAGTCCGATGACGGCGGCACGCCCTATGACCGTTTCCGCGCGCGCATCGTCTTTCCCATCCGCGACGCGCGCGGGCGTTGCATCGGCTTTGGCGGGCGGGCGCTGCGCGATGGCCCCTGGCCCAAGTATCTGAATTCGCCGGAAACCGAGCTTTTCGACAAGGGGCGCACACTCTACAATCACGGGCCTGCCCGCAGCGCCGTTGCCAAGGGCCAGCCGCTGATCGTGGCCGAGGGCTACATGGATGTGATCGCGCTGGCCCGCGCCGGATTCGAAGGCGCCGTGGCACCGCTGGGCACCGCGATCACCGAGGAACAGCTCCGCATGATGTGGCGCATCGCGCCCGAGCCGATCATCGCGCTCGATGGCGACAAGGCCGGGTTGCGCGCGGGTTTGCGGCTGGCCGATCTGGCGCTACCGATGATCGAGGCGGGTCAGTCGCTGCGCTTTGCGATCCTGCCCGAGGGGCAAGACCCCGACGATCTGCTGCGCGCAGGCGGCGCGGCGGCAATGCAGCGCGTGCTGGACCAGGCCATGCCGATGGTTCGGCTGTTATGGCAGCGCGAGACCGAAGGCCAGGTGCTCGACAGCCCCGAACGGCGCGCCGCGCTCGACAAACGGCTGCGCGAATCGCTGCGCCTGATTCGCGACCCCTCGATTCGCGCCCATTACGCCGACGCGATTCGCGCCCTGCGGGCCGACCTGTTCGGACAGCAACGCAGTACGCGTACATACCCCCGCAGCGCTGCGGGGCGGGCATGGCATCGCACAGGGCAGCCCTCGGCCGCCCCGCTGCCGAGCACACGCGGCACGCTGCTGGCCGGCGCCCGCGACGAGATGGTCGAGGACCGCCTGCGCGAGGCGATCATCCTTGCCGTGCTGATCTCGCACCCACGCTTGCTGCCGGAATTCATGACCGCGTTCGAAACCCTGGAGCTTTCCAGCCCCGAACATGGCACCCTGCGCACAGCGGTGCTGCGCCATTATGCAGAGGGCGACACTGCCGGCACGCTCCGCGATAAAATTGCCGCTGATGCTGGCGAAGCCCTTGAAAAGCTGTTCTCCCTGAGCCATGTCACAACTGCGCCACCCGTCCGCAACACCGGCGATGTCGAACTTGCCAAGCTGTGTCTGGCAGAAGAACTCGCGAAACTCGAAGCACGGCGGGGCGCGCGGCGAGAGATATCGGAGGCGATGGAGGATATCGGCAGCATGGCCGATGAAAGCCTCACTTGGCGTCTGAGCCAGGCAGCAGCGGCCCGCGACAAGGCGGCACGCACCGGGCTAGATGACTCTTCCGATCTCGGAGAAGACCGCGCTGCGCTCTCACAACAACTGCAACGCCTCATAGACGGTGAGGTCTGGGTAAGGAAAAAACGATAGTCGCGTTCATCCCTGTGATTCGCGCGCAGCATTCGCTAAGACTCACCGACCGAATCAGCCCTGCTGCAGGAGCTTCCATGGCTGCCAAAGACACCGACGACACCAAGACCGACGATCAGGACGGCGAAGTCATCCTCGACATGAGCCAGGCGGCGGTCAAGAAGATGATCGCCGGCGCGCGTGAGCGTGGCTTCATCACCTACGACCAGCTCAACACCGTCCTGCCCCCGGATCAGGTTTCCTCCGAACAGATCGAAGACGTTATGTCGATGCTCTCGGAAATGGGCATCAACGTCATCGAGGCGGAAGAAGACGAGAGCGACGACAGCTCGGGCGAAGTGGTCGAGGCCTCGACCTCGCGCGAGGTGGCCGTGACCACCAGCCAGTCAGAGACGCTCGACCGCACCGACGATCCGGTGCGCATGTACCTGCGCGAGATGGGTTCGGTCGAACTGCTTTCGCGCGAGGGTGAGATTGCCATCGCCAAGCGCATCGAGGCCGGGCGCAACACCATGATCGCCGGGCTTTGCGAAAGCCCGCTGACATTCCAGGCAATCACCATCTGGCGCGACGAACTTGTCAGCGAAGACATTCTGCTGCGCGATGTGATCGATCTGGAAACCACATTCGGCAACGCGCTGGATGAAGATTTGGAAGGCGACACAAGTGCGGCGCCGGTGCAAGACCTCGATGTCGCACAACAGTCGCGCCCTGCCGAGGCCGAGCGCAAGGCCGACAGCGGGCCGGAACTGGACGCCGATGGCAACCCGATTGCCAACAGCGACGATGACGACGACGATGACGACCAGTCGAACATGTCGCTTGCCGCGATGGAAGCCGCGCTGAAGCCGCGGGTTCTGGAAACGCTGGACCGGATCGCGCAGGATTACGGCAAGCTGGCCGAAATGCAGGATCAGCGCATGTCGGCCACCATGAGCGAAGGCCCCGCCTTCGCCGCCGCTGACGAGGCCGCCTATCAGAAGCTGCGCTCCGAGATTGTCGAGCTGGTCAACTCGCTGCACCTGCACAACAACCGGATCGAGGCGCTGGTCGATCAGCTTTACGGGATCAACAAGCGCATCATGTCGATCGACAGCTCCATGGTGAAGCTGGCCGACCAGGCCCGCATCAACCGGCGCGAGTTCGTCGACGAGTATCGCGGCAGCGAGCTTGACCCCACCTGGTGCGAGCGCATGGTCGAGAAACCCGGTCGCGGCTGGCAGGCGCTGATGGAACGCTCGCGCCCCAAGGTCGAGGAGTTACGCGCCGAAATGGCCCAAGTCGGCCAGTATGTCGGCGTGGACATCAGCGAATTCCGCCGCATCGTGAGCCAGGTCCAGAAGGGCGAGAAAGAAGCCCGCCAGGCCAAGAAGGAAATGGTCGAGGCGAATCTGCGGCTGGTGATCTCGATCGCCAAGAAATACACCAACCGCGGGCTGCAGTTTCTCGACCTGATCCAGGAGGGCAACATCGGCCTGATGAAGGCGGTGGACAAGTTCGAATACCGCCGCGGCTACAAGTTCAGCACTTATGCGACATGGTGGATCCGCCAGGCGATCACCCGCTCCATCGCCGATCAGGCGCGGACCATCCGCATTCCGGTGCACATGATCGAAACGATCAACAAGCTGGTGCGCACCGGCCGGCAGATGCTGCACGAGATCGGCCGCGAGCCCACCCCCGAGGAACTGGCGGAAAAGCTGCAGATGCCGCTCGAGAAGGTTCGCAAGGTGATGAAGATCGCCAAGGAGCCGATCAGCCTGGAAACCCCCATCGGCGACGAGGAAGACAGCCAGCTTGGCGATTTCATCGAGGACAAGAACGCCGTCCTGCCGCTGGATTCGGCGATTCAGGACAACCTGCGCGAAACCACCACGCGTGTGCTTTCCAGCCTGACCCCGCGCGAGGAACGCGTGCTGCGCATGCGCTTCGGTATCGGCATGAACACCGACCACACGCTTGAAGAGGTGGGCCAGCAGTTCTCCGTCACCCGCGAACGTATCCGCCAGATCGAGGCGAAGGCGCTGCGGAAGCTTAAGCACCCCAGCCGAAGCCGCCGGCTGCGGAGTTTCCTGGATCAGTAACAGGAAAGGAAAAGGGCGCCTGACCGGCGCCCTTTTTCATTGAGACCTCTGGTGGGGGCGGTTAACCCTCTACCAACTCCCCTGCCAGCGCGCGTTCGATCAGGGCAACCGTTTCCTCGACCCCGTAAAGTGCGATGAAGCCGCCGAAGCGGGGGCCCTGGCTGGCGCCCAGAAGCACCTCGTAAAGTGCCTTGAACCAGTCGCGCAGAGGCTCGAACGCGTGATCCTTGCCCACGGCGAAGGCCAGCGTCTGCAACTCTTCGGCGTCCAGCCCGCCATCCCAGGCACGCAGGCGCTGCGCCAAGTCTTCCATCGCGGCGCGCTCCTTGTCATCAGGCAGGCGGAACTGGCGGGCAGGCGCCACAAAATCGTTGAAATAGGCCAGCGCGAAACCCGCGGCCCGATCAAGGTCGGGGTGGGTTTCGGGGCTGGCCTCGGGGGCGTAGCGGCGGATGAAGCCCCAAAGCCCGTCCTTGCCCGCAGCGCCCGCAACTGAGGCCAGGTTGAGCAACATGGCGAAGCTGACCACCATTTTCGATTCCGGCGGATTGCCGCCATGGATGTGCCAGACCGGGTTTGCGGCCTGCTGCTCTGGCGTCTGGGTCGGGTAGGCGCGCAGTTGCTGATGGTATTCATCCACCGCCTTGGGGATGACATCCCAGGAAAGACGCTTGGCCGTGCGCGGCTTGAGAAACATGTAATACGACAGCGACTCGGTCGAGGCATAGGTCAGCCATTCGTCGATGGTCAGCCCGTTGCCCTTTGATTTGCTGATCTTTTCGCCGTTCTCATCGAGAAACAGCTCATAGGTGAAATGTTCAGGAGCGCGGCCATCCAGAATTTCACAAATGCGATCATAGATCGGTGTGTTGGTGGAATGATCCTTGCCATACATCTCGAAATCGACATCCAGCGCGGCCCAGCGCGCGCCGAAATCCGGCTTCCACTGCAGCTTGACGTTGCCACCTGTGACCGGCAGCGTCCATTCGCGCCCGGCTTCGTCATCGAAGGTGATTGTGCCCGCGCGCCCGTCCACATGTTTCATCGGCACATACAGCACGCGGCCCGTCTCGGGATGGATCGGCAGAAAGATCGAATAGGTCTGCTGGCGTTCCTCGCGCAGGGATTTCAGCATCATCGCCATCAGGTCGTCATAGCGTTCGGCGGCGCGCAGAAGCACCGCGTCGAACTGGCCCGAGCGATAGAATTCGGTGGCCGAGATGAACTCGTATTCGAAACCGAAGGTGTCGAGGAACCGGCGCAGCATGGCATTGTTGTGATCGCCGAAGCTGTCATGTGTGCCGAACGGGTCGGGCACCGAGGTCAGCGGGCGTTGCAGGTGCTCGCGCAGCATTTCCGGGTTGGGCACGTTGTCGGGCACCTTGCGCATCCCGTCGAGATCGTCGGAAAAACACACCAACCGCGTCGGGATGTCCGAAAGCACCTCGAAGGCGCGGCGGATCATGGTGGTGCGCGCCACTTCGCCGAAGGTGCCGATATGCGGCAGGCCCGAGGGGCCATAGCCGGTCTCGAACAGGACATGACCCTTGGCGGGCGGGCCGGATTCGTAGCGTTTGAGGATGCGGCGCGCCTCTTCGAACGGCCAGGCCTTCGATGACATCGCGGCGTCGCGCAGATCGGACATGTCCTTAACCCTCTCGAGAACGTCAGGCCAATGGGCCCGCCAAGCCTCGTCTCCTATTGCCCTGCCAGTTCGGCGTCAATATTCTGCGCCGCAACATACCAGCCTACAGACAAAGGATCACCAGATGAGCGCCACCCTGCCTGCCCTGTCCGAACAGGATTGCCTTGTCGCCATCATGATCGCCGTTTCCGCCTCGGACGAGGAGATACGCACCTCGGAACTGGTCGCAATCCAGCAGGTGGTCAACTACCTGCCGATATTCGCCGGGTATGACACCGACCGGCTGCGCACGACCGCGCAAACGGTTTTCGACCTCCTTACCGAAGAAGACGGGCTTGATTCGCTGTTCGGCCTGGTGCGCGAGGCCCTGCCCGAGCGGCTGTTCGAGACCGCCTATGCCTTGGCCTGCGATGTGGCTGCCGCTGATGGCACGCTGATGCAGGCCGAGCTGCGCCTGCTCGAGGAAATCCGGCACGAGCTGGAGATTGACCGCCTGCATGCCGCTGCCATCGAGCGCGGCGCCCGCGCACGGCACATGAAACTGACCTGAGACCGCGCGCCGCGTTCAGGCGTGAAGCACACCCCAGCGTTCGATAAGCTGTTGCTGCAACCGTCGCGCGCGGCCGATCCAGTCGCGCGAACCGGGGGGGCGGTCGCGCTGATCGGCCCTCAGCCCGTTGCGGGTGTCCATGTCGGCCGCAAAGATCGCGAAGGCCAGTTCGGCCCCGCCCTGGCGTGGCCTGGCGTATCCGGCAAGGCCGCTGACGAAATTCAGCGTGCCGGTCTTGGCAGCAACCTCGACGGGATGGTTGCGCTGAATATTGCCTTGCCCGTCGCGCATGACGAATTCACGCATCAGCCCGTGCAGCGGCCCCTGGTGCCGGGCCGCGACCAGCACACGCACCATGTCGGCCGCGCTGATGCGCGAGGCATCCCCCAACCCCGAATGATCGACAAAGCGCGGCCCCTCCAGCCCGAAACGCGCGCGCGCCCAGTCGGCCATCATCTGCCCGGATTGCGCCAGGCTGACGGGGCGGCCGCCGCGCGCGATGCTGGCGGCAAGGCCCACGGCCTCGGCGGTGAGGTTCGTCGAATAGCGCATCATCCCGCGCAGGATTTCGCGCAACGGGTCCGAGCGATGCTCGGCCAGGGCCGTGCCGCGCAGGCTGCCGCCGCTGGCAAGCTGCGGCGCGGGCAGTGAAATCTCGTAGTAATTGGCGATAGCGCGGAACACATCTCCGGCGTAAAGCTCGGGCTGGCGCACAGGCAGCCAGCGCCCACCGCTGCCGCCCAGCGCCGCCTGCGCCACAGTCCAGGTCTCGGAGCCGCCGGCAAGCTCGTGGGTGTAGACGGGAGCTTGGCGGTTCACCACCTGCATCCGCGCCATCGAAACCCCCGGGCGAAAGCGTTGGTCAGGTGCTTCCATGACAACCTGATAGCCGCTGCCGCTGCGCTCCCATCGGAAATGCACGCGATTGAAGTTCAGGTTCAGGCCAGAGACCGCCGGGTTGTATCCCGCCTGCACCGGCTGTTCCGCTGCAATCTCGCGAATGGACGGATAGCTGCCGCCATGCACCAGAAACCGCCCCGTAACCCGGCGCACACCGGCATCGCGTAGCCGCTGCGCCAGCGCGCCCACCCCGTCGCTGCCCAGTGTGGGATCGCCGCCGCCCAGCAAGATCAGATCGCCATTGAGTTGCCCGCCCTGCACCGGCCCCGTCGCCAGGAGCCGGGTGACGAAGCGTTGCTGCGGCTCCAGCGCATCGAGCGCATATAGCGTGGTAACGGCCTTGATCACGCTTGCGGGGGGCAAAGCTGTTGCCGGGCGCAATGCCTCGACCACCTGACCATTGGCGGTATTCACCACGACATAGCCCAGGTTGCCACGCAAGCGCGCGGCCTGAATCAGCGCTTCGGCCGAAGGGGCCGTGCCGGCGACATTGCGCGCCGCTGCCCCGCCCGGTCGCACGGGTGGCATCGGCGAACGACCGGGCGGCGCTGCAAGCGCAGGCATGGCCGCCCCGGCCAGAAGAGAAGTCAGAAAGAAGCGTCTGGATAGATGGCTCACCGGTGCGCACCCTCCTTCATGCCCACAGGTTAAACCTATCCGACCGGGATCAGGCAAGCCTTTCCGCCAGTGGCCCGCACCAATTCATCCGAAAAGACCGCCTGCGGCGGGCGGAGGGCACTCAACTCCCGCTGCCCGAGGGCCAGCCACCGCCAGCGCGCAGCCCGGTGGACGAGATGTCGCGCATGGGCACGTTGAGAAAAACCCAGGCCGGCGGGCGGTGCAGCGCGAGCATCCCCGCATCGCGCGCCTTGACGCGATCCTGCGCAAAGCGCAGCGCCGCCTTGGAGCGCCGTGCGCGCACACGCGCGCCCGGTCGGGCGAACACGGCCACGGGCACCCGTTCCATGATGCTTTGCCAATCCTCCCAGCGGTGAAACCCGGCCAGGTTGTCGGCCCCCATCAACCATACGAAACGCACGCCCGGATAAAGCCGCTGCAGCAGCACAATCGTGCGCGCAGTGTAGCGGCTGTTCAGCCGGGCTTCGATATCGGTGATCTCGACGCGCGGGTGGTCCATCACCGCCCGCGCCGCCGCAAGCCGCGCCGCCATCGGCGCAGGTCCGCGCGCCTTGAGCGGATTGCCGGGGCTGACCAGCCACCACACCCGGTCGAGCCCCAGCCGCCTGAGCGCCTCGCGCGTGATATGCACATGGCCCGAATGCGGCGGATCGAACGACCCGCCCAGCAGCCCCACGCGCAGGCCAGGCGGCGCATGGGGCAGCCCATGACGATGGATGATGCTCATTCCGGAATCTCTCCCACCCGGCCCACGGCCCTGATCTCGCCGCGCTTGAGACGGCTGAAATAGCTTTGCGCTTCCGCCCGCACGATGGGCATGAGCGCGTAAAGCGCGATGATGTTGAAAACTGCCATCGAGAAGATCATCGCATCCGAAAAATCGATCACCGCGCCCAGCTGCGCCGCCGCGCCGATCACCACGAAACCGCAATAGATCAGCTTGAAGGTCAGTTCGGTCCGGCGCCCCTCGCCGAACAGGAAGGTCCAGGCCTTCAGCCCGTAATAGGCCCATGTGATCATGGTGGAAACCGCAAACAGCACCACGGCGATTGCCAACACATAAGGAAACCACCCCACCACGCTGGCAAAGGCCGCCGAGGTCAGCGCCACGCCCTGAACCCCATCCGCCGTGGCGATCTGCCCGCCATCGAGCACATAGACCCCTGCTTGCGCGTCGAACACCAGCACCCCCGAGACGATGATCACCAGCGCCGTGATCGTGCAGATCACTACCGTGTCGATGAAGGGCTCCAGCAGCGCCACCGTGCCTTCCGACACGGGCTCTTTTGTGCGCACCGCCGAATGGGCGATCGCCGCCGAGCCGAGCCCCGCCTCGTTGGAAAACGCCGCACGGCGAAACCCCATGATCAGCGCGCCCACCATGCCGCCCGCGACCCCGAGGCCGGTGAAGGCCCCTTCGAAAATCTGCGCGATCGCCCAGGGCACGCGGTCGGCATTGGCGATCAGCACCGTCGCCGCCCCCAACAGGTAAACCGCCGCCATAAGCGGCACCAGCCGCGAGGTCACGCGCGCGATGCTGCGTATACCGCCCACGATCACCGCAAAGACCACCAGCGCCAGAAAGGCACCCGTGGCCCAGCCCTGCCCGTCCATCAGCCCGCCGCTGACCACCGCGATCTGGGCATGGGCCTGATTGGCCTGGAACATGTTGCCCGCCCCGATCGCGCCGCCCACGCAGCACAGCGAGAACAGCACCGCCAGAAGCCGCCCGCCGGGCAGGCCGCGCTCGGCAAAGCCCTTGGTCATGTAATACATCGGCCCGCCCGATATCGTGCCATCGGGCAGCACGTTGCGGTACTTGACCCCCAGCGTGCATTCGGTGAACTTGGTCGCCATACCCAGAAAACCCGCCAGGATCATCCAGAAGGTCGCCCCCGGCCCGCCGATGCCCACCGCCACGGCAACGCCCGCGATGTTGCCCAGGCCCACCGTGCCCGACAGCGCCGTGGCCAGCGCCTGGAAATGGCTGACCTCGCCCGCGTCCTCGCCGCTGGAATAGTCGCCCCGCACCAGCCGCAGCGCATGGGTGAAGCCGCGCAGCTGCACCAGCCCCAGATAGGCGGTGAACACCGCCGCCGCGACCACCAGCCACATCACGATCCAGGGGAAGTCGGTGCCGGGCAGAGGCGCAAAGATCAGTGCGACAAACCAGCCGGTGGCGTGCTCGAACACCTGATCGACCGCCGCGTCGAAGCCCTGCGCCGCGACTGCCCCCGGAACTGCGGCCAGAGCACCCCCTGCCACCACCCTTCGCAAAGCTGCCCCCATTGTTCCCCCGGCCCGCAAACACTATAGATGCCGCCAACACATCTCATATTCCGCAAGGACATGCATCATGGCGTCTTACCAATATGTCTATCACATGGATGGAGTCTCCAAGACCTATCCCGGCGGCAAGAAATGTTTTGAGAACATCCGCCTGTCGTTCCTGCCGGGCGTCAAGATCGGTGTGGTCGGCCCCAACGGCGCGGGGAAATCCACCCTGCTGCGCATCATGGCCGGCCAGGACAAGGATTTCACCGGCGAGGCATGGGCCGCCAAGGGCGCGCGCGTAGGCTATCTGCCGCAGGAGCCGGAGCTTGACGCCAGCCTCGATGTGCGCGGCAACGTCATGCTGGGCGTGGCCGAAAAGAAGGCCAAGCTGGACCGCTTCAACGAACTGGCGATGAATTATTCTGACGAAACCGCCGAAGAGATGGGCCAGTTGCAAGATGAGATCGACAGCCAGAACCTCTGGGATCTGGATGCGCAGATCGATGTGGCGCTAGAGGCGCTGCGCTGCCCGCCGGACGAGGCCGACGTGACGACCCTTTCGGGCGGCGAAAAGCGCCGCGTGGCCCTGTGCAAGCTGCTGCTTGAAGCGCCCGACATGCTGCTGCTCGACGAACCGACCAACCACCTGGATGCCGAAACCATCGCCTGGCTGCAGCAGCACCTGATCGACTACAAGGGCACGATCCTGATCGTCACCCACGACCGCTATTTCCTGGATGACATCACAAGCTGGATCCTCGAACTCGATCGTGGGCGCGGCATCCCCTATGAGGGGAATTATTCCAGCTGGCTGGAACAGAAGGCCAAGCGGCTTGCGCAAGAAGCGCGCGAGGACAAGTCGCGACAGAAAACGCTGGAAAAGGAACTTGAATGGATCCGCGCCGGGGCCCGCGCGCGGCAGGCCAAATCCAAGGCGCGCATCTCGGCCTATGAGCAGATGGCCAGCCAGTCCGAGCGTGAAAAGGTCGGCAAAGCGCAGATCATCATCCCCAACGGCCCGCGCCTGGGCTCGAAAGTCATCGAAGTGGATGGCCTGCGCAAGGGCTATGGCAACAACCTGCTGATCGAGGATCTGACATTCTCGCTGCCGCCGGGCGGGATCGTCGGCGTGATCGGCCCCAACGGCGCGGGTAAATCGACGCTGTTTCGGATGCTGACCGGCGACGAGCAGCCCGACGCGGGCGAGGTAACCTTCGGCGACACGGTCAAGATGGCCTATGTGGACCAGTCGCGCGACGCGCTCGATGGCAAGAAAACCGTGTGGGAGGAAATCTCCGACGGGCTGGACGTCATCACCCTGGGCGATGCCGAGATGAACTCCCGCGCCTATGTGGGCGCCTTCAATTTCAAAGGGGGCGACCAGCAAAAGAAGGTGGGGCAACTGTCGGGCGGCGAGCGCAACCGGGTGCACCTGGCCAAGCTGCTGCGCTCGGGCGGCAACGTGCTGCTGCTTGACGAGCCGACCAATGACCTTGACGTGGAAACCCTGCGCGCACTTGAGGACGCGCTGGAGGATTTCGCCGGCTGCGCCGTGGTGATCAGCCACGACCGCTTTTTCCTCGACCGGCTCTGCACGCATATCCTGGCCTTCGAGGGCGAGGCGCATGTGGAATGGTTCGAAGGCAACTTCGCCGCCTATGAGGAAGACAAGAAACGCCGCCTCGGCCCCGACGCGCTGGAGCCCAAGCGGATCAAGTACAAGAAGTTCGCGCGGTGAGATAATGTGGCGGGCCGTGGCCCGAGCCGAAACCAGGGCCGGGTGCAGGAACTGTTGCGCCCGGCCTGAACAGCCGCAGGCTGCAGCCCCGCTCCCCCGCCAGGGTTGCCGCCCCGCCCCTCACCCCCGGTGATAGGGCGTGCCCGCCAGGATCGTCGCGGCGCGGTAAAGCTGTTCGGCCAGCATCACGCGCGCCAGCATGTGCGGCCAGACCATCCGCCCGAATGAAATCTTGGCATCGGCCCGCGCGCGCAGGTCGCGCGAAAGCCCGTCGGCGCCACCGATCAGGAACGCCGCATCGCGCCGTCCCTCGTCGCGCCAGCGCGCCAGCATTTCGGCAAACTCGGGCGAGGAAAGCGCCTTGCCGCGCTCATCGAGCGCACAGAGCACCGCGCCATCGGGCGCGGCACGCAAGAGCCGCTCGCCCTCTGCCTCCGGGCCGCCGCCCGAACGATCCTCGATTTCAAGAACCTGCGCGGGGCCAAGGCCCAGCCCCTGCCCTGTCCGGCCAAGGCGCAACAGGTAGTCGTCGATCAGCGCCGCCTCGGGCCCGCCACGCAGCCGGCCCACGGCACAGATATGCAGCCGCATCAGGCGTCGGACGGGGCCGGGGCACCTGCGGGCGCGGACTGCCACATCTTTTCAAGCTGGTAGAAGGCACGCACCTCGGGGCGGAAGACATGCACCACCACGTCGCCCGCGTCGATCAGCACCCAGTCGCCGGCATCCTTGCCCTCGCAGCGGGCGGTGAAGCCGTAATCCTGCTTGAGCCGCTCGACCAGCTTGTCCGCGATCGCCGCCACCTGACGCGAAGACCGGCCCGAGCAGATCACCATGTGATCGGCCATGGTCGAGCGCCCACCAAGATCGATCGTGACGATCTCTTCGGCCTTCTCGTCATCCAGCGTTGAAAGAATGGTGTCCAGCAGCGGCACCTGCGCCGCCTGCTTCTTGCGCGCGGTCATCGCCGCGCCTCCTGCTGCGGCCGGGGCATCGGCCGCCTGCTCCATGTATGACAGGACATGGTCCTCCTTTGTTGCGCGCCGCGCGATGCGGCACCTCGTGTTCTTCAAAAGTAGCAACGCAGCTTGTGAAACTCAACGGGCAGCCCCCCGATCACGCGCAATTGCGCAAGGCGTTGCCCAAATGCGCAAGGGCCGTATTTCGGCAATCCGCACTGGGGCGCAGGCTTTGGGCCGCTCCCGCCGCCGCATATTGCGTCACGCCGCAAAGACGCCTAGATACAAGCGCATGATACGCTATTTCGACATGGATGACAGGCGGCGGCTGCCCTGGCGATTTTTCGGCCTGTCTCATTCTCTTCTGGCTCTGGGCTGACGGGCATTCCGCCAGCCCCGTTCAGCCATTCAGCCTTCCGCAATGGAGAGAGCCATGACAGCTCCGAAGACCCTCTACGACAAGATCTGGGACGATCATCTGGTCGATCAGGCCGATGACGGCACCTGCCTGCTCTATATCGACCGCCATCTGGTGCACGAAGTGACCAGCCCGCAGGCCTTTGAAGGCCTGCGCATGACCGAGCGCAAGGTGCGCGCGCCCGAAAAGACCATCGCCGTGCCCGACCACAACGTGCCCACCACGCCCGACCGCGCCTCGGGCGTGATCGAGAACGAGGACAGCCGCATCCAGCTCGAGGCGCTGGACAAGAACGCGCGCGACTTCGGGCTGAACTACTACCCGGTGAACGATATCCGCCAGGGCATCGTGCATATCATCGGGCCTGAGCAGGGCTGGACCCTGCCGGGCATGACCATCGTCTGCGGCGACAGCCACACCGCGACGCATGGCGCCTTCGGCGCGCTGGCACATGGCATCGGCACCTCCGAGGTGGAGCATGTGCTGGCCACGCAGACGCTGATCCAGTCGAAATCGAAGAACATGAAGGTCGAGATCACCGGCTCGCTTCCGCCGGGTGTGACGGCCAAGGACATCACGCTGTCCGTCATCGGCCGGACCGGCACCGCCGGCGGCACCGGGCATGTGATCGAATATTGCGGCCAGGCCATTCGCGAATTGTCAATGGAAGGCCGGATGACGGTCTGCAACATGGCCATCGAGGGCGGCGCACGCGCCGGGCTGATCGCGCCTGACGAAAAGACGTTCGAGTATATCAAGGGCCGCCCGCACGCCCCGAAAGGTGCCGCCTGGGAAACCGCGCTCGCCTGGTGGAAGACACTCAAGTCCGACGAGGGCGCGCATTGGGACAAGGTGGTCAGCTTTGACGCCTCCGAGATCGCGCCGGTCGTCACCTGGGGCACCAGCCCCGAGGACGTGCTGCCGATCACCGGCACCGTGCCCGCGCCCGAGGATTTCACAGGCGGCAAGGTCGAGGCCGCGCGCCGCTCGCTTGAATACATGGGGCTGGAGCCTGGCACCCGGCTGCAGGACATCGAGATCGACACGGTGTTCATCGGCTCGTGCACCAACGGCCGGATCGAGGATCTGCGCGCCGCCGCCGCCGTGCTGAAAGGCAAGAAGATCAAGGACGGCATCCGCGCCATGGTCGTGCCCGGCTCGGGCCTCGTGCGCGCCCAGGCTGAAAAGGAAGGGCTGTCCGACATCTTCATTGAGGCCGGGTTTGAATGGCGGATGGCCGGCTGCTCGATGTGCCTGGCGATGAACCCCGACCAGCTGGCCCCGGGCGAGCGTTGCGCCGCCACCTCGAACCGCAACTTCGAGGGCCGCCAGGGCCGCGGCGGGCGTACCCATCTGATGAGCCCCGCCATGGCCGCCGCCGCCGCACTGACCGGCCGGCTGACCGACGTGCGCGAGCTGATGTAAGGAAGGCAGAGACATGGACAAGTTCACAACCCTCACCGGGGTCGCCGCGCCGCTGCCTATGGTCAATGTCGATACCGACATGATCATTCCCAAGCAGTTCCTGAAAACCATCAAACGTTCAGGGCTGGGCAAGAACCTCTTCGACGAGATGCGCTATGACCAGAAAGGCAACGAGATCCCCGATTTCGTGCTCAACCAGCCGGCCTATCGCAACGCCGAGATCCTTGTCGGAGGCGAGAATTTCGGCTGCGGCTCGTCGCGCGAACATGCGCCCTGGGCGCTGCTGGATTTCGGCATCCGCTGCGTAATCGCGCCCAGCTTTGCCGACATCTTCTTCAACAACTGCTTCAAGAACGGCATCCTTCCGATCACCCTGCCGCAGGAACAGGTCGATATCCTGATGGACGACGCGCGCAAGGGCGCCAATGCCCGCATGACCGTCGATCTGGAAAACCAGACCATCACCACCTCGGACGGGCAAACGATTGGCTTCGAGGTCGATCCGTTCCGCAAGCACTGCCTGCTCAACGGGCTGGACGATATCGGACTTACGCTCGAGAAAGTCGCCGCGATCGATGCTTTCGAGGCAAGGGCCGCCACGCTCCGGCCCTGGGTCTGAACTGGCGACAAGGGTACGTACCTGGTGCCGCCTGGTGCCGGGATTGGCCGCGAATACCAGATATTGGGCCGCCCTGCCGGGGTGGCCCATTTCATTTGTTCAACCTGATGCAAACCGGCGACAGTTTCGGCCCTCACACCAGAAAAAAATTAGCAAACCTACACAGAATGTTGCAGCCGGAAGTTAATCTGGGCAGGATTAAGGCAAAGATATGGCGCCCTGAAATGCGATATTCGGGGAAGGTCCAAACCAGGTCACGGCAAAGCACCGGGGCCGGACGCATTGAGGATGAGAGGCAGTGTTGACGCGGGTTCTGGGCGCTCTGGCGCGCGCATTTCTGGTATTTCTTCTGGTCACGATGCCGGCGCTCATGATGCCCGGAATCGCGACCGAGACCGCGCAGATCGTGCTGCTTTTTGCCTTTTTCGCAGCCCTGCTGACGGTTATCGAGTATTCCGCGCGCTATCCCGGCCTGATCGAGTTCCGCTACGCGCCACCCTACAACCGCATTCGCTTTCTTGCGCTCTTCCTGATCGTGCTCATGCTTTCGGCAATCGCCCGCGCGCAGCACGAACCGGGCACTCTGACGCTGTTCGTCCAGGCTGTGGGCACCCTGATCGGGCAGTCGATGGATTTCCCCTACAGCCCGGTTCGTCTGGTGACACTGATGCTGCCGGCTAGCAGTTCGGCCGAACATGTCCTGCTGGTACGCAGCGCCGCGGGGATCAGTTATTTCGTCTCGCTTTTCATGCTGATCGTTTTCGTCTGCAGCCTGCGTATCGGCGGATGGCCCGCGCGGCACAACGCTTTCAACGTCTGGGTGAACCTGCCGACATTCGATCCGACTGCCGGGGGCGATGTCGTGCTCAGGCTCGAGCGGGATGCCATGCTTAATATTGCGTTAGGGTTTTTCCTGCCATTCTTGATCCCGGCCCTCATCCTGACGGTCTCGGTCACTGTGCGTCCGGTCACACTGACCGATCCGCAAACACTGGTCTGGACAGTCGCCGCATGGGCATTCTTGCCGGCAACACTTCTGATGCGCGGGGTGGCGCTCAGCCGGATCGCGCGGATGATCCGCGAGAAACGGCGCCGCAATGGCGACACCGAAGGCGCGGCGCTGCAACCTGTCTGACATCCAGCGAACGGGCG
This sequence comes from Alkalilacustris brevis, assembly GCF_003350345.1. Lineage (GTDB taxonomy): Bacteria > Pseudomonadota > Alphaproteobacteria > Rhodobacterales > Rhodobacteraceae > Alkalilacustris > Alkalilacustris brevis. The sequence continues at coordinate 252,146 of NZ_QNVJ01000064.1, forward strand.
CCCTTCACGCGTGCGTTCTTCCTGATTCTGTCACTCTGCGCTGCACTGTTCTGCACTGGCGCGGCGGCGGGCGACACGCTGCGTGTGGCAACCTTCAACGCCAATCTTTCGCGCAGCGGGCCGGGTCTCTTGCTGCGCGACATTCTCTCGGGGCAGGATGAGCAGATCGAGGCCGTGGCGCAGATCATCGCCGCCGCCAAGCCCGACATCCTTCTGCTCACCAAGTTCGATTACGATCATGGCGGCGTTGCGCTAAAGGCTTTTGCCCAGGCCCTGGCCGCCTGGGGCGTGGCCTATCCTTACCGTTTCGCCCTGCGCCCCAACAGCGGCGTGCGCACCGGCCTCGACATGACAGGCGACGGCCGCGAAGATACCCCCGACGATACCCAGGGTTACGGCACATTTGCCGGCCAGGGCGGCATGGCACTGCTGTCGCACCATCCGGTGGATGCGCAGGGTGTGCGCGATTTCTCGGAGTTTCTGTGGCGCGACCTGCCGGGCGCGCTTCTGCCGCGGCGCGATGGCGCACTCTTCCCCTCGGAAGAGGTGTTCGCGATCCAGCGGCTTTCCACCACCGGGCACTGGGATGTGCCGGTGCTGCTGCCCGGGGGACAGTGGCTGCATCTCCTCGCCTTCTACGCCTCGCCGCCGGTATTCGGCGGCCTCGAAGGGCGCAACCTGCGCCGGAACCATGACGAGGTGCGGTTCTGGAACCTGCTGCTGAGCGACGCCCTGCCGATGCCGCCGCCCGATGCCCCGTTCGTGCTGCTGGGTGATGCCAATCTCGACCCGTTCGATGGCGACGGCAAGCATGCGGCTATCCGCGCACTGCTTGCCCACCCCGCCCTTCAGGATCCGGCGCCGCGCAGTGCCGGCGGGGCCGCGATGGCTGATGCGCCCGTCAACGAAGGGCATCGGGGCGAGGCCCCGCTTGACACTACCCACTGGCCACAGGCACGCGGCCCCGGCAACCTGCGGGTCGATTACGTGCTCCCCGCCGCCGGGCTGACACTCCGCGGGGCAGGAGTATTCTGGCCCGCCCCCGAAGACCCCGAGGCGCCGCTGCTGCGCACCCGCAGCGGCGAGGAAGCCTCGCGCCACCGGCTTGTATGGGTCGATCTGGCCCTACCCTTGCACTGAGGCCGGGCGGGTGCAGGCACATCAGCCCGGCGGCGAAGCGGGGCACATCATGCCTGCCAGGGACGGCTGACATACGCATGGCGGGGGCCCCGGTCGGCATGAAGGGCGCACCGTTTCCAAGGCCTGTGCCGGGCTGTTGGGCCTCTCCACCATCACTACGCCCGGTTTCAAACGCTGAAACGGTTTAGCAGGGCAGCGACCGCCCGTTCCGGCAGCTTGCCGCCGAGATGCGCATTCAGCGCCGCAAGACTTGTCCGCGCCGCCATGTCCGGGGCCATAGGCTGGCCCGGAAAGCGCCCGAACCGCGCTTCCAGGTGAAACTGCTCCAGCCGCTCTGCTTCCAACTCGGCCTTCTTGATCTGATTGCGCAGCTTCTGTTGGCCTTCGTCATCAACCGAAAAAGGCGAAGGTTTCAGCTTGCGGCGCAGGCTGCGCAGCGGCACGACCACGTCATCACGCCAGCCGGCCACCGCCGCATCGACCTGCGCCACACTGGCTGCATCGAAGGCAACGCCATCGCGGGCACGAAACAGCAGATAAAGCGCAAGGTTGACATCCGCACTGCCCTCGTCTTGCAAGGCAAGGCAGGCTTCCTGCACCTCGGGGCTGTCGTAGAACTTCAGCGAGAAAGCCCAGAAACGCCCCGTTTCAACTTTTTGTTGCCCGGTCATCCGGCAACTCCTCTCTCCAGCCTCGGTCCTCGGCACCGCCAGCGCATTGGCCGGGCCGGGATCACCATGAACGAATGACGCTGCCCCCCTCAACACCCCGAGTGCAAGACCTGAATCTCGAGCGCAAGACCCGAAACCCTGCCCAGCCCGCTGGCAGGGGCCGGCGCCCCGGGTTAGGTTTGCGCCGATCTGCCCGACAGGACGCAAGCGCCAGAGTCGCGAGAGCCGCCCTTTTGAACAACCGGAGACACTCGATGCCGCAACCCGCTCCCGCCGTTCTCGATTTCCTGCAACGCCGCCGCTCGTGCCCGGCCAAGATGCTGGGCCTTCCGGTGCCTGGCCGGGAAGATCTGATGCCGCTCTTGCAAGCGGCGGCGCGCAGCCCCGATCATGGCAAACTGGAGCCGTGGCGATTCATCGTTCTGGAACGCCGCGCGCTGCAACGGCTGGCCGCACTGGCGGGCGAGTGCGGCCATGCGCTGGGGCTTGCGCCCGAGCAGGTCGAAAAGGGCGTGCGGCAATATGGCGATGCGCATCTGGCGGTGGCGGTCGTTGCCTCGCCCAGAGCATCCGAGAAGATTCCACAGATTGAGCAGCACCTGTCTGCCGGCGCGGTCTGCCTCGCGTTGCTAAATGCTGCCCTGGCCGCGGGTTGGGGGGGCAACTGGCTGAGCGGCTTTGCCAGCCATGACAGGAAGTTCTGCGAAATCGGGCTGGGGCTGGCCGAAGGCGAATTCATTGCCGGGATGATTCATATCGGCACCGCCCCCGCGCAACCGGTGCCAGAACGCCCGCGTCCGGACCTGGAAAAGATCGTGCAATGGGTCGCCGAATAGGCGGCCCCTGCGCGCCAACGCGCTCAGGGGCGGTGGAGATCCGAATCGAGCCTGTTGAAGATATCGATGTCGGCGACCGTGACCAGTTCGTTGATCAGCACGAAGGCCGCGATGCCCCAGCAGACCAGAGCGATGATCGTGGCCAGCTTGACCTTCTGGCGGATGTGCGGATCGACCGGCGCCGATGACGGGGTGCCCGGCACCGTTTCATTGGCTTCTTCCTGCGTCGTCAGACGCAGCGGCAGCACGATGAACAATGCCAAAAACCAGAACACCGCGAACAGCACGAAACCCGACATGATGGTCATGACTCAGACCTCTTCCAACTCGATCAGGGTGCCGTTGAAATCCTTCGGGTGAAGGAACAGCACCGGCTTTCCGTGGGCGCCTATCTTGGGCTCTCCGCCGCCCAGCACCCGCGCGCCCTGCGCCAGCAGACGGTCGCGCGCAGCCGCGATATTTTCGACCTCATAGCACAGATGGTGGATGCCACCCGAGGGGTTCTTTTCAAGAAATCCGGCAATCGGGCTATTGTCGCCCAGCGGGTGCAGCAGCTCGATCTTGGTATTGGGCAATTCGATAAACACAACAGTGACGCCGTGGTCAGGCTCGTCCTGGGGTGCGGCGACGCTTGCGCCCAGCATGTCGCGATACTGCGCTGCGGCCACCTCCAGATCGGGGACGGCGATGGCGACATGGTTGAGGCGGCCAATCATGTGAACTTCCTCGCTGAAACCGGCCAGTCCGGCCTGCATCAACGCCGCTTATGCCTGCCTGCCGCTTGACCCGCAAGCACCCCAAGCGCGGCCAGTTGGCGCAGCCCTGCGCCAGCAAGCGCGCTCTCGCAGGTTGGGGTAAAGTGGCAAAATTGCGGCAAAACCATGTCATAAACTAGCAAGTGCTTGACCTGTTAGTAAAAAATTACTAGGCGAAGGCGTTTTCCGGCGCGTCGCGCGCCGTTGTCTGGGCAGTGTTTGCGGTGAAGTTTGTTGCGATCTCCGGTTCCGGATATTCGGGGGGCACGTTGCTGTCGCTCCTCATGTCGCAAGGGGCGGAGTGTTTCACCCTCGGACAGTTGGAACTGCTGTGGCAGGCCTGGGAGAGCGATGCGCCCTGTCGCTGCGGGGCAAATCTGCGCGATTGCCCCGTATATGGCCCCCTTCTGGACGGGATGTTCAGCCCTTCGGCCAGCGGCGGCCTCACCCCTGCGGCGATGCGACGGCGCGGGGCCGCCTTTCTGAACTCTGCCGATCAGGTTGCCGACTGGGGCGATGTCGAGGCACGCGCACAATTACGGGCCGAGCATGAGGGCTTTCTGCACCCGCTTGCCGCCCTTCTCGACGCGACAAGCGAGACAAGCGGCGCACGTGTTCTTGTCGAGACCTCGGGTGATCCGCGCGTGGCGCTGGCGCTGGACCTGCTCGAAGGGGGTGACCTGCGCGTGCTCAACCTGCTGCGCGACCCGCGCGCGGTCGCGTGCAGCAGCTATCGGCGGGCGGGAGGGCTTGCCGCCACGTGGCGAGAGCTGCGCCGTTGGCGCCGCCGTCAGCAGCGGCTGGAACAATGGCGCCACGGTCTCGGCGCGCGCTACATGGCCCTGCGTTACGAAGATTTCACCGCCCGTCCGCGCGACACGCTGGCGAATGTGCTGCAATGGGCGGGGCTGCAAATGCCTGCGGGGCTGTTTTCAGGCCCGGACAAGGCAGCGCTTGCCACCGAAGGGCTGCATTTTGCCATTCCTGCCGATACCGGCTGCACCGCCACGCAAAACGGTCAGGTCGCGATCACCCCGCACGAAAGCTGGCGCGTGCCACGCAACGCCGCCCTGCGCGGGCTGGCGGTGGTAGCCACCTGGCCCGGCCTTCGCCGACATTACCCGCCGAACATGCGCGCGACAATCGGTCTGCCCCGCGATTGAGGGTGTATCAGAAGGCCTTGAACGTCATCGTGGTCAGCGTGCGCACGATTCCCGGAATGTCGAACAGGCTGCGGTTGAGGTAATGGCCGACATCTTCGTCATCGGGGATATAGACCTTGGCAATCAGGTCATACTCACCCGAGGTCGAATAAAGCTCGGATACAACCTCGCGGTCATAAATCGCGTCGGCAACCTCATAGGTTCTGCCCGGTGAACACCGAAACTGGACGAAAACGCAGCGCATCCCTGACTCCCTGACTGACGCCGGGCCAGCCTAGCGCATCGTCGCACTCGACTGAAACCGCTTTCTGCGTGTCATGACCAGGGAATGCTGGAACACCAGCCTTTTACCCGGCCAGTCGCTCAAGAAGTTCACGGTTGCGGCAATAGTCGGGCGGGCTTTCGGCAGTGGCGTCGGCATGGGCATAGAGCCAAGCGCTGCATTCCTCGACCGAATCGCAGCGCATACAGCGCAACACGGCCCCCCGCAACGACTCGGGCTCAAGCCGGCCGCTGGCCATCGCCTCGCCCACGTCGATGCCGACCGTATCCGCCATTTGACCGACCAGAGCCGCATGTTGATCGATACGCTTGAAGAAATTCATCTCGAACCCTCCTCTTGCACTGCTGCCGGGCCGGTTGGCCCTGCGGTAAGGCTGAATTCTGCACGAAGGCCGATTATGGAGAAATGATCTGCATCAAATACGTTCAGGGTGCAGTCGGGGCTTTGCAGCGGCAGCCACCGGCGCTAGCCTGAACCCATGTTTACCATCGAGCATGATTTCGACGCCACGGTCATCACCCTGATCGACGAGGGCAGCCCGCATCTTCAGGAGGATGTGAGCGTGCAGGCCTTCGAGGATTGCATCGTGGTCGAACAGCTTGATCCGCGCCGGGACGAGCCGGTGCGGATCACCCTTTCGCTTACGCAGCTGCGGGATCTGGGGGCGGCGCTGAACCTGCCCGAAGGGGTCTACCGGCTGCGCCGCGCCGCGCCGCACGGCACGGACAAGCCAGAAAATGGATGAGACGGGCAACCGCCCCGCCGCCCGGCCGCCACAGGGTCAGGGCCGTCTCGATGCGCTGGCACGGGCGGCGGCACGGCACCGGCTTGAAATCATGGGGGCCTTTCACCCGGTCCTGTCCGATAAGGTGCCCTCCGGCACTGGCACCCTGGTGCTGCTGGGGCCGCATGGCCCCGACTTCTGGGCGCATGTCAGCACACAACCGGAGTTCACGGATGGAGCAGCCGACCCGCTTGACCGCTGGTCGCACCGGGTGATCGCGGCGCTGGCCGCGCAGCTTGACGGGCGGGCGCTCTTTCCCTTCACCGGGCCGCCCTGGCACCCTTTCTACGAGTGGGCATTGCGCAGCGGGCGTGCATGGCCCTCGCCCGTGCGGCTGCTGGTGCATGACCGGGCGGGGCTGTGGGCCTCGTTCCGCGGGGCGGTTGCGCTGACCGAACGGCTGGACCTGGCCGAGCCCCCGCCCGCAAACCCCTGTTCGGACTGCGCCGAAAAACCCTGCCTTTCGGCCTGCCCTGCCGGGGCGCTTGGCAGCGCGGGGTATGACATTCCGGCCTGCCATGCCTGGCTTGACACCCCTGCCGGCGGCACATGTCTGAACGCGGGCTGTCTGGTGCGCCGGGCCTGCCCCGTTTCGGCCCGATACGAAAGACCCGCCCAACAATCGGCTTATCACATGCAGCAGTTTCACCCCGCATGAGCAGGTCATCTCCCTTTCGCGTGATCCTGACACGTCATGCCCAGTCCGGCTGGGAGGATACGCCCGGCGGCGACCACGCACGCACCCTCACCGCGCAGGGGCAGGAAGATGCCCGTCGCGTCGGCCGCTGGCTGGCGCATCAGGGGCTGGCCCCCGATACAGCGCTGGTATCTACCGCCCGGCGCACCCGCGAGACATGGGAAAACATCGCCGTGGCACTGCCCGACACCTGCACAGTGGAGTTTCTAGACGAGCTTTACCGCGCCGGACCGGATGTGATGCTGCACCTGCTGCGCCGGGCACGGGGCAAGACCGTTCTGATGCTGGGGCACAATCCCGGCATAGCCGAATGTGCCCGTCTGCTGCTGGACCACGACCCGGCACATCCGCAGTTTGCCACCTATCCGCCCTGCGCGACCCTTGTTGCCGAGTTCCGCATTGCAGGCTGGACCGAGCTGCGTTTCCGCGCCGGCCAAGCAATGCAATTCATTGTGCCTGCCGATCTGGCGGATACCGAAAACATGTGAGCCGCAAGAGCGCGGGCGTCATCTCTCGATGCCTTAATCCTCAGCGCAATGGAGGCGCATAGAGCAGCCCGCCCTGCACCCATTGTGCATTCAGCCCACGCGGCAGGCCGATCGGGGTCTGTTCCCCGACGGTCGAAGCAAAGATTTCTCCGAAGTTGCCGCCAGCAGCAATCGCCCGCGCGGCCCAGGCCTCGTCAAGCCCCAGCCGCGCACCAAGATCGCCCTCTTTCCCCAGGAGCCGGTTGATCGCGGTCGAGGCCGCGCCCTGTGCGTGCTCGGCTATATTGGTCGAGGTCACACCCAGTTCTTCGGCCAGAACCAGCGCGTAGAAAACCCAGCGTACGATCGAAAGCCAGGCGTCATCGCCCGCGCGGACATAAGTGCCCAGCGGTTCTTTCGATATGTATTCAGGCAGAATCACATGATTTTCCGAATCGGCGAAACTCGCGCGCATGGCCGCCAGCGCCGAGACCTCGGCAGAGTAAACCTCGCATTCACCGGCCATGTAGAGCTGCTGCGCCTCGGCATGGTTGCTCACCTCGCGCAGTTGGAATGTCATGTTGTTGGTGCGGGAGTATTCCAGAAGATTGGCCTGCGTGGGCGTGCCCTGCTGCACGCACAGCGTGGCATCGTCCATCTCCAGCGCCGAGCCGAATCCGCTGGAACGTGGCACCATGAAGCCCTGCCCGTCGTAATAGGTGACACCGGCAAAACTCAGCCTCGGGTCCACGTCGTTGCCGAAGCTCCAGGCCGCGCCGCGCAGCACAAGATCAACCTGCCCGGCGGCCAACTCGTCGAACGGATCCTGCGCGGCAACCGGCACGAACACCACCGATGCGGCATTGCCCAGCACCGCAGCCGCCACCGCCCGGCAGAGCGCAACATCGAAACCCTGCCAGACCCCGCTGGAATCGGGCGCGGCGAAACCCGGCATATTTGGCTGCACACCGCAGACGAGGCTTTCGCGTTCATGCACCTTTTCAAGTGTCTGTGCCCCGGCGCCCGCCCCCATGACAAACCCCGCCGCGACAAGGACTGCCCCGAAAATGCTGCGCGTCATTCTCACCTCTTCCTGCCTGACTGCCACGCCCCCGCAAGCTGCCTCGGCCTTGACCGTTGTCATTTTGCCGCGCGCCGACCGATTCGTTCGGCCCTTTCCCCGGGTATGACGTGCAGCGTGCGGACACCATAAGCGAAAAACCGCCGTCGCCAAAAGGTGAATGGGTTGAGCAGGGGGATTGGCCCGTTGAAGAGGTGTTGGCCCGCCCGGTCGAACGCGACCACCATGCTGACGCACCAGCGCAAAGTTCAGTGATCGCGCCGGGCGGCCACGCCCAGAAGTGACAAAAGCCGCGCCGCATCGAGAAACCCCGCACGCCTTGCGGCGGCATGGGCCGCGGCCTCGGCATCTTCGCCCCATAGTTCGATCTGCCACTCTTCGTCGATACGCGACAGCTGCCAGAGCGTCTCGGGCTTGTCGCGCCCAAGCGCCGCCGCCAACCCGATCACCAGCGAGCCGCTCAGCGCCACCAGCCCGTGCAACCCCACCAGCCCGAAGGGCGTGAAGCGGGCGACTTCGCGGCGAAGGGCTTTCAGGCTGGCCTCAGGCTGTGGGCGGGGCATGACACCATCGGCCCGCTCAAGCGACGCGCCAAGATCCCTTGCCGCCCAGTCCAGCAGCGGATCCCACGCCCGCGCCTGCCGCGCGCGCAGCGCCTCGGGCGCCGGGGCGCGGTAGCACAGCAGATCGCTTGCGCCATAGCCGGCGATCTCATCAACCACGGATTCGCGGCGCCCGGCCACCCCGTCGATGGCGGTATTGGCCGCCCGTGTAAGCGACATGTTTTCGGGGCGGATGACATCCTCCTGTGCGTCCCATTCGGCGGCCAATGCCTCGGCCAATGGGCGGCTGGGCACCACCAGGGGGGCCTTCCCGGGGGTCTTTACCGGGCGCGAATCCAGCATGACGGCATAGCCCGCGCCCCCTTCGGCGGCGGCGACCGACACGGTTTTCCAAAACCGCCGCGCCTTCCATTCGCCGCTCATGCCGCGGCCTCCTGCAAAGCGGCCAGCGCCGGGCCAAGGGCCGAGAAATCCTCGATCACGCGGGCCGCGCCGGCCCGGTGCAATGCCGCGGCCGCGTGATAGCCCCAGGCCACACCGATCCCCGGCAAGCCGGCATTGCGCGCCATCTCCATGTCATAGCTGGTGTCGCCAACCATAACCGCATTTCCGGGCGCGACGCCGGTTTCGCGCAAGGCGGCCTCCAGCATCGACGGGTGCGGCTTGGACGGATGATCATCGGCCACCTGCGCGGTCACGAAATAATCACCCAGTTCATGGGTGCGCAGCATATGGTCTAGCCCGCGCCGCGACTTGCCCGTCGCCACCCCCAGCAAGACGCTGTCCTGCCCGGCCAGCGCCTGCAGCACGGCCCGCGCGCCGGGGTAAAGCGGCGATTCCGCCTGGGCACGCCGCGCTGCGAAAGCGCCGCGATACCCGGCGGTCAGCCCCTCGATCAGGTCGCGCGGCGCCTCGGGCGCCAGCCGGCGCATCGCCTCGGGCAGCGAAAGCCCGACGATGCCCAGCACAGCGGCGCGCGGTGGCGTGACCAGCCCCAGATCGCCGAAAGCAACCTGCATCGCGGCCATGATATGGTTCTGGCTGTCCACAAGGGTGCCATCCACATCGAAGACGACAAGGCGCAGCGGGGTGGTCATCCGGCCTCCTCGAACGGGTCGGCGGGCACATCGGCCTCGCGCCAGTCGAAGGTGGCCCAGCTGCGTTTCATGTGCTCGGGCAAGGGCGCGACCAGCGTCACCACGCGCCCGGTGATCGGATGGATGAACCGCAGCGAGCGCGCGTGCAGATGCAGCTTGCGGCTGATATCGCCGCCCAGTTGCGCACCCCAACCCTCGCCCAGGTTCTCCTGCCCCGAGCCGCCATATTTGCCATCGCCCACGATCGGGTGGCCCAGTTCGGCCATATGGGCGCGCAACTGATGCGTGCGCCCCGTCACCGGCACCAGCGCGACCCAGGCCGCGCGCTTGCCCAGCGCCGAAAGCACTGCGTAATCGGTGGTCGCGCGGCGCGCGCCTTCGGTCGCGGCCACCTCGTCGGGGTGAATGCAGCGCATCTTTTCACCCTCGCCGCCCGGGCCGCGCCCGCCGGCCTTGACCAGCGCGTAGCGGATCGTCCCCATCATGGGCTGCGGCACCCCGGCGACCAGCGCCCAGTATATCTTGCGGGTTTCGCGGGCGCGGAAAGCTTCCGACAACCGCCGCGCCACCCTTGGCGTGCGCGCCAGCAGCAAGATGCCCGACGTGTCCTTGTCGAGACGGTGCACCAGCATTGGCTTGTCCTTGTAGCCAAAGCGCAGCGCATCCGAGAGGCCATCGACATGCCGCTGCCCCAGACCAGAGCCTCCCTGGCTGGGCAGCCCCGGCGGCTTGTTGAGCGCGATGATATGCTCGTCCTTCCACAGCACCGCCGCCTGGATCATCCGCGCGTCGGCCTCGGGGATGCCCCGGTCGGGTTCGGGCGGCAGGGGCGCGTTGTCATCGGGCAGCGGCGGAATGCGCAGCTTCTGGCCCGGCTCCAGCCGTGTCGAGGGCTTGACCCGCCCGCCATCAATGCGCAGCTCGCCCTTGCGGCACATCTTTTCGATCCGCCCCTGGCTGAGCTGCGGAAACTGGCGCCGCAGCCAGCGGTCAAGCCGCTGGTCGCCCTCGTCGGGCCCGATCATGCGCGTCTGCACCCCGCTCATGCCAGCCACCCCCGCGCAAGCCATACACCCGCAACAACCGCCGCCAGCGACAGGATCACCGAGCCCAGCGCATAGCCCACCGCCCAGCCGTGCAGCCCCCGCTCCCACAAGAGCAACGCATCGAGCGAGAATGTCGAAAAGGTCGTATAGGCCCCCAGCACGCCGACCAGCAGAAAGGGCGCGTGGCGCATCAGCCCCTTATCGATCAGCCACACAAACACGATGCCGATCAGGAAAGACCCCAGCACGTTCACAAACAGCGTGCCGCTGGGCACGCCGGGGCCGAAAAGCCGCTGCGCCCCCATCTGGGTGCCATAGCGCAGGATCGCGCCGGCCGCGCCGCCCAGGGCAACTTGTGTCAGGGTCCAGAACATGGGGCTTTCTCTTTCGCGCACGGGCGCGCTTGTCAACCGCCCGACACAGGCTGCGGCCGCCTTTCCCCGGCCGGCAGTACGGCCAATGCAGGCGCAGCCTGCCGCCAGGGCAAGGCGATTGCCCCTGCTGTCATATGAGCTAGTCTTGTCGCCAACTGGCCAGAGCCATCCGCAATCAGGAGCAATCATGCGTAAGATCCCGCTTGGAAGAACCGGCATCGAAGTTTCCGAAATCTGCCTTGGCTCCATGACTTGGGGCACCCAGAACACCGAGGCCGAGGCCCACGCCCAGCTTGACCGCGCGATCGAACGCGGCGTCAATTTCATCGACACCGCCGAGATGTATCCGACCAATCCGATTTCAGCCGAGACCGTGGGGGGCACCGAGAGGATCATCGGAAACTGGCTGAAGGCCACGGGCCGGCGCGACCGTGTCGTGATCGCCACCAAGGTCTCGGGCGAAGGCACGAAAGTCATCGAGGGCGGCCCGCCGATCAGCCGCGCGCGGATGACCGAGGCTGTCGAAAACTCGCTGCGCAGGCTTCAGACCGATGTGATCGACCTTTATCAACTGCACTGGCCCAATCGCGGGTCGTATCACTTCCGCCAGAACTGGAGCTTCGACCCCTCGCATCAGCGGCGCGACGAGACGGTGGCCCATATGATGGAGATCCTGGAAACCGCGCATGAACTGGTGCAGGCGGGCAAAATCCGGCATCTGGGCCTTTCTAACGAATCCGCCTGGGGCACGGCCATGTGGCTTCGCCTGGCCGAGGAAAACGACCTGCCGCGGATGCAGACGATCCAGAACGAGTATTCGCTGCTATGCCGTCTGTTTGACACCGACCTGGCCGAACTGAGCGTGAACGAGGAACTGCCGCTGCTGGGCTATTCTCCGCTGGCAGCGGGGCTTCTGAGCGGCAAGTATGCGGGCGATGTCACGCCCGAGGGCACGCGGCGCGCTCTCAACGCCAATCTGGGCGGGCGGATCACGCCCAGGGTCTGGAGCGCGGTTTCCGCCTATATGGGCATCGCCAACGAGGCCGGGCTTGACCCCTGCCAGATGGCGATTGCCTGGTATCGCAGCCGCCCGTTCACAGCCATTCCGATCATCGGCGCAACCAGCACCGAGCAGCTCGACAACCTGCTCGGGGCCGCCGACCTGACGCTTTCCGACGATGTCCTTGCCGCCATCGGACGGGCCTGGCGGGCGCATCCGATGCCGTTCTGAAGCACGCGATCAGGCGATGCGGCGGAACGCCGGGCGATCGCCGGTATTGTCGAAAAACGGCACGCTTTCGGGCTGGCCCACGCCGGCCTCGACCAGTGCGGCGACTTCGGCCAGAACGACCTCGGTGATGAAGGGCAGATCGAAACGCCGCGCCTCGGCCAGCGGTATCCATTGCAGGTGGCTGAGTTCCTCGCAGGCGGCCGAGAAATCGTCCGGGTCGCCTGCAATCCGCCCGGCCTCGACCAGAAAGAAGCGTGCGTCGAACCGGCGCGGTCGCCCCTTGGGCGTGACCGCGCGAAACACATAGCGCAGCCCGGTCGCGCTGGGGCACATTCCGCGCGCGGCAAAATCGGCCCAGTCGGGCGCGGGCGGATCAGGCCATTCACCCGGCGCGCCCAGCATCAGCCCGGTTTCTTCCCAAAGTTCGCGGATCGCTGCCGTCGCCAGCGCGGCCGGGTTCGCGCCATCCTGCGCGATCCGGGACGCGCAAACCGGGTCAAGCGGCGCGGCCAGCGTAACATCGGCATCGCCCGGATCAACCGCGCCACCAGGAAACACCACCTTGTTGGGCATGAAGGCGGCCCCTGCCCCGCGCTGCCCCATAAGCACACGCGGGACGGTTGCGGCATCGCGGATCACCAGCACCGTGGCCGCGTCGCGAATTGCTGTCTTGTCCATCTGATGCCTTCCTGCCGGGGCTGCGCCAAGGTTCCGGTTTCGCCCTGTTAGCCCGCCCGGCAACCCCTGGGCAAGCCGGATCGGCCTGAACGCCCCGCCAAGGGACGCTCAGCCATCCGTGCCGCCGAAGCCGTGCATCCGGCGCGACCACTGGATTCCCACCATCATCCCCTTGAGCCGCGGCAACAGCCAAAGCGAGGCCACCACCGTGCCCAGCGAAAATATCAGCGCCATTGGCAACGGATCGGGCCGCCAGGTGATGAAGACCCAGTAGAACGGCGGCACCATCAACTTGCCCACGATCAGGATCGTCAGATAGGCCGGGCCATCATCGGCGCGCTGGTGATGCAACGCCTCGCCGCAGGTTGGGCAGGTATCGCGCACCTTGAGATACCCTTCCAGCAGGGTTCCCTCGCCGCAAGCCGGACACTTGCGCTGCCAGCCATTCAGCATGGCGGGCCGCACCGGCCGGTCTTGCCTGGCTGTGGCGTCGGAGGACGGCATGGCGGGATGTCCGCCCGAGGCAAGCTCGTGTTCGCTGTGCATGGGCTTCATACACTCCCGCATATCATTCAACTGCGCCACTCCTATCAGCCCGCCCGGGCAATGTCAGCCATCCACCGGGCGCGGCATTGCGACGCTGCGCGTGCCATTGCGACGCTGCGCGCGACTTCGTGATCGCCGGCGCGACGGAACGGCACCGGCGCCACGTATCAGAGGCATCGGTTCGCGTGAACATGCCGGGGCAAGAGGCCCCGTGCGGCGCAACGGCGAACAACGCAACAGGAGCAGACCATGACACCCAGAACCAGCCTTTCACTCGCCGCGCTTGCCCTGACAATGGCAACGGGCGCGTTTTTCCTCGCCCCCGTCTCCGCCGAAGCTCAGGCCCCAGGCGACCGCACGCTCGCTTTTGAAGCGATGGATGCGGATGGTGACGGCATCGTCACGCAGGAAGAGTTCGAAGCCTTTCTCGCCGATCGCCCCCGCATGGGCCAACGCGGCATGATGCGCGACCGCGGCGCGATGCGTGGCATGTGGCAGCACGGCGGAATGGGCTTTGGCCCTGGCGCGGCAATGGATGAGGACGGCCGCACCGGCTTTGCCGCGCGGATGATCGAACGCTTCGATACCGACGGCGACGGCGCCCTGAGCGAGGCCGAGATCGCCGCCGCGATGGAGCACATGGCCGAAATGCGCAACGATCCCGCAGCCCGCGCCCGCATGATGTTCGAGCACATGGATACCGACGGTGACGGCATGATCTCGCCCGAGGAATTCGAAACCGCCCACGCCGCCATGCAGGAACGTATGCAGCAGCGCGCCGAAGCAAGGGGTGGCCGGGCCGGGAAAGCGCCGGAGCACCGGCGCCACCGTCATGGGCCGCGCGGGAACTGAGCGGGCCGGCACATTGCCGGGGCGGGGGCTGAGCCCGCGCCCCGGCGCTACCGCTTGCCGCGCGGAGCAACTGCAACTACTCCGTTTGACGGATGGACATGCCCAAGGATCACGCAGCCCCCGCCGGGACGGAAACGCAGCCAGAGGCGCCGGATGCGGCGTTGATGGCGCTTTATTCCAATGGCGATCCGGGGGCGGCGCGGCTGCTGACCGTGCGGCACCTGCCGCGGGTTCTGGCCTTTGCCACGCGGATGCTCGGCGACAGGGCCGAAGCCGAAGACGTGGCGCAGGAGGCGATGATGCGTCTGTGGCGCATCGCCCCGGAGTGGAAGCCCGAGGCCGCGAAGGTCTCGACCTGGCTTTATCGGGTGACGGCGAATCTGTGCACCGACAGGCTGCGCCGCCGGGGCCGCGCGGCGGGGCTGGACGACACGTCGGAACCTGCCGATGGCGCGGCCGGAGTCGAGGCAGGCCTGATCGCCGCCGATCGCGCCGATGCCCTGCGGCAGGCGCTTGCGGAACTGCCGGAACGACAACGCCAGGCGGTGATCCTGCGGCATATCGAGGGGCTGGACAACCCGGCCATCGCCGAAGCGATGGACACCGGCATCGAGGCAGTGGAAAGTCTGATAGCGCGGGGCAAGCGGGGCCTGATGGCGCGCCTGGCACCGCGCCGCAGCGAATTGGGGTATGACGATGACTGACCGGCACGACAAGCCGCGCCACACCACCGGGGAGGAGGCGCTGGAACGTGAACTGGCCCGGCTGGGGCGGCTGGCCCCTCAGCCGGGCCCGGATCTGGTTGCTCGGGTGCTGGCCGACGCGGATGCCCTGCAGGCGCAGCGCCACGGCGAAACGGCGCCCGTTGCCGCGCGCGCCCGTCCAGCAGGCTCGCAATGGTGGCACGTGACCCTTGGCCTGCTGGGCGGGCGGCAGGGGCTTGCAGGGCTGGCCACGGTGGCGCTGGCCGGGTTCTGGATCGGGGCCGACCCGCCGGCGCCAATCACCGCGCTCGAATCCGCGTTCTGGGGGGTTTCGGTCACTGTCGAGATACAGGACGACCCCTTGTTCACGCTGGAAGATTGACCGACCGGAGAAACAACCGAAATGACCAACGCAAGCCAGCCCTCGCCCTCCGGCCCGCCGCGCCAGCGCCTGCTGCGCGTTGTGCTTTTCGTGTCGCTCGCGCTCAACCTGCTGATCGGCGGGCTGGTTCTGGGCGCCGTTGTGGGCCGCGACGGACCGATGCATGACCGACATGTGATGCTCGACCTCAGTTTCGGCCCCTACACGCGGGCGCTGGCGTCGGAAGACCGCGCAGCCCTGCGCGAGGCTTGGCGCACCCATGCGCCCGGCTGGCGTGATCTGCGCGAGACCCAGCGCGCGGAATTCGAAACCTTTGTCGACGCACTGCGGGCCGAGCCGTTCGAGCGGCAACAGCTCGACGCGGTCATGGAGCGGCAGCAGGCCCGGCAAACCGCGCAGCGCGCGCTTGCCTGGCAGATCCTGAGCGATCACCTCGCGGCCATGCCCGCGCACGCACGCGCAACCTATGCCGACCGGCTGTCAGAGGCAGCCAGTCGCAATGGCAGCAGCCGCCCCGAACGCACGGGGCGCGACTGACCCTCGGGCATTTCTGCGGGCGTGCACAGCCCTCAGGCCGCGCGCAACCCGACGCTTACCTTGTTACGCCCGTTGGCCTTGGCCGCCATCAGCGCGGCATCGGCACGCTTGAGCACACGTTCCGTCACGCGGATGCCGGCGCCTTCGGGCGCGCCTTCCCCCGCGACGAGGCCGATCGACAAGGTGACCATGATGCCATGCGCCACGCCCGCCACGATGATCGGCTCGGCGCTGATCGCCCGGCACAGGCGCTCGGCCGCCAGCCGGGCGCTGCCCAGCCCGGCATCGGCCATGGCGATGATGAATTCCTCGCCCCCGATCCTGGCCAGCAGATCATTGGGCCGCAACTGCCCGCGCAACCTGCGCGCAACCTCGACCAGCACGGCATCGCCCGCAGCATGGCCCCAAGTATCGTTGATATCCTTGAAGCGGTCGAGATCCAGCATCATCACCGCATAGCGCCGCCCGGTCTGGTGCGCGCGCTCGGCAAGCTGGGCGATATAGGGCAGGCCGTAACGGCGGTTGTAAAGGCCCGTCAGCGGATCGGTCACGGCCATCTGCAACCCGCTGCGCAGGGTGGCGCGCAACCGTTCGGCACGGCGCTTGCGGCCAATCTGCGCATTCAGGCGGAAAGCCGCCTCATCAGGGGCGAATTCGGCAGCCAGAAGCTCGTTCGCCCCCAGATCCAGCGCCATGGACCCGCACACGGCGCCGCCCACGCCCATCACGACGCAAATCGCAGCATGGCGCGACGCGGTGCGCGCGCGCAATTCAGAGACCAGCCGCAACCCATCGCCCGGCGCCGACAAGTCGGCGCCTATCACATAAGCGTCGGGCGCCAGATCAAGGTCATGCAGTGCTACCTCGGGTGGCACCACGACCAGCCGCGCATCCATCAGAGGCGCCAGAACGCGCCGCCACGAAAGTGCTGTCTGCCGCTTCCCGGCGATCAGCGCAACGGTGGCAGGCTGCTCAAACCCGGCGGCAGGTTCGGAAAACCCGATGGCGCGGGAGGCGGCATCCCGCAAGCGCAGTTCGTTTTCGGTTTCGCGGGCGCGCAGCAGACTACGAATACGCGCCATCAGCATTGCCTCGTCCAGCGGCTTGGTCAGGCAATCCTCGGCCCCTGCCCGCAGCGCCGCCATACGCTGCGCCGCATCCAGCGGCCCCGACAACATGAGAAGCGGGATGTCGCGGGTTGCCGGATCGGCCTTGAGCTGCCGGATAAGCGCAATCCCGGGCATGTCGGGCAGCACCATGTCGAGCAGGATCAGATCAGGGTTGCGCGTTCTCGCCAAATGCAGCGCCGCCGCGCCGTCAGGTGCCTGAATCGCCTCATGGCAGGCCGCAGCGAGCCGGGCCTTGATGACAATCCGGTTCGTCGCAACCGGATCAATAATGAGGATCGCGCCTGACATGGGTTCTCCGATGTTCCCGCAGATGCCGATGCGCCTTGCACCGCCCCGCCTGATCACCTTTTACTCACACTGGTTAAGGATTCCTTTAAGCGAGGGAGAGCAAGTCATGTCGGCGAGCCGCGAAACCGCCGAGGTTGTGGCCCTTAAAGCCCTGCGCTGGCTTTGCGCGCATGAAGAACTTCTGCCCGTTTTTCTGGGCGCTAGCGGCGCCTCGCTGGATGACCTGCGCGAGAATGCGAGCGATCCGGAAACCCTGGGCGCGGTGCTTGATTTTCTGCTGATGGATGAGACCTGGTTGCAGGCCTTCTGCACGCAGGAGGGCCTTACCCCCTCCGAGCCGGGCGCGGCGCGTGCCATGCTGCCCGGCGGGGCCACGATGCACTGGACCTGAGCGGCGCCGCCGCCGGCGCGATCAGAACTTGGGCAGGCTGCGGGTTTCGCCTTCGCGCATACTGGCCATGATGCGCGCCAGTTGCTGCACCTCGTCGGCGGAAAGCTTGCCAAGAAAATGGCTGCCGTTTTCCTCGGCCACAGGGGTGGCGCGCAACAGCAATTCGCGGCCGCCCTCGGTCAGCTTGACGCGAGTGGTGCGGCGGTCGGGCTCGCCGTTGAACCGTACCAGCAGACCGGCGTCTTCCATCCCGCGCAGCGCGCGCGAAGTGGCCGAGCGGTCGATCCCGATAAACTCGGCAATCTCCGACGGCTGGCTTCGGCCCTCGTGCTCGACCGCGAGCAGCACGCACCAGGTGATCCGGGTCAGGCCAAGCGCGCGCAACCCCTCCTCAAGACGCCGCTCCTGCATCCGCGAGGTCAGCGTCATTTGATAAAGCACCGAGTCGTGCAGCCGGTATGTGTGGCATGTGTCCATCCGCCAATCGTTGGACAAGGCAACGAAAGTGTCAACATTGCGCGACACAATGCACCGGCGGGAAAATGCGTGCCGATACCCCTCGTACAGGCAAGGGTTGCAAAATGCGCGCCTCTTTCTATCCTGTTTGCCTCTCGCAACATCTCAGGAGGTGCCGCCCATGCCCGCGCTTTCCGCGGTCGTCTTCGACAAGGACGGCACGCTTTTCGACTTTCACGCAAGCTGGGGCAACTGGACCGCGGCGCTGCTGGAAGAACTGGCTGGAGGCGACCGGATGCGCGCGGGGCGGCTGGGTGCTGCGCTGGGCTATGACCTGACACATCGCAGCTTTGCCCCCGACAGCCCGGTCATCGCCGAAACGCCCGAGATACTGGCGCAGATCCTGCTGCCCTATCTTCCCGGTTTCAGCGGCGCGAGCCTCGTGCAGCGCATGAACGTGCTGGCGGCACAGGCGCAGATGGTCGAGGCGGTGCCTCTGGCCCCTTTCACCGCATCGCTCTGCCAGCGCGGGCTTCGGCTGGGCCTTGTGACAAATGATGCCGAGGCATCGGCGCGCGCGCATCTGGCGGCCGCCGGGATCGCCGCCGGGTTCGATTTTGTCGCGGGCTTCGACAGCGGGCACGGGGCCAAGCCGCAACCGGGGATGCTTCTGGCCTTTGCCCGAAGTGTCGGCGTGGACCCTGCGCAGGTGGTCATGGTCGGCGACAGCCCGCATGACATGATTGCCGGCCGCGCGGCGGGCATGACAACGATCGGGGTGCTCACCGGACCTTCTCCGGCCAGTGACCTGGAGCCGCTGGCCGACGCCATCCTGCCCGATATCGGCCATCTGCCGCATTACCTCGACCGGCATCGAGGCAAGACAGAAGCGTAATCGCGCGGCCCCTGCTCGCGGCTCTCCTTGAATGGCCGTTCTCATTTTCTTTACGCCCCGATCCTAGCATCGCCGCGGTGGGGATGCCGGAGGGGTTTCATGCATGGTCTCATCAACCGCGCGGTCCAGTGCTTTTTGCGTGATGCGTATGGGGCCGACACCTGGCGGGCGGTCGCCGCGGATGCGGGCATCGGCGCGAACGGGTTCGAGGCCATGCTCAGCTATGACGATACGCTAACCGATGCGCTGCTCGTCGCAGCGGTGCAGCGGCTCGACCGCCCTTGCGAACAGATCCTCGAGGATCTGGGCACCTTTCTGGTTTCGCATCCCAGCTTCGAAGGGTTGCGTCGCCTGTTGCGCTTTGGCGGCGTGGGCTTTGTCGATTTCCTGTTTTCGCTTGACGATCTTCCCGGGCGCGGGCGGCTGGCGGTGCCCGACCTGGACCTGCCGCAGCTCGAAATGATCGAGGATGACGGCACCGCCGGGCGATACCGGCTGCTTTGCCGGGCACGACACCAGGGGTTTGGCCATGTCATGCTGGGAGTCCTGCGTGCCATGGCGGATGATTACGGTGCGCTGGCGCTACTGGAACATCGCCACACCGATGAAGACGCGGCAATCATAGACATCCACCTTCTGGATCAGCGCCACGCCTCGGGCCGCGCCTTCGATCTGGCCGAAGGCTGGAGGGGCGGATGAGCGCCGCGCGCGCACCCACAGCGCCGGTTCTGCCCGTCGGGCTGGACGCGCTTGGCAGGCTCATGCCAATGAGTCTCTGGGTCGGCCCCCGGGGCATCATCCATGGTGCCGGGCCGACGCTAGCCAAGCTGTTTGCCGGGCAGACCCTGATCGGCGCGGAGTTCTTCGATCTGTTCGTGATGCTGCGCCCGCGCAACGTGGGGGATCCCTCGGCGCTTGTGCAGTGCGGCGGACAGCGGCTGAAACTGCGCCTGCGTCAGCCGCCCCATACCGGCCTCAGGGGGCAATGCGTGGCACTGACCGGGGGGCAGGGGGTGTTGCTCAACATGTCTTTCGGGATCGCCGTGGCAGATGCGGTGCGCGACCACCGGCTGACCGACAGCGATTTCACCCCCACCGATCTGGCCGTCGAGATGCTGTATCTCATCGAAGCGAAATCAGCAGCGATGGAAGAATTGCGCCGCCTGAACCTTCGGCTGCAGGAGGCCCGTGCCGCCGCCGAAAACCAGGCGCTGACCGATGCCTTGACCGGGCTGCGCAACCGCCGGGCGATGGACCTCGCGCTTGAAGACGCCGCGCAGCGCCACATCGCCTTCGGCCTGCTGCATGTCGATCTGGATCGTTTCAAACAAGTCAACGACACGCTTGGCCATGCTGCGGGCGATCATGTTCTGGCCCATGTCGCCCGCATCCTGCGTGAGGAAACGCGTGCGGACGATACGGTTGCGCGGGTGGGCGGCGATGAATTCGTGCTGATCCTTCCCGGTCTGACAAGCGGCCGCGCGCTCAACCGCATCGCGGAGCGGATCATCCGGCAGATCGAGGCTCCGGTCAGGTTCGATGGCCAGCTTTGCCGGGTCTCGGCGAGCATCGGCATGACCAGTTCTGTGCATTACCCGGCGCCGCGCCCCGACCGCCTCCTCAGCGATGCCGACCGCGCACTCTATGTCTCGAAGAACAGGGGCCGGGGGCGGTATACGCTTTTTACCCCGTCCCTCAAAGGAGACCCTGCCTGCCATTGCCGCGCGGAGCCCGGAACGGCGCAGGGCCAGGGCGCCCCCGGCGCGCGCGCATAATGCCGAAAGAATGCGCCACCTCTGGCCACGTCTCGCGGTGCTGGCAGTCGCGCGCGGCAACGGCTTTGCCGCATGGTCCCGCGCGTGACCTTTGGCAAAACCGGGAGTTACGCCGTGTTTCGACAAATCGACCGTGATATTTCAAAGGCTGGAGCGGGTGAAGGGAATCGAACCCTCGTCGTCAGCTTGGGAAGCTGCTGCTCTACCATTGAGCTACACCCGCCTGTGCAAGCCGAGGTAGCCAAAGCCGCGCGGGAGGTCAAGCGCGATGCGCGCGGCGGACGGCGTTTCAGGCCAGTGCGTCAGAACCGGCCTGGCCGAAAGGGGGCGGGATCGAGCGCGGCTTGGCGCCCGGCAACGCCGTCAGCAATTACTTCCGCGGTAACAGGCGCCAGGGTAAGGCCCAGATGCCCGTGGCCGAAGGCCAGCCAGACCCCCCGCGCCCCCGGCACCGGGCCGATGACCGGCAAGGAGTCGGGCAGCGAGGGGCGAAATCCCAGCCATTGCCGGCAGGGCGGTGGCAGATCGGGCAGGAAATGCCGCGCGTGGCGTTCCAGAGCACGCAGCCGACGGGGGGCCGCCGGGGCGTTCAGCCCGCCCAGTTCAACCGTGCCGGCCACCCGCAGCCTGCCCGCCATCGGGCAGAAATAGAACCCGCGCCGCTCAGGGCTGACGGGGCGGCTGAAACGGCTCGCGGCGGCATCAAACTCCAGGTGATAGCCGCGTTCGGTTTCAAGGGGAACACGCGCCCCCGCCGCCTGTGCAAGCGGGGCTGACCAGGCGCCGGCGGCGATCACCACATGCCGGGCAGTCAGCGAAAGGCCTGGCCCGGTCAAGCTGGCCCCGCCCCGCCCCCCAGGGCGCAGACCGGTGACGTGTGTGTCGATCCGGCGCACGCCCGCCATCGCAGTGGCGTTGGCCAGCTTGCGCATCATCGCGGTCGGGTCGGTCACGCTGCGGCCATCGGGGAAATACGCCGCCCCCGCCACCTTGCCCGCCGAGACAGCAGCGGCAAGTGCCGGTTCCATTTGCGCGACCTCGGCACCGCCTAGCTGTTCCAACTGCACGCCAAGGGCGCGCTGCCAGGCGCGGCCACCTTCGGCGGCGATGCTCTCGCGTTCTGATTCGTAAAGAAGCAGCGCCCCGTTCGCGCGCAGCAGTTCCGTGCCATCTATCTCGGCGGCCAGATCCTGCCACCCGCTGCCCGCGCGATTCATCAGGCTGGCCAGCGCCTGCGCGTTGCGCTGTGCCGGGCGGGGCAGCGACTGCCGCAGAAAGCGCAGCAGCCAGGGCGCCAACGTGGCAATCGCCGCAGCCCGGATCGACAGCGGGCTTGTCGATGACAGCAGCAATCGTGGCAAATCGCGCAGCAGGCCCGGCTGACCCAGCGGCAGAACCGCGTAATCCGCAATCACTCCCGCATTGCCATGAGAGGCCCCTTCGCCGGCCTGGTCCGTGGGGGCGATCAGCGTTACCTCGTGGCCTTCGCGCGCCAGGCGCAGGGCGATCGAAAGCCCGGTCACCCCGGCGCCGATAACGGCGATCTCGCCCTCTTCAGGGGTTTGTTGCGGATCACGGGGCTGCAAGCCGGGCCTTGTTCTGTTTTATCACGTCGCGGTTGGATTGCGCGAGTGTTCCTCGGCGCGCTGCCTGCATAGAGAACGATTCGCCGCCTTGCGTCCAGACGCATGTGCAAATGTCCGTGCGGGTGATGCAGCATGGACTCGCTATGTGACCGCGCGCGCTCAGTACCCCTGGCCGGGGTCAACCTGGTGCAGAAACGGCAGGCCGGTTTCCCCGCGCAGGATGTTCTGCGCAATCACACGGGCGGCGCTGGCGGGGCGGGTTTCCGCGGCGATATGCGGCGTGACGGTCACGCGCGGATGCGCCCAGAAGGGATGCGCTGCAGGCAGCGGTTCGGTGCGGAAGACATCGAGCGTGGCATGGGCGACATGCCCGCTGTCGAGCGCGGCAATCAGCGCCTCGTCATCGATCAGCGCGCCGCGCCCGGGGTTGATCACCACGGCCCCGCGCGGCAGTTGTGCCAGCCGCTCGGCATTGAGCAACGACTCGGTCAGCGGGGTATGCGGCAACAGAAGCACCAGAATCTCCGCCTCGGTCAGCGTCTGCACAAGCCCGCATTCGCCGGCATGGCACGTGATCTGCGACTGGTCCCGCGGGGTGCGGCTCCAGCCGGTGACGTTGAAGTTCAACCGGGCCAGGGCGTCGGCACAAGCCCGGCCCAAGGCCCCCAGCCCGAGAACGGCGACCTTGCGGTCTCGTGCCAGCGGGGGCGGTTCCTGATTCCAGGTGCCGTTCTGCGCGGCCAGGAGCGCGTCCAGCCCCAGATGGTAACGCAGCACATGGCCGGTGACATATTCAACCATCCCCTCGGTCAGCCCGTAATCGACCATGCGGCAGAGCGGCTGGGTCAACGTCGGGTTGTTCACGATCTTCTCCACCCCCGCCCAGAGGTTGAGCACCGCCTTGCAGCCGGTATAGGGGCTGAAATCCTCGATCACGCCGTCGGGCGAATAGATGATGTAATCCACCGCCGCTGGGTCGCGTGGCGGTGTCTCAAGCAGTTCGGCCTCGACGCCCGCTTCCCTCAGCGCATCGCGCAACGGGGTGGCATAATCGGGCCAGAGATCAGGATTGGCGGCAAAATAAATGTCAACGCTCATGCCCGTCCCCTAGGCCTGTGAATATGCGCGCTCTGCACCAGGCCGAATCCGATCATCAGCACCAGCATGGCCGAGCCACCGTAAGATACCAGCGGCAAGGGCACCCCCACAACCGGGGCGAGACCCATGACCATCGCCATGTTGACCGCGAAGAACAAGAAGAAATTGGCCGCCACCCCCAATGTCACGAGCTGCGAAAACCGGCTTTTCATCTTCATTGCCGCAACGATACAGAAGATCAGGATCAACGCATAGAGCAACAGCAGTGAGGCCCCACCAAGAAAGCCGAACTCCTCGGCCAGGGTTGTGAAGATGAAATCCGTGTGCTTTTCCGGCAGGAAGTTCAGCCGCGATTGCGTGCCCTGCATGAAGCCGCGTCCCGACCAACCGCCCGAGCCGAGCGCGATCTTCGACTGGCTTATGTGATAGCCTGCACCCAACGGGTCTATCGACGGGTCGAGAAAAGCGTCGATCCGGCGATACTGGTAATTCTGCAAAAGCTGCCAGTCGGTCCCGCGCGAGACCATCACAGCCGTGACAACGCCCACGCCCGCGCCGATAACCACGGCGAAGTAGATCCAGCTGACACCGGCCAGGAACATCACTGCCCCGCCCCCGGCCAGCAAAAGCAGTGCGGTGCCCAGATCGGGCTGGCGCAGGACCAGCGCGGTGGGCAGCAGGATCAGCAAGAGCGCGATCACCACCCAGACCGGGCGCGAGGTCTTGCGGATGTCAAGCCAGTCGTAATAGGCGGCCAGCACCATTACCAGCGTGATCTTGGACAGTTCCGAAGGCTGAAGCCGGATGATGCCGAGATCGATCCAGCGCTGTGCCCCCATACCCACCGAACCGAAGAATTCGACGAACACCAGCAGCAGCAGCGAAAGCCCGTAGGCGAGCCCGGCGACATTGCGCCAGAACCAGATCGGCACGAAGGCTACCACGAACATCATCGCCAGCCCCAGCGCAAAACGCTTGATCTGCGGGTCGGCCCAGGGGGCAAGCTGCCCCCCGGCAATGGAATAGAGCATCAGGAACCCGACCCCGGCCACAGCCGAAAGCAGCAGCACCAATGCCCAGTTCACATGAAGCACCTTTGCCGCGCCGGTCGGCACACGCTGAACCGCGTATTCGAGATAGCTCATGCGCGCCCCCGCGACCCTTGCGTGCTGCGCTCGATCCGTTCGATCAACTCGCGCTGCATGGTTTCGATGCGATTGCGCTGCGGGGCCGGATAGGCCGATAGCGGCGGCGTGCCTTCATGAAGCGCCTGCAGGATGATGTCGCGCGCGACCGGCGCCGCCGCGCTGGAGCCGCCGCCGCCATGTTCCACCACCACCGACACCGCAAGGCGCGGGGCGTCGGCGGGCGCGAAACCGACGAAGAGCGCGTGGTTGCGCCGGTTCCAGGGCAGATCCTCCTGGCTGCGCACGCCTGCGGCGCGCTCTTCGGCGGTAATGCTGAAGACCTGGCTTGTCCCGGTCTTGCCGGCCATGCGGTGCGAGGCCTCCACAATCCGGGTGGAGTAGGCAGTGCCGCGCTGGTGGTTCGAAACCTCGTCCATCCCCCGCCGCACGAGGTTGAGCCAGCGCTGGTCGAGCCCAAGCGGCGGGGCGTCGGCGGCGCCCGGCATTTCCTGGCCATCTATGGCGCGCACAAGCCGGGGTGCGACGGCACGGCCGCTGGCCAGCCGCGCGGTCATCACAGCCAGTTGCAGCGGCGAGGAAAGCACGAAGCCCTGGCCGATCGCGGCATTGATCGTGTCGCCCACCAGCCACGGCTCGCCGCGGCGGGTCTGTTTCCATTCGCGTGTGGGGTTGAGACCGGCGGCAATGGCCGAAAGCGGCAGGTCGTGCCGCTGGCCCAGCCCCAGCCGCGCGGACATGTCGTTGATGCCCTCGATTCCCAGCCGCTGGGCGATCTCGTAGAAATAGACATCGCAGCTTTCGCTGATCGCCGAGACCATGTTGACCCGGCCATGCCCGCCCCGCCGCCAGCAATGAAACCGCCGCCCCGACACATCCATGTGGCCGGGGCAGAAGATCCTTTCGTCGGGCGTGACGATTCCGGCTTCGAGCGCGGCCAGAGCCACCACCATCTTGAAGGTCGAGCCGGGCGGATAAAGCCCTTGCGCCGATTTGTCGGCGAGCGGGCGAAACTCGTTTTCCGTCAACGCGCGGTAATCGGGCACCGAAATGCCGCGCACGAAAAGATTCGGGTCAAAACTGGGGGCCGAAGCGATGGCCAGAAGATCGCCGCTATCAACATCCATGACGATGGCCGAGGCGCTTTCGCCCTCAAGCCGCGCCATCACATAGCTCTGCAGCCGGTGATCCACTGTCAGCTGGACATTGCGCCCCGGGGTGCCCTCCTGGCGGTCCAGCTCGCGCATGACGCGGCCCACGGCGTTCACTTCGATCCGGCGCGAGCCGGCGGCGCCGCGCAGCACGCCTTCCAGGTGCCGCTCGACCCCGATCTTGCCAATCTGGAACCCGGGGATCTGCAACACAGGCTCGGGCGCCTCCAGCGCGGCCAGGTCCGCCTCGCTCACCGGGCCGACATAGCCCACCACATGGGCAAACTCCGGCCCCAGCGGATAATGGCGCGACAGGCCCATCTCGGGGGTGACGCCGGGCAAGGCCGGCGCATTGGCGGCAACCTTGGCCACAGCGTTCCATGGCAGGCGTTCGGCCACGGTGACGGGCACGAACGGGCGGTTGCGCATGGTGTCACGCAAAGCGCGCGCGACATCCTCTTCGCTCAGGTCGATCAGCAGGGCGAGGCGCCGCAACACCTTTTCCACATCGCCCGCATCCTCTCGCACGATGACCACGCGATAGTTCTGCTCGTTGCCGGCGATCACCTGGCCCTGCCGGTCATGGATCAACCCGCGGATCGGCGGAATCAAGCGGATATTGATGCGGTTCTCGTCGGCCAGCAGGCGAAACTGATCGGCCTGCTCGACCTGCATCTGGCGCATTCGGAACAGCAGCGCCCCCATCGCCATCGCCTGCACGCCGCCCAGAATGAGCGCCCGGCGCGAAATCTTGCGCGCACTTTCCTCGGTATCGCGGCGCGGCGGCTTCATAGCGGGCGCCCCAGGGCATCGACCTCGCCAGTGGCGGGCTTGCGCACGCGCAGGGCCGCATGGCACGCGGCCACAACCAACGGATAGGCCATGACGGTCAGCAACATCTGTAACAGGCTCAATCCCAGCACGGGCCGGGGAAGCATTGCAAGGTTCAGCAGCAGCCGCTCGGCCAGGAACATGGCCATCATCACCAGTGAAACCATCCCCCACTCGGCGGGAAAGCCCAGCTCGCGCATAAGCGCCTGCCGGTGGCGCAGGAACTCCGTGCCCATCAGCACGATGGCGGCCCACAGCCCCGGCGGGCGCATCAGCAGCAGGTCTTCCAACACAAAGACGGCAGCCACGAGCAGGGCCGGCATGTAATCGGGCCGCCGCAGCACCCAGGCCAGCACAAGGCATAGCAGAAGGTCAGGCCCGGGCAGGCCCGCAGGCATCAGGTCAAGCGGCAACAGACGCAGAAACAGCGACGCGCCCGCCAGCGCCACGAACAGCGCCCAGTACCGCCAGGGGCTGGTCCAGACTGGCTCAGCCATCGGCGCGCTCCGCCTGAAGCTCGCTTTCGGAAAGCGGCGCTTCCTCAGCGGGCTCTTCCGGCTCTTCCGGATCGGGCAGCGGCACCAGCAGCGCACCGGCGTCGTCGATCCGCTCCATCGGGCGCGAGCGCAGCACACGCAGAAACTCAAGGCGCTGGTAATCGGCGGCCAGGCGCACGCGCAACTGCCGGTCGCTGCCCTGGGCAACCTGCCCCACCAGCAGCCCGGCGGGAAACACCCCGCCATCGCCCGAGCTGACGACCCTATCGCCCGGTCGCACATCCTGCGCGGATTCGAGGAAATCCAGCGGCGGCATCGCGCTGTTGTCGCCCACCAGCAGCGCGCGCTGGCCCGAGGGCTGCACCGTGACCGGGATCCGGCTGTTGGAATCGGTCAGTAGCACCACGCGGCTGGATTGCTGACCCACGCCCGAGATCCGCCCGACAAGGCCTAGCCCGTCCATCGCCGCCCAGCCATCCTGGATGCCATCACGCGCGCCCACGTTCAGCAACACCGAACGCCGGAAGGGCGAGCCGGAATCGGCCAGCACCACGCCCGTGACATGGGTGAGCTGCGGATTGAGCCGCACCTGGTTGAGGTCGCGCAGCCGCGCATTCTGCTGTTCAAGCTGAAGTGCGGCCTCGCGCCAGGCCTTCATCTGCTGCAATTCGCGCCTGAGTTCCTGATTCTGTTCGTAAAGCCGCGCGTAGGACCGAGCCTCGCCCAGCATGTTGGCAGCCTTGGTGACGGGCAGAAGCGCCCAGTCGAAGCTGGGCACCACACGGTCGACAAGCGCGATGCGGAACCGTTCCACCCGCGGGCTGTCGACCCGCCAGAGCGCGAAAACCGCCAGCAGCGTCACCACCAGACAGCCGATCAGGATACGCCTTACCGGGCGGGCATATGCGTCCTGGGGTGTCCGCTCCTTTGCCACGACTGCCTTTCCTCACGCATGTCCATGCCGGGGTGCCGCCGGGGTGCCGTCAGCTTTCGTAGTCTATGGCATGGCGCAACTGCTTTTCGTATTCCAGTGCCTTGCCGGTGCCCAGGGCCACACAATTCAGTGATTCATCGGCCACCGAGATCGCCAGTCCCGTCTGTTCGCGCAGTGCCAGGTCGAGATCGCCAAGCAGCGCGCCACCCCCGGTCAGCATCACACCGCGATCCACGATATCGGCGGCCAGATCGGGCGGCGTTGCTTCAAGCGCCATCATAACGGCCTCGCAAATCGCCGTCACAGTCTCCGAGAGCGCCTCGGCGACCTGCGCCTGAGAAATCTCGATTTCCTTGGGCACACCATTGAGCAGGTCGCGCCCGCGAATATGGATCGCCGCGCCGCGCCCGTCATCGGGCATCCGCGCCGTGCCGATCGAGGTCTTGATCCGCTCGGCGGTCGATTCGCCGATCAGCAGGTTCTGCTGGCGTCGCAGATACGAGATGATCGCCTCGTCCATCCGGTCGCCGCCCACGCGGACCGACCGCGCATAGACGATATCGCCAAGGCTGAGCACCGCCACTTCGGTCGTGCCGCCGCCGATATCGACAACCATGCTGCCGGTCGGATCGGTGATAGGCATTCCCGCACCGATAGCCGCCGCGATGGGCTCCGAGATCAACCCGGCCCGGCGTGCGCCGGCAGACAGCACCGATTGCCGGATCGCACGCTTTTCAACCGGGGTGGCGCCGAAGGGCACGCAGACGATCACCTTGGGCTTGGTAAAGGTGGTGCGCTTGTGGACCTTGCGGATGAAATGCTTGATCATCTCTTCGGCCACGTCGAAATCGGCGATCACGCCGTCGCGCATCGGGCGGATCGCCTCGATCGAGCCGGGGGTGCGGCCAAGCATCAGCTTGGCGTCCTCGCCCACGGCGAGCACGGTCTTCTTTCCGTCCTTGACGTGATAGGCCACGACCGAGGGCTCATTGAGGATAATCCCCCGCCCCTTGACGTAAACCAGCGTGTTCGCCGTGCCGAGGTCGATCGCCATATCCGACGAAAAGAGACCCGAAAAAACCATGCTGCGAGGTTCCTGTCCTGCCTGTGATGCGCAGCCTTCGCGCGGATGCCCCATGCCCCTGGATGCAAAGCCTGCCTGTATGTGCGCAGCCCGGCCAGACCACGCGCCTTCGCGCCCTTATAGGCGTGTGCGGGTATCGGCGTAAAGAGGCGGGGCCGGGCGGATCAGCAGCAATCCGCCCGCGCGCGCAGATGTGACAGGTGCAAGTATGCGGCCACTCAGCGGCGGGCGCACACCCTACCGCCCTTCAGGACGCGGCCGAGGTGATGTCAACGCCAGGGCGGCCTGCACGCTCATAGCCGAGATACCGGTTCAGCGCCGTCACATAGGCCTTGGCCGAGGCCACGACCGTATCGGTATCGGCCGACTGCCCGGTAAAGATGCGCCCGTCCTTTTCCAGCCGGACACTGACGGTGGCCTGGGCATCGGTGCCTTCGGTCACGGCATGGACCTGGTAAAGTTGCAACCGCAGCTCATGCGGCACCAGTGCCTTGATGGCGTTGAAGGTGGCATCCACGGGGCCGTCGCCGGTGGCGTGGGTCTCGGCACTCTTGCCGTCGATGTCCAGCGTCATGTCCGCAGTCTGCGGCGCGGTCGTGCCGCAGACCACCTTGAGCGATTTCAGTTGCACGATCTCGTTATGTGCGGCGGTCGTGGACTCCTGCATCAGCGCGATCAGGTCGTCGTCATAGACCTCTTTCTTGCGGTCGGCCAGCGCCTTGAACCGCACGAAAATGTCGCCCAGCTGGTTGTCGGCAACCTCATAGCCCAGGTCGCGCAGCTTGGCGCGCAGCGCGGCGCGGCCCGAATGCTTGCCCATCACCAGGTTGGTCGAGGCCAAGCCGATATCCTCGGGGCGCATGATCTCGAAGGTCTCGGCGTTCTTGAGCATCCCGTCCTGGTGGATGCCGGATTCATGGGCAAAGGCGTTCTTGCCGACGATGGCCTTGTTGAACTGCACCGGAAAGCCCGACACCGCCGCCACCAGCCGGCTGGCCTGCATGATGCGCCGGGTGTCGATGCCGGTGGTGAAAGGCATGATATCATGGCGCACCTTGAGCGCCATCACCACCTCTTCGAGCGCAGTGTTGCCCGCACGCTCACCCAGGCCATTGATGGTGCATTCGATCTGACGTGCCCCGGCCTCGACGGCGGCCAGGGCGTTGGCGGTGGCCATGCCCAGATCGTTGTGGCAATGGGTGGCGAAGATCACCTGATCGGCGCCGGGCACACGCTCAAGCAGCATCTCGATGATCTCGGCACTTTCGCGCGGTGCGGTATACCCCACGGTATCCGGAATGTTGATCGTGCTGGCACCGGCCTTGATGGCGATTTCCACGACCCGGCAGAGGTAGTCGCGCTCGGTCCGGGTGGCGTCCATCGGCGACCATTGCACATTGTCGCACAGGTTGCGCGCGTGCGTCACCGTCTCGTGGATGCGCTGGGCCATTTCGTCCATGTTCAACGCGGTGATGTCGCGGTGCAGGGGCGAGGTGCCTATGAATGTATGAATGCGCGGGCGCGGGGCCTGTTTCACGGCCTCCCAGGCGCGGTCGATATCGCCGAAACTGGCGCGCGCCAAGCCACAGATCACGGCATTCTTCGAGCGGCGCGCGATCTCGCTGACGGCGCGGAAATCCCCTTCCGAGGCGATGGGAAAGCCCGCCTCGATGATATCGACGCCCATTTCGTCGAGCAGCGCGGCGATCTCGAGCTTTTCTTCGTGCGTCATGGTCGCGCCGGGCGACTGTTCGCCATCGCGCAGGGTGGTGTCAAAGATCAGAACGCGGTTCGGGTCGCGGGCGGCTGGGGCTGCCACGGCCTGTGCGGGTGTGATGTTGTCGGTCATCTGCGGATTCTTTCTGTTGTCCTTAGCCTGAGGCCCGCCGGTGGCACCTTGAGGGCCTTCGTGCGGGATGGGCGCGCGTCACCTCTGAGCGGCGCGCCCGGACGGCACGCTCAGAGGCTGCTAAGGAGAAGGAGGCCACGGAAACGGCGCCGCAGCAGGGCGGCGGCAGGCTTCGTGATATCCGGTCCTCTGATCATGAGCGGGAATATATCGTCTGAAACAGAAAAGAAAACCCGAAAACCGCAAGCGGCGACTGACGGATACCGCCTCCGGCGGGGATATTTTTCTCACAGTGAAGAAGGCAGGGCGGCGCTTGCCCGTCGAAGCAATCGGGCTAACTGAAGACATGGTTTCTGGCGCCAGCAGGCGCCGCGGAGCAGGAATAAGGCGGCATGGAACGGGCATTGATCATCGGCGCGTCAGGCGGGATCGGCGGCGCGGTTGCGGCGCAGCTTTCCCGCGAGGGTGTCGCGGTCGAGGGGCTTTCGCGGCGCGAACACGGCTTTGACCTCTGTGCGCCTGAAACGGTCGAGGCGCAGCTTACCCGTCGCGACGGGCCCTATGATCTGGTCTTCATCGCCACGGGCGCGCTCGAGCTTGACGGGCGGTTGCCGGAAAAGGCGCTGCGGCAGGTAACGGCCGAGGGGCTTGCGCGGCAATTCGCGGTCAACGCCATAGGTCCTGCGCTGATCCTGCGCCACGCCGCGCGGCTGCTGCCCCGCGACAGGCGCTCGGTGCTGGCGGCGCTTTCGGCCCGGGTGGGGTCGATTGCGGATAATCGGGCGGGTGGCTGGTATGGCTATCGCGCGGCCAAGGCCGCCCTGAACCAGATCGTTCATGGTGCGGCGATCGAACTGGCGCGCACCCATCCAGAGGCCATCTGCGTGGCGCTGCATCCCGGCACGGTTGCGACCGGACTGACCGCGGCCTATCGCGGGCGATACCCGGCGGTGCCGCCCGATCAGGCGGCCGCGCGGCTGCTGAAGGTCTGCGCAGGCCTCACGCCCGAACAGAGCGGGGGCTTTTACGACTACAGCGGCACGGCGGTGCCCTGGTAGCGATGCCGGGCCGGTGGCCGCCCCTGGCCCGCGCGCGCCGGATGTGCAGGCGGCTCAGCCGCCGTCGCCCGGCCCCTCGGGCATGACGGGCGTGTCTTCGCCGGTGGTGCCGTCGCTCAGCGCGCCGTCTTCCCATGTGCCCGAAACCGTCTGCCCGCCGGCATAGCGCAGCACGCCCTCACCGTGGCGCTGGCCGGCGCGGAAGCTGCCCTCGTAGACGTCGCCGGTGGAATAGGTGGCGAGGCCCTGGCCCTCGATCTCGCCCGCGACCCAGTCGCCTTCATAGGTGAAGCCGTCGGGCATCTCCAGACGGCCCTGGCCGTGGCGCTCGCCGCTGCGGAACTGGCCATCATAGACCGAACCGTCGGGATACCGCGCGACACCCTGGCCGTGGCGCTGGCCGGCGGCCCATTCGCCCTCGTAGCGGTAGCCATCGGGGTGGGTCATCACGCCCTGCCCGTGGTTCTGCCCGTCGCGGAACGCCCCCTCATAAACCATGCCGTCGGCAAACTGAGCTACCCCCTCGCCGCTGATCACGCCGCGCGACCAGCCGCCCTCGAAACTGGAGCCATCGGCGAATTCCATGCGGCCCTGGCCATCGGGCACGCCGCTGCGGAACTGGCCTTCATAGACCGAACCATCGGCATAGGTGGCGCGGCCTTCGCCTTCGATCCGGCCGGCGACCCAATCGCCCTCGTAGGAAAAGCCTTCGGCACTGTCATAGCGGCCGCTGCCGTGGCGCTGGTCATTCTCGAAGCGGCCGACATAGGTTGCGCCGTCGTCATAGGTGACACGGCCATCGCCGTGGCGCTGGCCGGCCAGGAAGCCGCCCTCGTAGACATCGCCATTGGCATATTCGAGCCGGCCGTCCCCCTCCATCTGCCCGGCCTGCCACTGGCCTTCGTAGAGGGCTCCATCGGCCATGGTCAGCCGGCCTTCGCCTTCGCGCTCGCCGTCCTCGACCCGGCCTTCATAAACTGCGCCATCGGCATAGGTGATCCGGGCCTCGCCGCGTTTGATGCCTTCGTCCCACGCGCCCTCGTAGCGATAGCCGCCTGGGCTTTCCATCACGCCCTGGCCGTGATGGCGGCCGGTCAGAAAGCCGCCCTCGTAGGTGACGCCATTGGCGTATTCGACGCGCCCCTCGCCCGTCATCTCGCCGGTGTCCCAGTCGCCTTCGTAGTGGCCGCCATCGGCGAAGACCATGCGGCCATGCCCGTGCGGGCGCCCGCGCAGGAACATGCCCTCGTAAACAGCGCCGTTGGGATAGCGCGCCACCCCCTGGCCGGTGATTTCGCCCTCGACCCATTCGCCGGAATACTCGAACCCGTTGGGCAGCCGGTAAGTGCCCTGGCCATGCTGACGACCGTCGCGGAAGGTGCCCTCATAGACACCGCCATTATCGTATTGCCTGACAACAATCTCGCCCGGCTCCTGCGCCCAGGTCGCGCTGCCCTGCGCCAACAACGCCACCGCACCCAGACCTGCCGCCATGATCGTGCCGCGGCAACCGCCGATATCCGCCATGCGATACGCCCTCGCTTGCCTCACCTGAGCCCCCGTAACCTGTTGCCCCCCGGCGGTGCCGAGACTAGATGACCCCCTTGCACCTGGCAAGCTTTTGTCCCCGCTCAAGGCGCAAGACCGCCGGGAAAGGCACGCGGTAGCGACCATCCGCGGATCGCCATTCAGAACATGTCTTGGCCCAGCGGCTGCCGCGTCATCAGCGGACGCCCGCACGCTTCAGCCCCTCGAGATACAGGTCAAGCTGCCCGCTGCGCCTGAGGTAGAACAGCCGCGACCTGGCAAGCGCGAGGCTGAAATCGGGCCGCACCCGCGCCAGACTTTCCCGCACCTGCGAGATCTGCCGCTTGTCGCCCAGATGGCCAAGGGCCGCCAGCAGGTTCGCCTGCGCCGAGTAATGCGCATTGGGCACCTGAACGGCACGCCGCGCCACCCGGACGGCGGCTTTGAAATCCTCGCCGAACAAAAGCGCAAGCGACATGTAGGAATGAAACGCCCAGCGAAACGGGTCATGCGGGCTCAACTCGATCGCCCGTTCGAAATGCTGGATGGATTCGGCAATCCGCCCCTCATAGGCCAGCGAGTCGCCAAGCCCGCAATGCGACACCGCCAGATAGGGGTTCAGGTCCAACGCGTGCTCCAGCGCATCGATGGCCAGATCATACTCGCGCCGGGCAAGCCGCACCCGGCCGAGCGCGAAATAGCCCTGCGGATCGCGATCGTCGCGCTCAAGCCCCTGCAGCGCCAGCGTCAGCGCATCATCCAGCCGCGCCTGGCTCGCCGGATCCTCGAAATAGACCATGCCCAGCGTGATCGCATAGGCGAGGCGGGTATACGGCTCGGCGAATTCCGGGTCGGTCCGGATTGCCATGCGCAGGAAATCGCGCGCACGGCGATTGCTTGGCGCGGTGAACCTGTAGAATTCGCTCATACCCAGATGATAAAGTTCCCAGGCACCGCGGTTTTCGCGTGGTGTCCGCTGCGCCCGGCGCTGCTCGAACCCGCCGACCTCGACCGCCAGCCGCGAGGCGATGAGGCCGCACAGCTCGTCCTGGAAGTCGAAAAGCCGTGTCATGTCGAGGTCGAACCGGTCCGCCCAGATGGCACGCATCGACCTGACCTCGATGGCTTCCGCTGAAATGCGCATCCGGTCGGCGGATTTGCGCACGCTGCCGGTGACAACATGGGTCGCGCCAAGCTGCCGGGCGATGGCATCGACCCCCTCGCCGGACTTGCGGAAGGCAAAGGCCGGGTTGCGCGCAACAACATTCATCCAGCGGTGCTTGCTGAGGCAGTTCAGGATATCCTCAGTGATGCCGTCAGCAAAGAAGCCGCCGCTGTTATCGGTGGAGCGGTTCTCGAACGGCAGCACGGCAATCACCGGGCGCATCAACCCCGGCTCTGGGTGGGGCGCAGCCGGAGCAGCCGGGGTTGATGCGCCCCCGCCCGTCACCTCCTGCAGAAAGCGGAAACCCCGCCCATGCACCGTGCGGATCGTGTGCTGCGCGCTTCCGCTATCGCCCAGCGCCTGACGCAGCGCCTTTACCTGGCTGCTCAGCGCGGTCTCTGAAACGGCACGACCGCCCCAGAGCGTGCGAAAGATTTCATCGCGCGAAACCGTCCTGTCGCGGTTTTCCATCAACAAGAGCAGCAGGTCGAAGGTGAGCGGCTCCAGCGGGACACGCCGGCCATTGCGATGCAGTTCAAACTTGGCGGTATCGACCGAAAAGGGACCGAAGTGGCGAACCGCACCCAACCCTGCCCCGTCAGGGCCGAGGGCCACGCCATGCACGCGGCGTCTTGCAGGCGGGCTTTCCCCTCCGGGTTTTCCGGAAAGATCGACAACGGCCGAGGCTGAGGTCTGTCCAGGCATCGCGGTTCCCGAGATCTGCCGCTCAAGGGCCGGACGCTGCCCGCAAGCACCGAGCTGCAATCCTGCGTCAGCGCCGCGGCACCTTCGGCGTCAAGGCTGTATTATCCACGAAAATGCTTGAAAATGCAAATGAGCCACACCTTTTCCACGGCGCCACGCCCCGACCGCAACTGGCCGGGGCGGGTGCTGTAGGGGCGTGGTCCAACTGTCACCCGGCCGGGTTGCGCGCCGAAATGAACCAGGACGAACTGTCCATGACGATGCCGTCGCTGTCGCGTTTCTGCCGGTTGATTGCCTCTTCCAGCGCGGCCTCGATCTGCGTGCGCTTTTCCTCGGCCTCGGCGCCGGCCTCGCGGAACACTTCACCCGCCGGGCCGATGGCAAGTTGAAAGGCGATCGCGTCCTTCACATCGTGGCCGATCATCACCGGCGCGTCGATCCGTTCAAAGGTGATGTCTTCGTAACCGGCGATCTCCATCATTTTGCGCACCGTCGGCTCGTCGGACATCGAGAACGGGCCTGGTCCGCAGGTGCGAGCGTCCTCACCCGGTGGTGGCAGGAAGCGCAGCACCTCCTGCTTGGCCATCGACAGCCAGGGGTTATCCTCGGGACTGCGCCAGACGATATGCACCATCCGCCCACCGGGCTTGAGCGACTTGCGCATGTTCCGCAGCCCTGCGACGGGGTTTGCAAAGAACATCGTCCCGAACCGTGCAAAGGCGAAATCGAATTCCGCCTCGGGCAGGGCGACTTCGGCGTCACCGCGTACGAAGCTGACATTCTTCAGCCCGGTCTCGGCCAGATCCTTGCGGGCTATTTCCAGGAACATGTCGCAACAGTCGATCCCGACGACCTGGCCATCCGGCCCGACCATGCGCGCCAGCTTGAGCGCGGTATCCCCCCAGCCGCAGCCGACATCGACGGCCCTGTCACCCTCGCGCACCGGCAGTTTGGGAAAGACGGCCTCGCTGTGGCGGGTCAGCCCGCCGACCAGGATATGCCGGAAACGGTTGAACTTGGGCCCGAGCACCTCGTTCCAGAATTGCACGAACTCCGAATCCGCGCCCTGTCCGGGTACCTGTTGCAGCGTTTCTGTCTGTGTCATGCGCGCCTCCCATGCTGATTTGCACAAGCATGTCGCGAAGCCCGCCACCATGCTTGAGGGAAATCTGGAGAAAACATGAGGAGCGCGTGGATTCGTACGGTGGCCGCCTTCACCCGCGTCCGCGCGCAGGCGGCCCGCCTGAAATCCTTTCGCCGAAGCGGGGCCGGATCAGTCCGCCTTGCGGCGCAGACGGATCACCACATCGACACGCGCAATCTCGGCATTCCGGGGCGGGCTGGGCAGGCGCGCGATTTCCATTTCGCTGGCCGGCGCATCCGTCAGCTCAGCCGTGTCTTCCCAGTAGAAATGCGGGTGGTCGTCGATCCGGGTGTCGAAATAGCTTCGCGCCCCGTCCACCGTAACCTCCTGCATCAGCCCCGCATCGCAGAAGGCACGCAGGGTGTTGTAGACAGTGGCAAGCGAAACCCGCTCGCCCGCGGCCTTGGCGGCGCTGAACAGGCTTTCGGCGGTGACATGCCGGTGCTGGCCATCACCCACGAGAAGCTCTGCCAGACTTAGGCGTTGCCGGGTCGGGCGCAGCCCGGCACGGGCAAGCCAGTTTGCGGCGCTGTGCGTCGCGGCATCAACGGCATTGATCTGGGTTTTCTGCGTGGTCATGTGGTAAATAATAGGTCTGCCCGTTACGGTTTTCAAACGCTTTCACTGCATCACCGGGCGCGCCGGCACAATCGCGACGTCTGTCCGGCTGACCGTGGGCGCCGCGCCCTGCAGACTTGCCAGCGCCGCGACCGCGATGATAGAGGTGCGGCTGACCAGAATGAGGAAGGAATATCCCCCGATGCCCGATTTCCCGAGCCATTTCGACAAGGAGGCTCTGCTGGCCTGCGCAAGGGGCGAATTGTTCGGGCCGGGCAACGCGCAGCTGCCTGCGCCGCCCATGCTGATGATGGATCGCATCACCGACATTTCGGGCGACGGCGGCGAACATGGCAAGGGCCATGTGGTGGCCGAATTCGACATCACTCCCGACCTGTGGTTCTTCGAGTGCCATTTTCCCGGCAATCCGATCATGCCGGGCTGCCTGGGCCTTGACGGGCTGTGGCAGCTGACCGGGTTCAACCTGGGCTGGCGTGGCTGGCAGGGGCGTGGCTATGCGCTGGGGGTGGGCGAGGTCAAGTTGACCGGCATGGTGCGCCCCGACCGCAAGCTGCTGCGCTATTTCGTGGATTTCACCAAGGCGGTGCAGACCCGCCGGCTGACCATGGGGGTTGCCGATGGCCGCGTCGAAGCCGATGGTGAAACCATCTATTTGGTCAAGGACATGAAGGTCGCCCTTTCGGAAACCTGATCAACAGCTATTCAAGGAGAGCGCAATGCGCCGTGTCGTCGTTACCGGGCTCGGGATCATCGCGCCCATAGGCAATTCCGCCGCCGAGGTCGAAGCCAGCCTGCGCGCGGGCCGTTCGGGGATCGTGGCCGCGCCCGAATATGCCGAACTGGGCTTTCGCAGTCAGATCCACGGCAAACCGCAGATCGCGCTGGAAGACCATATCGACAAACGACAGCTGCGGTTCATGGGGGCCGGTGCCGCCTATAATTATCTGGCAATGGAACAGGCCATCGCCGATAGCGGCCTTGAAGAGGCCGATATCTCGAACCCGCGCAGCGGTCTGGTGACGGGCTCGGGCGGGCCGTCGACCTCGAACTTCTTTCTTGCGCACAACATCGTGAAGGAAAAGGGCAGCCCCAAGCGGATGGGCCCTTTCATGGTCACCCGCTGCATGAGCAGCACCAATTCGGCCTGCCTGGCCACGCCGTTCAAGATCAAGGGCGTGAACTATTCCATCACCTCGGCCTGTTCGACCAGCGCGCATTGCATCGGCCACGGCGCCGAGCTGATCCAGATGGGCAAGCAGGACATTGTCTTTGCCGGCGGCGGCGAGGAACTGGATTGGACGCTTTCCTGCCTGTTCGACGCGATGGGCGCGATGTCGTCGAAGTACAATGACGCGCCCGAGACCGCCTCGCGCCCCTTTGATGCCACGCGCGACGGCTTTGTCATCGGCGGCGGCGGTGGGATGCTGGTGCTCGAGGAACTGGAGCACGCCAAGGCGCGCGGCGCCAAGATCTATGCCGAACTGACCGGCTATGGCGCCACCTCCGATGGCTATGACATGGTCGCGCCCTCGGGCGAGGGCGGCGAGCGGTCGATGCGGCTGGCGCTGGACACCCTGCCTGCAGGGCGGCGGATCGACTACATCAACGCGCATGGCACCTCGACGCCCGCGGGCGACGTGACCGAAGTGGAAGCCGTGCGCCGCGTCTTTGGCGAGGGCGACATGCCGCCCATCGCCTCGACCAAATCGCTCACCGGGCACAGCCTTGGCGCCACCGGCGTGCACGAGGCGATCTACAGCCTCCTGATGATGCAGGGAAGTTTCATCGCCGCCTCGGCAAATATCACCGAGCTGGACCCGGCCCTGAAACCCGGCGAAATCGTTACCGAACTGCGCGAGGGGGTCGAGCTGGACAGCGTCCTGTCCAACAGCTTCGGCTTTGGCGGCACCAACGCGACACTCGTTTTAAGCAAATTTCTGGATTGAGCCGGGGAAAACCGAATGGCCGAATTGATGAAGGGCAAGCGCGGGCTCATCATGGGCGTCGCGAACGAACGTTCGATCGCCTGGGGTATTGCCAAAGCGCTGGCTGATGAAGGCGCAGAGCTTGCCTTTACCTACCAGGGTGAAGCCTTCGGAAAACGGGTGGAGCCGCTGGCGGCATCGGTCGGCTCAGACATCCTCGTGGATGTGGATGTGACCGACGATGCCTCGATGGACGCAGCCTTCGCGCACCTGCGCGAAAAATGGGGCAGCATGGATTTTCTGGTCCATGCGATAGCCTTCTCCGACAAGAAGGAACTGCACGGCCGTTTCATTCATACCAGCCGCGAGAACTTCACCAACTCGTTGTTGATCTCGAGCTATTCCTTCATCGATGTGGCGCGCCGCGCCTCCGAGATGATGCCGGATGGTGGCACGCTGCTGACGCTGACCTACCAGGGCTCGAACCGGGTGACGCCGTTCTACAACGTGATGGGCGTGGCAAAGGCGGCGCTGGAATCGGCAGTGCGCTACCTTGCCAACGATCTGGGGCCTGACGGTATTCGCGTGAACGCCATTTCGCCGGGGCCGATGAAGACACTGGCGGGCGCGGCCATTGGCGGCGCGCGGCGCACCTATCGCCAGGCCGAGCTGAATTCGCCCCTGCGCGCCAACCCCACGCTTGAGGCAGTGGGCGGCACTGCCGTCTACCTGGCCAGCGATTACGGAGCCTGCACCACGGGCGAAATCTTGCATGTCGATGGCGGCTATCACGTGATCGGGATGCCGCAGTCGGAGAATATCTGAGCCTGCACTCCCCGGCCACGCGGGGCGCTCTTCGCTTGTATCCGGTCAGCCCGCGCGCACCTATTCAGGCGCGGGCGCGACGCTCCAGCCGCCGATAGACCCAAGGCATCACCAGCGGCGTCAGATACATGGGAAACTGATAGACGCCCAGAAACAGCAATAGCCCCAGCGCCAGATCGGGTGGAAGCGCGCCGAAGAACAGCGCAAGGTTGCGGTTGCCCGCGATGATCCCGATGGCCGGGGCGGCGTTGCGCGCGCCAGCCTGCCGCGCCAGCGCCCAGGCCAGGATCTGCGCGCCGAAGTTCAGCACCAGAAGCAGCGCAAGGATCCACCAGAACTCGGGCGCGCCGCTCAACAGCGCGGGGCTGACCGCCGACATCAGCGCCACGACCACGGCCATCATGCTCAGCGCCGTGAGCCCGTCGATCGCCTGCACCGAGCCGGGGCTGCCAAAACGCGGCACCAGCGCACGCAACAAAAGGCCACCGCCGCCAGCCACCGCGATGATCGCCATCAGCCGCCCCGCCGCCGCAAGCGTGGCGCCCGCATCGCCGAACACCGGCATCAGCCACAGCACCGGCAGCGCCGTGAGCGGCAACAGCGCCGTGCCCAGCACAAGCTGGCGCAGGGCCGGCACCGGGTCGGAGCCCGACAGCACCGCCAGACCGGGGCTGCCCGAAATCGGGCTGGCCGCCAAGAGCAGCACCACGCCGATTCCGATCAGGCTGTCAGCCCAGCCCGCCAGGAACAGCACCCCCAGCGCCAGCATCGGTGGCAAGGTCTGCAACACCAGCGTCAGCGCAACCTGCCCCGGCAATTCCGCCAGACGCGGGCGCGCCGCCGCAGGCCCGATGCGCAGCGCCGCCAGAAACAGCAGGAAGGCGATGATCGGCACGATGGCCGGTTGCAGGTGTTGCGCCAGCCCCGGCAGCGCCACCCCAAGGACCAGCCCGCCCACCAGAACCAGCCGCCCGTTGCGGGCGCTCCACCACAGAAAGCGCAGCATCCTAGAGCGCCGCCGCCGCGCGCGCCGCCTGGTCGTAGCTGCCCGACAGCATCCGCATCAGTGCCGCCAGCCGCGACATCTCGGCCTCGTCCAGCCCCAGCTGGCCCGCGCTGCGTAATAGAAGCGCCGCGCGCACCTCGGCATAGCGCGCGCAGAGCGCCTGCCCCGCATCAGTGATGGCGATGGTCTTCTCCTTGCCCTTGCGCCCCGGCGCGACCAGCCCGTGACCTTGCAGCTTGCGGATCGCATAATTGGCAAGGTGCGTATCCTCGATGTTGAGCACCAGGCAGATGTCGGCCAGCGTCTTGGGCCGCGCGCGGTGATGCACCAGATGCAGGATCAGCACCTCGAGCGGCGACATCGACGGCCCGCCCGCCGCCGCCATGCAGCGCACGATCCAGCGCTGATAGGCGTGCGTCTGCATGGTCAGGGCGAATTCAACCTCCGACAGGGCCGGCAGGCTGGCATCGGCCAGATGCGCCGCCGAGACCACCGGGCCGACCCCTGCGCCCTGCGGCCCGCTCTTTCGCGCCTCATCGGTCATGGCTGCGCCCTCATGCCGCCTGCGTTTGCGTTGACCCGATACTTGACCTTTCACTGACAATTTGTCAACAAAATGCCAGCGCCAGCCTGCAGCCCCCAGCGAAAGGACAGCCCATGCCCCGCCACGACCCGCATTGGGATTTCTGGATCGACCGCGGCGGCACCTTTACCGATGTGATCGGGCGCGCACCTGACGGGGCGCTACACCCGCTCAAGCTGCTCTCGGAAAACCCCGGCGTCTATGACGACGCCGCGATCGAGGGTATTCGCCAGCTTCTTGGCGGTGTGGTGGACCCGGCCCGGATCGGCACGGTGCGGATGGGCACCACAGTGGCCACCAACGCGCTGCTGGAGCGCAAGGGCGACCGCACGGCGCTGCTGATCACCCGAGGTTTCCGCGACGCGCTGCGGCTGGGCTATCAAGCCCGACCCGACATCTTCGCCAAGGAAATCATCCTGCCCGAGATGCTCTATGAGCGGGTGATCGAGGTGGAGGAACGCCTGCACGCCGATGGCGCGGTCGAGACTCCGCTCGACCTGTCGTCGCTGGACACCCCGCTGAAGGAGATACGCGAGGCCGGCATCGACGCGGTGGCCATCGTGCTGATGCACGCTTGGCGCAGCCCCGAACACGAGGTGAAGCTGGCCGAGCATGTGCGCGGCTTCGGCTTCGGCCAGGTTTCTGTCAGCCATGAGGTCTCGCCGCTGATCAAGCTGATCGGGCGTGGCGACACGACGGTCGTTGATGCCTATCTCTCGCCCATCCTGCGGCGCTATGTGGCGCGGGTGTCGGACGCGCTCGGCGCGACGCCGGCGGGCACGCCGGGGCCGACGCTGCAATTCATGATGTCCTCGGGCGGGCTGACCGCGGCGGAACGCTTTCAGGGCAAGGACGCCATCCTGTCCGGCCCCGCCGGCGGCGTCGTGGGCATGGCGCGCACGGCCGAGATCGCCGGTTTCGACCGGGCCATCGGCTTTGACATGGGCGGCACCAGCACCGATGTCGCGCATTACGCGGGCGACCATGAGCGGGCGTTTGATACCGAAGTTGCCGGTGTGCGGATGCGCGCGCCAATGATGCGGGTGCACACCGTGGCCGCCGGCGGCGGCTCGATCCTGCACGCCGAGCCGGGGCGCTTTCGGGTCGGCCCCGACAGCGCGGGCGCCGACCCAGGCCCGGCCTGCTATCGCCGCGCCGGGCCGCTCACCGTCACCGACGCCAATGTGATGCTGGGCAAACTCAACCCCGATTTCTTCCCCGCCATCTTCGGCCCCGGCCAGGACCAGCCACTGGATCGCGACACGGTGGCCAAGGCCTTTGCCGAAATCGCCGAAAGCACCGGCGAGGGGCGCAGCCCCGAAGAGGTCGCCGAGGGTTTCATCCGCATCGCGGTCGAGAACATGGCGAACGCCATCAAGAAGATCAGCGTCCAGCGTGGCCATGACGTGACGCGCTACCTGCTCAACAGTTTCGGCGGCGCGGGCGGACAGCATGCCTGCCTGGTGGCCGATGCGCTGGGGATGGAATCGATCCTGGTGCACCCGCTTTCGGGGCTGCTTTCGGCCTATGGCATCGGGCTGGCGCGGGTGTTCACGACAAGGCAGAAGGCGCTTGAGGCCCCGCTCGAACCTGCCAGCCAGCCCATGATCGGCACCGCGTTGGCCGAGCTGCACAAAGAGGTTAAGGCCGAGTTGCGCAGCCAGGGGCTGGACGCAGGCGAGGTCAGGACTCGTGCGCTGCTGCACCTGCGCTATGAGGGCACCGACACCGCGCTGCCGGTGGATTTCGGCGGCCAGGACCTTGCCGCCGCCCGAGCGGCCTTCGAGGCCGCGCACGAGGCGCAGTTCGGCTTTGTCAGCCCGGGCAAGCGCCTGATCGTCGAGACCGTCGAACTCGAAGGATTTGACATCGAGCCCGCTGCCGCACCCGAGCGCAGGCTGGAAAGCCTTGACACAGACGCCGACAGCGACACCACCGCGCGGCTGTTCAGCGGCGGCACATGGCATCAGGCGCGGGTGTTTCGCCGCGAGGGGCTCGCGCCCGGGCACAAGCTGCGCGGCCCGGCGCTCATCATCGAGGCCAACCAGACCATCGTGGTGGAACCCGGCTGGCAGGCGCAGATCACGCCGCGCGACCATGTGCTGCTGACCCGCCACGAGCGGCAGCGCCGCGAGCAGGCCATCGGCACCCGCAAGGCCGACCCGGTGCTGCTGGAGGTGTTCAACAACCTGTTCATGAATATCGCCGAACAGATGGGCGTGGCACTGCAGAACACAGCGCAATCGGTCAACATAAAGGAACGGCTGGATTTCTCCTGCGCGGTGTTCGATGCTTCGGGCGCGCTGGTGGCCAATGCGCCGCATATGCCGGTGCATCTGGGCTCGATGGACCGCAGCGTCGAAACCGTGATCCGTCTGAACGCGGGCCATATCCACCCCGGCGACGTATTTGCGCTCAACGCGCCTTATAACGGCGGCACGCATCTACCCGACATTACCGTGGTCACGCCGGTCTTTGACGAGGCTGGCGCCGAGATCCTCTTCTGGGTGGCCGCGCGCGGCCATCACGCCGATGTCGGCGGCACCGCGCCCGGCTCGATGACGCCGCTGGCCACCACGGTGGACGAGGAAGGCGTGCTGATCGACAATTTCCGCCTGGTGGAGCGCGGGCAGTTCCGCGATGCGGCGCTGCGCAAGCTGCTCACTGATCACCCCTGGCCCTGCCGCAACCCCGACGCCAACATTGCCGATCTCAAGGCCCAGGTCGCCGCCAATGCCCGCGGCATCAGAGAGTTGCGCCGCATGGTCGGCGAATTCGGCATCGACGTGGTGCGCGCCTATATGGGCCATGTCCAGGATAACGCCGCCGAGGAAGTCCGCCGCCTGATCGAGCGGCTGGACGATTGCGCCTGCACCTATCAAACCGACACCGGCCAGCAGATCCAGGTGCGGATCACGGTCGACCGTGACCGCCGCGAGGCGACAGTGGATTTCACCGGCACCTCGGACGCCACCAACAACAATTTCAACGCCCCCGAGCCGGTGACACGCGCGGCAGTGCTCTATGTCTTCCGCGTCATGGTCGAGGCACCTATCCCCATGAACGCAGGCTGCCTGCGGCCCATCCGCATCACCATCCCCGAGGGCTGCATGCTCAAGCCCGCCTATCCGCGCGCCGTGGTCGCCGGCAATGTCGAGACCAGCCAGCATGTCACCAATGCGCTGTTCGAGGCCCTTGGCGCGCTGGCCAACCACCAGGGCACCATGAACAACCTGACCTTCGGCAATGCCCGCCACCAGTATTACGAAACCATCTGCTCGGGCAGCCCCGCGGGCTGCATGAATGACGGGCGCGGCTTTCACGGCACCGCCGGGGTGCATGTGCACATGACCAACTCGCGCCTGACCGACCCGGAGGTGCTGGAGTTGCGCTTTCCGGTGCTGCTGGAAGAATTCAGCCTGCGGCCCGGATCG
This sequence comes from Alkalilacustris brevis, assembly GCF_003350345.1. Classification (GTDB taxonomy): domain Bacteria; phylum Pseudomonadota; class Alphaproteobacteria; order Rhodobacterales; family Rhodobacteraceae; genus Alkalilacustris; species Alkalilacustris brevis. The sequence continues at coordinate 297,094 of NZ_QNVJ01000064.1, forward strand.
GGCGGGGCGGGGCGCTGGCACGGCGGCGATGGAACGCTCAGGCGGCTGCGCTTTCTCGAGCGGATGGATTGCGCGATCCTGTCCTCGCATCGCAGCCATCCGCCGCGCGGGGTGCAGGGCGGCGGTGACGGCCAGCCCGGCCGCAGCATCGTCACCCGGCGCGACGGCCAGGAAGAAGCGCTTCCCGCCTGCGCCCAGACCGTACTCGAACCGGGCGAGACGATCACCGTGATCGCGCCGACCCCGGGCGGCTATGGCCGCGCCGGGTAATCGCCGAGGGTCATTAAATCACACCATGAACTCCCCACATCGCGCCTGTAGCAGTTGCAACAAAAGGAAGTGTCGATGTTCGTGCGAAATGTTGGCATCATCGATCGCGTGCTGCGGGTCGTGATCGGCCTTGCGCTGATCGCGGGGTATTTCATCTGGCCCGAACTTGCCTGGAACTGGGCGTTCTGGATCGGCATGGTGCCGCTTGCCAGCGGCCTCGTCGGCTGGTGCCCCCTCTACCGGTCCCTGGGCTGGAGCACCCGCGACAGCGATGACGGAGGTGCGGCACGCGCCTGACGCACCGCACCCGCCGGACATTCCGGCGGGTTTCCGGTCTCGAACATCGCGCGGCGGTGCCGACACAAGTCAGCGCGCATTTCTTCTTGGCAAAAATATCCTCGCCGAAGGCCACCGCCGGCAAGGGGCACGCGCCCCGAATAATATGCGCGCGAGGAACAAGACTACTCATATTCAAATTCATTACTATATCTTGAATGTGCGCTGTGCAGCCCTTCAGGAAAGGAACCAACACCATGTTCGAACAGAATGTCGGCGGCATCGACCGCATCCTTCGCATTGTCCTGGGCCTTGTGCTCATCGCCGGGTTCTTCCTCTTTCCCGAGGCCGGCCTGCGCTGGCTGTTCCTGATTGGCATCGTGCCCCTGGCGACCGGAGTTTTTGGCACCTGCGCACTCTACAGTCTGCTTGGCATCAACACCTGCCCCGCCAGCCGCCACTGAGGTTGGAAACACTCCGCGCATAACGCGCGCCTGCGCGCGGGCGGCCCCGGCTTGTCTGCCCCCGCGCATGGGAGTAGGCCTTCGCACATGCGACTCGGCGCCGCGCAACTGCGGCCCGCAACCGGAGCCTGCCCCGCGTGACCTCAGCCCCCGCCCGCGATAATTCGATCTACTTCCTTGCCACCGCCACGTTCTTCATGATTTCCGCGATCATGGGCACGCGCCCGGTGATCCCGCTATATGCCGTGACACTGGATATCGGCGCGGGCGAGGTCGGCGTCCTGGTGGCGGTATTCTCGCTACTGCCGCTCGTCGTGGCCACGGCGGCGGGCGCGTGGATGGACAGGCATGACAGGGCCATCGCGCTGCTGCTGGGCGGGGCGGTGGCAATGCTTGGGCTGGTGCTGCCCTTCTTCTTTCCAAGCCGCGCGGGCATCTATGCGGCGCAGGTTATCGCAGGGTTCGGCTTCACCTTATATGTACTGGCCAGTCAGAGCAGCGCCGGAAACCCGAAAAAGGACAGCTGGACCCGCGAAAGGCACATCGCCATCTTCAGCATGTCGTTTGCGCTGGGCAGTCTCGCCGGTCCGATGCTGAGCGGATACCTGGCTGACCAGATCGGCTTCGGGCTGACCTTTCTGTTCATGTCGCTCAAGGGGTCGGTGGCACTGCTGCCGGGTCTTGTGCTGCTGTATCGTGAACGCAAGGCCGCCCGCGCCGCTGCCTCCCTAACGCCCGCGACCGAAAAGCCCGCGCCCCGCGGCAGCGCCTGGCCCGAGCCGCGGCGCATCCTGGGCTATCATCCCTATATGCACCGCGCCTTTCTGGTCAGCATCCTGATCTTGATGGGCAAGGACATGTATGTCGCCTATTTTCCGCTTTACGCGATCGAGGCCGGCGTCACCGCCACCTGGATCGGTATCATCATCGCGGTGCATAACGGCGGCGGGGTGGTGATGCGGGTGGTGATGCTGCCGCTGGTGCGGGCCTTCGGCAAGAACCGGGTCATTGCCACCTCGGTGCTGTTTTCGGGCCTGACGCTGTTGGCATTGCCGCTGTCACAGGGAATCGTGGCGATGACGCTCGTCTCGCTTGCGCTAGGGTTGGGGCTGGGCATCGGCCAGCCCTTGTCGATCTCGCGCACGATCAATCTTTCGCCGTCTGACAAGGTGGGCGAGGTGCTTGGCTTCCGCCTTACGCTGAACCGGCTCACCCAGGTCGTTACACCGCTATGCTTCGGCGGCGTGGTGCTGGCGACGGGGATCGCCGGGGTGTTCTGGAGCCTCGGCCTGATCCTGGCATTGGGCAGCAGCCGGCTTGTCATCCCGGGCGAGGACGGCACGGCCAGACAACCCAAAATGCGCCGCCGCTGAACGGGGCATCCGAAGGCAAGGCCATCACACGACGGCCACAGCGATTTGAGGGCTTGGCGCTCAGGCGTCACCCGGCTTAAGCTTGCGGCTTCATTCAGGCGACCCCATTTCCTGCCGATGTTCAAAGCGCTTTTTCCAGTCGTACTTGCCCTTGCCCTGCCTGCCGCACCGCTGGCCGCGCAGATCGGCCCGGCCGCCGGTGGCAGCGCCAGCCCGCGCCTTGCCGCTGAACTGCAAGACGCCGCCAGCGCCTTCCTGCGCGCCTATCGCCTGCAAGATTGGGCCGCCGCTGTCGAACTGGGCAAGCCGCTGCTCGCCCGGATCGAGGCCAGTCACGGCCCCGCCCACCCCGAGCGCGCGCAGGTCGGGGCAAATCTGGCCTGGGCGCTGTGGCATTCGCGCGCGCATGAAGAGGCGCTGCAACTCTTCGACACGCTCCACGCCGAGATCCCCCCCGACAACCCCGGCCATGACGCATTCCAGGCCGACTATGCCCTGTTCCTGATCCGCGCCGGGCAGAACACCCGCGCCCTGCCCGTGGCGCTTGCCGTGGCCGGACGCGCCGAGCGCGAGCGCGGCCCCGACGCCCCCGAAACGCTGTCGCGCCAGCGCAGCCTCGCCGACCTGCTGCGCCAGATGGGGCAGCTGGAAGAAGCGATCGAGATCTATCGCACCTTGCTTGCCCGGCAACAGGCCCGCCCCGGCCTGCCCGCCGCGCGCGAGGCTGCCACCATCCAGTTCATGCTGGCCGACAGCCTCGACAAGATCGGCGAGATGGACCGCGCCATTGCTGCCTATCACGCCAGCGCCCGCGCCCATGATGCCGCCTATGGCCCGGAACACCCCGAAACCCTTGCCGTGCGCTTTGCACTGGCCCGCGCGCTGGACTGGATGCGCGACAGCGCCGGGCTGGCCGCCGAACTGGAGCATACCATGCCGCGCATTGCGCGCGTTTTTGGCGCCGAAGGGGTGGAATATGCAGGCTGGGTGCAGCTGCGCGCCTGGCAACGGCTGGAGGCGGGCGACACGACCGGCGCCCGCACCGACATGACCGAGGCCGCGCGCATGATCGCCGGCCAGCTGCCCGACAATCACCAGCTTGTCGGCGTGGCCTATCGCTGGTTGTGCATCCTGCTATGGGAACTGGGTGATATCGAAGGCGCCTGGGGGGCCTTCGAGGCGATGCTTGGCGCTCAGGCACCCGACCGCAAGATGCTGCTCGACCTGCTGGAGGAACGCCACGACCGCGGCCTGATCGACGAACATGAGCTTGCCCGCCTTGCCCTGCTCCACCTGCAGGGCACCGTAAGCGGCTCGGTCCGCGGCGCCGTGCGCGAACAATACCTGCGCGGCATGTTGCGCGACCCCGAACTCGCCCGGCTCTACCGGCTGGGCACCGACACGGTCGAGGAACGCAACGCCGTGCAAAGCGAGTTGATCGAACTGGTGCGCCGCCCGCTGGAACAGCGCCCACCGGGGCAGGAAGCCGCCCTGTCCGCGCGCCACGCGGAATTGAACCGGATCGCCAAGGATGCCTTCGCGCAGGTCGATGCAGCCGAGCCTGCCTTTGCCGCCCTGCGCGGTGAAACTCTGGTGGAGCTTGACGCGCTGCAGGCGATGCTCGCAGCCGACGAGGCCTTTGTGCTGATCGATCACCAGCGCCATGACGAGGAATGGAGCATCGTCATCGCCGTCACCCGCGATCAGGCCGCCGCGCGCATCTTCTGGCACCCGGTGGACGGGATCGAAGGCGCCGTTGCCGAGATCCGCGACAACATGAACCTGACGCTGGGCACCCGCGGGGCGGTGGCGATCGGCGGCGGCGCGGACGATCCGCGCGTCTTTCCCTGGGAGGCGGCAGTCAGGCTGTTCGACCTGTCTTTCGGGCAGGTGTCCGACCTGACCTATGGCAAGGCGCACCTTTACGTCGAGCAGCGCGGCCCGATGTCGAGCCTGCCGCCGGGGCTGTTGCTGCCCTACGTGCCCGAAGCTGACCTGAGCACCGCGACGGCACCCTGGCTGATCCATTTTCACGCGCTCACGGTCCTGCCGTCGCTCACCAGCCTGCAAGCGCAAGTGCTGGGCCGCGAGGCCCCGCGCGCGCCCGAACCTTATGCCGGCTTTGCCAACCCGGTCTTTTCCGGGGTCGCGCCTGAACCGGCATTGATGACTGCTGCCACCTCGGAAAGCGCCTTGCGCGGACTGCTGGCCCCGCTACCCGAAACCGCCATCGAGGCCCGCGCGGTGCAGGCCGCGCTGAGCGGCAGCGCCGGGCCGCAGGCCGCCGCCACCCAGCCGCCCGCCGGTGCGCTGTTGCTCGGCCCGGAGGCCAGCGAGGCCGCGCTCAAGGCAATGCCTCTCGATCGCTACCGGGTGCTGCATTTCGCCACGCACGGGCTGATTACCGGCGAAAGCGCGGGGGGAATGCTGCTGAACGAGCCGGCACTCGCCCTCACCCCCGGCGGCGGCGAAGACGGGTTCCTGACCGCCTCGGAAATCGCCATGCTGCAACTCAACAGCGACTGGGTGGTGCTGTCGGCGTGCAACACGGCGCTCGGCGAGCGGCCGGGGGCCGAGCCGCTTTCGGGGCTGGCGCAAGCCTTCATCTATGCCGGCGCACGGGCGCTTCTGGTCAGCCATTGGCCGGTGGAAAGCCACTCGGCCGTGCAGCTTATGACCGATATCTTCCGCCTGCGCGCGCAGCACCCGCAAGAACGCGCCGCCGAAACCAAGGCGCACGCGATGTCCGCCATGATCACCGACCCGCCCGATCTGCGCTGGTCGCACCCGGCCTATTGGGCGCCCTTCATCCTGGTGGGCAACCCCGACTGACGGGACACCGGCCGCGGCAGGCAGGCAGATCGCGCGGAGTGTCAGCGCAGGCGCGGCGGGCGCTCCGGATCCGTCCCCGGCGCGGGCCGGGGGCCAGGCGGCTCGGGCGCGGCCTCGGGTTCGGGCAGGTCAAAACGCAGACCGACACGCGCCAGCCTGGGCAACAGGGCGTCCTCTGCATCCAGAAACGCCACGTCCAGCGCCGCGGCCTCAAGCCCCGAGAACGCCAGCGCCTCGCCCACTGCGCGGGCCAGCGCGCGCTCGGCCTCGGGCACGGTGCCGACAAAGGCCAGCAGATGCCCCTGCCCGCCCCCCTTGTAGCGCACGCCGCACAGCCAGGCCGCCTGTGCCAGCCCCGCAGCCCGCGCCAGCCGCGCATCGAGCGCGGGCAACAGCGCCTCGGGCAGCGCGCCGGGCGGGGTGATTTCTTCGGGACGTGCGGTCATCTCGCGCGGGGTCTCATTCAGCATCCCGGCCAGCCAGTCCATTGCCTCGGCGGGCAACAGAATGGACGAGGGTGCAACATCCAGGTTCAGACCCAGCCCTAGCGCCTGCCCCGCCAGCATCCGCGCCAGAACCCGGCCCGGCAGCGCGGCATAAGGCACCGCCGCCCCGGCAAAGCCCGCCAGCCGCGCCTCCGTGTCAAAGGCCAGTACCACCGGTCCGCTTTCCAGCGGAAACACCTGCGGGCGCAAGGTTTCGCCCTTCGCCTCTTCCTCGAGCATCAGGAAAAGCTCGCTGTCGGCAAGGCAGGCGTGAAAGGCCATGCGCGCGGCCACATCGCTGGGCGCGGCGGACATCGCCGCATGGGCGTGGTCAAGCGCGGTTTCGTCGGGCATCTGCTGCTGGGGTGTCGTCATTCGGACAGGGCCTTCTGCACGGCGCGGCGCAGCGCGGGCAACAGCTCGGCCGCGAACCACGGGTTACGCCTGAGCCAAGCCGTATTCCGCCAGGACGGATGCGGCAAGGGGAAGACGGCAGGCTCGGCCCCGCGCGCGGCAAGTTCGCGCCAGCGGGCCACCGTTTCAGTCACACCCGCGCGGCTGCCCAGGTGCCAGCGCTGCGCATATCCGCCCACCAGCAGCACCAGCCGCAGGTCGGGCAGCGACGGCGAACAGGGCGGGGGGCCTGCATGGCAACCGCAGCGCGGGCGGCAGCACTCAGCCGTCAGGCATGAACGCCCGGCAAGACGTGCCCGCGATGATCGCGCCGTCCTCGTTGTCGATCAGGGCATGAAGCCGGAAGGTCTGGCTCACCGGCTCTATCAGCACATCGACGAACGAGATTTCGGCCTCCACCTCATTCCCGTCCGCCAACGCGATCACAAGCGTCTCGCTGACGCTGAGCGGCTGATGAAACTGGCCGGGCACATCCAGTTCGGCCTGCAGCGTATCGACCTGCACGAGCCGGATCAGCGGGCCATCGGGCGCAACCTCGCCCACATCGGCGAAAAGCTCGACCACCACGCCATCGTGGGGCGCGCGCAGAACATAACGCCGCTGCTCGGCGATCAGCCCATCACGCTGAATCTGCGCAATCAACAGCTCCGATTCAATCTCGCTCAGTTCCGCGACGGACAGAACACCTTGCATCTGATCGGCCCGCTCAAGCCGCTGGCGGGCCATTTCAAGCGTGACCTCGGCCTGCCGCATCTGCGCAACAAGGCTGCCCTGGCCCAACTCGAGCAGCACATCGCCCTCTGAAACGCGGTCGCCAAGCCGGTGATGCACGGTCTCGATGATCTCGCGCGCACTGACCGACAGGCTTGAATCGCGTTTGGGCACCAGGCGGCAGTTGGCCGCCCCCAGATCGAGCACGCCACCGGGCGCGGACTGTGCAAAAGTCGGCGTCGTGAACGCAAGCGCAACGGCCAGCGTGCTACCTGAGACGGCTGAAAAGAAATACTTCATCACGCTCCATATCCGCTTTGAACAGTTGCTTTCTCACCCGCGCCTTCTGCCGCTCTCGGTTGCGCTGATACAGACGCAACCATACCCGAAACACACGATCTGCCAAGCCCGGAGCCGTGCGCGCCAGCGCCACGAGGCCCTGGCGCACCAGCGCTGTCATCGCCTCGTCAAGGGGGCGCTCGTCCAGCGCATGGGCGAAATCGTGGCTGCCGGGGTCGCCCTGACGCCCGGCGCGGCCGAAAAGCTGCCGCTCAAGCCGCGCGGAAGGCAACACCTCGGCAATAATGACATGCAGCCCGCCAGCCGCGCGCACCTCCGGGTTCAGCTTGATGTCGGTGCCGCGCCCGGCCATGTTCGTCACCACCGAGATCGCGTCGATCTGCCCGGCCTGCTTGACGATCTCGGCCTCCTGCTCAAGATGCTTGGCGTTCAGCACCTGATGCTCCAGCCCTTTACGGTGCAGGGCGGCACTGATCGCGTCCGAGGCCTCGACCGTGTTCACCCCGATCAGAACCGCGCGGCCCGCGGCCTGCATCGCTGCGGTGCGCTCGGCCACCCAGGCGTCACGCTGGGCCGAGGTGACGAATATGCGATCATGCTGGCAGAAATTGCGCACTGGCCGATGTGTCGGCACATGAACCGATGCGGCCCGGTAGACCTTGCGCAATTCGCCCCGCACCTCGTGCAGGGTCCCGCTCATGCCGCAAATCTTGTGATACTTGCGAAAATAGCTCTGGAAGCTCAGCTTGGCGATTGTGCGCCGGTTGGGCGAAACCTCAAGCCCTTCGCGCACCTCCAGAACCTGATGCAGCCCCCAGGGCAGCGAGCGGTCGGGGGTGGGGCGCCCTGTCTGCGGGTCGATCAGCACGATCTTGTCTTCCTCGACGAAGTAATGCACATCGCGGCGGAACTTTTCCCGCGCGGTCTTGGCCTGCATCAGCACCTCTTCGGCCAGCGCGAAGGACTGCCATTCAGGCGCCGGATCGGAGATGTCGTCGATCAGCGTTTTCAGGAAACGCGGGTTCAGATAATAGCTTTCGCTACGGCTGACATACTCCCAGACACTCGGGTCCATCCGGTCAACCAGATCTATGGCCTGCTCGACGAAATGGCGCGACAGGGCAGACGACTCCTCGCGGGTGAGGATTAGCGGAATGTTCGCATCGTCGATCAGAACGCTGTCGGCCTCGTCGATGATGACAAAGCCCAGTTCCGTCACCATCCGGCGATCCTGCTGGAACGAGGATTTGACCCGCTCGGCGAAGGAGCCGGATTCCTGCAGCTTGATGCGATCCTTGAGATAGTCGAAGACCAGTTCCTTGTTGGTGCAATATGTCACGTCGCAACCATAGGCCGCGCGACGTTCCTTCGGGTTCATGCCGTTGACAACGGTGCCCACCTCAAGCCCCAGCATACCGAGCACCGGCGCAACCTCTTCGGCGTCACGCGCGGCGAGATAGTCGTTCACCGTCACCACATGAATGGGCGTGCCGGCCAGCGCATGAAGCGCGGCGGGCAGTATGGCGGTGACAGTCTTGCCCTCGCCCGTTGCAAGCTCGACAAAATTTCCGTTGGCCAGGTGAAACCCGGCCAGCAACTGGTTGTCATGGTAGTGAAACCCGAAGACCCGCTTCAGAACCGCATCGACCAGCGCAAAGCATTCCGCCAGGTCGACATCTTCCAGCGCGGCCTTGCGCAGCCGCGCGGGAAGCGCACGCGCGCGCTGCCTCAGCTCCGCCTCAGGCAGGTCGGACAGGGCTGCCCGCTCACGGTGAATTCCGCGCAGCACCCGGCGCGCATGCAGGCGGCGGTTGCACTGCTCGCGCCAGCGCTGCCTGGCGATGTCGATCAAGCTGCGCTCGCCATGTGCGATTTCGGCGGCATTCAGCGCCAGCCCGGTGCGCGGCGGGGGGATATCACTGACCCGGGCCAAAACGCGCCATCAGTGCGGTGTAGACCACCGGCCAAAGCCGGTCGAACACGGTTTCGGGCGGATGGTGCAGCTTGATGCGCACCCGCGAGCCGATGGCGGCGGGCGGAAGCGGCCCCTCGATTTCAAGCGCGAATCCCGACTGCACCGTGTGGAAGCCGTCCATGTCCTCGCTGTCCTGGGTCATGACCGGCCCGCCGAAACGGTCGGCCAACTGCGGCGCATGCAGGCTGCGCGTGGCATTTTCCAGGATATGACCCTGCGCAGCATCGGCCTGCGCCTGTGTGCCGTCAGGGAAAAGCAGCGCATAGCCGGACACACCGCGGCGCAACTGCCGCGCGCGCCGTTCCTGCACAAAGCCCACGATGCGGCGGTTTTCCGGCGCATCGACCACCCCCAGCATGGCCCGTAGGGGCACGAATGCCCCTTGGTGAAACACTGCAGCCTCGGCGGACCAGCGCCCCGAGGCCGCCGCGCGCACCTCGGCCTCGCCGATGCGGCGGTCAAGATCGGCGCGCACGGCCTCAAGCGCGTCGATCTCGCGCTGAACCGCGGCGGCGAAACCGGCATTGCCGCTGGACTGCGCGCCGCGCAGGCGGATGGTGGCGCCTTCGATCTTGGCGTCGAGCACCTCGCGTTCGGTCAGCAGGGCATCGGGGCGCAGAGAGAAAAGCGGTGCCCCCTCTTCCACCGGCATTCCCATGCGGACATGGATTTCATCAATGAACCCGGCCACCGGCGCATAGACGGTGCCCGACTCGGCATGGATCACAACCCCATCCACCACGGTGCGGCTGGGCAGCGGTACCACCGCAAGAAGTACGCCGGCGCCAAGCGCGAAGGCCCCGGCACGAAGGAAGAACTTGCGCGGCATGAATGTCCCCGACGTGCCTTTGAAGAATGCAGTAACCGATTTGATGCTGGGATGCACCAGCCCCGCATAGACAACCCATATGGCCAGAAACTGCCCCATGAAGGGAACAATCTCGATCACCAGAAGCGCGATGGTCAGGGTGATGAACACCTTGTAGCACGCGGCTGCCACCCCGTAGGCGGCCAGCCACATGCGCGCACTCGGCCCCGCCGTTTCGCTGTCGGGCGCAAGCTGAGAGCCCAGCGCAAGACGCAGCCACCGCCCCAGAAGCTTGTTCGCGCGGGTGCCCAGATTGGGTGTCTGCGTCAGATCGGACAGGATGTAATAGGCATCGAAACGCAACAGCGGGTTGCCGTTGAAGAACAGTGTCGAAACCGTGCAGATGAACACCACGTTGAACAGCACGGCCCGCCACAGCCCCGGATCGCTATAGGTCCACAGGATCATGGCCATGGCGGCCAGCGCAAGCTCGGCCAGGATACCCGCCGCGGTGATCAGCGCACGCGATTTGTGCGCGCGCAGGCGGTTGGCCTCGGAGGCGTTGACATAGGGCATCGGCACGAAAACCAGAAACATCACGCCGGCTTCGAACACATCACCGCCAAAGCGGCGGATGGCCAGCGCGTGCGCCAGTTCGTGAATGAGCTTTACCACCGGATAGACCAGCGCGAGGATCAGAAGATTGTCGGGCGCAAGCGCCCGGTCGGCCAGGTTGCGGCTGAACGGCTGCCAGTTACCGATGGCGAAATAGACCCCCGTCGCAATCAGCGCGATGAAGGCCAGCAGCCCAAGACGCGAGAACAGCACATGCGCCAGCAACGTGGCTGGTGCGAGGCGCAAGAAGTTCTTGGGATTGATCAATGGGATCTTCTGACTGACAGGCGATTTCAGGACGCGCAGCACCTTCTCCCAGGACTTCTTTTTCTGAAGACGCGCGATCTGGGCCGAGCGCGGCGGCGTATCGACCGAGATCAGCCCCGACTGATACATCTGCGAAAGCGTCTCGATCAGTTCGTTCTGGGTGGGCAGGTTCGGCGCGTTCGACCAGGCAAGCTCGTTCCAGACATCCTCGATCGAATGCTGCCCGTCGAATTGGCTGAAGATGCGGAAATCGGCCTCGGACAGGCGATAGGTCTTGCCGCCGGTGCGGTCGTGAAAGACATACCAAAGCTCACCCAGGTAATCATGCACGAAAACTTCAAGCTGGGTGCGCAGCCTTGGCCTGAGGTCAGCAACCCGGTGCCAGTCCTGGCTGAGAAGCTGAAGATGCGCCATCAGGGGGTCCAGCGCCAGAAAAACTGGTAAAGCGTATCGAATACCGGTTTCACCCAGATACGCCAGAGCGGTTCGGGCGGCAATTCCAGCCGGGCCACGCCCTGCATCCCGTTTTCCAGCCGCAGGCCCTGCGGCTCGACCAGCGCGTAACCAACGAAACGCAACTCACCCTCTTCGGGCTGAGCCGCCGGATTGACGCGAAGCACCTGAACGGGCAGCGGGCGGTCGGGGGCAACATTCATCCGCAGCCGCCCCGAAAGCCCCTGCTCAAGCCGCGCGCCGTCGCGGTTCGAGACACTGAGGCGCGCCTCGGTCGCCTGGCGCGAGGCGATCATCAGCAGGTTCTCGCCATGCTCGATATTCGAGCCCACCCTCTGGCGCAGGTCGCCCTGCAGCACGATGCCGTCGATCTCGCTGCGCACAAGGGTGCGCGCGATGTCACGTTCGATCAGTTCCAGCCGCGCCTGCACTTCCGAAGCCTCGGCGCGGGCGACAGCGGCGGCGCCGAGGTTGCGTTCGCGTTGGGCGATGGCCTCTTCGGCGCGCAGTTTTTCAAGCTGCGCAATCAGTTCCAACCGCCGCAACTGCATGTCGGTATCGTCGATCCGCGCCAGCACGTCACCGCGCTGCACCGCATCGCCCGGCAGCACCATGATTTCCAGCAGCGTGCCGTCCATTGGAGCGGCCACCGCGCGCAGACCCGGATCGTCGATCACCGTTTCGGCCCGCAAGGTCGCTGGTGTCTCCACCAGAACCAGAGCCGCAATCAGCGCCGCCAAGGCCAGGCCGATGACCTTTGCCCAGATATGCCGCGGCCCGAGCAGATAGCCGAAGAACTGGCCCAGATCGTCAACCGCCTTGCCGATCAGGGTGCGCGCGTTCTTCTGCTGAAGCTCCAGCACCGGTTGCGCCATGATCCAGAGCGGCTCCCACAGCTTGAGATCGGGCACGGCCTCAAGCCTGGTCCATTGCAGCACCATCGCGCCACGCATCTCCGCACGGGCATCGGATAGCGGAATCACCGCGACCGCCTCGTCGCCATGCTCGGCGGCAAGCGTGGCCAGCGGGGTCTGCACCGGATCACCCTTTTTCCAGAACAGTTCACGGCGCTGGCGCAGGGCCTCGGTCGCGGCCTGTTCCGTCAGGTCATTGAGTTGCGTGCGCCGATCAAAGCTGACCACGCCCGAGATCGAGCGCAGCCGCACCCGGCGCCCGCGCCCCCTGCTCACGAGCGAGATCCGCGCGGCATCGAAAACCTCGGCCACTTCGACGCAAAGGCTTTGCCGTGCTTCGGTAATGTCATCGGAAGACAGCATCTCGGCCGAAATGGTGAAGGCGCGCGCCTGCACATTCAGCCGGTGCTGCGCCGCCTCAAGATCCTGCCGCGCGACGAGATGCACCACCCAGCCGGCCGCAATCTGGATATGCTCCATCAGTAGCTCGACCTGCCGCGCGGGCATCGCCTTCAGCCCCAGCAGCACGAAGATCCGCCGATTGCTGACCCTCAGCGGCAGCACCAGCGCCTCGGCGATGGTGTCTTGCTCGACATCGAGCGGGGCGATCACGCCATTGCCGCTGTCTGCGGCCTCGGTCAGCGGCTTGTGATAGGCCCGGCGCAGGGCAAAGCTTTCAGGGGCAGCGGCGCGCACCTCGAACGAAGTCTCGGCCAGTTCGACGACAGCCGCCTCGACGATGCCGCGCAGGCTCCCCACCACATGGCGACACCATGCGTGGAGATCGGGAAACACCGTCTCGCCCGCGCCCGGATCAATGCCCAGAAAGCTCTCATTCGCCGCCACCATCGGGCCGCCCTACCCTGTGCACGCGTTCCGGTCAGCCGGTTGTGATCGTGCCTTCACCCTGCGGCTGCACCGTCTGCCCCCCGGCTTCGATCTGGCCGTAGCGGGCCTCATGCTGGGCGATCGCGTTGACCAGCATCGCCGCCAGGCGCTTGGCCGTGGGCGGCGTCATGATGATGCGGTCGTTCAGATCCACCTCGAAATCCTTGGTCTTGCCGTGCCAGGAACGACCGATGCCGATAAGCAGAGCGAACTCTTCCTGTGTTGCGGCCACGTTGGCCACGTTCGCATAGCTGGTGCGCATGTTCTGGTCGCGAAAGACGACCGTCTTGCCACCCTGTTCTGCCTTCATATCCGTCATCAGACCTCCAGTAGGTTTCCAAGCCATGCGCCGTTCGCGCAGCTGTTACTGTATCCGCCGCTCCGCATCGCCGGGCTGCCCGCACAACACGAAGCGCGACCCGTCCCACATGCGCAGCCTGCTTTCCAGGCTGTTCACGCGAATCTCGCGCCGGCGGGTCATCGTGGCCACCGCGAAGATCCCAGCGCCCGCCTTGAGCGTATCATAAACCGCCAGCCCGTCATCGGCCAGTGGCCATGCGTCATCGGCACCACCGTCTTCCGCAGCCGAAGCGCCGTTCATGGCTCCCGACCGCAGCGCGGCAAAACGGCCCAGCCCGTCGTCGCCGGAACCATTCAGATACAGGGCGGCTTCTTCTTCGGCCTCGGCGTCTTCCTCGCCTTCCTCGCCGTCTTCGGAGTCTTCCTCCGCCTCCTCGCCGTTGGCGTCTTCGCCGGCGCCTTCGGCGGGTGTCTCTTGCTGGCCATCCTCGGCGGGTTGCTCCGCATCTTCTTCGGGCAGTGGAAGAAGGTCGTCGTCTTCCTCTTCATCCTCGCCGGCTGTCAGGTCGGCCATCATGCTGCTGAAGGCCGCCAGAAGATCGTCAAAGGTGTAGCTGGCCTGCGGCCCGGTCGCGGAACTGGGAACGCCGAAGACTTCGGATACGAAAGAAAGCGGCTCGGTCGTGCCTGTCAGGTCATCGAGCGGATCGTCACCTTCATAGGCGTTGCGCGTTTCGCGGTCGAAGCGGTTGTCGGTGGCGCCGAAATTCTCGACCTTGTCGATCGCCAGCCCGGCCGCCCAGCCCTGATACCCTTCTGCCGGGTCCAGCGCGTCAATCGCCTTGTCGGACTGGAACAGCATCCGGCCATAGGTTTCCAGCACGATGTCGCGGGCAATCGCCACCCGGAAAGTGTTGATCATCGTACCGCCCATGACCAGCGCGCCGTCGAAATCCTCGGTGGCCGAAGCCCCCTCGCCCACGAAATGGCCGGTCAGGATCACATCGCCACCGCCCTGAAGGAAACTGCCCGCGCTGGAGACGATTTCATGCAGCAGCCCGTTGTTGAAAGTGATGTCGGCATAGTCGCCCAGCAAGACATCGCGCCCGGCATCGCCATAGATCAGATCACTGCCGCCGCCGCCCAGGATGATGTCGTTCCCGGCACCGCCGCGCAGATCGTCATTGCCACCGAAGCCCAGTTCGCTGGTCGCCATGAACACCGGCGCCATGGCGTCAATCGCCGGGTCGAACTCCGCAGTGCCGAGATCGCCAAACAGGATATGCGTGCCGCTTTCCGGGCTGAAGCTGTGGTCGCGGTTGTCGCGCGAAAGGTAATCACCCTCGAGCCTGCGGCCAGTCCAGATCGTGTCATCGCCGCCGCCGCCAAAGACAACTCCCTGCCCCGCACCGGCAATCAGCATGTCATTGCCCGCCAGATCGGTATGGATGTCTTCCATATAGGCCAGGTTGCCGCTCGACGCCCATTCGATGCGCCCGTGATCGAGCAGCACGAAGACATCGCCATCGCCCAGCAGCACGGTGTCGTCGCCACGGCCGAGGATACCCACATGCAGCCCATCGCCGCTCTGCCAGAAGTTGTCGCCACCATATTGCGCGAGGCCCACGGGTGCCGATTGCATCTCGACCATGTTGTAGGTGGCCGGGTCGTTGCGCATCAAACCGACATCGCCCAGCACATGAGCGTCGCCATCGCCGTGCACCAGCGTATCCGAACCAAAGCCCATGATCGCCCAGAGCTTGCCATCGCCCAGCATGGCGGTGTCGCCATGATCGCGGCCCGGCACCGGCGGCTCGTCGGATGGCTCGAACCAGAGCATCGCCACCTCGTGCAGCGCCGCCGCCCCGGCAAGATGCGGGTCAAGCATCAGCTCCGCGCGATCGCCGGCCAGATAGGTCTGGTTGCGCGCATCCGGCCCGATCAGGCTGCGCTGCGGGTTCGCTGGATCGGTGAAATCGGTTTCGTGCTGGGTCCAGATATTGTCTGCCCCTGCACCACCGAACACGATCTGCAGCGGCCCGGCCCCCAGCGCGATCTCGTTGTCGCCGGCGATGTCGCCGGCTTCCCGCGCCTCAAGGTCACGCAACTGCCACAGGCGGGTAAGCGTGCGCTCGGTGAACAGCGCATCATCGGTAAAGAAGCTGATCTCGCCGGTATCGCCAAACACCACCGCCGGGCCGCTACCGATGTCAAGCAGGTCGTTGCCGCCGCCGCCCAGAACGAAGCTTTCGCCATCGCCAATCAGGATGGTGTCATCGCCGGTCAGGCTGCTGTCAGTCTCCCATGTCTCGATCAGGGCCAGCCGCTCCTGCCCCTCGGGGCCGGTAATGCTGACATGCTCCAGCCCGTTGCCGGCCGCGCCCCATGCGGTGGCGTAAGCCTCCGTCGTGGGCGTGACCGCGCCGCTGCCGCCGATCACCACATAGCGATGCGGCGCATCGTGCGACTGGTTCCGATGCTCGCGCCCGATCTCGATATGGTCGTTGCCGATGCCACCGATCACGGTGGCGTCGCCTGCGCCGAGGATGATCCGGTCATCCCCGCCCGCGTCGTTGAGCGTGCCAGTCGCATCGTCGGGCGACATCCGGCTGGCGTATCCGCTGCTCCACATGCTGGCGAGGATGAAATCATCCTCGCTGGGGAACAGCGTGATCTCGGCCACGTCGCCCGCGACGATGGCGCGGCCGGTTCCGGCCTCGATATCGTCATTGCCGCCGCCGCCGATCACCACCTTGCGGCCGTTGCCAAGCCGGATCTCGTCGTCGCCGCCCATGGCATCGGTGGTCGTGGTCGTGGTGGTGGTGTCACGACCCGAGATGCGCGCGAGGCGCTCCATGTCGAAGAGGTCGATGAATACGCGGGCATCGGGCGTGCCGCCAGCCTCGGGGCGGATGCGCCCGGCCAACGGGTCGCCGCCCGTCGTCAGCACCTCGAACTCCATCGTGCCGCGATCGCCGATCACGATGGCGCGGCCTTCCTCGTCATCGGCCATGCCCTCTTGCAGGTGCATCACGTCGTTGCCGCCGCCGCCGATGGCGATCACGTCATGGGCGCGCGAGGTGATGTGATCATCCCCGCCCGAGACCGAAAGCAGCACGTCGCTGATCCGCATCTGCGCGCTCACACCATCTTCGTCCCAGGCCAGCGTGCGGATGGTCACGCTGTCGCCGGCGATGATGTGCCGCCCGTCGCGCGTGGTGATGATATCGGCGCCCACGCCGCCGGCCACGACGATATCGCCCGAACCCAGCGAGATCACATCGTCATTGCTGGTGCCCGCGTTGTTGATCTGCGGGTCATCACGCTCGGCGGTTTCGAAATACATCAGCGTGCGCTCGGCCGCCGCGTCGCGCGGGTCGAACAGGATCACGCCGCCGTCACCGGTGACATACTGACGGAAATGCAGATCGCCCACCCCGCCCTGGTCCGCGATGCTGATCACATCTTCGCCCGCGCCGCCGATGACGACATGGTTGCCGCCGCCGATGCTGATGCGATCGTCGCCGCCGCGATAGGTCTGCGACTGCGGATCACCCGCGATGCCCACCGGGGTGTCGTCTTGCGTAGTGCGCACGCGGATCAGGCGGTTGCCGTCGAGCGGGTCGCCCTCGACATCGAGGCCCAGAAGTCGGTCGATCACGCCTGCGTCGGCCACGACCGCGAGCCCCGCGTCGAGCGCCGACATCTCGATCAGGCGCACCTGCTGGTCCACCGCCGCGTTGTCGGCCCAGGTGATAACGAGCCCGGTGCCATCGGAGGCGATGGCGAAGGGGCTGCCCGCCGCATTGGCCGCTGTCTGAAGCTGGTCCGCGAGCTCGGCAAGCCGATCCTCCGGTGAACCTTCCGTCAGCGCCGTGGCCTCAAGCGCCACGGTCTCGCCGCCCGCCGTCTCATAGACCAGGGCGAAGCGCGCGCCTTCAGCGGGTGCGATGTCGATGCGCTGGGTCTCGGGCTGGATCTCCAGCCCTTCGGTGCGGATATGCGCACTCTGCTCCAGCGTTGCGGTATGGGAGACTGCGCCATCCTCGATCCAGGTCAGGACAAGCTGGTTCAGCCCGCCCGAGATGCGGAACGGCAGGTCGGCATAGCCCTCGGCGGTGCGGAACTGCGCGACCGCCTGATCCATCGTGCCCGCGCGCAGTGGCCCGGTTTCCAGCACAGTGTCGTCGAAGGTGAGCGTGTAGCTCTGCCCCACGACCGGGCGGAAGGCGATGTTCTGCACCTCCTGCGTACCGCCCATACCAGAGACCACCTGCACCGACCCGATGCTCAGCACGGCCTCCTCGGCCACCGGGCCGATCTCGTTCCAGGTCAGCACCAGGCCGTCACCATCCACGCCGATGGTGAAGGGTGCGCCGCTTGCGGCGGCGGTCAGCTTTGCCTGAAGATCGTCGAGCAGCGCAGCCGTGGTCGTGGCCGCACCGAGCGGCGCGGCGGTATAGGTCTGCCCGTCGAAGCTAAGGCTGTATTCCGCGCCCGCGACCGGCATCAACGCGATGGACTGCACCGCATATTCCCCGGTTGCGGTGCCCTCCTGCACCTGCGTTGACGGGGCGGCCAGGGCGTCCTCGGCTTCGAGGATATCGTCGCCCTCGCCCAGCACGATATTGCCCACGGCCGAGCGCAGGTAAACCGCGTCATGCCCACCATCGCCGCGGAAATTGCCACGGTAATTGTGATCACCCGGCGTATCGCTGTAGGCCGCGCTGGCCGCGAAAACCGCCTCGAAATCATCCGAGGGCGGCACCGACGAGACTTGCAACACCACCGGCGGTGCCTGTTCATCGTCGAAGAATTCGTAATCCGGTGCGATGTTGTAGGGGTTCTCGACAATCACGGTGCCGGTGGAGCCATCTGGCCGCAGGAAGCTCGCCTCGCCGAAGGTGATCCGCTCGATCCGGCCGTAATCGCCAATCAGGTTGACGTTCTGCACGCCACCCGCGGGCAGGTGCTCGTCGCGCACCGGCGCGAGGATCGGCGCCCAGAGCCAGCCCTCGGCATTGTCGGCCATTTCGGTGCCGCGATAAAGCAGCGGGATGAAGGTGCGGTCAGCGATGTTGACGCGACCGAAGATATCGGTCGCGCGGCCATCATGCTCGCTCAGCCCTTCGGTTGCGGTGAACTGCTGCGCCGTGGCACTTGTCAGGTCGTTGAGGAACTCGAACCCGATCCAGATCCGGTCGGAGCCGCCGCCGCCGATCCAGTCGACGTCGCCGCCGCCGATGATGATGGTGTCGTCGCCACCGGCGCGGTCTGTCGCGCTGCGCATGAAGGTGACTTCGGGGGTCTGGCCCTGCTGGATACTCGGCTCGTGCAGACGGATTTCGCCCATGTCCGAGACGATCCGGTGCTGATGGGTGCCATCGGCCACGGTGCCGTCAGGGTCCAGCCCGCCCAGGATCACGTCATGCCCCGCGCCCGAAAGCACATAGGCATCGCCCGCGCCGTACTGGATCCAGTTGTTGCCCAGGTGGCGGTCAAGCAGCGACACCGGCGCGGCCACATCGACCATCTCGAGCATCCGCACCCGCACGCCGTTATCGTCGGTGCGGTTGAGTTGGATGCGCGCCTCGTCGCCGACGATGATATGGCCGTGGCCATGTGCCGGGTCGGCGTGGCCCACATGGATACGGTCGGCCCCGGCCCCGCCGATGACCAGAACCGTGCCATGCAGCGCGGCGTCGGTCTGCGGCGTGCCGGTGGCAAGGCCCAGCAGGTTGGGCAGCGCGATGCCTGAGAAGATCAAATCATCGCCGCCCTGGTTGAGCGCCAGCGACGGCACCGCAAGGCTGTTCCAGATCGCGCGCGGATCGCCGCCGCGATAATTGCGTTGCGCATCGCGGATCAGCACGCCTTCGGAATCGACGGCCTGCGACAGGTCGGCCAACTGGCCGGGGCTGTCGCTGCGGTCGAAGACATAGAGCCCGCCGGCCTCCATCCAGCGTTCGTCGTAATACGCGCTATGGACATCGATGAAGGCGGATTCGAGCCGCGGCACCATCACACCGAAGCGCTCCACCATAACCACCCGGCCAAGCTGGTCGCCAACCAGTATTTCGATCTGCTCGCCCCAAAGCTCGCCGTCCTCGTAGGGCGTGCCGTCAAGCTGTGGCAGGATCGCCGCGCCGTAGCCTTCGATGATGTTGTTGCCGGGGCCGCCGATCAGGATATCGACGCCGGTGGAGCCCTTGATGATGTTGTCGCCGGTGCCGCCGAAGGCATGGACATTCACCAGCGCCGCCGACAGGTCGATGATGTCGTTGCCGTCGCCGCCGAACACCTGCAGCAGGTCGTGCGGGTCGGCGCCGATGAGGTTGCGCAGGCCCAGATTCTCGCCGCCCGGCGCATCGGTATTGGGCAGCACGGAAAGCACGTCATCGCCCGCGCCCAGGTAGATGCGGGTCGGCCCGTCGTCGTGGATGCTGAGTACCTGCACCGCCTTGTCGTCGCCGTCGCCGGTGTAGAGAACGACGCCGCGGTCAAAACCGTAGCGGGTTTCATGCACCCGCCCGCCGGCAGACGGGTTGGACAGAAAGCGCACCGCCGAGACGATCGGCGCGGTGGAAAGGTCTTCGCCCTGGAAGTGGCGCACGATGAACGACTGGTCGGTGATCTCGATATTGGCGCTCGGGTCGGTATCACCGCCACGGCTCATCACCAGACGGTTGGAACCCGATCCGGCGTCGAGCGTGAGCGTGGTGTTCACGATGCCGTCGAGGTCGGAGGCCAGCGCGTCATCGGGCGTGGAGCCGATGAAGAACTCGTCATCGCCGCCGCCCGAATGGATGTAGATCGGCAGGATCGCGGCCATGATCTCGATCCGGTCATTGCCGTTGCCGAGGTAAAGCTCGGTTGTCGAGAAACCATTGATGGCAATCGTGCCGGTCGGCGCCGCGCTGTCGTAGCGGTCGCGAATGGCGACCTGGGTGAAGTCGATACGCTGTTGTAGCGGATCGGCGGCGATCTCCTCGGCGCTGGCGGTTGACGGATCGTTCGGGTTATAGGGTTTGAGCGTAACCGTCGTGACCCGCGTCAGCGTGTCGATATCGCGCATGTTGTCGTAGATGCGCACGACATTGTTGCCGGTGCCGCCGATCAGGATCGCGCGCGACTGGATATCCTCCAGCGTGCCCACGGTGCCGGGCAAGCGCGGGTTGTCCTCGTCCCAGCGGTCGGTCAGGGCGGCACCGTCCAGATCACGCAGGCTGGTGCCGTTATCAGGGTCGATCAGCGCATTATACCAGCCAGTCAGCGCGCCGACCTCCAGGTCGATCCCTTCCAGCACCGCCGCAGTCAGAAGCTGTTGCGTTGTCAGGTTGTTCAGCGCCAGCCCGACCTCGCGGTTGGCAAACCATTCCTGCACATCCGGGGTCTGCACCCGCAGGGTCACGCCGGTCAGCAGGCGCGCGGGTATCAGCGTGGGGTTTTCGCTCTCCCAAGCGCGGCGCAGATCGTGCACGTCGCGCACGTTCAGCGCTGCCGCATCGAACCAGTCATCCAGATCGTCGCGCAGCAGGACGATGCCGTCCAGCACCGCCGCCGCAAGCAGATATTCGCGCGCATCGGCCTGGCTGAAGGTTTCCAGTGTGCGCGACGGGTCATAGAGGCTTTCCCAGTCGCCGGTCAGCACACCAGAGGTCAGCTTTTCATCGACCCAGTCGCGCACGTCTTCGCTTTGCGCGTCATATAGCACGCTGGTCAGCGGCCCCTGCCCGATTTCCTCGACCCGGCCGACAATCACCGTATCGTCGCCGCCCCCGGTCGAGATGACGGCGTTCTGGATATCCTCATGCACCCCTTCGAGGTGGAAGACATTGTTCGCATCGCCAAGCTGGATGCGCACCAGCGCCACGCTGCGCAGCAAGATACCCTGGTTGTTGCCGCCAAAGCCCGTGACCCAGCCGTAGGTGGTATTGTCGGGGCTGTCTTCGGGCACCAGTTCCCCTTCCGAGGGCTGGTAGCTTTGCCCGTAAAGTGCCTTCAGCGCGCGTTCCTGCACCTCGCGCTCGGTCGTGACCGACATGCGGCCATTGGCAAGGCTGCCGTCCTGCGTGCCGTAAAGCTGGAAATCGACCGTGTTTACGCCGTCGCCGCCATTGATGACGACAAGGTTGTTGAAGGCGCTCAGATCGTCCTGCCGGCCCACGCGCACTGCATCCATGGAAAGCGTGGTCTGGGTGCTCTGGGTCGTTTCCTCGACCGGGCGCAACACCACCGTGGCGATGCGCTTGACGACCGTGTAGCCGGGCACGAACACACGCCGCACGGTTTCCGTGCCGTCGGGGTTTATGGTGCGCTCGACACGGGTGTAGCCGGGCACCTCTTCCTCGACCTCGATGTATTCGATCGTCGGCTCCAGCGCGCCGGGGGCGGTGGTATCAAGCTGCACGCCCTGACTGATCGGGTCGAACACCCGCGCCGGGCCACCGACAAACACCTGGTCATTGCCGCGCCCTGTATTGATCACGATCCTGCTGTCGGCGGTCACGCCATAGAGATAGATCGTATCATCACCATCGAGCGAATTGATCTGGATCGACTGGATATTCTGCAGCGAGCCGATATCGACACCGGCGCCCTTGATCTGCTGCACACCGTCGTCATCGACGAATACGATGAACTGATCGCCAATCTCGGTGCCTTCCAGAATAAAGGTGTTGAACCCGCTGCCGCCGTCGATATGCAGCGGCGCATTGCGGTTGTAACCCACGTTGTTCTGCCCCTTGCCCGAGCCGAGGTTGGACACACCAAGCGTGGCCCGCACGAGGAAGGTGTCATCGCCCGCATCGCCGTAAAGCCAGGTTTCGGCCTTGTTGCGGATGATCTGGAAATAATCGTTGCCGCCGCCACCGAAGAGCCGCGTGTCATGCGCGGTGCCCGCCGTGGTTTCCACCACGGTGACAGTGCCGTCGCCCTCGGGATTGGGGGCCTGCCGGGTCTCGATGATCGAACCGACAAAGAACTGGTCGGCGCGGGCGTGCCCGAAGGCATAGGTCAGCGCGCCGGTGTTGTCGAAGGTGAAGGTGCCCTCGCCATTGGTGCCATGCACGAACACCTCGTCCATCCCGTTATACGAGACGAAGCGGCGATCGCCCAGTTGCGGCAGCGCGACCAGTTCATCGCCCTGCAGCTGCTGCAGGAAGCCCTGCGATGCGGCAATGTCGATCTGGGTGCGCGTGACCGTATAGCGGAAATTGCCGCCCGAGGGGTCTTTCGGCATCCAGGCGCGATGCTCAGCCCATTCGACCGCATTGTCGGGCAATTCATTGATCCCGACAAGCAACTGGTCGCGGTTTTCGAACGAGATGCCGTCGAAGGTGAAGGTCTGCCAGCCACTGCCATCGAGCGTATCGATAACCACCGCACGCCCGCCATCGCGGTTGAAATCGAGCGCGAGGCCCTCAAGCGCCAGTGTGCCGTCGGCGCCGGCCCCTGTTTCGGCCACCGCGTTGGCAAGGTAGCGCACCGAACCCAGCCGCAGCCCGTCGATGGTCAGCCCTGCCGAATTTGCCGCCAGCGCGATGTTTTCGCCCAGCGCGACATCGCCCCAGTAGGTTTCCATCACGGTGAAGGTCAGCTCGTCCTTCTCCGGGTCCCATGCGGCGATGCGGCCGATCACCGTATCGGTGCCTGCCAGATACACCCGGTCGCCCGAGGACGGGTCGATATCAGGCCGGCCGATCCCGTCCTTTAGAACTGCGGCCACGGTGGCGTCGGTGCGCACTGCGCCCACCTGGCCGCTCTGGGCGGTCACGCCCTCGGCCGGGGTCCAGGTCAGCGAAAGCCCGGCGGTCAGCGGTGCCCCAAGCAGCGCCTCGCGGTTGATCACCACCTCGACCAGCGCAGGCAGGTCGTTATCCGCCCCCATGTCAACCCCGGCGATGCGACCGATCTCGACCCCATTCGACAGAAGGATGCTGCCCACGCGCGGCGCATTGGCGGCGTCAAGCCAGGCGTCACCGCCCGCTGTCTGCAACTCGATCAGCACCCGGTCGCCCACGATCACTGCACCGGCGGTGTCGATGTCGCTGGCAAGGCGGCTGGCGTCGATCACCAAATCGTCGATACCCAGGGTGAGCGTGCCTTCGCCCGCAAGCGGGCTGCGCAGGCGGGAAAGCGTGATGATCTCGGTTTCCGGGTTCCAGTCGGCAACCCGGCCGATCGCACCGATCTGGGCGATGCGCGCCGTGGCATCCACCACGCCATCGGCCTTCCAGGTCAGCAGCAGGTCATCACCATCGGCGGCAACGGTGAAGGGCATGTCGTCATAGCCATCCGCAGCCTGAAGCGCATCAACCAGCGCCGCGATATCGCCCGTGGCCAGCGGTTCGGCAATCAGCACCTGCCCACCCAGCGACAGCCGGTAGCCGGCGTATTGCTGCGGCGTGATTTCGATGCGCTGCACCTCGCTGGTGGACGCATCGCCCACCGTTTCGCGGCTGGCATCGCGGGCCGTACCGGCGACCTCCAGAACCACCTGCTGGTTGGCGTAAAACTCGCGCGGGGTGGCGGCATAGAGCCCCTCGGCGCGGCGGGTTTCGAACTCGGCCGCGTCCACGACGATCTCGCGAGACTCCACCTCGCCCGCCGCAAGGATATCGAGCGGCGCCCCGCCACCATCCTTTTCCAGCTTCATTCCGGCGGCAAGCGCCGGGTCCTGCAAATCCTGATACCGCACCTCGACAAAGACCAGATAGCGGAACTGGCCCTCAAGCTCCTGCACGTCGCGCACGGTGGCCTGATCGTCCTCGCGGAAGCGGTCCTCGCCGATGAAGCCGCGATAATGCAGCCGGTCGTTCACGATGGGCCGGAACGGCATGACCATCTGCTCATAGATCAGCACTTGTTCGGGCGTCAGCGTCTCGCCCTTGGTCAGCAGATCAAGGATTTCCTGCTCGGCATCGGTGGGTTTGTATTCCACCTCGACAGCGTAGACATCGGTGCGCGCGTCGCTGGCAAGCTCCACATCGTAATCGCCGTTGTTGGCCTCGGTGATCAGGGTGGAGCCGCTCATCTTCCATTCGGCGCCGCCCACCAGCGCATCCTGGCGGATGATGGTGAACTCCTCGACATTGTCGAACGGGTTCTCGCCGCGCCGCAATTCCAGCGTGACCGAGGCGCCGTTGACGGCGGTGACGACCCCGACGATGGAGCCGGTTTCCGCCCCGGCCTCGACCAGCGTCACCCGGTCATCCACCGCAAGCCCGTGGCCCGCGCCCAGATCGACGGTTTGTTCAAACAGCGTCACCGTCCAGTCGAGATCGGAAAGCTTCACCCCGGCCGAGAAATCGGTGACGGCGCTGTCATAAACGCCATCGCCCGCATCGGGCATCACAAAAACAGGCATCCGCGATGCCGCGCCGAGGCGCAGCATGTCGTCCGCCAGCGGCAGTGTCGCGTTCTGTCCCATGGCCACAGTCAGCTCATACTGGCCACCGACCAGCGCCACCGAGACCACCTTGCCAAAGGCGGTCGTGCCGAAATCGCCATCCACGACGCCCAGCACCTGCGCGAAACGGGCCGCGCCAGTGTTCTGGCTGAACTCGATCATCACCGCATCGTCGGCAGCCAGCGTGATCTTCGCCAGTTGCGCACCGCTGTCCTCGTCGATCTCGCCTGTGAATTCGGCTGCGGCAACCTTGGCCTCCACGTCGAAGGCCTCGGCCAGAACGTAGCGCACGCTGCCATCCGTGATCAGCGACCAGTCGGAGACGGAGCCATCGGCCAGCGTCGCGATCAGTTGCGGCGTGGCGTTGTTCACATTCTGGTCACGGATGGAGGTCTGGCTGGCCTCCTGATCCACAGTGGCAACAGCAATCAGCGCATCGGTTTCGGCATCCAGCATGTAGACATGCGTGTGCCGTTCATTCAGGCGGTGGTTTTCGGGGAAGGTCAGCGGGTTAAGGTCAAGCGTGACCGTGTTGCCGTCAACCGCGACCCCCTCGGGCGTGAAACCCGCATCATCGACGCGGAACACCGGCGGCAGGCGCAGGAAGAATTCCTCGCCCAGATGCTCGCCGATATGCGCCTCGGCCCGGTCGGTGCGCAGGATTTCCAGCGTCACGGTATTGGTGCGCGCGTTCCAGCCGACGACGCGGCCAGTATCCTGGCCCTTGTCATTACCCAGAAGCGGCAGCGACGACAGGTAAAGGCCCAGGCGATCAGGGTCTTGCGCCATCTCGTTGAAAGCGATGTCAAACAGCGCCTGATTGCCCGGGTTTTCGTCAAAATTCGGGTTGATGCTGCGCAGGTAGGCTTCCAGCTCGTCCGCGAAGATCACCGCCGCCGAGTCGGTCAGGATCACATCCCAGCCATTGGGCCCGAAAGCCACATCCAGCGCGCCGCCGCGGATGTTGAAATCATCCTCGGTGACGGTGCCGCCCACTTCGGGCACGGTGTAGTTGTTGCCGTCGATGACCGAGGCAAAGCTGTCACCCGCCTCGCGCTTGAGCAGGTCGATGCGCTGGTTGGGCTGGAACGGCGCCTGCACCGCACGCAGGCGGTTAAAGATCAGGTCGATGCCGCTGGTCGCGTCCTCATACATCAGGTTGCCATAGGCATCGCGCGCGACGCCGACATAGCCGATTTCCAGCAGCGTGCGCCCATCGGACGACACCAGGTTGTCACCCGTGGCAAAGCCCATCAGGCCGAACAGCGCCGGGTCGAGATCTTCCCAAAGGACGCGCTTGTTGCGCAGATCGACATCGCGGTCGTCTTCCGAGACCACCTCGCCGCCATGGGCCTCGTCGCCCTGGGCGATGTATTCCGAATAGATGCGCGTGCCGAAGGTGACGACCTTGTCGTCATCGAGCGCGATGTGCAGTTCGCGCGCGCCGGCCTTGTAGACATCGACAATGCCGATGCGGGTTGCATTGCCCGCGTCATCGACCTCGAACACCTCCTGCCCCTTGATGAAGGTGCCATCGAAGCCCGGCGGCATCTGCACCACGGCGATGCCAAGGTCGGAAACGATGCTGGTGCGGTCGATGTCGGGCAGGCCGGACACGTTATCCAGAATCGTGCGCGCGCCTGCGCCGCTGTCGGCCACCGCTACATTGAGGTTGCCACTGTCGAGCGCCATGCTCGATATCGTGCCGGTCTTGCCGGTCTCACTGCCGTCAATCAGGATCAGCCGCTGGCCGTTGTAGAAGGGTGCCGAGATCCCCGAAAGCTTCACGCCGGTCCCCGGTGCCTGCACCAGGGCAGAAATTGCGGCCTCGCCCGCGCCTGCGGTGATATGCACGATGGTGACCGCGGTCTCCGCACTGTAGTCACCGTGGGCATTGATTGCCGTGGCCAGCGCCGAGGCGATATCGCCTGGCTCATCGTCAATGCCGGCACGGTGGCTGAAGCGCTGGCCGTCGATTTCGATAGAGTAAAGCGCGCCCTCGCGCACATGGATCGAGGCCAGTTCGATCTCGCGCGCGCCACCACCGGGCTGCGAGATGATCGCACCGTTCAGCGCGACCGGGGCAGCCTCGCCCACCACGCGGGCGGCACCGATGCTCATCGCCTGCGGGGCAGACTCCACCTCGGACAGCAAGCGCAGCACCGGCCGGTCGCCGATGGCGGCGGCATCGGCGCTCTGGTAAAGCGCCATGTCGGCAAAGGCGATCTGGGTGCGCGCGGTGCCCACCGCATCGGCGCTGGGCGCGGTGAAGCGGAAGCTGAGCGTGCCCTCCGCCGCATTGATGCCGGTGACGATGACTTCTGCGCCATTGGAGGTGTAGAGCCGCTGCACCTGGCCCGCGTCCAGCGCACCAAAGACGCGCGCATCGACGGTGCGGCCCATCAGGCCGGTCTCGACCATGGTGAAGCGCACCGCGCCCTGCGCTGTGGCCGACGCGGACTCGAGCGGACGCTCCAGTGTGAATACCGGCGTGTCGCCCGTTTGCAGGTTGGGCGATCCCGCCGCTCCGCCATCGGGCGCGAGGTCGAACAGCGCCACGCCGGAAAGAAGAAACTCAGCCGGCCCCTTGATATCAATGGTACCGCTGTCGGGGTCGACCCCGACCACCTCGACCGCCTGTGCGGTGCCGTTGGCGGCGATAGCGTAGAGCGTGACCGCCTCGCCGGCCCTGAGCCGTTCCGCGACGTCGATGCTGGCGCGCGTGAGCCCGGTGAAATCGCCTTCGACATCGACGTTGAAGGTGTAGTTCTCGGTCAGTCGCGACGACACGATCCCTTCGAAGGTGGCCAGCCGCGCGTTGCTGCGCAACTCCCACTCGGCGCCGGTGATCAGGCCGGTCAGCACCATGCCGGCCACGGCCTCGCCCCCCACCAGGAAGGCCCCCGCGCTGGTGACGTGGATCAGCGCAACCTCGTCCTCGCCATCAGTGGCGACGAAGATATCGAACTCCGCTGCCCCGAGGTCAGGCAGTTCGCTATCGACAAGTGGCAAGACAGGTGCCGCGATACTCTGCCCCCGGATCGAGATACGGATTTCCGGCGTGTTGGTCGCGGCATCAATGCTGCGCAGCCCGAGCGCGCCGGGCAGCGCCAGCACCTCGTTGGCGCGCTGGATGATCTGGAACACATCGCTGCCATCGTCGGCCAGTGCCACATGCGTAGCCGCATCGAGGATTTCCAGCGCTGCGGGATCCTCGTGGCTGAATGTCACCTGCCCGGTATCGTTATCGACCGATGCAACCTCGCCCACTTCAACCCATGCGCCCTCATCCAAGGCATAAATGCTGTCACCCACCGAGACGTTCGGGAAATCCCCGTTGCCCCACTGGCCGATGAACGCAAGCGCATCTTCCGCCGCTTTCAGCGTCGGGTCGAGGTCGGGCAGATTTTCGCTATCCAGCGGCATCGCCAGATCGCCGACGATATGATCGACCGTGATCTGCCCGCCATCAATCGCCACCACGCGCAGCAGCACATCGCTGTCCGCAAGCGTAGTTTGCAGAATATCACCCACCTCGGGCGCGGCCTGCCCTGGCAGCACCGAGTAGGGCAGATCGAAACGCGGGTATTCGGCGGATTGCGCCCGCATCGGCAGGGTTTGCGGGTTCAGCACGAAGCTTTCCGGTGCCGCGCTTTCTGGGGTGCCGGCAACTTCGGCAGCCAGGCGATGCGCCGTATATGTGCCGCCCGCCAACGGCGAGCCCTTGAGCACCAGAAGCCGGTTGCCCGATGTCGCTGCGAGAATGCTTTCGCCATCCGCGCTGACGAGAATCCGCGCGCCTTCCGGCAGGGCATCGAGGTCGGCCACGACCTCGGGCAGGCCCGACTGCGCGGCAATGGCGGTATCGCCGATGCGGATCGCGGCCAGCGTGGCGGTATCGCCAAAGCGGCTGATGCCGTAAACTCCGGGCTGGGCTGCGGGTGTGATCGGCTGCGGCCCGGCAAGCGCCACCTCCAGCGCGGCCATCTCGCTGTCGAGCGCGCCGGTGCCAATGCGGCCCATGAGCATCTCGAATTCGAGTTCGCCATCCGTCACCCCGAGGATGCGGATATACGCCGATTGCTCGGCTCCGGTCAGGCGCCAGATCTCGCCTGCCTGCGGTGCCACGCGGCTCACGGCCGAAACAGTGCCGGTATGGTTGAAGCCATCATCAACCCCGGCCAGCGGCAGACTGTCGCCCGCCACCATGTCGGGCCGCCCTTCGATCATGGTCAGCGTGGTGGCGCCGGTCACAACGTAAAGCCGCCCGGCGGCATCGGCCAGGAAGCTGCCCACAGCCGCCCCATGCGCGGCGCCAAGCGTGATCTGCGGCTGGCCATTCGCGCCCAGATCACGGGCGGCGACGCCTTCGGCAAACGTGGCGTCAAGCGTCGTTGCACTGCCCACAAGGGTGAGAGCCTGTTCGCCCTCGCCCAACGCGCCCGCAAGCAGGTGCGCGCTGATCGCGCCGCTTTCCATAACCTCAAGCACCCGCAAGAGCGCGGTGCCGCCTGCGCCAAGCAGCATATCCCCGCGCGAGACAGACTCCGCCTGGGCACTGTCCAGATCGAAGCCGACAACCGCCGCATTCAGCGCTGCATCCAGCGCCAGCAGATCAAGCGTGTGGCGTTCCACCGTGACACCCGGCGCATTGAAGACATAGCCCGCCGGCGCCTCCAGATCCTGGGTGAAGCGCCCTTCGATCACCGCAAGCTGGATACTGTCGGCATCCAGCCCCGCCACGCGGAACAGCGTGTTGCCGCCCGCGTCGAAGATCAGATCGCCCAGCTCGGGTGTGGCCGTTCCGCGCGCAACCGTCACGACCGTCGGCGACGGGGCCGAGGCCGCATTGCGCAGCGAAACCGTCACATCGTCGCTGCTGCCCTCGATGGTCAGCCCCGTCTCGCCCCCGCTGAGCGCGCCGCTCAGAAGCCGCCCCGCGAAAGTGCCAAGCAGGCGATCCACGCTTTCGACGCGCAGCACGGTATGCGGCGTGACCTCGGCAAAGACGACATCACCGATTTCAAGACGCTCGCCGGACTCGACCGAAACCGTGAGCCTCTCGCTGAATTCATCGAAGCCCACGACCGTGCCGATGGCACGCACCGCGCCGTCGCGTTCGACAAAGACATTGGCGCCGGGCACAAGGCTTTCACCGACCGGGGCATAGACAAAGGCAGCCTCGCCGCCCGAAACCGAAACCAGTGTGGTATCGCCCAGGCTGGTGACACTGCCCGCAGGCAGCACCATCTGTTCCTCGGCCTCCGGCCCGGCAAAACCCAGAACATCGGTGGCGTTCAGGGTCAGGGTCGGGCGCAACTCAACCATGAGTTCGCCCGCGCCGGCCTGCACGATGCCGCCGATATCCTCATAGGAGCCATCCACCAGCCGCCGCAGCAGCCGGTCGCCTTCCTCCGGGGTGGTGCTGCCATCATAGGCGATGCGCACCAGGCCCTCGGCGCTGGCCAGCCCGTCATCGGGCACGATCGGCGCGAATGAGGTGTCACTCACATCACGGGTGGTAAAGACAGCATCGCGCGTGAGCAAGTCGCCGACATTGATCGCGCCGCCAACTTCGGCATCGTCCGAGGCCAGCGTCACCAGCGGCCCGCGCTGGGCGGCCTTGCCGTATACCTCGAACTGCTCGCCATGCTCTGGCACGCCGGTCAAGTCGCGCAGCAGAAGCCGCCCGGTCTGCGCCGAAAAGCTCATAACCGTGGCCAGCACGCCCGAGCGGGTGCCGCGCAACACGGTCACGTTTTCCTCAATCCCCGACAGGCTGCCTCCGGCCTCCAGCAGGAGGCTGGCAAGGTCCAGCCCGACCAGAAGATCGCCGTCATTCGCGCCCGAAAGCTCGATCGGGTTGCCCTGCGCGTCGGTGAAATCGCCGCCCTCGATATAGACGACATTGTCCGAGAATTCCTCGATCCCGTAGCGCGCCACCCCGGTATTGGAGCGGACCACATAGCGGTCGGAGCCGTCGCGCCCGTCAACCACCACTCGCGCCTCGACCTGGCGCAGATCGAAAAGATCGTCCTGCGCGGTGCCCGAAAGCATGACCTCCTCGATATCCCACAGGTATTCGCGGGTCTCATACACGATGGCGCCGCTGCCGTCGCGCTGACGCACGATCAGTTCGGCGCCATCCATCAGGTATTCAACCGGCAGATGCGCGAAACCCGACGCCTCGATATCGTAGATCACCTTGTCGAAGCCGCCGCCATCGATGATCCGGTCATTGCCTGCGCCAGGCCAGATGATGTTGCGCCCGGCACCAAGGGTGAAGATATCGTCCAGCGGGCTGCCGATCAGGTCGTTGTTGCCGTCACCCACCATCACATGGCGCACGAATCCGCCAAGGCTGCCGGCCGGCACCCGCAGGCCCGAAAGGTCGACCAGGTTGTCGCCCTGCCCGGCCTCGATGCGGATCGTGTCTTCCTCGCCGCGGGTGCGGGCGTGGTCGTTCACATTGACCGTCTGACGTATCACGCCAAGCTGCGCGGGCCGCTCTTCGGCATCGGCGGGGATATTTTCGTGCACGAAATAGGTCGAGCTGCTGCCCGAAAATGCCTGCGCCGAAATGGCGTTGGACTCATCGGTGCCGATGATCCGCACCACGTCGCTCGTGCCATCGCCCGGCCTGCCCGGCGTGACCGTGCCGAGATTGACGACGATATTGTGCAGGTCCACCCCTTGCGGCGTGGCGTGGATGATCGCCGTATCCTGCCCCTGCCCGAGCCGCAAATCGAGCGTGCCGACATTCTTGATCTCCAGCGTCTCGACCCGCGCGGCCTGCCAGGTGACGATACTGCCACCGTTCTCTCCGGCGCGCACCTCGACGGTGTCATTCGCAGCCGTG
Organism: Alkalilacustris brevis; assembly: GCF_003350345.1. GTDB lineage: Bacteria > Pseudomonadota > Alphaproteobacteria > Rhodobacterales > Rhodobacteraceae > Alkalilacustris > Alkalilacustris brevis. The sequence continues at coordinate 328,708 of NZ_QNVJ01000064.1, forward strand.
CCGCCGTTGAATTCGGAAGCGAACATCACCAGCTGATTGCGCCCGCTTCCACCGTCGATCACATCCAGCCCGTCGCCGACCACCCAGTAGATCGTGTCATCGCCGGTGCCGCCAAGAATGCGGTCATTGCCCAGCCCGCCCACAAGCAGGTTGTTGCCGGAATCGCCGCGGATCTCGTTGTCGCCCTGGATACCGAAGATCTGGTCATCGCCGCCGCCGCCAGAGATGAAGTCATCCCCCTCGCCGCCGAAGATGATGTCATTGCCCGAACCGCCATAAAGGAAATTGCTGCCATACTGGCCATAGATGACGTTGTTGCCCGAACCGCCATAGATGAAGTCGCCGCCGCCGAATCCGCGCCGGTCGTCACTATCGAACAGGTCGGGGTGTTCGTCGCCATAGATGATGTCATTGCCGGTGCCGCCATAGAGCCGGTCGCTGTCGGGACCGCCAATGATGACGTTATCGCCGCCCACCCCGTAGATGGTGATCGGGCTGTTGCCGCGCTGCCAGAGCAGGTCATTTCCGGTGCCGCCGTAGAAAGTGACCTCGGCATCCGACTCGTTGATGAAAGTGCTGTTGCCCGACCCGCCGCGCGCGGTGACACGGCGCGTGTTGGTCTCGGCGATCAGCACCTTGTTGTTGCCCGGCCCGGTGTCGATGTAGATCTCTGTCACATCGTCAAAACGCTGCATGTCGCCGCCGACATCGACCAGCACCTTGCCATCCTGGGTTTCATGGATGGTGACGGTGTCGGAACGGTCAGAGGTGAAGACAGTCAGCACACCGTTGTTGACCTCGCCCAGCGGGGCAAGCTGGAAATGCTTGTGGTAGTCGAAGCGCCACAGCACCACATCGACCAGCGTGGCCGATTTGTCGAAGATCGTGACCGTGACGAAAAGCAGCTTCAGCTTGATCGTGACAAAGGCCGAGACCTTGGCGCGCACCTCGGCCGATACATCGAAAAGGCCCAGCGGATCGCGCTGCATGATATAGGCGAATTCGTCGATATAGACCTTGCCGTCATAGGTGCCTTCGCGGCTGGCCACATCGTTCAGGTCGAACTCCACCGCGGCGATCAGCTCGCCGCGCACACCGGCCTTGACCTGCATGATGACGAAATCGCCGCCAATCTGGGCGCTGACGCCGATGCGGAACTCGACACGCAGTTCCACACGCTCGGTCCCGTCATCATACCAGTCGCGGGCGTGGAAACCGTAGAACAGGTATTCGGGGTTCTCCCAGCCGGAATCACGGAACAGGTTCAGGCCGCGGCTGTCGAAGCCGAAGCTCAGTTGCACTGTCGCCGAAACCCCCGCGCTGAAGGTCGCCGAAAGAAACGGCGCCCAGATCCAGACGGTCTTCGAAACATCCTTGCTGACATGCAGCGTCGGCACATCGAAGATCAGCAGATCGACATTGCTGGCGCCGGTAAACAGGCCGATTGCCGAAGCCGGATTTTCCAGGATCGGGAAGCGCAGCCCCTCGACCGAGTTGAGCTTGCCGAGGAAGCCCGAAGTCTTGGCATTCGCCGCCTGCCCCTTGCCCGAGGACGAAGAAGGCCGGTTTGTACCGTTTTGCGCCGCAGCCGGCGCCTTGGCCTGGCTGAGCGGATCGATCATGGTGCCGCCGGTCTGCGCCTCGATCGCTTTCTGGTCATAGGCCTGTTTTTGCCGCGGGTCGCCCTGCGCCGAAAAGCTGTAATCGCCAAACCGGATCACCACACCTTGCGCATCGCTGGGCGAAGGCATCGCGTTGATCAGGTCTAGTATACTGGTTACTGTATTGAAAAACTTTACATAATTCGCCGTTCCGCTACCGCCGAATATCTCGATCATGCGCAGCATTGAGGTGGGCGAGCCCAGCAGGTTGGAGATTAGCGGCAGCGGGTCGATGATCGGCGCCAGCGCGTCGCTGATCGGCTGGGTGATCTTCTGCACCTCGCCGATGATCGGGCCGGCGAACTGCGAGATGAAGCTGCCAAGATCAAGCCGGATATCCACCAGCTCGATTGTAGGTGCGCCGCCGAACACCGATTGCACGGTCGGATTGGTCAGATCGACGCTGGCGAAGATCTGCTCGTAATGGAAATCCACCATGAAGCGCGGGAACTGCGCACTGCCACCCAGCGATGACACGAGCCCCAGGCTGACCTGGGCGCGCGCATCGAATTGCGCGCTGACAATATCGCTGAAGCGTTTGCCGCGCAGGTCGTTGCGCAGCGAAAGCTTGCCGTTTTCTTCGGCAGTGCCCGCCTTGGGGTCTTTCAGATCGACGGTGAGCGCGGCCTCTATCTCGCGGTGGCCCGGCCCCATCAGGTTGAAGATGTCGAAGTTGAGGAAGCCAAGCTGCGCACTCAACCGCGCATCGTGTGAAATGTCGCCATAGAGCGCGAGGTAGATTTCCTCGTCGCGGTTGGGGTTGGGGTTGGTGTCGAGGTAGAAATCGAGCGCCCCGTTCAGATAGCTGACCCCGAAGCCCAGCGACACATCGTAATCCATGCCGATACGGATGCCGACATCGCTGTCGAAGCTCAGCGGCAGGCCGGGCACAGACAGCCCCATGTCCAGGTCGACCTCAAGCGGCGGGAAGACATCGCCCATCGCGCGCAGCTTGATCAGCAGGTCGTCATAGCCCTTGGACAGCGACACCTCGACCTGGCGGTAATGGGTGATCTCTTCGCCATCCATCGTATAGAAACGGATGCCGGTGGCCGAGTTGATGCTCGAGAACAGCTCGAACATGCCATACTGGATCAGGTTCACGCTGGTGAAGGTGCCGCCGGAGGCGTCCTTCTCCTCGCGGATCAGCCCGGCCAGGTCGTCCAGCGCGCTGTTGAGCGGACTGACCAGCGTGGACGAGATGAAGTTCGCCCCCCGCCGCGCCGCATCGCCGATGAACGGGATATCGAGGCCGAAAAGCGGCGCGCGCCGGATCTGCGCATCCAGCGCGGTGAGCGCAAATGACAATCCCTCGACCAGCAGCAGCGGGTCTTCGATGAACATGCCGATGCCGATCTGCGGCATCGGGTTGGGCACGTAGTAATAGAAATGATCCTGCATGCTGCCGTCGGCCGTCAGCCCGGCCAGGTCATAGCCCAGGAAAATCTCGTTGCGGTTCAGGAATGAAGGCACCGCCGAGGCCAGGTTGCTCGACGCATATTTGGCGTATCTGTCGGATTCTTCGGCCAGCCACTCGGCGGTGACAAAGGCGTCCGAGCCGGTCAGCGGCGCGGTGCGCGTGGGGAAGTAGACCGGCACCTGAAGCGCGGCATAGCCGGTCGATTTCAGCGAGGCGTTGAATTCGCCGGAATCGTTGGCATTTTCGGTCGAGATCGTGACATCGCTGTCGGTGGTGAACTCGATCGTGGCCAGCCCGTCATCGACGATCTTGCCTTGTGCGTTGGTCACCACTTCGCCATTGGCATCCACCGCGAAGGTGGCATCGAGGATCGCGGCCTCGATCTTGGCGCCGGGGATCAGCGTCAGCCCGGCAGAAAGCGTGGCCTCGGGCACGATGGCGCGCGCGGCATAACCCAGATAGGCGCCGCTGCCCTGCTTGAGCGTCAGGCTGATTTCAGGCTCGGAGATCGTGCCATCCAGATCGAAATGCACCGCGCCTTTCAGGCCGATATCGAAATCGAGCTGCAACTCGATCGGCGAGATCTGCATATCGATATCGATGCCCAGCGCACGCAGGGCGTTCAGCTCGTTGCGCGGCAGGTAATCGCTGGGCCGGATCGTGCGCGTGACCGTCGGGTTGACGTTGGCCACACCATGCGCCAGCGCGAAGGCAAAGAGGCTGATGTCGAATTCCAGCGCCAGCGTCTTGGGCACCGCCGTGCCGTTCTGATCCTCGAAAATAAAGCGCGCGCCCAGGTTCAGGCGGTCGTTTTCCTGGTTGTTGAATAGCTTTTCAAGGATCAGATCGTTGAGCGCGGTGAGATTGTTGTCCGCAGGGTCGTCTTCGTCAAGTTGCTGCTCGGAGATCGCCTTGATCTCGCCCGCGACCGTATCCATCACGTCGAGCACCGCGCCCATGCCGGTCAGGCTATCGATGGATTCGTTGACGAAGGGCAGTTCGATCCCGATCGGCACCCGCGCGATGGCGCTGAACATCAGCGCCATGTCGGCCAGCACCGCGAAATTGAGCGGGGTGGAGCCGATATTGGCCAGATCACTGAGGAACCCGGCACTCAGGCTGGTGATGCCCGGCGCCAGTTCGTATTCGATCAGGATGTAATGCGTCTCAGCGTCGGCATCGAAATTCGTGCCGTTCGCTTCACGGAAGTCAAACCCGGTCGGGGTGCCTCCGGGCATCGGGTTCATCGACACGTTCAGTTGCAGAAGCTTGGTGCTGAAGCTGGTGCCCGCCAGTTCAAGTTCGCCGATCAGCGGCAGCGACAGGTCGAACCGCTTCTCGTTTTCCAGCGTGACGCCATCGAGAGCTTCAATATACACCCGGCTCGGGTTTTCCGGGTCGGTGTCGACCGCAACGCCGGAGCCGTTTTCGTCCTGCAGCAGCCGCAGCGCGAGGAACACTGCCTCCTCGATATCGGCAATGCCATCGCGCGCCACCAGCGCGGCCGAGAACGGATCACTATCATCGGTGGAGGTATAGACACGGGCAGAGGCATTAACGGCGTCAATGCCCAGTTCGGCTTCCAGAAGCGCGTCCAGCACCTCGAAATCGAGGTCGAGCACAAGCTGCGTCTGCGAGCCGAGGAACACTTTCGGGTCGGTCACATCCGACAGGTCCACGCCGATATCCATGCGCAGCCGCACCGAGGCGGCGAACAGCGCCTGCAACCGCCCGGTCATCTGCAGGATCTGCTCAAGCCCGTCTATATTGATAGACGCATCGGCCAGCAGCGATTCCAGCGTGACTTCCAGGTCGATCACCTCCGAGAGCGACTTGCCGATATCGATGCCGATCACCAGGTCGTTACGGTCTGCCGTGCCGGTGGTGTCGATATAATCCATCCGCTCGATCAGCACCCGGCTGCCGCCGTCGATGCCTGCATCAAACCCGAGCTTGGCGAATTCGCTGTCGAGCATCGCCTGAAGCTCGAACAGCGAGTCGTCGAGCGAGCCAACAGCGGATTTGATCACCTCGAACACCCGCACGATGCCCAGCTTGGAATCAACCGAGAAGCCCAGCAGCGGAATCGCCGTGGTCAGCGCCAGGTTGCCCGCGCGGCCGGGAATGATGACCTCGTCGGCGACCTTCTCGATCAGGTTGAGGATTTCAGTCAGCGAGGAGCCAACCCCCAATGAGCCCAGCAGCACCGAAATGTCGAAATCCGGCAGGCTGAAGGAAAGCTGTGGCAGGCTCGGCATACCCGGCAGGCTGGGCAAGTCGGGCAGCGACGGCAGGCTGAACGGCATGCTCAGGCTGGGCAGGCCTGGAAGGCCAGGCAGCCCCGGCAGCACGATATCGGGGAAGTTGATATCGGGCAGACTGAGATCGGGGAAATCGGGCAGGTTGGGCAGGCTGATGCTGGGCAGGCCGGGCAAATCGAAAAGCCCCGGCAGGGACAGCGACGGCAGGCCGAAGAAGCCAAGCCCGAAATTGATCGACGGCAGCGACATGCTGAACGACAGCCCCGGCAGCGTCAGCGTCGGCAACTCGACGCCCAGTGCTTCCACGTCGATGTCGATGGGCAGGACGGCGTCGAAGCTGATGCCCGAGAATATCTTGCTCAGCCCAATCGTGTCGGCATCGACCAGGTTGTAGCTGACAAGCACATCCTCGCCATTGAGCGTGCGCAGGAATTCGGTGCCACCAGAGCCGTCATCGACGATATAGCCAGCCGCATCCTCCGACAGGCCCATCGGCCGCAGCGCGAAGAAGATCGGATCAGCGGTGAGGGTCTTGGTGCCGCCGCTCAGGACATCGGCGGCAGCGCCCAGGTCTTCCGGCGCGCTCAGCGTGTAGCTCGTGCCCGCCGCTGTGGCGACGAATTCGGTGGCCACACTCATTGTGCGCTGGCCCACGCGAATCTTGATCTTGCTCTTGTCGATCTCGACGCCGTTGATCTCGAACGTGCCGGAAGCGGCATCAAAGGCGGCCTTGACCGCATCGATGTCGGCCTCGGTTTCGAACTGATAGAGAATCCGGTCGGGCGTGACCGATACGCTTGTCGGGGTCTGGTTGATCGCGTCGCCGCCGGTGCCGAAAGCCGTCTCGGCGGGCTTGCCGCCACCGTCTCGCGCGACGATCAATTCCGGCTCGCCCGCCGCCATCCAGACCACTTCGACCACACCCGCCTGCGGGTCGGAGGAAAGCACCCGGAAGCTTTCGTCCCCCACGGTCAGAATCGAACCCGCGCGCAGCGCGGTGAGCGCCGCAAGCCTCGCCGAGGCGGTGTCCGCATCCGAGGCGAGCGTCAGCCGCAGCGCCGTGCCGTCCGACGAAAGCGCAAGGCCATTGAGTGTGAACGTATCGCTGCTGACCGCATCGGTGAACGTGTCGCCCTTGCCAAACGGCAACTCCAGATCGAAAGCGAAAAGCTGCGCCACCGGCTGCACATCGCCTGTCCAGGCCACGGTGACAAGATCGGCGGCATCGGCGTCGAATTCGCCGGTGACGACCGCCTCAAGCCCCTCGCCCAGGACAATCTTGTGCCCCCGCGCGGGGTGTTCGCCCTCGGTCAACGCGCGTGCCAGCTTGAAGGTGGCAAGCCCCGTGGACGGGTTGAAGGCGACAGCCACGATTTCGGTGTCATTGCCATCGATGAAGGAAAGGCCCTGAAGCTCGGCCACGCGGCCGTTGGACAGTTGCACCGCCATCACATCGGCGTCGAAGGCAACGGCGCCGTTCCACTCGTCCAGCCCGTCGGTCAGCCCCTCGGGCGGGTCGGCGAAATAGACCCGCAGGCTGCCGTTGCCGCTGTCGGGCAGTTGCGCCGAAGTGCCGACAGACGGCCCGGTGAGGTCGGAGCCGGTGACAGCCGCGCCATCAAGCTCCGGCGTGCCGGAAAGGCGCTTGAGCTTCATCTCGCCGGTGGTGTTCTCATCCATATCACCGGGCAGGAAGGCGAGCACCTTCAAATAGGCGCTGCCCTGCTTGAGCGTCTTGCCGACGAGGCCCTGGTAGTCGTCGTTATTCGCCGCATCCAGCCCGGTCAGCGTCATCGTGCCCGCATCGAGCGACAGCCTTGCCGCCTCGTTGATCGACACGCTGCCCGAGGCGAAGTCGAGGTCAATGCCCACCGAGCCTTCGGGGATCAGCTCAAGCGTGTCGATGGCCACCGATAGCCCGGTCTGATCGCTGATCATCAGTTGCGGCGGCGGGCGCTGGCCCACCGGCACATTGACGTCGATGCCGAACATGAGATCAAAGACCAGGTCAGCGCGCGCATCGATCCGCGCGGTCGCCCCCGCCTCAAACTTCAGCGGATCAAGCCCGAAGCCGCCCAGAAGCGCCTCGGACAGATCCTTGTCGTCCACATCGACGCGGAATTCGTTGCTGAACCCGTAATCGAGCACGGCGATGGACACGCGCATCATGCCATCGGTGCCGTAGGGCTCCAGCACCACCGAGACGTTTGGCGCACCGTTGAGCGACGGCAGAACCGATTGCAAAGCGTTGGTCAGCGTCGTTTCGATCTGGTCGAGCGCATCGCCGCCCGCATTGCGCAGGCGGAACAACTCGTCACGAAGCGCGCCAATGCCGGTCAAGTCATCGAGCGATTTGTCGATCAGCGGAATCCGCGCGTCGATCAACCCGCCCGAGTCGCCATCGCCCAGGATCACATCGAGCGCCGCCAGAATGCCGCGCATCACGTCTGCATAGGTCAGCCCTTCGGCCAGGCTGGCCAGATCACCCGTGATCTTGCGGTATTCGTCGATCAGGAAATCGCTCAAGCCCCCGGGCACCGCGATTTGCGGCGTGGTCAGCGTGCCGTTGCGCAACTCTGTCTCAAGCGTGATGACACCCACCGCCGAATTGCGGCCAAGGCTCAGCGTGACAGGCAGGAAGGCCCCGAAGCTGCCGCGCGCCTCGGTCGAAAGGGTGACGGGCGCGCGTGGCTCGATCAGCGTATCCACAGCATCATTCGAGCCATTGCGGGTGCCGCCCACGAAACGGGCCGATCCGTCATCAAGCTTGACCACCAGCTGATTGCTGACGGCGTTCACAAAGGTGACGACACCGCTTGCGCCGTTTTCGCTGGCCTTGACCTGCGCCCCTTCGATGAAGCCGGCGGCAGCGCCCAGCGTCAGGATCTGATACCTTTCGCCCGACAGATGAACCGGGGCACTGGGGGTGCTGAAGCTGCGCGGCGTCAGAACCCGCCCGACCAGGTCGAGATCGCCGGTATCGACGGCAGAGACATCATTTTCCGCACGATCGAACACGATGGCATCGCCCGCCTTGAGCACGTCAAGCTGCGTTTCGTCGAGCACCTGCGCCCCGAGCCGGGCGAAATCGACCTCGTCAAACCCGGTCTGCCCCGTGACGTGCACGGCCAGTGTGAAACTGGCGGAGCCGGCGGCGTAGATGGATTCCGAGTCCGCGTCGTCGGTTCCTATCAGCTCCAGCGTGCCGCCCGCCCCGGCCAGAATTGAGGCCAACGCATTCCAGTCTTCCACTGAAAGGGTGATCGTCGTGTCGGTCTCCTCGGCGCCGCCCAGGCCGACGGTGACACCGGTGGCGTCGGCATCGTTCGTGGCAACCAGCGCAAAGCCGGCCGTGGCCTCGGTCAGCAGATTTCCGATTTCATCGTTCAGCGTCAGCACGACGCTCCGGTCGGCCTCGGCAATGGTGGCATCGACGCGGGTGCCAGCGCTTTCGGTGAAATAGGAAACCCCCGTGGCACTGGGCGTGAAACCCCGCGCCGCGGCATCGAGCAGCACCTTGCCATCCTCGAGGCCCAGAATGCGGGCACGGATCAGCGTGCCGTCCTCGACCTGCTGCACCAGATGGCTGGCCCCGGCCAGATCACCGGCGGTGATCCCTTCGCCAAAGCTGTAGGCGTCCACAGTGACGGCGCCGAAGATGCCCGAGCCGTCACCACTCAGACCCAGGCGGATGTAATCGCGGCCAAGGCTGTCGGTGCGGCTGTCGCCCCCCGTCAGCCCGACCGAGACGCCGGCCTGGCCGGGCAGGCCCTGCACATCCGACAGACCGCCCGAAGGCGCAAGCACATCGCCCAGCCCCGCCGCGCGCAGATCGCCCTGCGGCACAGCATCACTGCCCATCACCAGCTTAAGGTCAACCGTGCCCTGCGCCGGGTTGAAGCCCGTCACCTCATACCAGTTGGTGCCGTCAGTCAGGTGGCGAAGCTGGTTGAGCCAGACGCCCAGATGCGCCGGGGTTTCCACATCGACCCGCTCGCGGGTCTGGCCGGGGCCAACCTCGACCGTGGTGCTGTTGATGGTGCCGCCCAGCGCCAGAACCGGCGCGCGCAGGTCTGAACCCACCTGCGGCCGGCCCTCATGCCCGATGGCGGTCAGCCAGACGGAATCGCCATTGACCCGCACCACCTCGAACCAGCGGTTCATGCTGTCGAGCAGGTAAAGTCCGTCAAGATCGCTCAGCGACGAGTCGCCATCGAAGGCCACGCGATAGCGGATATCGCCTGTCGTGCCCTCTATGGGCGCCCCGACCTCGCTGATGGTGAGCGCGGGCAGCGTAGCATCGGCAGCCGCGGCGAGATCGCCCAGCAATACCTGCTGACCGTTGCCAAAATCGACCACACGATCAAGTTCGCGCCCCTCAAGCCCCAGGCCACCGGTCTCGACCGAAGCGTTGAGAATGGTCTTGGTCGTGCCGTTGGCAAGCTGGCCTACCGAGGTGACCCGCCCTTCCCAGTCGGTCCCCTCGCCAAGCGCGACCAGAATATCGCCGTTGCGCAGGAAGACTTCCGCGCCGGTCTCAAGCTCGGCCCGCACCGCGCCGACGGCGGCGCCGCTGGCCTCGGCAATCGTTGCGAAAGAGGCCGAAGCGACCACGCCATTCGTGGCAACCCGGTGCAGGCTGTCATCTGCGGCAAAAACCCGGCTGGGCGCCAGCAGGGTCAGCGTGCCGCTCTCGTGATCCCAGGCCTGCACGATGCCGAACGCGGCATCGGGGCCGGTGCCGTTGCTGACCAGTCCGCCCACGGTGAAATCATCCGCGCCATAGACACCGCCGTCGGTTTTGACGCCGAGGCGGATGGTCTGCTGCTGCGCGGCCGGGTCGGAAGACAGCCACATCACCGCGCCGTTGAGCGCCAGTTCCGGCGCGAAGCTCGAAGCATCGCCAAAGGCGCCCAGCACATCCATGGCGCCACTGGAAAGGGTCAGTGTGTTGCCGCCTGTGCCCTGCTCGACCCGCAGGCCAAAGGCCAGATCCAGCCCCGAGCTTTCCAGCAGGCGCAACTCGCGCGGGTAGATCCCCTGCCCGGCAAGCACCAGGTCGATGCGGAGGTTGGCCAGCCCCTCAAGCGCCATGTCCAGACTGACCGAGCCTTCAAAGGCGGTGGCCGCCACCGGGCCGATATCGCCCAGATCATCCAGCGAAAGCTGGATTTGCAGCGCCTCGCGCAGGATCGCCTCGAAATTCAGCGAAACGTCGAGTTCCCACTCGTTGCTGGTCTCTCCCTCGCGGTAGGTCAGCGTCAGCAGGTCGTCGGGCACGCCGGCCTTGCCGGCAATGTCGGCCAGCCATGCGTCCAGCGTCGGTGTCTGCCCGGCTTCGGGGCGGATCACGTCCAGCACATCGGCCAGCACCGCCTTGATCCCTGTGAGGTCTTCGAGCGACTTGTCCACGATCGGCAGGTTGAGTTCCAGCAGGCTGGCCGCCGCGCCATCGCCCTCGATGATCGCCTCAAGGCCCAGCGTGAGGTATTCGATGATCTGCTGCGGGGTTAGCTGATCAAGGTTGGTGATGGCGTCGGTAATGGCGTCGACCCGGCCCTGAATCTCAGCCGCCAGATCACTGGGATCGCCAAAAATCCCGCTCCCGCCCTCGGCGCGCAGGGCATCGAACAGAGCAACCGGGTTGAGATCCGCAAAACCGGCAATCGGCGCCGCGCCCTGAATTGCGCCAATCTCAAGCCCGCCGAAATCGGCCTTGAGGACAATATCGGCGAATACCTCGGCATCCAGCACCGGGCCGAGGTCATCGAGCGTAAAGACCGGCGCAAAACCCGCGCTGATCCGCGTGTTGTCCAGCAGATCCTGAATGAAAGCGGCATCGCCACCGTGCAAGGCGGTCTGGATCGCATCATGCGGTGCATCCAGGATCACCGTCACCGTGCGGCTGGCGGTATCCAGTTCGATGATCCGTCCCACAAGGCCGGAGGCCCCGAAGGACAGATTCGCCAGATCGCCATTCACCGCCTCGGCGATCGTGCCGAGTTCGGCGAGGAAATTGTTGGCTTCTGTCGTGTCCGCAAGGGTGATGTCATAGACAAAGCCCATTTCCGGGCCGACTTCACCGCGCTGGACATCGCGCACCTCGGTCTCGGCGTTGCCGATGGCTTCAAGCGTCAGGTTGCTCCATGTGCCATCCAGAAAGCCCGAAGGCACCGCGACATACACATGATCGGCCTGCGCGTCGGTGGGCGGGACGAGCGGAACGGCGAAGGACAGGCGCTGGCCGTTGTAATCGAAGGAAAGCAGCACATCCGAGAAATCATCAAACCAGCCGGCAGTTTGCCCGGCCGGTAGATCAAGGCGGATCTGGCTGCCCTCGCGCGCGAAGCTGGCGATATCCATCGCTGTGCCCGGCACCACCGGGCGGAAGAGATCGCCCTCGCCGATGGTCGTTTTGGTGGCGTCGGCGTCCGTATGGCGTTCGTCAAGCCAAAGCTCGTTTTCGCTGACCAGCACCACGCCATAACGCGTCTGCCCCGCGGCGATGGCATCGACGCTGCTGTCATGTAGCGCCGATTGCGACAGCGTGGTGTTGACCACGCGCGTTGCACCGCCAAGGATCAGGTCATTGGTCAGCGCCAGCCCTGTGATGTAGACACCGCTATCCGCACCGATCTGCGACACGCTCTCCACGCCGCCCGCCGCCAGGCTGGGCGCATCGGTGCCGATCAGGTAATACTGCCCCGGCGCCGCATAGTCGGGATGCGCCAGCCCGAAGCGGAGCGAGGCCGGGCTGGAGCCATCGCTGCCACGCAGTTCCAGCACCCCGCCGCTGATTGACGCCGCAAGATCGCTTGAAAGGCCAACGCGCATGGCGATGTCATCGGCGCCGATGCCGAAATTGACTGCCAGGTTGCTGTCGGTGGAGACGTAAAGCTGCGGCGCCAGCAGGCCCGGGTTGCCCGCAAGCGAACCGAGCGAGTTGAGCGAGGCATCGACCGAGAGCGCGCCGCCGAATACCAGCAGCCCCGAAACCCCGACACTGGCCTGCGCGGTGGCGCCGATTTCGGCGCTCAGCCCGGTGCCGCCCGCGCCGATCATGTCGGCGATATCGATGTCGATCGCACCGCGCGCCAGCACGGCATCGTCGAAATCAAGCCGCATCTCGATCCCCCGCAGCGGGATGCCGCCGTTCCACGGGTTGCCCGGCAGGGTCGAGAAATTGAGGCTGAACACCGGCGGCTGGTTCCAGCCCGTGACCGAGGCCAGCGCCGCGTTCACGTCACGCTCAAGGATCAGCAGCGCATCGGTGATCGTGGCCTGGCCGGCATCGATGGTATCGAATACCTGATTGATCGCATCGAACACCGCCTGCACCGGCAGCAACTCGTTGATCGACTGGTCGATGAAGGGCAGCTTTTCGGCAAGGAAGCCTTCGCTGGCATCGGGGTTGCCACGAATCCAGGCAATGGCCTCCTCGGCCATGCCGCGCAGATCCTCAAGCGTGAAGCCCGTGAAATCGTCGAGGATCGGCATCAGCAACGCGCGCAGGTCCAGATCCTCGGGCACGTTGATAAAGCCGATGTCGATCTCAGGCGTTTTCAGCGCGTCGGCCGACAGCGTGCCGGTCAGCGCGGCATTGGCGTAGGCCTCGATCGGCTGCAATTCCTCGCCGAAAGTCCGGTGCAGCGCCATGTCGGCGCGGAAACCGCCCTCGACCAGCGTTCCGACATTGCCCGCCTGATCGACTGTCAACGCGATCCGCGCGCCCGAGCGGGCAAGCTGATCGGCCAACGGTGCAGAGGTCAGGCTGATGTTGTCGGAACGGCCGAAGCTGACCGCCGCGTCGCGCGCCACAAGGCCGAAGCGGCCCAGGCTGCCCGCGTCGATGGCCAGCGAAATGTCGGTCGGGTCGAGCGCGGCCAGCGCCTGCACCGAAATCGGCGTGATGGTCTGGCCGCTGGTCAGGGGCTTGTAGCCGCCGTTCTGGACATCCTCGACCACATAGCTGAATTGCGGCCCGTTATCCCAGGAGACCTCAACCTTGAGATCGAGATCGAGCTTCAGCGCATAGCGGATCTTGGTGCCGTGAATTGCCGCCACCTGGATCAGGCCGGGGTCGAACAGGCCAAGCTGGTCGATCAGTGCCTGCGCATCGGCCAGTTTCAGCGCGCCCAGGTCGATGCCCAGATCGATACTGCCCTCGATCAGCCGCTGCCCGGCAATATCCAGCACGATGCTGTCGGCAAGCCCGCCGTTTACCGGCGCACCCGCCGCGATGCTGACCACCAGTTCTTCCGGTGCAAACCGCGCCGGATCGCTGTTCGAGGTCATGGCGTCATGGATCAGCCCGGCGGCGAATTCCAGCGCCTGGCCGGGGGCGTCGCGCATGAGATCAAGCGCCGCGCGCAGCCCCGCCTTGAGGCCCGTCATCTCCTCAATGGATTTACCAAGGCCCGGAATGACCATGTCGTACAGGCCGCCGTCGCGGTCGAGATCGCCCAGAAGCTGCTCGCCCAGCATCTCCAGCGCGGCGGTGATGCGGCTGAGGTCGCCCCAGCCCGCCTCAAGCGCCGAAATGCCGGCGGCATCCAGGATGCGTTCTATCAGGTTGCCCGAGGCGAATTCGAGCGTCGGCGCGGTAAAGGTGCCCACCTGCAGCCCCGCCGCAAGTGACGCGCTGCCCAGCGAAACCGTCAGCGGCGTGGCGCCATCGGAAAAGATTACCCGCGCCTGGGCGTCGAGTTCGGCATCGGCGGCAAAGGATATGTCGGTGCGCGGGCGCATCGCGGTTGCATTGAACTGCGGCGCGATCTGCGCGTAATCGGGCTGCTGGTCGTCAAAGCGCGCCTCGATCCGCGCGGTGCCCAGCGTCACCGGGGTGTCGCCCGCCCCGAGCGTGACGCGCACGTCCTTCGCGCCGATGATCGGCACCGAGAAGTTGAGAAGCGTGCCGTCCTGCGCCAGTTTCAGGTCGATCTGCGCATCGACACGGGTGGCGAACTCGTCGATGAACACCAGCGGCAAGGTGGCGACAGCCTGCACATCAATATTAGTTGCGGTTCCGAAGCTGAGCTTCACGCCCTCGCCGATCTGGCCGCTACTGACAAGTAGCCCGACCTGGCCATCCTTGCCCGAGGTGACCGTGCCGCGCGCGATCACATTCCCTTGGCCGTCAGTCGCCGTGAACCCATCCCCGATGGCGGCATTGACCGCAGCCTCGGTGATGTCGGCGGCCTCCACCACCACGGTGCGCAGGTCGATGTCAAAGCGCATCTGCCCGAGAAGCGGGGCCGAAGCCGTGCCATTGGCGAACGACGCCCAGGCCACGACATTGTCGTTGCCGCCGGTCGCCTCCGCCACGATCAGGCTGGCGGTCGCGCGCGCGCGCTCCGGTGTGAGATAGTCGAACACCAGCTTTTCGGCATCTTCGGGGTCGAAGCCCGCGTCCCATTCCACATGCACCGTATCGCCGTTGATGACGCGCACCACGCCATTGGCCAGCACCTCGCCATCGGCGCCGAGCACGCGAAGCGGCGAGCCTTCGACCAGGCCGCGATCGGCCGTCAGGATTTCGATCTGCGCGGCGGTCAACGTGATCGTGCCATGCATCGTCTGCACGCCGCCGGTGAACACCATCTCGAGGTCAGCCGTCGGCGCGCTCTCGGGGATCGGTATGCCGAGGAATTCGGCGAACGCCGCGAGCGTCAGCCCTTCGAGCGGCATGTCATCCGGCTGCGCGATCTCGACAATCACGCCCAGGGTGTTACGCTCATCCAGGCTAGGGCCGGCGGGGGCCTCGATGCGCACGACCACCGGGCTGTCCTCGCCCAGCGCCTCGCGCAGGATGCCCTCAAGCTGGGCGATGCCGGTTTCCGGCGCGGTGGCAAGTGCCGTGCGCAACGCATCAAGCGCCGTGTCCAGCCCGATGATTTCCGACAGGCTCTTGCCGATCAGCGGCAAGGGCTGTTCAAGCACCGCAATCCCCGTGGCGCTGCTGGCCCCGTCAAGCAGCGCATCGAGCGCGGCATTGAGCGTCGAAGCCAGATCGCTGACGCGGAAGCTTTCCAGCGCCTCGTAGATGCTGGCGAAACGCACTTCATTGAACGATGGCGGGGTTGCGTTGAACTGCGTGTTCTGGTTGAATTCGTCCGAGGTGCCCACCGTCTCGGGCAGGTCGAGACTGACCTTCAACCCGACATCCACATCAGAGCCGCCATTGCCGTCATTCGCCGTCGCATTGGCTTCGAGGTCAAGGTTGAGCCCTTTGAGGTCCAACTCCGGGCTGACCATCTCGGGCAGCGCCCCGATCCCGACGATCAGCGCCCCTGCCCAGTCATCGATGGCATCGCGCACATCGGACAGGGGCTGGCCAAGCGCCGCACCCACCGCCGCGATGGCAGCGCCTGTCAGTTCCTCGATCTCGGCGGCGGTCAGATCGCCCAGCGGCTTGCTGCCGCCTCCGTCAAGATCGACCGCGATCGCGCGCACATCCGCCAACAGATCGACGAGTTCGCCAACCCGCGTGTTCAAATCGCCGGCCTGCTGCGCCGCCAGTTCGGCCCGGGTGATGACATCGGCAAGGCTGGCCGTGGCGTCAGCGTCTTTCAACTCGGCTTCAAGCGCCTCAAGCAGCCCCTTGCTGCCATTGGCCAGCCCCGCCGCAAGCACCAGGTCGTTGCTCAGTGCGGCCATGCGGTTCTCGGCCTTGGCAAGCTGGTCCAGCCCCGCCTGCAATGCCCCGCCCCGGATCGTCTGCAACGCGGCGCGGTAGGCATCGGCGATCGAGAAAAGCGCTGCCTCGAACTGGGCCACCGCCGCCTCGGCCAGCGCCAGATCTTCCAGCGCGTCGCGCATCTGCCCATCCTGCGCGGTCAGCGCGGCATGGGTCTGCACCATCGCGGTGCGGGCGGATTGCGCGGCATCCGCAATGGCCTCGGCGCGGTCTTCCACGGCGCCGGCGCGCGCAAGCAGGCTGTCGCGAAGATCCCCTGCGGGCAACGCATCGGCCAGCGCCAGAAGCGCCCCGGCGGCGTCCTTCAGCGTGTTGGCCGCCGCGGCCACCTGCCCGGCCAGATCGCGCGCCGCTTCCAGATCGGCCAGAATCGCGGCGGTCTGCCCCAACGGGTCGGAGGACGGCAGCGCCGCACGGGCAATCGCCACAGCCGCGCGCGCCTGCGCCTCGTTCCAGTTATGTTCCAGCGCGGCCAGATCGCCGGCCAGCCGCAGAGCCGCGGCCTCGGCATCCTGCGTGTCGGCAAGCGCCAGCACATCGCCCGCGTTGCCAGCCCCCACCAGAATACCGGCCAGCGCGCTCATCTGCGCGACCTGCGCCAGAACCTGATCGGCGGCGGCCTTGCGCTGGGTCAGATACCCGGCCAGCCCGGTTTCGGCAAAGGCATTGGCGGCCATGTCCTCGGCATCGGCCAGCCGCGCAATCAACAGATCGCGTAGCAAATCCATCGCAACGCGCGCATTCCCCAACGTGGCCTGCCGGGCAGCAAATTCTGCCTGAAGGCTTGCCACCAGAGCATTCGCCTGGTCGAGCCGCGATTTCAGCACCGGGTTGCCGGTGGATTCATCATTCGGGTCTTCAAGAGAACGATCAAAACGCGCCTGCGCATCCACTGCCGCACTCTCTGCCGCGGTCAAGGCGGCGGCGGTGTCGAAAAGCGCATCCGCCGCCGCCTGTGTCGCGGCGCGGGCCTCGCGCAGGTCATTCAGCGTGCGCTCGACGGCGGCAAGCTGCGCCTGCGCCTGCGCGGTGTCGATCGACAGCCAGGCATCCGAAATCCCGCTCACCACCGAGAACTGCGCCGCCTGCCCGAACTGGCCGAGCGTTGCGCTGCTCAGGTCGAGGAAGGTATCAGGCGTACCATCGCCATCGAGGTCAAGCTCGATGGTGGAGTGTTCGGAGTCGCGGCCCAGCTGGATCTGCTTTTCTTCGGCAGTCAATTCGGCGAGGTCGAACTTCTCGGTGCTGGAGGCAACGGTGAAGTCGATCCGCCCGTTCTGCCCGCCGCCCAGCAGCACGTTGCCATCCTTGCCGAGCCCGATGCGGAAATGCGGCTGCACGAACAGGTCGGCATCGGCGCGCAACAACCCGTCTTCATTGACCAGCGCATTGTAATCGGGCGTGCCCGGCGCCAGGCCCAGCATGGCGGCAAGCTGCTCCACCCCGATGGAGGCGCGCGCCTGATAGCCGAACTTGATCGTCGGCGCGTAGATCATCACCATCCGCGCGGTCTTGACGTCATATTCGAACCGGATCGGCAGATCGAGCGGGTCCATCGCGTTGACATCGCCCGGCGTGCCCACGGCAGTCAGCAGCGCGTCGCTCAATTCGCGCGCGATGAAGACAAGCGTCTGACCGTTGAGTCCGGACGCCCCCTCGCCGCCCATGCGGTCGATCACCGCATCGAAACCCAGCGCCTCGCGCAGGCTGGCATTATCGGACAGCAGAATATCTGCGAGGCTCAGCCCGCCGGAGAACGGCACCTCCACCCCGAACAGGTCAGCAAACAGCCCGCCATCGCCGGTCAGTGCCTCGGCCAGCCGCTCCATCCCGTCGGCCATATGGCCATTGACGGTGATGTTGTTCACGCTGGTAGGCAACTCTGACAGAAGCCGCTCAGCCAGATAGGCGGTGATCGCCGCGCCCTCGACCGTGCCGTCGGTGAAGGCGGCAATGGCCTCAAGCACGCTGGCGTTCGGCCCGCCGAGGAAGTCGATGCGCAACTGCCCCGCCGCACCACCGCCGGTTGAGGTAAGGCCCACCTCGAACACGGCCTGCCCCTGCATCTGCGCCTGCACACCACCCGAGAGGTCTTTTGCGCCCTCGACCGGGGCAAACACGAAGCGCGGCGCAAAAATCAGCCGCTGGGTCGCGGTCGGGTTGCTGAACACATCCTCGCCCACGACAACAGCCTGCGCGCCCTGGAACTGCACGAAATCGCGCGTGCCGGCATCGGTGGTGGAGGTCAGCTTCAGCCCGCCATCGACGCGCGACAGCTCGATGAACGCCTCGAACTGGCCGCCGATGCGGCGCAGGCCGAAATCGATCTCCAGCCCCAGGTCAAGCTCAAGCCCGAACTCGTAGCCGGGGATGCGGATATTGTCGCCCACCAGGTGGATGTCGGTGTTGCCAAGCTGGAAAAGACCGGGAAGGTCGAAGACATCGGCTGTCTTGTTCAGGGTGACGAGGTCTTCGATGGTGATGCGATAGCGCAGCTCGTTCAGAAGCTGCTCATCGGGCGAGAGCCCGGCCGGCAGGGTGCCGATCTCGCTTGAGGACTCATAAACTGCCGCAGGATCGTTCGGGTCGTAAAGCCCCTTTTCCGCGTCGTCGCGGTTCTCCAGTGTCGCGGCATCGCCATTCACCAGCTTGACCCCGACCATGGCGTCAAGCCGTCCGGCAAGGTCCTGCACGAAGGTGATGAGATCGCCGTATTCGTCGGCATGGATCGGCGTCGCCGGATCGGTCAACGCCTCCAGCGCGGCGAGATGGGCCGCCACCGCGTCGGGGATGTTCTCGAACAGCACGCTCGCGTCGGCGTCATTGAGCAGGTCGAAGAAGGACAGGTTGTTGAGCAGCGGAATCGGCGCGGTCATGAACCCGCTGATGCCATCGGCCGACTCGACGCTGCGCAGCAGAAGCGAAACGAAAGGCGACACACCGCCGCCAGCGGCCTCCATCCAGCGCGAGAGAAAGCGCTCATCCGCCTGCTCGAGCAGGGTGCGCAGTTCCCATTCGGCATCGTTGACGAGAAGCGCGCGCGGCCCGTCCAGCCCGATATCGTTATAGCCTTCCTTCACGAAGCTGATCGGGTAGTCCATCCCGTCATATTCGACCGGCAGGCGAAGCTGGTAGATCGCGCCGTCCTTGTCGGTATTCTTGGGCACGAACAGCGGCGATCCGCCGCCGGTATAGACGCCGCTGTCATTCGCCTCGGCGTCGATCCCGAGGATCAGGCCGAAGAAGAAGTCATCGACATCCAGCTGCCCAAGCCCGCCCAGGTCAATGCGGAATCCCGTGCCCGAAAGCCCTGCACCGAACTCGCGGTCAAGCAGGTCTTCGGCGCTCAACCCGGTGATCGCGCTCAGTTCGCCGGTTCCGGTGCCCTGCGTGCTGCCGGTGACGGTGTTGCCATCGGCCAGCAGGCGGAACTCGAAAATGCGGCTGTCATCGGGTTCGACGAAGTCAATGTCGAAGCGCAACTTGCCGTCAGCGCCGACGACATGGCGGATCTGCGCCGACATGCGCACTGAGACCACGGGCCGCAGGCTCAGCGCCCCGCCCAGAACCGAAAATGCCGCGATGCGCGACAGGTCCATCAGCATGGGTGGCAGGAACTGGTCTTCCAGCACGAAATCGACCTGCACATGGTCAGGCGCTGCCCCGTTGCCAACCGCTTCCACTTCGTAGAAATCGATACCCGAAAGCGCGGCGGCGATGCCGTCCAGCGCCTCGGCTTCCAGCCCGTCGAGCGAGGCCGCCAGCGCATTTACCAGCCAGTCTTCGAGGTCGGCGCCCGCCTGTCCCTTGATGAAATCAACAAGCCCGCCACCCAGCGGCGGGATGAACACGTTAAGCTGCGACATCGCGCTCAGCGCATTGAGGAAACCCTCGCCGAAGCGCTGGTCGAGCGACCGCAACTCCAACTCGTAAAGCGCCTGGCGCACCGCGTCGCTATCGAGGAAGCCCGCCCAGCCGGTGTTGACCGTGCGCAGCGACTTGAGCGCATGGGGGATGCCGCCCTCTCCGTCGCGCAGCTCGATCACATAGGTGTCGTTCAACACCGACAGCGCGCGCAGGTCGTCATTGCCGCGCGGGTCGGAGAACACCAGGTCGAGCGAGAGCCGCGCCTGCGTATCGGCGAAATCCCACTCGCCGTTGCTCAGGATCGCATCCTGCGCCACGCCAAGGCGCAGCGTATCCAGGTCAACGCGCGGCCCACCCGGCAGGCCGCTTTTCAGATCGGCCAACGAGTTGTCGACCGAAATGATATCCACCCCGATGCGGAAATCTTCATAGTTGACAGCGGCCCCCGCCCCGGCGGTGAACCCCATGCGCAGGCTCGCGCCCACCTCGGCATCGGCCAGACGCTCGCCAATTTCGAAAAACAGCGGAATCTCGCCCCAGATCGCCCGCTGGCCCAGCACCGTGTCGATCAGCGCGCCGTCGATCTGCACCGAAAGGCTGCCGGAGGCGCCGTCTTGAACGAGGCTGATTGCCAGATCGCCCGCACCCGCGCTGATTGTAAGCACGCCATCCGCAGCCGAGGCCGAGAACTCGGGCAGATCGTCAAAATGATCGGCAAGCGACTGGGCGACTGCCTCCGGCGTCGGGTTAGCCCCTGCATCGACAAGAACCGATGTCGCCCCAACGCTGAATCGATAGCTTTGCGAGGCCGCGAAGGTCACCCCGCTGAGATCGACAGTCCGCGCGTTGCTCACCTGTTCCGAGGCGGGCGAGATCTGCACGCCAGCAACCCCGTAGCCGAGCGAAATCAGCGCATCCGAACCTGCCGTGTCCATGTCCAGCGCGGCGGCGCTCTCAAAGGCCTCAACCCCCAGCAGCGCGGCATTGACAGACTGCGCGATTTGCGCCAGCGCCGTGGCGCCGCGGTCTTGCGGGTCCAGCGCGGTCCAACCCGCAGCGACAGCATCGCTGACACCGCGCACAAGCTGCGGCAGGGCACCATCGGCGCGGCCCAGCCCGGCCAGGTCGGCCAGCGTGAGCAGATCGCGGTTCGGCGCGTTCTCGTCCACCTCGCCCTGCCGCAGCACCGAAAGCTGGTTTTCGGGCATGTTGTCGGGATTGGTGCCGCGCAGGTAGGGGGTCTTGTCCTGGCCACCGATACCGGCAGACAGAAGGTCACGCTCCAGCGCCAGAAGACCCATGAGCGCCATGCCGTCAGGCCCGACCGGATGCGCGCCTTGCAGCCGGTCCTGCACCCGTTGCAGCCACTGCATGTCGATCCCGGTGTCAGCCTGAAGCTGCGCGAAAGGATCGTCGCGCCCCAGAAGCTGCTGCACGGATTGCGCATAGACGGGCACCGCCGCCTCGCCGCTGCCTGCCAGCACGTAATCGCCCGAAAACGCCTCCGCCAACCGGCTGTCGCCGAACTCCAGCGGCAGGCGAAGCGCCCAGGCGTAATGGCCATGATCGGCCCCGTCGCCCTGAAGCGAGAGGTTGAGCTGCACCCGCGAATAATCGGGCGTTGCATCGACCGGGAAGGCGTCGGTCACCAGCGCCGCGGGCGCCGGGCTGAGACGCACGACCAGGGGCGCAAGCGTGCCGAGATATTCGATGAGCAGCACCGCGCCATCACGGCTGAGCGTGAGGCCCAGCGCCGAGGCCTGATCGTGCAACGCATCGCGCAAGGCTTCAGCCCGCGCTTCGGCATCGGCGCCCGTGATGGGGCCGGTCTGCACCTGGGTCTGACCCAGATCCACCACCCAGGAAACGCCATCCAGCGGCGGCAGGGTCAGGCTTTGCCTTGCGAACACACCTGCGACGGATTTGGTGCCATCGCGCGTGGAAACCTCAGTGCTGTCGCGCGTCAGCGACGCTTCCCCACCCATCGGGCCCGCCAGCTTGGCCGTCAGCACCAGCGCGCCGTTGACCGCGCGCATCTCGAACGGCGCGTCGGCATAAGCCGAGTCGGCGCTCATGCGGCGCACGAGATCGGACAGCAGGAACGGGTCGGCTTCGCTGCGGTCGCCCGCAGCGACCGTGGCTGCAACGGTCACGCCACCCCAGGTGAGTTCATATTCCCCCGCGGCAAGCCCCTTGCCGTCAGCTTCCAGATCAACGGTGAGGTATTCTTCCGCGTTGACCGGCGCGGTGGTCAGCGCCGCCTCGCGGGTGATCGCTGCGCCGAAATCGAAGCGCAGGTCGGTGGTATGGGCAGAAACCGCCCCGTTATTGAGCGAAGTTTGCGTGGCGAAGGTGATCTGCCCGCGCGCGTCGGGCACGAGATCGCCGAACACGGCAAGGCCAAGGTCGTCCCAGCCACCCGCACCGGGCAGGAGCCCCGCGTCGAACCCGCCCCACAGGCCGTTATAGGTGACAAGGCGGACAATTTCGCCCGTGTCGTGATCGATGGAAACGTCGATCCGATTGAGCATCGCCAGCGCACGCGCCGCGATCAGGTCGGCGCGGGCCTCAAACTGAATATCCGTTTCACCACTCAGCTTGTCGAGCACAACTTCGAGCGCCCCGGCCAGCGCGGCCCTGTCGATCGTCTCGGAGCCGCGCACATAGGCATCGGTCAGGCTGTTTTGCTGGGTCTCGTTCAGCGTGGCGGGCAGGCCGGCAGAGTCGAAAAGCTCATCCACCCGCGCCGCATAAGCCGCCGCGCCGGATTCGCGCGAGACTTTCTCAAGCGCCTTGGTCACGTCCTCCAGCGTCGCGCCATGCAGCGGGTCGGCGGCGCCGTTGTCGGGCAGCAGTGCCAGCCCATCAAACACCCCGCCTTCGGCAAACACCCCGTGCAGATCGAGGTCAGCTTCGGCAGCTTCCACCGGCTCGTCGGCCAGCTTTTCGAAAACGTTGCCATAGCTCAGCAGGATGCCCGGCACGGTGCCGAAATAGAGGCTCTGCGTCTCGATCTCGCCAACGCTTGTCTCAAGGATCCAATCGCCGCCCATGTCGTAGGAACCGGTGGCATCGATCGAGGCCGCCACATCCGCGCCGGTCAGCGTGGCCAGCCGCTCGGGCAGCAACCCCTGCCCCAGATCGCAGGCATAGAGCATCAGGTCGCCACTGGGCTTGAGCGCCTGCGCCAACGCCTGGACCACCGGATCGTCGGCCGCGACATCCTCGCCAATGATCCGCTCGCCCACCTGGAAGCCGGCGGCATGGCCATGCGCCAGCCAGTGCACCGCATCAAGGTCGCTTGCGCCCGTCAGCGCGTCGAGCACGTCCTGTTCGCTGGTGACTTCGACATAGCGTTGCGGCCCGGTCTCGTCGAAACCCGCGGCGCGCAATGCCTCGACCAGCGCGGCCATGTCGCCTGCGCGGCTGTCCACCAGCACAAGCTCCTGCGCTTGCAGGCTTTCCGGCTCGGCATCGTTGGAGATGACCGTTTCGCCCGTGGTTTCCTCACGATCGAGCACCCGGACATAGGCCTCGGGGCTTTCGTCGCGCAAGTCGGGGGCATAGGGGATCAGATCAACCGACAGAAGAATTCTGTCTTCCAGAGGTTCGACCGCCATTCTGCGCCGGGAAATCGGGCTTTTGACGAATTTGTTCATGGCGTTACCTCTATGACAAGCCGTGATTACCGCCGTAATGCGGCGGCAATTTGGTTATCCGATGCGCGCGGCGCACTGGTCAGCCGGTGAATCAGGGTAATCACCCCCTCATCCAGGGTGCCGGTCGCACGGTGACGCGCGACCAGCGCAAGCAGATAGTTGCGGCGCACCGCGCTCAGACCAACCTCGTTGCGTGCAAGCTCCATCTCCAGTTCGCGCACGGCCAGATCGGTCAGTTGCCCCGCATCGCGTTCGCGCCGGGCCTGCGACACCGCCTCGCGCCGCAGCGAGACAAGCTCGCGCAGCGCAGCGTCGTTGCGCCAGAGCGCAAGCAGCGAGGCATCGGCCGACTCAAGCTGGTTAAGCTGCACGTTGCGTTCCGAGCGGATCCGCTCGACCGCGCTTTGCGCTTCGGCAACGCGCCGGTCGCGGGCCGCCGTGACGCGGCCGCTGCTGAACAGCAGCCAGTCCACGTAAACCCCCGCGCGGATTTCCTCGATATCCGACGAAGCGGTAAAAACCGTGTCGCCAACCTGGCGGCGTCGTTCGAACTCGATCCGTGCCGTGACGCGCGGCAGTCTTTCAGAAACGGCGCGGTCGATCTCGCGGTTGGCCACCTCAAGCGAAGACAGCAGCGCCCGCTGCGCAGGGCTGTCGGCAATACGCATCCGCTCCGCATCGCTCAGCGGCACCGGCCGCGGCAGCGCGCCACCGATCGACATCGCCCCAACGCGCGGGCAGGCCTGCGCCTGTGCTATGCGGCACAGCTCGTTGCGGCGCGACATGAAATCCTGCGAGGCCGAAATCGCCGCGGTGCGGGCGCGCGCCAGTTCGGCGCGCGTGCCCACGGCCCTGGCCGAACGCATCTCGCCCGCTGATACGCGGGCATCTTCCTCTTCCGCCAGATGCGAGAAAAACCCGACCTCGGCTTGCGCAAGGCGATAGCGCTCATAGGCCTCGACGACACTGAGATACAGCTGAAGCGTGGTGTCTATCGTGGTCTGCTCGGCATCGGCCAGTTCGGCTACGCGCCCGTCAAGCTGCGCCTGCGCGGTGCGCAAATCAGCCAGCGCAGGGCCATCAAGCACCGCCTGGCTGATCGACAGGGTCGCTTCGTAATTCTCGCGGCTTGTCGCATCCTGATCCGGCGAGAACGACTCATTCGTCGTGCTGCGCACCCGTTGTTCTGTGGTGGTGGCTTCGGCCTCAAGGCGGACCTGCGGCATCAGCGCCGCGCGACGCTCGGACATATGGGCCTCGGCGGCCTCGACCTGCCTGCGGGCGCCTGCCAGTTCGGGGTTGTGGCGCAGAACGACCGTCACGAAATCATCCAGACCCATTTCGGGCCCCGGCACGGCGCGCGTAGTTTCGGCCTGCACGGAAACGGAGAAATCCTCGACGCGCTGATGCGCCACTTCCTGACGATACAGGTCTTCACACCCTGCCAGCGACAACCCGGCAACACAAACGACAGCCAGCATGACCGGCCGTTGCCGCAGCCCCCGCCTGCCCCGGCTTGCCATTTCCACAGCCTGCAACCGTCCGGCACCGGCGATGTTACGCGCGACCGGGGCCGCCATCACGCAAGCCTACACGAAGCTGGCCTTGTCCATACTGTTCTCATGGCCCTGTCTTCCCCTCGTCCGTTGTATTTCGTTCGCTTCATCAATCGTGTTTTCCGGTCTGCTTGTCCGTGCCGGTTTCTTATTCGACCGTCGCCTCCGCCGGTTTTTCTTCGGCATCCGCGCCCGCATCATCAGCCGAAAGCGCCTGGATCAGCTTTGCGACATTCCCAAGCGAAACCAGATGCTGGAAGCACAGTTCCAGTTCATCATTGGCGAACATCTCGGCCAGTTCGTCCTGCGGGAGCTGGCGCAGCCGCTCGCGCCGGATCGCCCGGAACCCCGACATCGAGCGTGCGGGCTGGCCCGGCACCGCAAAACGGGCCTGCGCCGGTTCAAGCAGATCAAGCCGCACCAGCCGGGCGCAGAAGGCTTTTGTGCGCTCGAACTGCTGCTGGTAGCTTGACGCGAAGCCAAGCATCCGGCCCAGGTATTCGGTGCGATTGCCTTCGGCATCGAAAAGCCGCTCGCCGCGCCCCTCGGTGTTCACCCCGTCAAAGCTTTCGTCGATGCACAGCGTCAGGGACTCGTCCTCGCCCTGGGCGAAAACGAAGGGATAGCGCCGGAAGAACGCGGGGATATAGGGCGCTGTCCATTTGCCGTGCTCATCGACGAAAAGGTTTTCGCCGTCGCGCAGCCCGAGGATCGCGGCAGGCGTGACATTTTCACCCTCGCCGATGAAAACGATGGGAAACTCCACCGCCGCGGCCACGAACTCGGCGGCGAGCAACGGCGCCGAATTCAGCGGCCTGGCAAAGGAATAGGATGCCCCGGATCTGACATATGTATCACGGTGCACATCCGACCGGATCGGCACCGCGTTTTCATATATCATCAACTGCTTGGTCATATGCCCTGCTTTCCGGTTTAAATCTCACCACATCACAACTTCTCCCCGGCCTCAGAACCGGGTTGAAAAGGAAACATTCACATTCATGACCTTGTCGCCGTCGCGCTTCACCACGGCATCCGCAAGCGTCAGGTTCAGCCGCCCCATGCCCGTGTCCCATCCCAGATTGACCCCGGCCACCGCCCGCCAGCGGCGCTGGTCGTCAACCACACCGCCCCCGGCGGCGCGGGCATCGTCAAGCCCCCAGGCGCTGCCCACATCCACGAATGCGCCGCCGAAAAGCCGGTTGTCGGGCGCGCGGGTCAGCGGCACCTCGGCATCAAGGCGCGCCACCGCCACGAAATTTCCGCCCATCGCGTCATTGCCCGCGGCCGTGGTATCGCG
This sequence comes from Alkalilacustris brevis, assembly GCF_003350345.1. GTDB lineage: Bacteria > Pseudomonadota > Alphaproteobacteria > Rhodobacterales > Rhodobacteraceae > Alkalilacustris > Alkalilacustris brevis. Next base: position 355,128 of record NZ_QNVJ01000064.1, read on the forward strand.
CGGCCCGGCCCCGTAATGGCGAAAGCCGCGCATGTAATCGCCCAGATGGAAGCGTTCCGATATGCGGCTGCTGCCCGATTGCATGTGCAGCCCCGCAACCTCCAGTTCGGCCCGCGTGCGCAGCCAGCCATCCATAAGCCCGTGCCGCAGGGTCAGATACGCGCGGCTGACCAGATATTTGCGATCGCCACCGAAACCCGAAAGATCCTGCGAGAAACCGGCCAAGAACCGCGAATACCCGTCATAAGCCGATTGGGGCGAGCGATAGCTCAGCGCATAGCCAATGCTGCGATCGACCTGCCAGCCTGTGGCCCCCTCATCGACCAGTACAGGCTGATCGGTGTTCACATGCGAGATTCTGGAGTGAAGCTGCCGCAGGCGTGTCGAAAACCTCAGATCGGGCGAAATCTGACGGCCAAGCGTCACCTCTGCCCCGAACGCCTTGTATTCGAACGAAACACCGCGCCGGTCGCTCTGCGATCCGCTGATTGCAAAGCCGATATCCCAGCCCGACGCCAGCGCCGAGCTGGCCGCTATGCGACCGTGACGCGCGCGCTGTGTGGTGGAGAAACTGGCCTCGGCCTCGACGCCGCGGCCGAAAAGATCGTGGGTATAAATGTCGAGCTCAAGACCCGGCCCGCCTTCCGCCTCGTAAAACAGGCCGAACCCGAACCTGCCGATCGGCGCATCATCTTCGGATGGAGTTTGTGCGAAGCCGGCGGCTCCAGACAATGCCAGAAGCACACCTGCCGCGATATACGGACGTATCCTCAACGCCCAATGACGCATTGCGAACGCGTTCCCGGATCACTGAAGTCAAACATGCCCAGTCCGAGACCTTTCTTGCCATCCCCCTTTTTGGGTGTAGGCAGTTCGGCGGCATGAGGCAAGAATCTTATTCGTCAATGCCTTGAAAAAGTCATATTCAAATACATAACTCCATTCCCCGGCCAGAATACTGATAAGTTTCGGCAAAATTAATTGTGATCCTGCGAAGGCGGGAGGCTTAAAACCGTTATCAGAGGCGAGCGCCCCGACCGCCAGCGGCATCACGCCCCCACAGCGCGAGACGCAAACCGGGCAAACATCACCCTAATGCTGTGCCAGGCGGCCGGCCTTCTTGCCAAGGCCTGCAGCCGCCCGTATACGCGCGGGCATGTCGAACCCCGTAGAAATCCGCCCCGCACTGCCGCCCGAAATCGCGCGCCGCCGCACCTTCGCGATCATCTCGCATCCGGACGCGGGCAAGACCACACTGACCGAGAAATTCCTGCTTTACGGCGGGGCGATCCAGCTTGCCGGGCAGGTGCGCGCAAAGGGCGAGGCGCGGCGCACGCGTTCGGATTTCATGCAGATGGAAAAGGATCGCGGCATCTCGGTCTCGGCCTCGGCGATGTCGTTCGATTATGACAGCCACCGCTTCAACCTGGTCGATACGCCCGGTCACAGCGATTTCTCGGAAGACACCTATCGCACGCTCACGGCGGTGGATGCGGCGATCATGGTGATCGACGGCGCCAAGGGTGTGGAAAGCCAGACCCGCAAGCTGTTCGAGGTCTGCCGCCTGCGCGACCTGCCGATCCTGACGTTTTGCAACAAGATGGACCGCGAAGCGCGCGACACCTTCGAGATCATCGACGAGATCCAGGAAAACCTGGCCATCGACGTGACCCCGGCAAGCTGGCCCATCGGCATGGGACGCGATTTTCTGGGCTGCTACGACCTGCTGGGCGACCGGCTGGAACTGATGGACCGCGCCGACCGCAACCGCGTGGCCGAGTCGATCAAGCTGGACGGGCTGGCCGACCCAAGGCTGGCCGACCACATCCCCGCGGCGCAGTTGGCGCAGTTGCGCGAAGAGGTCGAGATGGCGCGCGAGCTGATGCCCGCCTTCGATCACAAGAGCCTGCTGGAAGGGCACCTCACCCCGATCTGGTTCGGCTCGGCGATCAACTCCTTTGGGGTTCGCGAGTTGATGAACGGCATCGCCAACTATGGCCCGCCGCCCCAGCCCCAGCGCGCCAACCGCCAGGTTCTGCCCGAAGAGAAGGCCGTGACCGGCTTTGTCTTCAAGGTGCAGGCCAACATGGACCCCAAGCACCGCGACCGCGTGGCCTTCGTGCGCATGGCTTCGGGGCATTTCACCCGCGGCATGAAGCTTTTGCATGTGCGGTCAAAAAAGCAGATGGCGGTAACCAACCCCGTCCTTTTCCTCGCCGCCGACCGTGAACTCGCCGACGAGGCCTGGGCCGGCGACATCATCGGCATCCCCAACCACGGACAGTTGCGCATCGGCGACGCGCTGACCGAAGGCGAGGCGCTGCGCTTCACCGGCATCCCCTCCTTCGCGCCGGAACTGCTGCGCAATTGCCGTGCGGGCGACCCGATGAAGGCCAAGCACCTGGACAAGGCGCTGATGCAATTCGCCGAGGAAGGCGCGGCCAAAGTGTTCAAGCCGATGCTGGGTGCAGGCTTTATCGTGGGCGTCGTGGGCGCGCTGCAGTTCGAGGTCCTGGCCAGCCGGATAGAGCTGGAATACGGGCTTCCGGTGCGGTTCGAGGGCTCACAATTTACCTCGGCCCGCTGGGTGTCGGGCGAGAAAGCCGAGGTCGAGAAGTTCGTCGCCGCCAACAAGGGCCATATCGCTACCGACAATGACGGCGACATCGTCTACCTGACGCGCCTGCAATGGGATATCGACCGCATCGCACGCGACTGGCCAGGCGTAAAGCTGACCGCGACCAAGGAAATGATGGTCTGAGGCAAAGGCGCCGCCGCCCCTTGGCAGCGGCGGCACGGGCTGCTTTGTGCTGCGTCAGATGGCGGCCGAGCGCTCGGCCCTGACCTCTGTCTCCGTGCGGGCAAAGACGATCACTGCGAATAGCAGCACACCGGCAAGCACGATGAACGAGCTGATCGCCACCAGCGGTTCAAAGGCCGGATTACCCATCAGCATCAGGTAAAGCGACGGCGCCATGATCACCACGCCCGTCGTGTAGACCCAGTATTGAATCTGCGCCAGGCGCCCCTCGGCCTTGGCCGGGTTGAGCGCAAAGTATCCGCCAAACAGCGCCATCGTCACCCAGCCAAGCAGATTGGCATGTGCGTGGGCGCCGGTCACATTGTGAACCCCGCTGATCGACATCTGGAGCCCGACCAGAATTCCCAGCATCAGAAAGACGATCGCCGTCTTGAAATACCACTGCGAAAGCTTCGGCATGTGTCCCCTCCTCGTTGTTGTGCCTGCCCGGCAGGCCTCAGCGACATGCCGCCGGTGGCCGGATGCTACTCCCGCGCGGGGGCATCGCGGAAATTGAATGTCGCAATGTTGCATATCCATGATATGAATAACGGTGACCCAGGCCGCCGCAGGCGCAAGGTTCGGAAACAGAGCCATGAACCTCAGAACGCTCGACCTCAATCTCATCCGCGTCTTTCATGCGCTGATGCGCGAGGGCAGCGTCACGCGCGCCGGGGCGCAGCTTGGGCTCAGCCAGCCTGCGGTCAGTTCCGCCCTGGGGCGGCTCAGACAGGCGACCGGTGACCCGCTCTTCCTGCGGGCCGGCAACAGCATGGTGCCGACGGCCCAGGCCCAGCGGCTGGCACCCGCCGTGGCCGAGGCTCTTGCCGCACTCGAGCGCGCCTTCGAGGAAAACGGCCACGTCGACCCCACGAAACTGCGATGCAGCTTCACGCTGATGGGCGCGGATTTCTTCTCGCTGCTGTTCATGCCCGAGTTCTCGGCCAGCGTGACCCGGCTTGCGCCGCAGGTGCGGCTGCGCCTGCTGGATGCGGCGCGTGGCGATATTGCCGGGCTGTTGCAGACGCGCGAAATCGACGTGGCGCTCGAACACCTGCCCGACCTGCCCGCGCGGGTGTGCAGCGCGCCGCTTTTCCGCTCGGCCTTCGTGATCGCCGCTTCGGCCCGAAACAGTCAGATTGCCGAGGCCGGGGTGAAACCCCGCGCCGTGCTGCCCATGGAGACCTTCGAAAAACTGGATTACGCCGTCTACTCGCGCGATGGTGGCGAAAGCGGCTGCGCTGTCGAGGTTCTGGAATCGCTGGGGATGGGCGACCGCGTGGCGCTGGCGCTGCCGCATTTCCAGGCCACCGCCCAGGCGGCGGCGCGCAGCGAACTGGCCGCGCTGCTGCCCTGCCAGCTTGCCGAGGCCGTCGCCCGCCCCCTGGGCCTGCGGGTCTATCGTACGCCGGTCAGTCTGCCGGTGCTCGAACTGGGCATGTTCTGGCATGAAGACAACGAACACGACCCGCAACACCGCTGGCTGCGCGACCGGATCGCAAGCACGATGGCCGCGCTCGATTTCGACGCCTGCGCGCAGCGCTATCTGCACTGACCGGCCCCTTCCCGCACCCCACTTGCGCCACAGATTGCCCGTTGCAGCGTCCGGTCATCTGGCCTATACGCGGCGCATCGGGTCGCGTAGCTCATCTGGATAGAGCGCTGGCCTCCGAAGCCAGAGGTAGCAGGTTCGAGTCCTGCCGCGACCGCCAGTTCCCCGCACATACACCGCGAGAGATTACCGTCCGCAAATGCGCTGTCCGCCCTGGCTCGGGCGACCCGTCACAGCCCCCGATCACGTAGCGCACCGCGCCTTCCTTTTCGCGAAAATCCTCTCCGACGTCCGCCTTTACGCGCATCCTGTCGCCTTTGAGTGCGCGGCTATTGCAGTCGACTTCGGCGCATCGGCCCAACTGGCCGGTCGCCTGCTCAGATATCGCTGCCCGTCAGCGCCCGCCCGGCCGCGCGCCCCAGATCATGCGAGATCGACTCGAAAACCGCGCTGAATCCCAGAAACAGCGCCGTGTTCAGCCGCTGCCCTGCCCCGGTTTCGGAGAAGGCGACATAGGCCTCGAGATCCTCTGTCGCAAGCGGCCCGTAAGCCAGAGCAAGAAAGCCGTAGAGCCAGTCTTCCGTTTCTTCGCGGATCTCGGGCTCGCGCGACCAGACCTCGGCCAGAAACATCTCGGCGGGCAGGTCGAAACCCGGCGCGCCGCTTTCCGCAAGGCCACGGTAAAAGGCGATTGAAGCATTGAGCGCGCCGACCACATTCTCCTCGATCAGCCCGTTGGCCTCCACAAAGCGGTCGATCTGCGCCATCCGTTCGGGTTCCTCGGCACGCAGGGTCTCAACTGCGGCACGTGCGCTTTCCTCGACCTCTTCGTCAAGCAGCGCCTCCCGGGCCGAGATTTCCAGCCCGATGATCCGGATCCCGCGTGCCGATAACAAGAAATCCAGCATTTCCTGCACCGCATCGTCGCCGGCCCGGGCGAGCTCTTCCTCGAAAGGCGGCAGGAAGCGCGCACGCATCCGGTCGCGCTCGTAAAGCTCTTCGACAGAGTCGCCCCAGGCCTGATCGACGCGCCCGCCAAGCAACGCCTCGCCGATCTCCCCGGCATGAATGCGCCCCTCTTCGGCAACAACATCCATGATCTTCTCAAGCCGCAGCGCATCGTAAAGCGCGCGCACCGGCTCGGCCCGCGCCGGCATGGCCAGGGCAATGACAAACGCGACGGGCAGCAAAAGCCTGAAACAGCGAAGCATCCGCGCCTCCTCTCCTGCCGCGCGCCAGGGGACGCCGCGCGCGCCTTCGCGTGACGTTGTAGGCCACCAGACCCTGGTTTCCAAGGCAGACCCGCGCAAACCTCCGTTACCCCAGCCCGGCCCGGACATACGGGCAAAATCCCTGCAATCCCCCACTTGCATCCTGCTGCCCGGAAAGTTAAATCCCTGCCAGCCACACCATGCGGAGAGGTGCCGGAGTGGTCGAACGGGGCGGTCTCGAAAACCGTTGACCCTTCACGGGGTCCCAGGGTTCGAATCCCTGTCTCTCCGCCATTTCGCATTGTATTTAAAGGATAAATCTATTTGTCCTGCTTACAGCCCCTAACCTGCCCCCAAATTCTGGTCGGCAGGCGCGCTCCGCTGTTGGCACGTGTCGAGCGAACGGTGATTGCCTCCCCCCCCTCGGCCTCCTCCGGCGCGCCGGGCCGCAAACGGGACCTCCCCGGCAGATAAAGCAGCAGACGCTCAACTTTTTGACAACTCCGTCAACCAACCGAGGGCGGCGTCCGTGGGTGGCGAGCTTCCGGTCGAGAAATCATTGTCACTGCAGTCAAGGCGTTCTCCGTTTCGCCTGCTGGCGCCAACGCTAGACGGGTGACGGGACAACATGCCAGCGCCACCTCCAGTCAGGTGCGCGCCGGCACCCAGTATTCCTTGGCGACCAGTTCGGCACTAATCGCCTTGATCAGTGAAATCATCTCCGGGCCGGCGGCGAAATTCGGACGCCGCGCCCCTGTGGCCAGATACAGGTTCTGTGTCAGCACGGGGGCTTCAATACGCCGCGCGACCATACCATTTGAAACAAGATCGCCCGCAAGTGCAGCTTTCGGCATGATCGCCATGCCGATCTGCGCCCGGGCTGCCTCGAATGTCGTGTAGAGGGCATCAACCTCGAGTACGACCTGCAATTCCAGATCGTTCTCCCGCGCCGCACGGTCAAGGTAGCGACGCAGGCCATGCGGGCGCCCCGGCAGCACAAGGGGTGTGCGGGCCAGCGCGCCAAACGGGATCGGAGCCTCGGGCGTGTCGCACCCGTCCAAGGCGCGGAAGGCATCGGGGGTGGCAAAACAGTAGAGTTCTTCCGCGGCCAGTACCTCCGAAATCAAACCGGGGCTCAGGCTTCCACGATACAGCACCGCAATGTCGATCTGGCCGTTTTGCAGCCACTCGGCGACATGGCCGCTGAACCCTTCGAGAATACGGATGGAGAGGTCCGGATAGGCCTCGCCCAGGCGCCGGGCCAGCGGAACGGATAACACTCGCCCCACCGATGATGGCAGGCCGAAACTGACCGAGCCTCGGGTCGATTGTGTCAGGCGGTGCAGCTCCTCTTCAGCGTCCTGCCACGCCTCAACGATGGTTTGGGCGTGCACAAGGAAACTGCGCCCAAGCAAGGTGAGGTGCGCGCCGCGGCCATCCCGATGAAACAGTATGCCTCCCAACACGCCTTCAAGTTTGCGGATGTTCCGGCTCAGGCTGGGCTGCGGCATTTCCAGTTGCAGCGCCGCTTTCGAGAAGCTGCCGCTCGACGCAACCTGCAGAAAATACCGAATCAGTCGCAAATCCATTCCACGCCCTCTGTCCCGCAAGTGCCGCCGCAGAATCAATGTATTCAGAATCTGAATAACTGCTAGTGCTGTCTGCGCACTTCACGCGGGCCGTTCAGGCTGTCACCAAAGTATAATCTGAACAACGCCGACAGTAACGGCCACATGCGTCCATACGTTTTGGTCACCGTCACTGTCTTTAAGAGGTTGTGAAACACATGAACGACATTTCGAATCCTCGTGTACCTTTCCGCCTTGCCGAAGTGCCCGCCCGGCAAGCGCAGTCCAGTGAGCAAAGGTTGCTGGTGCATGTGGTCGTCAATGTCGAGCATTGGCTTTATGATCAGCCGATGCCGCGCGCTGCATTGCCGCCGCCGCACGGGCGCGACAACGTCCCCGATGTCTGCAATTTCAGCTGGGCCGAATACGGCATCCGCTGCGGGCTGCCCCGCATGATCGAGATGTTTCGCGCCTATGACATCCCGGTTTCGGCCTCAATCAACCTCGATGTACTCAAGGTCTACGCCGATGCCGCGCTGGCGATGCGCGATGCGGGTTGGGATTTCATCGGGCACGGCCTTCGCCAGCATGCGGTGGTTCCCGAGAAGGAAGCGGCCATGGTCGCCAAGGTTGCGAAAGACCTTGGCGAGTTCACTGGCAGGCCTCTGAAAGGCTGGCTTTCCCCCGGATTGCGGCAAACCCATGACAGTATTGATATTTTGGCCGCGCACGGGATCACACACTGTCTTGATTGGGGGATAGACGATTTTCCGAGCTGGATGAATAGCGAGAGCGGCAACATCATGGCCATGCCCTACTCGATGGAACTCAACGATAGCGTGGTCTTCGCTGTTCAGCATCAGGAGGCCGCAGATTTCGAGCGCCGGGTTGCCGATACGCTTGAGTTCTTCCGGACATCACGTGCCGCCCCCGATACCGCTGTGATCGGCATCGGGCTTCACCCGCACCTGATCGGGGTGCCGCATCGGCTCGTACATCTTGAGCACGCGTTGCAGCGTCTAAAGCGCACCGCGGGCGTCGAATTCACCACCGCGCGCGAGATCGCGACATGGTTTCAATCAAGAAATCCGGCACCTGCCCGAAAGGCGGTGTCGGCCTGAGAATGGCGCCCTCCCGATAAGCGCCATCGACCAAGCAAGTAAATGAAACAACAGACAACGGAGAGTAAAAGATGCGCAATAAAATCAAACTCATGGCAACCGGCTCGGCAGCGATACTGGCGCTGGTTACACCGGCGCTGGCCAACGATTGGCCGACCGGTCCGCTGACCCTTTACGTGGTGTCCAGCCCGGGCGGCGGGTTCGACGCGGCTGCGCGCCAGCCGCAGCCCTATCTTGAGGAGGCCCTCGGCGTTCCGCTGCGTGTGGAGAACCGCCCTGGCGGCAACACGGCCGTGGCTACAAACCTGGTCTACGAGACCGGGGATGATTGCACGAACATCCTGCTGACGGGGATCCCGCACATCCACTTTTCGGCCCTGACCCAGCAGGTTAACTATGAGTACGAGGACTTCTACCCGATCGCGGGCCTGACTTCCGAGCCGGGTCTGGTAAGGGTGCGCGACGAGGCCCCCTGGCAGAGCATGAACGACCTGATCGAAGATGCCCTGGAGCGCCCGGGCGAGATCACTGCCAGCGTCGCCTTCTACACCAACAACTACTACATGGGCATTCTCGACATCATGCAGGCGACCGGCACCGACTTCAACATCGTGCCCTTTGGCGGCGGCGCGGATGCGCGCAACGCCCTGCTGCGCGGAGAGGTCGACTTCACCCATGCCGGGGTGTTCAACAGCCGCAATGTAGAAGAAGGCACCCGCGTTCTCGGCATTCATTACTCCGAGAACCGCTGGCCAGAGATCACCGATGATGCAACGCCGATCAAGGATCAACTCGGCGTCGACCTGGATGACAACGAGTCGAGCTACGGCGTCTTCGTCACCGCGGCCTGCCGCGAGAACCACCCGGAGCGATTTGCGACACTCGTCGAGGCCTTCCATTCCGCCAAGCACAACGAAGACTATCTGGCCATGCTCGAAGCGGGTGGCGAACTGGGCAAGGTGGCCTATGTCGACCCCGAGACCTATCATGCAGCCAATCTCCGGCAATATGATATCATTGCCGAACTGGTCGCCACGCGCGAAGAGTTCACAGCGGCCGACTGACCGGCACAACTGATCCGCGCAAGCCTCGGCACCCTCCATGGTGCCGGGGCTTGACGGCGCGGGGTATTGAAGGCGCAATCTCGAAGGGTGCCGCGATGTCGTCCAAAAGGGAAAACCTGCTTGAACTCGTGGTCGTGCCTGGCCTCGTGCTGGGGTATTGCGCGGCCTTTTATATCAGCGCCAAAGGACTGCCCAACCTTGCCTTCGCCTATCCCCGCTTTTTGATCCTGGCGATCCTCGGCTTTACCGCGCTGCTGCTTCTGGTCGAGGGGGTGCGGTTTCTGCGCGGCGGCAGTGTCGTACAGGGCGAGTCCATGGCTCCGCGCGATGTCACCTTCACCGGCGATCTTCTGGTGGCGTTCGCGCTGGTTCTGGTTGCGACCTGGACCAGCAGGATCGTCGGGCTGTCGCTGGCGAATCTGGCGTTGATGCTGGTGCTGTTCATCTTTCTTTGCCGCAAACATCTGGCGTTTCTGACCGGTCTGTCAGTTGTGATCTCGGCCTTGTTCTATGCTGTCTTCGTGCTGGCATTCGACCTGCCGCTGAATCGTTTCTGACTGACCAATGGATACTTCTACCGCGTGACGACGGCACTTAACCGCCGCCAGACGCATAAAATGACGGGACGAGACCATGAGCGACGTGATCGTTGCAGGGCTATTGAACGTTCTCACGCCCGAGGGGCTGTTGCTGGTGGCTATCGGGCTTCTTGCGGGGTTTTTCGTGGGCGTTCTGCCGGGGTTTGCAAGCTCCAATGCAGCGGCGATCCTGTTGCCATTCTCGATCTACCTGGCGCCGGAATCCGCCTTGATCCTGATGGCGACCATCTATGCCGGCGCGGCCTTTGCCGGGGCGGTCCCGGCAATCCTGATCAATGTGCCCGGCACCGCCGGGGCAGCAGCGACCGCGCTAGAGGGTTACCCGATGACCCGCCAGGGCAAGGCCGAGTTCGCCATCGCGATTGCGCGCATGGCCTCGGCGGTGGGTGGCTGCCTTGCGACGCTGGCGGTGATCGGCTTCCTCCAGCCGATGTCGAAGGTGGCGCTCTCCTTCGGGTCGGTAGAGATGTTCATCGTTGCGGTGATCGGGCTGTTGCTGATCGGAGCGTTGGTTGGCCAGCAGCCGCTCAAGGCACTGATTGCCGGTTTCTTAGGGATGCTCATCGCCACGATGTCGGCCGATCCCCAGTATGCGCAGCCCCGGCTGACCTTCGGCTTCATTGAACTTTATGACCGGATTCCCTTCATCCCTGCGATCATCGGGCTGTTCGGCATGACCGAGATGCTGGCATTGGCTTCGCGCCGCCAGACTCTGAGCGCGCAGGCCGTCGCATATGTTGCGCCTGCCGATGGAATGCTGCGCCGTGGTTTGCGCGAGGTCGGCGCCAGCTTCAACTATCTGCTGCGCCGCCCGGTTCTGACGCTCAAGTCCACGGTGATCGGCTTTTCGCTCGGAATCCTGCCGGGCGTGGGGGTGACGCTGGCGAATTTCCTCAGTTACGCCGAAGCCAAGCGAAGCTCTCCCCAAGGTGCCAACTTTGGCAACGGAGAGCCCGATGGCATTGTCGCTACCGAAGCCTCGGACAATGCGGTGACGGCGGGCACGATGGTCCCCACCCTGACCCTGGGCGTGCCAGGCAGCCCCACAGCGGCGGTGATGCTGGCCGCGCTCTACATGCACGGCATTTCGGTCGGGCCGCAGCTGATGACAAATTACACGCTTGAGGCCTATACGGTGCTCTGGGCGCTGTTTCTGGCAAATCTTCTGATCATTCCCATCGGGCTGCTGCTGGCCGGGCCGATGGCACTGGTGACGCGGCTCAACCCGCTCTATCTGCCGCCCGTGGTCATTCCGCTATGCCTCATCGGTGCCTTCTCGGTGCGCTATTCGTTGTTCGACGTCTGGCTCACGTTGATCTTTGCCGCGCTCGGGCTGCTGTTTCGCCGGTTCGGCTTTCCAGTGGTGCCGCTGATCCTTGGCATGGTCCTGGGGCCGCTGGCAGAGACGAATTTCGTGCGCGCAATGCTGCTGGGCCGGGGCGATCTGGCCTATTTCTTCCGCACCGACGCGGCATTGATGCTCTGGGGTGTGGCGGCAGTTCTGCTTGGTGTGATCCTTGTCCGGCTGTTTCGCCCCGCGATTGCGGGCAGCAAATCATGAGTGCCGTCGCAGGAGAGACAACGCTCAGCGCGAACATGGCCGGCTTCGTCGCCGCCGATCATCCCGCCGCGCTGGACGATCCGCTTTGCAAGGTCAGCAAACGCGCCGTGCTCGACACTCTGGGGGTGATGATCTCCGGATTGAATGATCCGGTCGCCGATATTCTCATCGCGGACGCAAAGGAGCAGGGGGGCTTGGCCGAGGTGCCGCTGCCGGGTGGAAATGGCGGCCCCAGGGTTCCGGCGCGAGCGGCGGCGCTCATCTTTGGCACGCTTGGCCATGTGGATGACTGGGACGACACCCAGATCTCGGTCAATCCCGAGCACCGCTATGGGTTGCTCATGCACCCCTCTGCGCCGGTCCTGGGCGCACTTCTGGCGCTGGCCGGACGGCACGCGTCGCAAGGCCACCCACTTTCCGGGGCTCGGCTCTTGCAGTCTTATGCAGTCGGGGTGGAGATCTGCTGCAAGCTGTCGGAATGGTCAGCGCCTGCGGTCTATGAACGCGGGTTTCAATCCACTGCCGTCTGGGGCGGGGTTGGCGCGGCAGCGGCCTGCGCGCATGCCGTGGGCCTCGACCGGGATACCGCCGCGCAGGCGCTCGGCATCGCCGCGACACGTTCCGCCGGGCTGCGCACCCAGTACGGAACGCGCATCAAGGCGATGCATGCGGGCTTTGCCGCGCAGGCAGGCGTTCTGGCGGTTGACCTGGCGCAACGCGGCATTGATGCCAACCGGGACTCGTTTGATGGCAACTGGGGCTTGCCGACGGTTCTGAGTGGGGCTGCACCGCAAACCGGCGGCACCGCCTTCGGCAGTCCGTGGAGTGCTGTTGATCCGGGCCTGAGCATCAAGCCCTATCCTTCGGGCATATTGACCCATCAGACCATGGATGCGCTGCTCGACCTGATGATCGAACACGATCTTGGCGCCGAGGACATCGCCAAGATCACCGTCAAGGCCGGGCGAAATATCACGCAGGCCATCCATTACCCCCGCGCCGCGACACCGCTCGAGGCCAAGTTCTGCATGCCCGCGCTGCTGGCAATGATCGCGCTTGCACGGCGCGCCGGCGCCGCCGAATTTCGCCAGGATTTCATCGACAGTGACGAATTCCAGGACATGCAGGCACGGATCGCGCTGATCCACGATCCCGATATCGATGCGCAGGGCTTTGGAACGATCCGATCCTGCCTGACCCTGCGCTTGCATGACGGACGCTCCATTACCCGGGAGGCTGATCCACGGTACCGCGGGGGGCCCGAGCGCCCATTTTCTAACGAGGATCTGTTGTGCAAGCTCCAGGCCGCCGCTTCTGGCCGGCTTGGCCCGCCACAATGCCGTGTCCTGGCAGAGCGTGTGGGCGCCTTGGTCGCGGAGCCTGATGCCAGTTTTCTTTTGGAGTACCTGGCTATCGGATAACTCGATCATAGATGCAGTCTGGCCACCGCTTTCCCGTTCATAGCCAATCCTGAGACTTCACGTTTACCTGCATACACCTGCCTTTGGTTGAAAACAAATCGCTTGCACAGGGTCACTGCGCCTTTA